>JBLNCI010000001.1:0-29112 GCA_050260515.1 Gemmatimonas sp.
GCGCCCCCTCACCCGACTCGCGGCGGCTGTGCCGCCGCTCGTCACCCTCTCCCCAGCGGGGAGAGGGAGGGGTGAGGGGGTATCCCTGAATCACCGAAGCCCGCTCCGGAAGGTCATCCCGGAGCGGGCTGGTGAGGGGCCGGTGCGTTCGCGCTCTGGAGCTACCGTCACGCGGACACACGTCGTCGTCGGCGGATCAGCGAAATCCACCTTTTTCCTTCCCGGGAGAGGTCAGCAGGTGCCGCGGTGCGTTGAAACCGAAGCCGCCCTACCGATTGCTTCTCTCCGTCGCGAGCCGCGACGCTGGGTTATGTTGGTACCGAAGAGGAAGATGCGTCGCGACCCGAAGGGGAAGCGCCGTTGCCTCTCAACTTCATCCACCGCGGCCGTCCTCATTGTCGGAGGCCATCGCTCGCGGCTTCTTCGCTCCACTCGGAAGAGCTAAGCGCAATAGCTCTCCTCGCTTGTCGCGATGCCGAGACGATGCGCGCACCCGAAACGCGCCGCAAGGGGGCTGTGGAGAAACGCGGAGCTTCGCCATGCAGCCTGTGCAAAGTCGCCGAGAGCCGTTGCCCATCAACGGGCTTCTCTACTTCGTCATGGCCGGGCTTGCCCCGGCCATCCACGTGTGTCTTTGAAAAGAACGTGGATGCCCGGCACAAGGCCGGGCATGACGTGGTGTTTAGCTGCATGTCTTCCTGTCGTCATTCCCGCGCTCACGCGGTCCGTTCGAAAAGAGGGGCGGCGAGGACGACGCAGTGTTTACGGTGAGCACCGCGTGGGCCCTCTCCCTCAAGGGAGAGGGGGAAAAGTCGCCCCCGCTCTCCCCTGCGCGGGACTAGCTTGCGCCGGGGTGACGACACGGGACAAACGCGTGCACGCTTCGCCGACCACGACGTGAGGTCCGAGCGCGCATTCGTACTCACGCCGCAAGCGAACGGCCAGACGCCCGTCCGCCTACTGCGCGATGCGGAGCGACGACAGGTGATCGGCGATCTGCTTGAACGCGTCGTTCAGGGTCGTCGCGTCCGGCGCGTAGAAGTAGTACGGCGAGCTCGGGGCCGAGGCGATCCCCTGCAGGAGCGTCTTGAGGGCGTTCGACACCTGTCCCTCCTGGATCACGTAGATCTTGATCCCGGCGTTCTTGATGTTCTGGGCGAGCACCTGAAGGCGCGCGTCCATCCCGGGACGCCCGGCGGAGCCGACGCCGAACGCGGATTTGTAGGCGTCGCCGTAGCCGGCGTTGTTCTGGCCGTCGGTCATCAGGATGATCGCCTGCTGCGTCGTCTGCTGGTCTGAGGTCGATTCGCTGAACGGCGCGGCCGGCGTCAGCATCCGCCAGGCCCAGCCGAGGCCGGACACCTGGTTGGTGTCGCCGTTGGGCGACGGCAGGTTGTTAAGGGCGTCGAGGATCGTCTGCTTGGTCGAGGTCATCGGCGTGATGCCCTTCGACAGGCACGGCGTGCAGTCGACGCCGTTCGGCTGACCGGCCGCCTGGGCGAGCGAGCAATGGGTCGAGCCCGAGGCGGTCGGCTCGCCCTCGGCGGTCGGGATCGGCTGCCAGGCGGTGATCCAGGTCTTGCCGCCGCCGGTGTAATCGCCCTCGTAGATGTCGGCGTCGTCGGTCGCGTTGCCGTCGGCGAGATAACGCTCGTAGACGCAGCCTTTCCAGGTGGATTGCGGCTGCGACAGCAGCAGCACCGGCGAGTTGTTCGCCTTCCACAGCGTGGCCTGCGCCACGCCGGTGATCGGATTGACGAAGCCTGCCGGGGCGGCGACGGTCGTCGTCAGGGCCGAGTTGTAGATCTGCCCGGCGAGCCAGACGTTCACCTTGCCGTTCCACGGCACCAGGCCGATCTTCAGGTTGTCGTTGGTCGTGTTCGCGCCGAACAGGATGCCGATCAGCGTCGTCGCGGCGTTCTTCGCCGCCTGGAACCGCGACAGGCCGCCGCCCGCGTCGGTCGTGGTCATCGATCCCGACAGGTCCATCGACAGCACCACCTCGAGGGGCAGGAGCTGGCGCTCGATCTGGGTCGAGGAGGCGACCGACATCGTGTCGATGTGCGCGACCTTGAGGAAGGTCGTCGGCACGCTTGCGGTCGCCGACAGCGTGATCGAGTTGCCGTCGGCGCTCGGCGTGATGACGGGGTCGGTCACCGTGGCGCCCATGAAGCCGGCCGGGAAGTTCGCGTTGAAGTACATCCGGATGTCGGCGTCGCGGTTGGCCGAGGACATGATGCGTCCGCCGGCGAGGCCCGCGGCGTCGATCGCCTGGCTGAGGCGCGACTTGACGAGGTAGCCGCGCGCGGTGTCGACCGCGAGGCCGATGGTCGTCACGAGGGGCGCCATGCTGAGCGCGACCAGCGCGCTGACGGCGCCTCGGCGGCACCGCCGGACGAGCGAGACAGTTGACGTGGCACGCATCGGCGACTCCGTGTCTGAGGCCGCGGTCGCGGCCCACGGGACCCTCGCCGAATCCGCCTTTCGCGGGTGTTAAAGATGCCCGCAAGTTGACGGGCATTGCGGCGATGCCGCGGTGCCGTGACGCCGTGTGCGAAACGTGGCGCGGCGTGGCAGCGACATGTCGGGTTCGTTCGAAATTGTCATGTCTTCCCGGCGTATTGGTGTCGTGTTTTCGCCAACTCGCTTCGAAACTTAAAACTTCGTCAAAGCGGTTAGCAGACATTGCCTCCCGCGCCGACGCATCGCCGACGCAGCAACTGACTCGCCGACGAGGTCGGCGGTGAAACCGGAGGAAAGCAATGTTCACCACTCTCAAGTCGTTCATCCGCGACGAAAGCGGCGCCACGATGATCGAGTACGGCCTGATCGCCGCCCTGGTGTCGGTGGTCGCGATCGCCGCTCTCGGCGCGATGGGCGGCAACCTTCGCGACATGTTCACGCACGTTTCGGACTGCTTGACGCAGGCTCAGGCCGGCGCGGCCTGCTGAACCTGACCGCGAGCAACCCGGGGCGGCGGACGGTCCGCCGCCCCGGGTCCCGCGACCCTCTCACCCATCGGACCGCATCATGGACGCCGCCCTTCACAACGCCGCTCTCGCCGGGTTTGCCTTCTGCCTCCTGTGGGCGGCGGCCAGCGACGCCCGCGGCTTCATCATTCCCAATCGCGCGGTGGTCGCGATCGCGGCGCTGTTCCCGGTCCATCTCCTGAGCCGGATCATCGCGACGGGCGCCGTCGTGCCGACCGCGAGCGACGGGCTTCTCGCCCTGGCGCTGGCCGGTCTCGTGCTGATCGCCGGCTTCGCTCTCTTCGCCCTGCAGTTGATCGGCGGCGGCGACGCCAAGCTTGCGGCCGCGGTCGCGCTGTGGGCGGGCATCGATCACATCCTCGCCTTTCTCATCATCGCCTCGGTCGCGGGCGGCGTGCTTGCTTCGGGGGTCCTGATCTGGCGCGCGGCGTTCCCGCAGCTCGAGGGCGCCGCCGGTCAGGGCTTCGCCGTGCGGCTGCGCCGCGGCCTCAAGGCCCCCGTCCCGTTCGGCGTCGCGATCGCGGTCGCCGGTCTCTACATCGTCATGCGCCTCGCGGCGCTGTGAGGGCCATCATGCGCGCACGCAGCCTCGTCTTCCTCGTTCTCGCCGTGGGCACGGCGGCGCTTGCCGCGCTGTTCGCCCGGAGCTGGATGAACGCCCAGCAGGCGGCGCTCAAGCCGGCGGCGCCGGCGCCGGTCGCCGCGACCGAGGTGCTGGTCGCGCGCAAGCCGATCGCCTCGGGCCTGTTCGTGAAGCCCGAGGACCTCGCCTGGCAGCCGTGGCCGGAGGGCTCGCTCCCGGCGGGCTACGTCGTGAAGAGCAAGGGCGGCTCGGTGGATGCGTTCGTCGGCGGGATCGTGAAGGTCGGCCTCGCGGCCGGCGAGCCGATCACCGAGTCGCGCATCGTGAAGCCGGGCGACCGCGGCTTCCTCGCCGCGGTGCTGCAGCCGGGGATGCGCGCCGTCGCGGTCTCGGTCAACGCGACCACCGGCGTCTCGGGCTTCGTGCTGCCGGGCGATCATGTCGACGTGCTCGTGACTCACGCCCTGCAGGGCCAGGGCTCCGAGAAGCGCACCGTCAACGCCACCGAGACCGTGGTCGAGGATCTCCGCGTCATCGCGGTGGACCAGACCACGAGCGATCAGTCGACCGGCGCGGTGATGGCAAAGACCGTCACCCTCGAGGCATCGCCCAAGCAGGCGGAAATACTGAGCCTGATCGCCCAGATCGGGAAGATCTCGCTGTCGCTCAGGAGCCTCGCCGTCGCCCAGGACAGCCGCGGCGCCAAGCCGTCGGAGCCGCGCCGCACGTATACGGTGGACAGCGAGGCGAGCGCGCTGCTCTCGCAGGGCGCGGCGCTCGTCCAGGTCGTGCGCGGCCCCAAGGTGAAGATGGAGGGCGGCCAGTCGGCGTCGTCCTCGAGGACCGACGCGGGCGAAAGCCCGGCCGGCGACTCGGATCCGGCCATCGAGACCAGTGCCGCGGAGGCCGCGGCCGTCGCGGGGCTGCAATGAGCCGCCACGTCTCCGGCAACGTCTCCAAACTCACGGTGCATGTCATGCGCGCCTTGTTCGCCCTCGCGCTCGTCGTCGCCCTGGTCGGCTCCGCCGCCGCCCAGCCGCTGCGCGCGCCGGTCGCCCACATCGACATGGAGATCAACAAGGGCCGGCTCATCGCGCTCGAGCAGCCGGCGGCGAGCGTCTTCGTCGCCGACCCCGAGATCGCCGATGTCCAGGTGAAGTCGCCGAAACTGATCTACGTGTTCGCCCGCAAGCCCGGCGAGACGACCCTCTATACCGTCGACGCAACCGACCAGGTGGTCGAAGGCTGGCGGGTGTCGGTCGCCCACAACCTCACCCGGCTGCGCGAGGCGATCCACACCTATTCCCCGGACTCGCGCGTCGACGTCTCCTCGGTCGGCGACGCGGTCGTGCTGCAGGGCGTGGTGCGCTCGCCGGAGGCGGCGGAGAACGTCCGCGCGCTCGCCGCGCGACTCGCCGGCGCCGACAACATCATCAACCGCCTCGCCGTGCGCGGCCCGAACCAGATCAACCTCCGCGTCCGCATCGCCGAGGTGCAGCGCTCGGTGCTGAAGCAGATCGGCGTCAACTGGGACGCGCTGCTCGCGGCCGGCGCGTTCAGCTTCGGGCTCGCCACCGGAAATCCGGTCGTGAACAGCACCGGCGCGTTCCTCACCCGCAACGCGCCGGCGCTCGGAAGCGGCAACACCGATTCGATCATGGGCGGCTTCCGCAAGGGCAACTGGAACATCAACTCGGTGATCGACGCGCTCGAGAACGAGGGCCTCGTCACGGTGCTGGCGGAGCCGAACCTCACCGCGGTGTCGGGCGAGACCGCGAGCTTCCTCGCCGGCGGCGAGTTCCCGATCCCGATCTCGCAGCAGAACAACACCATCACCGTCGAGTTCAAGAAGTTCGGCGTCAGCCTCGCGTTCACGCCGACGCTCCTGACCGACGGCCAGATCAATCTCAAGGTCCGCCCCGAGGTCAGCCAGCTTTCGACCAATGGCGAGGTCCGTCTCAACAACTTCGCCATCCCGGCGATCACCACCCGGCGCGCCGAGACCACGGTCGAGCTCGGCAGCGGCCAGAGCTTCGCGATCGCCGGCCTGCTGCAGAACGACGTCAACCACAGCGTGCGCCGCCTGCCGGGTCTCGGCGACCTGCCGATCCTCGGCGCGCTGTTCCGCTCCGACTCCTTCCAGCGCAACGAGAGCGAGCTCGTGATCATCGTCACCCCGTACGTCGTGCGTCCGACCTCGGAGACGGCGATGTCGGCGCCGACCGACGGCCTGACGATGCCGTCCGACGCCGAGCGCCTGAAGACGGCGCCGCTCTACGTCCACAAGCCGACCGAGGACACGCCGGTGGTGCGCGGCACCGACGGCCGTCGCCTGGTCGGCCCCGCCGGCTTCAACCTGGAGCAGTAGACATGTCCGCCTCGTCCATCGCCCGCATCGTCGCGCCGCTGCTGCTCACCGCGGCGCTCGGGGCCTGCACGCCGACACCGGCGCTGTGGTCCGAAGCCGATGCGCGCAAGGAGATCGGCGTGCGCCGCATCGAGCTCGTGCACGACGTCGCCTTCGCGGCACCTTCGGCCGACCTCGCGCCCACGGAGGTGCGCCGTCTCGACGAGTTCATCGCCCGTCAGCAGGTGGGGTACGGCGACGTGGTCGAGATCCACACGTCGGGGCGCGATTCCCGGCTCGACACCCGCCGCGCGGCGGCCGTCGCCGAGCGCCTCGCCCGCAACGGCATCGTCGCCGAGCGCGGCGCGCCCGCCGGGTCCGGGGTGCGCATCACGGTCGCGCGTTCCGTCGCCGTCCCGCCGGCGTGTCCCGACTGGCGCAAGCCGGACAACGACGGCGATCCGTCGAACACGCCGCTGTCCAATCTCGGCTGCGCCAACATGCGCAACCTCGGCCTGATGATCGCCGATCCGTCCGAGCTGCTGGTCGGGCGCGGCGGCGGAGCCGGGTCGGGCGAGCCGCTCGCCGCCGGCGTCCAGCGCTACCGCGCCGGGAAAGTGACTCCCCTGGTCGATTCAGAAACGAGTGGATCGAAATGACCGCCCTTGCCGTTCGTGACCGCCCCGAGACTGCCGCCGTTCCCCAGGTCCTCGCGCTCGTCACCGACGCGGCGACCGAGGCCACCGTGCGCCTCGCCGCCGCCGAGCTCGGACTGGGCGAGATCGCGGTCGAGGGCGCCGACCTTGAAGCCGCCGCCGATCGCCTGCGCACGCGGGCGTCGCCGTCCGTCCTGATCGTCGATCTCGACGGCGCGCGCGCGGCGTCGGGGGATGCCCTCGCGGGCCTCAATCAGCTTGCGGAAGCCTGCGATCCCGGCGTGAAGGTGGTCGCGGTCGGCGTCCACAACGACGTCGCGCTCTATCGCACGCTGATCCAGGCCGGCGTCGCGGACTATCTCGTGAAGCCGATCACCGCGGCGGATCTCGTGCGCGCGATCCGCGACGGCGCGGGCTTCGGAGCCAAGGCGCCGGTCGTCGAGCTCGCGGCCCACGCCGACGGCGCCGCGAAGCCGAAGCGGCTCGTCGTCGTGGTCGGCGCGCGCGGCGGTGTCGGCGCCTCGACCATCGCGAGCAACCTCGCGCTCGCGCTGTCGCAGCACGAGACGAAGCCCTCGGCGTTGCTCGACCTCGATTTCCGCTTCGGCACGTCCGCCGTCACCTTCGACATCGAGCCGAGCGGCGGCTTCAAGGACGTGCTCGCCGATCCGACCCGCATCGATCCGCTGCTCGTCGAGCGCGCGGCGACCAAGGTCGCGGACCGGCTGATCCTGCTCGCCTCCGAGGAGCCGTTCGCCAACGCGGCGCCGGTCACCGCCGGACTGGTTCCGCTCGTCGAGACGCTGAGCCGCGCCGGCGGCTGGGTCGTCGCCGACGCGCCGCGCGATCTCGTGCTCCGCGATCCGGGCTGCCTTGCCGCGGCCGCCGCCATCGTGCTGGTCACCGATCTCGGCCTCGCGGCGCTTCGCGACGTGCTGCGATTCAAGGAGTGGATCGGCGAAACCGCGCCGGGGACGAAGATCCTGCTGGTCGCCAACGGCAGCCGTCCCAAGCTCGAGGGCGATCTGCCGCCGGCCGAGTTCGCGCGCACCGCGGCCCTGCCTGTCGCGGCAACCGTTCCGTTCGACGCCAAGGGCGTCGGCGCCGCGACGCGGGCGGCGAAGCCGCTGCTCGCCGGCGCGCCGCGCAGCGCCGCCGCGCGGGCGATCGCCGCCATCGCCAACACCATCGCCGGCGAGGCGAAGGCGAAGCCCGCGGCGGGCCTGAGCGTCGCCAAGCTGCTGCCGTTCCTCACCAGGGGCGTTGCCGGAGACAAGGCATGACCGAGCGGGTGTTCGGCCGCCGGTCGCAGACGCCGGGCGTCACGGCGACACCGGGGCCCGCGGTCGAAAGCTCGGCCCCGGTCCAGGGCTCGCCCGGATTCGCCGAGGCGACCACGCTGATGCCGCTGATCCAGACGGCGCTGCTCGGCCGCGCCGACGTCGGCATGCTCGCGCGCCTGCCCGACCGCGAGTTGACGGAAGCGATCGACACTCTGGTCGCCGAAATTCTTGCCGAGCGCCGGCTCGCCGTCGCGCCGGCGGCGGGGCGCGCGCTGGTGCAGTCGCTCGTCGACGGCATCCGCACGCTCGCCGCGCAGCCGCCTCGGCCGGAGCCGCACGCCGCCGCGCCGGTCGCCGCGACCGCCCCGGCCGTGCCGACGGCTCCGGCCACGCCTCCGACTCCGGCGGCGCCTGCCGCCGCGGCCAGCGTCGAGGCCCATACGACTCCCGCCGCCGCGCCGAAGGCGCCGCCCCGCCCCGGCGTCGAGACGGCCAAGGCCAAGGTTCACGCGCTGCTGCTCGAGCGCATCGACGTCGCCGCGGCCTCGAAGCTGACCCGCGCCGAGCTGTCGCGGCAGATCTCGGCCGCGATCGTCGAGATCCTCGCCGAGCTCAAGGTTCAATTGAACCTCAACGAGCAGAAGGACCTCGTCACCTCGGTCATCAACGACATGCTCGGGCTCGGCCCGCTCGAGCTGCTGCTGTCCGACGAGACCATCACCGACATCATGGTGAACGGGCCGAAGCAGATCTACATCGAGCGCAAGGGCAAGCTCGAGCTGACCGACGTCGTGTTCCGCGACAACGCCCACGTGATGAACGTGGCGACGCGCATCGTCACCCGCATCGGCCGCCGCGTCGACGAGACCTGCCCGCTGGTCGACGCCCGCCTCGAGGACGGCAGCCGCGTCAACATCATCATCCCGCCGCTGGCGCTCGACGGCCCGAGCATCTCGATCCGCAAGTTCTCCAAGAAGGGCATCACGCTCGACATCATGGCCAACCAGGCGAACCTGTCGGCCAAGATGGCGAACGTGCTCAAGATCGCCGGGCGCTGCCGCTGCAACATCCTGATCTCGGGCGGTACCGGCTCGGGCAAGACGACGCTGCTCAACGCCATCTCGCAGATGATCGACCACGGCGAGCGCGTCGTCACCATCGAGGACGCGGCCGAGCTGCAGCTCCAGCAGCCGCACGTGGTCCGCCTCGAGACCCGCCCCGCCAACCTCGAGGGCACCGGCGAGATCACCATGCGCGACCTCGTCAAGAACGCGCTCCGCATGCGCCCCGACCGCATCATCATGGGCGAGGTGCGCGGCGCCGAGGCGCTCGACATGCTGCAGGCCATGAACACCGGCCACGACGGTTCGATGTGCACGCTCCACGCCAACACGCCGCGCGAGGCGATCACCCGCCTCGAGAACATGGTGGCGATGGCCAACTTCTCGCTGCCGAGCAAGGCCGTGCGCACCCAGATCGCCTCGGCGGTCCACCTCATCGTCCAGATCAGCCGCATGCGCGACGGCATGCGCCGCATCCAGAGCATCACCGAGGTGGTGGGCATGGAGGGCGACGTCATCACCACGCAGCCGCTGTTCGAGTTCGAGTTCAAGGGCGAGGAGGGCGGCAAGCTCGTCGGCGAGTTCCGCTCCTCCGGGCTCCGCCCGCACTTCCTGTCGCGCGCCGAATACTTCGGCCTCGGCCGCGCGCTGATCGAGGCGGCGACATGATCGGACCCCAGGACATCCTCCCGATCCTGATCTTCGCCGCCGTGCTCACCGTCGTGCTGCTGGTCGTCGCCTTCCTGCCCGGCGGCGGCAAGCGGGCGAAGCGGGCGGAGAAGATCGCGAGCCGCTTCGGCGCCAGGAAGCGCGTCGAGACGAGCGGCCCGTCGCTGCTGACCGACGCCGCGGCCCCGGGTTTGATGGGCCAGATCGAGCGGGCGCTGCTGCAGGCGATGCCGCGTCCGGCGGCGCTCCGGCTCAAGCTCGCCCGCGCCGGCGTGGCCGCGTCGCCGGGGCGGTTCGCCACGGTCGCCGCGCTGGTCGGTATCGTCGCCGCGGCGGCGACGATCGCGATGGAGCAGTCGGCCGCGCTCGCGCTCCCGATCGGCATCGCCGCGGCGCTCGGTCTGCCCAACCTGTGGCTCTCGTGGCGGATCGGCCGTCGCCAGAGGAAGTTCGTGGCGCTGTTCCCGGAGGCGGTCGAGCTGATGGTGCGCGGCCTCAAGTCGGGCGTGCCGGTGACCCAGACGATCAGCTCGGTCGGCCACGAGATCCAGGATCCGGTCGGCGCCGAGTTCCGCCACGTCGCGGATTCGGCGGCGCTCGGCGTGTCGCTGATCGACGCGCTGTGGGAATCGGTGCGCCGCGTCGACGTCGCGGAGTTCCGCTTCTTCGTCGTCGCCCTGACGATCCAGCGCGAGACCGGCGGCAACCTCGCCGAGACGCTCGAGAACCTCGCCGACATCCTGCGCAAGCGCCTGCAGATGCGCCTCAAGGTCAAGGCGCTGTCGTCGGAGGCGCGCTCGTCGGCGACGATCATCGGCGTGCTGCCGTTCGCGATGTTCGGCATCCTGATGGCGCTGAACCGCGACTACGCGATGAAGCTGGTCGAGGACCCGCGCGGCGAGATGATGCTCGGCGGGGGCCTGTTCATGATGCTGCTCGGCATCGCCGTGATGGCCAAGATGGTGAAGTTCGAAGTATGAACGCCGTCCTTTCCTACCTGCCGATCGCGCCGGCCGACGTTCCGGTGGCGCTCGCGGCGCTGGCCGCGGGCTTCGCCGCCCTCGCGGCGTGGTCGGGTCTCACCGTGCGCGGCCACCGCATGCGCGCCCGCGATCTCGTCGCGCGCCGCGCCGAGCTGCGCTCGCAGTTGCTCGGCGACAACCGCCGCCGCCGCGCCGAAGCGCCGGCGATGTCGGGGCTGGCCATGACCGTGGTACGGCGGCTCAAGCTGCTGCAGGGCCAGAAGACCGCCGAGATCCGCCTCAAGCTCGCCCAGGCCGGCATCCGCAGCCGCGACGCGCTGGCGACGTATCTGTTCTTCAAGCTCGCGGCGGCGCCGATCCTGGGTGCGCTCGCGCTCCTGCTGTTCAAGGTGTTCGGCCTCTATCACCTGTCCGACTCGAACCAGATGTTCGTGAGCGTCGGCGCGGTGCTGGCGGGCTTCATGGGCCCCGAGATGTGGGTCAAGAACCGCATCACCAAGCGGCTCAACGTGCTGCGCAAGGCGATCCCCGATGGGCTCGACCTGCTCGTGGTGTGCGTCGAGGCGGGGCTCTCGACCGATGCGGCGCTGACGCGCGTCGCCAAGGAGACCGAGCGCAGCGCGCCCGAGCTCTCCGACGAGTTCCGCCTCACCGCGATCGAGCTCGGCTTCCTGCCCGAGCGCCGTCAGGCCCTCGAAGGCCTCGCCCGGCGCGTCCAGCTTCCGGCGGTGCGCGCGCTGGTCGCGGCCCTGCTCCAGACCGAGAAGTACGGCACGCCGCTCGCCACCTCGCTCCGCGTGCTGTCGGCGGAGTTCCGCACCGAGCGGCTGCTGCGCGCCGAGGAGAAGGCGGCGCGGCTTCCCGCCACGCTCACGGTCCCGATGGTGCTGTTCATCCTGCCGTGCCTGTTCATCGTCATCATCGGCCCCGGCATCATCAACGTGATCGACAACTTCCGGATGCTGAAATAGCCGGGGCTTCCCGGCTTCCGACGGCGCGCATCCGACGCTTAATTGCCTCGAATCCCGGTGATTTTTTACAGCGCGCTAAGCCCCGGCCCGTAGGGTGGCGGCATCCATTCAGGGAGAGTTGCGGCCATGGCTGTGCGTTCCACCACCTTCTGCGCGATCGCGGCGCTGGCCGTCGGGCTCGCCGGCTGCGCGGCGACGCCGGAGCCCGCGCGCACCGCACAGGCGACCGCGCGCCTCTCCGAGGCCTCGACCGCCGACGCGCTGGCGCGGATCGCCCAGAAGAGCCTCGCCGCCGGCGACCCGGTCAGCGCCGTCTCGATGCTGAAGCGCGCCCACGCCATCAACCCCGACTCGCCCGCGATCCTCGCCGAGCTCGGCCGCACCCTGTCGTCGCTCAAGGCGTGGTCGGAGGCCGCCGACGCCTACGGCAAGGCCGCGGCGCTCGCGCCGCAGGACGCGGGCATCCGCCGCGGTCACGCCGCCGCGCTGCTCGCCCTCGATCTGCCGGCGCTCGCCGAGCACGAGTACCGCGAGGCGGTCGCGCTGCGCGAGGACGCGGCCACACTGTGCGGGCTCGGCGTGACGCTCGATCTGCAGGGCCGCCACGACGACGCCGTCACGGCGTTCCGTCGGGCCCTCGAGCTCGATCCCGACGGCGTCGCCACGCGCGCCAACCTCGCGCTGTCGCTCGCCCTGTGGGGCGAGTCGAACGAGGCGATCGCGCTGCTCGCGCCGGTGGCGGCCTCGGCCGACGCCGAGCCGCGTCAGCGCCAGAACCTGGCGCTCGTGTTCGGCATCGCCGGCGACGTCGATCAGGCCCGCGCCGTCGCCAGGATCGACCTCCCCGAGGAGGCGGTGCGCAGCAACCTCACGTACTACGAGACGCTGCGCGCTCTGCCGCCGGTGCTGCGCACCCGCGCGATGATGGGCGCCGACATGCCGAAGACCGCGGGGCAGACGACGACCGCGGCGACCGCGACTGCGGCGGCCGACGCGCCCACGCCGGCGGCGACGCCGAAAGTCGCTCCCAAGTCAGCGCCGGCGAAGGCGTCGCGCACCGCGGTGAAGAAGACGCCGGCGAAGCCCGCCGAGGTGGCCAAGGCCGAGCCGACGCCGGAGCTCAAGCTCGCGAAGACCGCGCCGGCGATCGAAGTGCCGGTCGTCGCCGAGGCGATCGCGACCGAAGCGCCCGCCCCGGAAGCGCCGGCCAAGGCGGACCCCGCCACGGCCGACGATGCGGTCGCGATGGAGGGAACCGCGACCAGCACCGAGCCTTCTTCGACGGCTGCCGCCAACGATGCGCTGCCCGTCGCCGACACGCCCGCGCCCGCGATCCCGGAACAGGAAGCGAGCGTGCCGCCGGAGGCGGAGCATCTGCCGGCGGTGACGATCCGCGCCATGGGCGTGCCGGTGGCGACGGCCCCGCAGACGAGCGCCGGCTCGGATGCGATCCCCGCCGTCACGGCGTCTGACCCGAGCGCCGAAACCGCGCCGCCCGCCGTGACGACGCCCGAAGCGCCGGCAACCGACGGCGCGCCGACCAACCTCCTGCCGCAGAAGCAGGCGGCGACCGACCCCACGCCCTGAACGACCCCCCGAACGAAAACGGGCGGCCATCGGCCGCCCGTTCCGTGTCGCGGTGTTCGCGCGCGCTACTTGCGGTCGGCCGAGATCGGCTTGCCTTCGTACATCTTGCCCATGTACGGCGCCTTCTTCTTGTGGAGGAGGGCGGCGACGTCGTCGGCGTGGAACAGCTTTATCATCTGGTCGACGACGCCGAAGAACGGCAGCGGCAGATCGCGCTTCTGCGCGAGGTCCATGGCGATGTCCATGTCCTTGCCCTGCCAGGTGAAGCGGGTCTCGTGCCAGCGCACCAGCGTGCCGTTGGTGCCCGGCATCTCGCACAGCATCTCGCGCACCTTCTGCGGGTCGAGCCCGTAGACCTTGCCCAGCAGGATCGCCTCGTAGTTGGCGATGGCGTGGGCCCAATGCAGCATGTTGTTCATGGTCTTGCCGAGCTCGCCCGAGCCGAGGTCGCCCAAGTGGTAGACCGCGCGGCTGTAGCACTCGAGCACCGGGCGCGCCTTGTCGACCGCCTTCTTCGCGCCGCCGACGCACGACGCGAGCGTGCCGTCGCGCGCACCGTCGAGGCCGAACGCGACCGGCGCGTCGACCACCTCCATGCCGCGCTTCTTCGCGATCGCCGCGCACTCCCAGATGTTGTCGGGGTGGCTGGTCGCGGTGATGACGATGACGGCGCCCTTCTTGCCGACCTTGGCGAGGTCGGTGACGACCTGCTTCACCTGATGGTCGAAGCCGACCATGACGATGAACACGTCGCATTTCCTGCCGAGGTCGGCGAGCGACGTCTCGACCTTGGCGCCCTTCCTGGCGATCTTCTTCGTGGCCGCGGGATTGATGTCGAAGACGTGGACATCGAACTTGCCGCTCTTGAGCACGTGCCCGGCCATCGGCTCGCCCATCGCGCCGCAGCCGACGAAGCCCACTTTGAGTCTGGCAGCCATTGATCGGTTCTCCCTTTTGTCCGAGTGCTTCAGTCAGTCCGCGACGGCGGCTAGACGTTCTTTCCGTAGTCGCGCCGCGCCGCCTCCGGCGTGACGTAGCCCTCGCGGACGTCGCTCGCGAGGCGCTCGGCCGCGCGCTTCGCCGGCGCGCCATAACCGCCGCCGCCCGCCGACTCGAGCAGGAAGCGCTCGCCTTTCTTCATCTCGAAGCGGCCGGACGCGGGGGTCGTCGTCTCGTCGGGCGTGCCGAGGCGGATGACGAATCGGCTCGCGCGTCCCGTTTTGCCGCCGGCGATCCCGTTGGGCGGGAACTTGGCGCGGTCGTAGCGGCGGATCACGGTGGCGTCCTCGAGCAGCACGTACTCGCGGCGGAACGCGAGCCCGCCGCGGTATTCGCCGGCGCCGCCCGAGTCCGGCACCATCTCGAACCGCGTCACACGGCACGGGAATTCGGATTCCAGGATTTCTATCGGCGTGATGTGGAGATTCGAAAGATGCGTCGCCGTCGCCGACGCGCCGTCATGGCCGGGTCCGGCGCCGTACGCCGAGCCGAGGATCTCGTACTGCATCGACGACTGGCCGGGGCGGCCTTTCGCCCAGGCGATCGACAGCGCGCCCGACGAGCCGGCGTTGGCGGTCGCGCGCTTCGGCACGAACGAGGCGAGGGCTTCGAGAATCACGTCGACGAGCTTGAGATTGGTCGCCTGGTAGCTCGACACCGGCGCGGGCGGCGCGGCGTTGGTGATGGTGCGCGGCGCGTAGACGAACCGCGCGACGTCGCGCATGCCGTCGTTGAAGTGGAGGTCGGGGCCGAGCGCGCCGATCAGGGCGTAGAAGCCGCACGCCTCGCACATGCTGGGGCGCAGGTTGATCGGCCCGCGCGCCTGCGGATCGCTCTTCGAGAAGTCGAAGGTGACCACGCCGTCCTTGACCTCGACGCGACAGTGGAGCCGCACCGGCTTGGTCACATCGACTCCGTCGGAGTCCATGAAGCCCTCGGCTTCGGCCGAGCCTTCCGGCAGGGCACGGACGCGCTCGCGCAGCGCCTCGGCGGAGCCCGCGAGAATCGCCCGGAACGCTTCGGTGAGCGTCGCCGGGCCGAACCGGTCGGCGAGCTCGCGCACGCGCGCGGCGCCGGTCTCGGTGACGGCGATCTGGGCGCGCATGTCGCCGCGGACCAGCTCCGGCTGCCGCGAGTTCGCGAGCACCACGCGCTCGAGGTCGGCATTGAACCGGCCGCCGTCGGTGATGCGAACGGGCGGGAGCAACAGGCCTTCATGGAACAGCTCGGTCGCCGTGGCCGACGTCGAGCCCGGGACCGTGCCACCGATGTCGGCCTTGTGGGCGATCGAGCCGGTGAAGGCGATCAGCTCGTCGCCGGCGAACACCGGCGCGACGAAGGCCATGTCCGAGACGTGGGGCATGCCGCCTTCGTAGGGATGGTTGCAGATGAAGACGTCGCCGGGCTGAAGCGAGCTGTCGCCCCTCGGCCCGTATACGTCGAGCACACGACCGACGAGGTGGCGGTAGACCGGCGCGTGGAAGAACATCGGCGGCGCGACGATCAGCCTGCCGTCGCGGTCGAGCACCACGCACGAGAAGTCGCGGGACTCGCGGATGATCGTCGAGTAGCCCGACCGGTAGAAGTGGTAGTGCATCTCGTCGACCAGGCTCGCGATCTTGTTGCGCAGGACCTGGATGGTGATGGCGTCGATGCTCATGGCCGCGACTCCTTGCCCGCGTGTTTCCGTTCGAGGACGAGATTGCCGTAGCCGTCGACGGTGCCGCGCCACGACGGCGGCACGACGGTGGTCGCGTCGAACTGCTCGACGATTGCCGGGCCCTCGATGCGGCTGCCGATCGGCAGCCGGTCACGTTCCCAAATCGTCGTCGTGACCGGATTGCCGACGTCGAAGTGGACCGCGCGCGTACCCTTGGTCGCATCCTTCGGTGCGGCAAAGGGCGCGGGCATCGCGGCGGCAATCGGCTTGTAGCGCGGCACCGCGACCCGAGCCCGCAGGCGATAGCTGACGACCTCGACCGGCTTGTCCTTCGCGGCATGGCCATGGATCTGGGCATGACGCTCGTCGAAGCGGACGCGGGCCTTCTTCATCGCCTCGGCATCGAGCTTCCCGGAGTAGAGGCCGTCGAGCGGCGTGCGCAGCTCGTATCCCTGTCCGGTGTAGCGGAGGTCGAGCTCGCGCAGGAACGCGGCCATCTTCCAGTCCATGCCCTCGGAGACCAGAGCCTCGCGCGCCTTGGCCTCGAGCTCGGCGAACATCGCCTCGGCGTGCTCGGCGTCGACCTGGTCGAGCGGCCGCAGCTCCGAGCGGATGTAGTCGTGGACGACATCGGTGCAAAGGAGCCCGAGCGCCGAGAACGCGCCGGGGCGCGGAGGCACCAGGATGCGCGGGATGCCGAGCTCCTCGGCGACTGCGGCGGCGTGCACCGCGCCCGCGCCGCCGAACGGCAACAGGGTATAGCTCGTCAGATCGACGCCGCGCTTGGCGGCGAAGACGCGGACCTCGTCGGCCATGCGCTGGTCGACGATGCGGCGGATCCCCGCCGCGGCTTCGAGCACCGAGATTCCGAGCGGCTTCGCGATGCGCGCTTCGAGCGCTTTGCGCGACGCCTCGGGATCGAGCGTCTGCGAGCCGCCGAGGAAATAATCGGGATTGAGGTAGCCGCAGACGAGATCGGCGTCCGTCACGGCGGGCTCGGTGCCGCCGCGACCGTAGCAGGCAGGGCCCGGATCGGCGCCGGCGCTGCGCGGCCCGACGTTGAGGAACCCGGCGTTGTCCACGGACGCGAGCGATCCGCCGCCGGCCGAGATCGTCGCGAGGTCGAGCGCCGGGACATCGAGCTGCCGGCGGTCGATGACGCCTTCGGTGACCTCGAGCGCGGCGCCGCCCTCGATGAAGGCGAGGTCGCACGACGTGCCGCCCATGTCGAGGGTGACGAGCCCGGTGCGCGCCTCGTCGGGCGCGAGGTGCACGGCGGCCTGGGCGCCTGCCGCGGGTCCCGAGAACAGCGTGTGCACGGTCTTGCCGCCGGAGATCGCGGCGGTGAACGGCATGACGCCGCCGTTCGACTGCATCAGGAATCGCTGGAGCGTGGTCACGCCGATGTCGTCGAGGCCCTTCACCAGATGGGCGATGTAGTGGACCAGCACCGGCTCGAGATAGGCGTTGAGCAGAGTGGTCGACATGCGCGCCCATTCGCGGATGCGGGGCAGCACCTCGGACGACAGCGACACCTGCGCCTCGGGGAACTCCTCGCGCAAGATCGCCCGCGTCCGCTCCTCGTGGGCCGGGTTCGCGTAGGCGAACAGGTAGCAGACGGCAATTGAGGTCACGCCCTCGGCCTTGAGCTCGCGGGCGGCGCGGCGCACCGCGTCCTCGTCGAGCGGCGTGAGGACGTTGCCCTGATGGTCGAGGCGCTCGGGGACGTCGCGGGTCAGGCTCTGCGGCGCGATCGGCGTCGGCTTCGCATAGAAGTAATCGAACGGATTGGTGTCGCGCGCCTGGTTCTGGGTCTCCTGGATGGCGCGGAACCCGGCGGTGATCAGCAGGCCGACCTTGGCGCCCCGCATCTCGAGCAGCGCGTTCGTCGTGATCGTCGTGCCGTGGGCAAAGAAACCGATCTCGCCCGCCGGAATGCCCCTGGCGAGGAACTTGCCCACGCCGTTGAGGACGCCGAGCGCGGGATTCTTCGGCGTCGACGAGACCTTCTCGACGGCGATGGTGCCGGTCTCGGAGTCGAGCAGCACGAGGTCGGTGTGTGTGCCGCCGACGTCGACGCCGAGGCGATAGCGGTTCGCTGAATTCGACATGGTCCGGATGGGGAAGGTGGAGGGACTGACTTACACCAACCGCGAACGGCGCTCCAGTGGGGCTCAGGCCTCGCGCGGCACGGCGGCGGTACGGTCGATGTAGACGAGCGCGGTGACGTCGGCGCCCGGCGCGAACGCGGCATCGCTCGTGGCCGCGACATGAAGCGGCACGCCGGCCGGGGTGACGATCTCGATCCGCGTCGTCGCGCCGAGGAACGTGGTCTGGCGCACCTTGCCGGGGATCGCGTTCTCGCTCGCCGCCGGCGACATCGTGCCCGGAACGAGGCGAAGGTGCTCGGGACGCGCCGCGACGACGACCTCGGCCCCCACCGGCTCGTCGCGCGTCAGCGCGCACATCAGGCGCAGGCCCCCGGCGATCTCGACCGCCGCGCGGCGCCCGGCAACGCCGCGCTCCAGCATGCGGGCGGGGAGGAGGTTGGTGGCGCCGAGGAAGCGCGCGACGAACTCGCTCGCCGGGCGGCTGTAGATGTCGCGCGGGCTGCCGACCTGGGCGATACGGCCCCGGCTCAGCACGGCGATGGTGTCGGAGAGCGCGAGCGCCTCCGACTGGTCGTGGGTGACGTACACCGTCGTCACGCCGATCTGGCGCTGCAGACGCTTCAGCTCGGCGCGCATGTCCTCGCGCAACTGGGCGTCGAGGTTCGACAGCGGCTCGTCCAGCAGCAGGAGTCGCGGCGTCCGCACGATGGCGCGGGCGAGGGCGACGCGCTGCTGCTCGCCGCCCGACAGCCGCGTCGCCGGACGGGACTGGTAGCCCGCGAGGTCCATCGTCTCCAGCGCCTGCGCGACGCGTTTGTCGACTTCGCTGCGGGACACCTTGGCCCCGCCGACGGTGAGCGGGAACGCCACGTTCTCGGCGACGGTCATGTGCGGCCAGATCGCATAGGACTGGAACACCATCCCGATCTCGCGGCGGTTCATGGGCACGTTGGTGCGGGCGTCACCGTCGAACAGAACGCGGCCGTCGAGCGCCACGCGTCCCGAGTCCGGAGTCTCCAGGCCCGCGATCGAGCGGAGCGTGGTCGTCTTGCCGCAGCCCGACGGGCCCAGCAACGTGAAGAACGCGCCGTCGGACAACGTGAACGACGCGTCGCGGACCCCGCCCGCGATGCCGTCCCCGGCGTTCGCGTAGACCTTGGTGAGATTCTCGACCGTGAGCATCAGCGGTTGCCCGGAGCGACGACCACAAGCGCGTCGAGCGCCACGCCGCCCTTGCTTCTCAGCACGAACGGATTGACGTCGACCGAGTGCAGGCGATCGCCCATATCCGACACGAGCCGCGAGAAGGCGATGAGCGCGTCGACCAGCGCCTTGCGGTCAAGCGTCTTGGAGCCGCGGTAGCCGGCGATCAGCTTCGCGGCGTTCGTGCGCGCGATCAGGTCTTCAGCCCGCGCCTTATCGAGGGGCGGGGCGGCGAACGCGACGTCGCGATAGAGCTCGAGTGCCACGCCGCCCGACCCGAACATGACGACCGGCCCCATCTCGGGATCATGCGTCGCGCCGAGGACGAGCTCGAGCCCGCCCGACACCATCTCGGCGACCAGCACGCCCTCGATCGCGAGCTTCGCCTTCGCCTTCACGGACTTCGCGATCTGGGCGTAGGCCTTCTTCACCGCGGCCGGGGAATCGAGACCGACCACGACGCCGCCGGCATCGGACTTGTGGGTGAGCGCGGGGTGGATCGCCTTGAGCACGACCGGGTACCCGATCTTGCGCGCCGCGCGGGCAGCCTCGTCGGCGCTATGGGCGACAACCTCCTTCGGAGCCTTCAGGCCGTAGGCCTTGAGGATCGCTTTCGAATCGACCTCCGATAGGGCCCTGGGCTCGGCTCCGGTGATTTTCGCCAGCACCTTGTCGAGCTTCGCCTTGGCCCGTGGCGCACCGGACTCCGCGATCGGCGACGCCGCCATGCGCGCCGCATAATCGATGACCCCGCGCACCGCGCCGATGCTCTTGTCGATCTCCTGCATGATCGCGAGGTTCGGGAGCTGCGCCCGCAGCTCTCGGCTGTAGTCGGTCACGCTGTGGGAGATCATCGTCACGTAGGCGACGGGCTTCTTCACCCGGCCGACGATCTCGTTGACGGCGCGCAGGTTGTTCTCCTTGCGCTCGGTGCCCGGCGCGCGCGGGATTTCCTCCTGGAGCAGGAGCACGTCGATGCCGGGGTCCTCGAGCAGTGCCTCGACGCAGCGGATGTAGGCGTCCTGGCTGCTGAGCGCGGCGAAGCCGGAGTCGAGCGGATTGCCGATGATGGTTCCGACCGTCAGCACCTTCTCGAGCTTGGCGCGGGTGTGCGGCGCGAGATCGACGAAGCGCAGGCCGTGCTTCGCCGCCTTGTCGAGCATCAGCCCGCGGAAGCCGCCGGAGAAGGTGATGGCGCCGAGGCCGCGCCCCTTCGGCAGCGGCGCGTGGAGCAGGTACTCGACGGTCTCGACGACGTCGTCGAGGTTCTCGACCCGGATCACGCCGGCCTCGCCCGCGACCGCGTCGAACGCCTGCATCGATCCCGCGAGCGCGCCGGTGTGGGCCATGGCGGCGGCGCGGCCTTCGTCGGATGCGCCGAGCTTGGCCACGACCACGGGCTTTCCGGCGGCGCGCGCCTTGCGACACGCGGCGAGGAACGCCTCCGGATCGTGCACCGACTCGAGGTACGACACGATGATCCTGGTCGCGGGATCCGTCGCGAAGTAGCTGATGTAGTCCGCCGTCGTCAGGCCGGTCTCGTTGCCGCTGGTGATGAGGTAGCCCGAGTCGATGCCGCGCTCCTCCATGGTGCGCTTCATTGCCATGACGATGCCGCCCGATTGGCCGAACACGGCGACGGGGCCCGGCGTGATCCGTTGCGGGCGGTCGTCGGGCAGCGTCACGAAGCTCGCGTGAGCGTTGAAGTTGCCGAGGCAATTGGGGCCGGAGACCGCGATTCCGGTCTCGTCGATCACCGCCTTGAGGCGCGCGGCCACCGACTTCGACTTCGCGTCCGTCGCCTCGTCGAATCCCGAGCTCATCACCGTGGCGCTGCGGGCGCCCGCCCTGGCCGCGTCGCGCAGCGTGTCGGGGACGAACGGCGCCGGGATCAGGATGACGAGATGATCGGGCGGTTCCGGCAGCTCGGCGAAGCTCTTGTAGCAGCGGGTGTCCCACACGGAGTCCCGGCTCGGGTTCAGCGGATACACGGGCACCGGGCACTTGTAGCGGTGCAGGTTCCGCCACACGCGCTGCGCCCAGTTTCCCGGCTTGTCGCTGGCGCCGACGATCACGACGTTGCGCGGGTTGAGCAGGGCGTGAACGTCGGGACGGGACGTTTGCAGCATGACTGTCTCCGGGGAACTCAGGTGGCGATGGAATTGCGACGGGCGAACAGGTGGAAGACGGTGGCGATGGCAGTCATCAGCAACGTCCACAGCAGGCCCAACGCCGCGAGCTCGGTCCCCTGACCGTTGGTCCAGAGATCGTACATGGCGACCGCGATGGTCTGCGAGTCGGGGCCCGCGAGGAGGATGGGCAGCGACAGCACGCGGGCGCCGAGCAGGAAGATGAACAGCCAGCCCGCGGCGAGCGCCGGCGTCAGCAGCGGCACGACGATGCGCCGCAGCGCCTCGAACTGCGTCGCGCCGGACACGCCGGCGGCCTCCTCGAGCTCGCGGTGGACCTGCAGCATGCCCGCATAGCTGTAGCGCATTCCGTAGGGCAGGTAGCGGATGACGAAGGCCCACATGATGATCCAGATCGTGCCGTAGAGCGGGATCGGCAGCCGCAGGAAGAGCTGCATCACCGCGACGCCCAGCACGATGCCCGGGAACACCAGCGGGATGGTCGCGAGCTGATCGAGGATCCACGCGCCGGAGCGGCGGCGCGCGGCGAGCCAGCCAGCGACCAGCGTGATGGCCATCGTGACGGTCGCCGCGCCGGCGGCGATCACCAGCGTGTTGCGGATGAGATCGAGGTAGTGCGTCGATCCGAGCACGACGTCGTAGTTGTGCAGCGTCAGCAGCTTCAGCGCCCGGAACCGGAACGTCTGGTAGAACGGCAGGAACGACGCCCACACCAGGATCGCCGTCGGCGCCACCAGCAGCAGGAAGAAGTTGAGGACGAGGATGCCGGCGGCGACGAGCCGTCCCCGGCCGAGATCGAACGGGCGCGGGCGGAAGCCCTTGCCGGTGATCGTCGCGAACCGTTCGGCGCTGCGCGACAGCCGGCCGTAGAACGCGAGCAGCACGGCGACGATGGCGAGCAGCAGCACCGAAAACGCGCTGGCGTGGCCGAAGTCGGGCGGCACGCGCGCGTGCATGTCGAGGAAGATGTCGGTGGTCAGCACGTTGACGCGGCCCGGCAGGCCGACGAGCGCCGGCACCTCGAAGCCTTCGAGCGCGCGGATGAAGACGAGGAGCGCCAGCGCGAGCAGCGCGGGGAGCGACAGGCGCAGCGTCACGCGGCGGATCGTCTCTCCGACGGTCGCGCCGCTCATGCGCGCCGCCTCCTCGAGTTCGGGATTGGCGTTGCGGAGCGTCGCGGCCATCAGAAGGAAGACGAGGGGCGACCACAGGAAGCCCTCGACCATGATCATGCCGCCGAGCGAGTAGACGTTGATTAGCACATCGGTGCTGCCGGTCGCCTCGCGCCACATCATGTTCACCGGCCCCGCCTTGCCGAGCAGGAACAGCCACGCGCTGACGTAGAGCACGTACGGCGTGCCGAGCGAGATCACGGTCGTGAGATAGGCGAGGCCCTTGAGCGGCGTATTGGTGCGCTCGACGATCCACGCGATCGAACCGCCGACCACGAGGGCGACCGCCGAACTTCCGAGCGCGAACAGAATCGAGTTGGCGAGGCTCTCGAACAGACGCCGGTCCTGGAACACGCGCGCGAAGTAGCGGACGGTGACGTCACCCTCGGGCCCGGTGATGCTGCCCACCGCAAGAAATATGAGCGGCGGCACGACGAAGACGGCCAGCACCGCGCCGAGCGCCCACACCGCGATCGTCGTCTGGCCGACACGCGGCGTCGCGTTGCTTCCCGCCAGGCGCTCGAACACGGTCATGGTGCGGCGGCCGCGCCGATCAGCGGAAGTACTGGTCGAAGATCTTCTTCCACGTCGGCATGCGTTCCTCGACGTCGCCCGGCGAGAATACCGTCGCCTTGAAGTGCCCGCCCTCGGGCTTGAGGCTGGGGTCGGGCGCCTCGACGCGCGGCGACGCCGGCAGGTAATCCGCCTTGCGGAAGAACTGCTGGCCCTCGTCGGAGACGAGGAAGTCGAGCAGCAGCTTTCCGGCATTCGGGTGCGGCGCGCCCTTCGCCACCGACGCGACCTGCAGCACGACCGTCGCCGGCTCCATCTTGATCCAGTCGGACGGCGCGCCCTTCTTGGCGCTGATGACCGTGTGGTGGTTGAAGATCTGGAGGGCGAGCGGGTACTCGCCGGCGATCACCTGATCGAGGACCTGGCGCGCCGAGACGTCGAGGTTGGCGATGCGCTGGCCCGAGAGCTTCTGCAGATACGCCATGCCCTTCTCTTCGCCCATGAAGGAGAGGACGTTGCCGATGAAACCGGGGCCGCCCGAGGTCGACACCGAGCCGTTCCACACCATCTTGCCCTTCCACTTCGGGTCGAGCAGGTCGTCGAAGGTCCTGGGCTCCGTGCCCTTCTTCACGAGCTCGGTGTTGAAGCCCGGGGTCAGGACGTAGACGTTGGTCGCCACCCACCAGCCGTCGGGATCGGCGACGTCGCGCGGCCAGTCCTTGGCGGAGTCGGGCATCCATGCCTCGACGAGGCCTTCCTTCTTCAGGACCTCGGAGGTGTTGGTGCCGTCGAAGACGTCGGCCTGCATCCTGCCGGCCTTGGCCTCGTTGATGATCTTGATCGCGGTCTCGGTCGAATTGTTCCGCACGTAGCGGACGCGGATGCCCGGGTACTTCTTCTCGAAGGCGCTGGAGGCGGGGCGGACGAGCTGGTCGACGATCAGCGTCGTGTACCAGACGACCTCGCCCTCCTTCTTCGCCGCGTCGACGATCGCCGGATCGACCGCGCGCGCGGTGCCGGACACTGCGAAGACGGCGGCGAACGCCGCAAGGATCGGGATAACGCGCCGCGTCATGGTGCCCCCTTGTGCCTTTGTTTTTCGGCAGTGTGGGCTGGGCCGCCCGAAGCTGTCAACGAACGGTCGTCGCGCGTCAGGTCGCCGGGTCGCGGCAAAAAAATGGAACGAGTTGAGCATCGGCGCGTGCGGCTTGACCGCCGCGAGGCGAACGGAAAGGATGGCGCCCGGCAACCTCACGGAGTTCCCGCAAATGGCCGGCAACAAGGAAAAGTTCACCTTCGACGCGCGCGACTACCAACTGAGCTTCCTGCGCGACATGATGCAGCAGTACGGCATCAAGGACGAAGGCAAGGCCTTGCGCATCCTGCTCGACTACGCCGTGCAGGATGGAGACCTCGACGTGATCTTCTCGAAGAAGAACATGCGCTGCATCGCCTGCGGCGGCGTGGTGTAGCCGGGGCGGCTCGGCGCACCCAAGCGGCCGTCGTGCCGTGCGTCAAATCACGTCTCATGTCCGTGTGGCGGATACGCGTGGCCGCCGGGCTCGTCTCCGGTCTCCTGATGTGGGATGGAGCCGCCGTGTCGGCGGCCACCGTCCAGCCGCCGTTCGATCTCAACGCGCGCCACGCCGTCGCCCGTGATCTCCCGGCTCCGCGCGCGGTCGCGGCACGGTGCGGCGCACCGCCCGTCCCCGTGGTGCGGCTCGACATGGACGGCTTCTACGCCGACAGCGCCTCGAGCGTCGTCGACGCGCACCGAATGGCGGCATACCGCGAGGCGGTGAAGGCGATCGACGCCTTTGAATCCGGCGTCGCCCGGAGCAGCGATCGCTATGTGCGCGGCGGCGATGTCGCCGACGCAAGCTGCACCCTCGAGTGGCTGGAGCGGTGGGCGCGCGCGGGTGCGATGCTCGACGCGGCGACGAGTCAGGGCGGATACGTCCGCAAGTGGGGGCTTGCCGCCGTGGCGTCCGCCTACCTCAAGGTTGGCGACGCGCAGATCGATCGAGCCGCGCTCGGCGGCGTGCGCGAGTGGATCGGCCGTTGGGCCCATCTCGTCCGTGACGAGTACGATGCGAAGCCCGCTCAGACGAGTCATCGCAACAACCATCTGTATTGGGCGGCATGGTCGGTCGGCCTCGCGGCGGCCGCGCTCGACGAACGGGCGCTGCTCGACTGGAGCCTCGGCAAGGCGCGGATCGGGATCGCCGAGATCGACCGCGACGGTTTCCTGCCGCTCGAGATGGCGCGGAAGGCGCGCGCTCTGCACTACCACGTGTTCGCCGCGGCGCCTCTCGTCCTGACCGCGGAGCTCGCGGCCGCGAACGGAGTCGACCTCTACGCCGAGCGGGGCGGAGCGCTCCACCGCTTGGTGGCGGCGACGGTCGCCGGGCTCGAGGATCCCGCTCCGTTCGCCGCGGTGGCGGGCGCGCGGCAGGAGGTGTCCGGCCTCATCAGCGGCGGGAATATCGGCTGGCTGGAAGCGTACGTTGCCCGCTTTCCGGATCGCGCGGCATCGCAGGCGGCGGCGCGGCTGCTGCGGCCGCTCAGACCCGCGTTCCACCGCTGGTACGGCGGCGATGCCACTCTTCTCTACGGGGCGGAAACGCTGCCGTGATGCGGGAGGTGGTGCCGGCGGCAGGGATCGAACCCGCGACCTTCGGTTTACAAAAC
Source organism: Gemmatimonas sp. (assembly GCA_050260515.1). Lineage (GTDB taxonomy): Bacteria > Pseudomonadota > Alphaproteobacteria > SMXQ01 > SMXQ01 > DATJIG01. Next base: position 25,630 of record JBLNCI010000001.1, read on the forward strand.
CGCTGCTCTACCGCTGAGCTACACCGGCGCGCGCCGACACCATAGGGCGCGGCCGGAATCCCGGCAAGCCGGGCCGGGCGGCGCTCACGAGCGCCGGAGGTCGGCCGCGAGGCGGCCGAGCGCGTCGCCCCAGTCGGGCGTCGCGCGATAGACCGTGAATCCCGGGAACCACGGCGACGCGTCGCCGCGCGCCAGCCAGCGGAACTCCGGCGGGTGCGGCACCAGCACGCGCGCGGGACGCCCGAGCGCCGCGCGCAGGTGCATGTTGGTGTTGCTGACGCCGACGTAGTCATCGACGACGTCGAGCAGTGCCAGCATCAGCGACAGGTCGTCGTTGACCGCCGAGAGATCGTGGATGGACCGGCCGATGGCGGCGGACAGGGCTTCCGTCTCGCCCGGCGCGGGCGCGCGCTGGATCGACACCAGCGTCGCGTCCACGTCGTTCAGCGCCGCGGCGAACGAGTCGAGCGCGATGATCTTCGACAGCGACTTGCCGTCCTGGATGCCGGCGCGCCAGGTGAGCGCGACGTAGGGCGGCGGGCCGAACGCCGCGAGGCGCCGGGCCATCTTGTCGCGCAGCACGGGATCGGCGCGGAGCGACAGCGACGGAGGCGCTCCGGCCATGCCGGTGAGGAACGGCAGATCGCCGATGAACAGCGGCTCGAATTCCGGCGTCTCGGCATCGCGCGGGATCACGTTCGACAGATCGGGACAGTCGCGCAGCAGCGGCAGCAGCTTGGCGTCGCCTTCGATCGCGAGCGTCGCGCCGCGGGCGGCGAGGATCGGCGCGTAGCGCAAGAAGAAGAGATGCTCGCCGAGGCCTTGCTCGAGCACGAGGCGGAAGCGTCGCCCGGCGAGATCGCGGGGGAGCGGCTCGCGCGGCATGGGAATCCGCGACCGGTCGACCGTCGGCCGGGCGCGATAGTCGTCGAAGCCGTTGGCGATGTCCCCGGCGAGCAGGCGGATGAAGCTGCGTTCGTAGCGGCTGAGGCCGTCGTGCGGATCGATCGCGAGGGCGCGGGTGCAGGCGGCCTCCGCTTCCTCGATCGCGCCCAGCGCGACCAGCGATTTCGACAGGCTGCGCCAGATGTCGGAGCGATCCGGGGCGAGCGCTGCGGCGGCGCGGAGGTCGCAGAGCGCTTCGCTCCATCGTGCCTGCAGTTGCAGGGTCGCGGCGCGGTTGGCGAGGAGGTCGGCCGCCTCCCGCGATCCCGCGGGGATCATGGCGAGGGCGCGCGCGAAGTTCTCGACCGCCTCGGCGTGCTGGCCAAGGCGGGTCTGCGCGACACCGAGGCCGTTCAGCGCCTGGATGAGAGGAGAGCCGGTTCGGAGCGCGCGGGTGTACGCCGCCACCGCGGTGGCGAAAGCCTCGGCAGCCGGTGCGGCGTCGTTCGCGGCAAGATGCAGGATGCCGAGGTTGGTCCAGGCCTCGCCGAGCGTCGGGTCGAGCCGGGTCGCTGCGAGCAGCGCGTGCTTCGCCGCATCGTTGTCGCCGCAGGCGGCGAGCGCGATACCGAGCGCCGCGTGGGCGTCCGCCCAATCGGGCTTCAGCGATACGGCGGTCCGCAGGGCGGCGCACGCGTCGGACCAACGGCCGAGTGCGACGAGCACCTCGCCGCGGGTGCGATGGAACAGCGGGCTCCGCGGCACCACGCGACAGGCGTTCTCGATCAGCGACAGCGCATCGCTCGGCGCGCCACGCGCCAGCGCGACGATGCCCTTGAGGTGCAGCGCGTCGGCATTCGCCGGTTCGAGCATCAGCACCTGGCCGTACAAGGCATCGGCAAGCGCCAGCTCGCCGCGCTGGTGCTGCGCGACGGCGAGCTTCAGCGTCGCGTCGATGCTGTCGCGCGACAGCGCTCCGCCACGTGGCGGAGTCGATGCGCCGAGAGGTGCGGCATCAGCCATGCCGCGACCCTCGGCCATTAACGTTAGTAAACCGTTACTCGCCTTATCAGCGGGCGCCGTCGAACCCCAGCCGCGCGAGCTCGTACAGCGCGCACGCCGCGGCCGCCGAGACGTTCAGGCTCTCGACCGCTCCCGACAGCGGGATGCGTACCAGCCAGTCGCAGCGCTCGCGGGTCAGGCGTCTGAGCCCGGTGCCCTCTGCCCCGAGCACGAGCACGATGCGGCCCGAGAGATTGGCCTCGGCCAACGTCTTCGGTGCGCCGGCTTCGAGCCCGGCGATCCAGAAGCCCTCCGCCTTGAGCTTCTCGAACGCACCGACCAGGTTCGGCACGCGGGCGAGGGGAACGCGCTCGAGCGCGCCCGACGCGGCCTTCGCCAGCGCGCCTTCCGACGAGGGCGCGTGGGCTTCGGTCATGACCACGCCGATCGCGCCGAGCGCTGCCGCCGAGCGCACGATGGCGCCGACGTTCTGCGGGTCCGTCACCTGATCGAGCGCCAGCACGATCGCCCGCTCGCGGCCTTCCGCAGCGGTGAGGATATCGCTCAGCCCCGATTCCGGCAGCGGCTCGGCAAGCGCCGCGAACCCCTGGTGCACGGCGCCGTCGGGCAACGTGTGCGAGATGGTGTCGCGGTCGACGATCTCGGGGCGGATCGGAAGGTCCGCCGGGAGACCGGATTCCTCGCCGCGGGCGAGGAGGAAGCGCCGGATCGTCCGCCGCTCGTTGGCGAGTGCGGCGAGCACGGCGTGACGCCCCCAGATCCATGGCTGCCCTTGGCCTCGCCCGGAGCGCCGCCCGCGCCCGGGCTCGGGCCGGCGATCGGCAAGCGGAGCGTGACCGGGCTTATCGGATCCGGAGCGGCCGTGCGGACGGCCTCCCGGCCGTGAGCCGCCGTGACCGAAGTTGGACTTTCCGTGGGACTTCGAGTTGCGTGTTGACACGATGCTCCTTATATTACGCCCCAAAGTTGCGCAGCGAGCGCGATCCCCTGCCCTTATCCACAAGCGGCGGACGGGGTCGTTTCGCTGTGTTTTGCAGTTGACAGTAAAGGATTATTCCTCATATTGCGCCTTCCATTTCGCCCGCCGGTTCGGCCCCGGGCGGAGGGGTGGCCGAGCGGTCAAAGGCAGCAGACTGTAAATCTGCCGACGTACGTCTACGAAGGTTCGAATCCTTCCCCCTCCACCAGGCGCCGCGCGGGCGGAATCGCCGGTGGGGCCGGCGGCCGGAATGGACCAGGGATGCACCCGGCAATACCCGGCAGAGGAACGGTGGACCGAGGCGGATGGAAGCGCGGGTGTAGCTCAATGGTAGAGCACCAGCCTTCCAAGCTGGCTACGAGGGTTCGATTCCCTTCACCCGCTCCATCGCTCAGGACTCTGCGGCAACGGCCCCGAGAACGGAACAGCTTCAACCTCCACTGAAACCTAACTGGTACGGCCTCTAGGAAAAAGCACCGATGGCGAAAGAGAAATTTGAGCGGACCAAGCCGCACGTGAACGTTGGGACGATCGGGCACGTCGACCACGGGAAGACGACGCTGACGGCGGCGATCACGAAGGTGTTGTCGGAGACG
>JBLNCI010000002.1:0-72570 GCA_050260515.1 Gemmatimonas sp.
TTTCGTCACCCCCGCGAAAGCGGGGGTCCAGAGCAGCTACTCAGCGCCGGAGAATGCGGCTCTGGATGCCCGCGTTCGCGGGCATGACGAAAAAGGAACAGCGCTGATCCGCAGCGCCTCCGCCGCATTCTCTCGAATTCGAAATATCCGACACTCCCCTGCTGCACGCCTGCGCCCGATCTCTCGAATTCGAACTATTCCGGCCGTCGGTGGCGCGCGGCGGCCGCATCCTTCGTCATGCCCGCGCTTGCCGCGGGCATCCACGTGTTTTGTCTTTCGTCACCCCCGCGAAAGCGGGGGTCCAGAGCAGCTACTCAGCCCCGGAGAGTGCGGCCCTGGATGCCCGCCCGCCGCCCCAAGGGCGGCATTTCGAACAGAGCGGACCGGGTGCAACCGGTCCGCAGGCCGGGCATGACGAAAAAGGAACAGCGCTGATCCGCAGCGCCTCCCGCCCGTTATCTCGAATTCGAAATATCCGACACTCCCCTGCTGCACGCCCCTGCCCGTTATCTCGAATTCGAAATATCGCGGTCGCGTGCGGCGCGGCGCGGGAGAACGCCGATCTCTCGAATTCGAAACGATTTCGAGCGGATATTTAGGCGTGATCAAGACAAAGGCGCGAGGATCCCTCTCACACGATCACGGGGCACGCGGCCACCGGACGTGACCACCGGAGAGCGGGACGCTCTCGCAGGAAAGGGAATGAGCGTCATGGAAATCGTCGAAATGTCTCTCCAGGTTTTCGCGTCGTCGCTGGTCGGGCTGTGGGTGCTGTCGTCCACGTTCGCGATGGAGATCATCCACTGCATCGAGAACACCGGCGATCGCCACGCCGGCAACCGGCACCTCGCGCCGTCCGCCTGGCAGGCGATCCCGGCCTGAGCGAGATCGCGGCCCGACCCCGGCCGCACAGACAGGATCAGTTCCGACTAGAGTATTCCTCCGACGAAACCTCCAAGGGCGCCCTCGCGGCGCCCTTCTTTTTTGTCTTTGCGGGGGCGGCGCGGCAGAGCGGCGCGCGAAACCCGGCCCCGTCACCCGCCCGCTGCGGACTCACACACCGGAGAAAATGATGCGAAAGCCGTGCCGCACGCGCGCGCTCGCGACGGCCTGTGCAAAAGTGTCCCAACTGTCCCAGGTGTCCCAAATGGCCAGTGTGGGACAGTGGGACACTTGGGGGTTTCTGGCGCAATTCCGCGGCGATTGCTGTCCCACAGGGCACGAATCACCAGACCGCGGGTGGGACACCGGCAGAGGGCAGGAATTCCACAGGCCCCGACCGGCGCGAGCCCACCTGCCGGCGCAAACTACTTGCCGCGGAATCCCGTCGCGACGACGTAGACCTCGGCGGACTCCGGGCGGCTCGCCGGCGGCTTCGCATGCTTCACGCTCGCGAACCGGCGCTTCAGCTCGGCGAGCAACCCCGACTCCGTGCCGCCCTGCCAGACCTTGGCGACGAACGCGCCGCCCGGATTCAGCACCTCGCTCGCGAAGTCGACCGCGGCCTCGACCAGCGCCATGATGCGCAGGTGATCGGTCTCGCGCTGGCCGCTGGCGGGCGGCGCCATGTCCGACAGCACCACGTCGGCGCCACCGCCGAGTGCTTCGCGCAAGCGCTCGGGCGCGTCGTCGTCGAGGAAGTCGAGGTGCAGCGCGTCGGCGCCGGGCACCGGATCCATTTCGAGGATGTCGGCGGCGACGACCTTGCCCTTCACGCCCTCCGCGGCCTCGGCGCGCACGCGCTTGACCGCGACCTGGGTCCAGCCGCCGGGTGCCGCGCCGAGATCGACGACGCTCATGCCGGGCTTCAGCAGCCGGTACTTCTGGTCGAGCTCGATCAGCTTGTAGGCGGCGCGCGAGCGGTAGCCTTCGCGCTTCGCCTTGGCGACGTAGGGATCGTTGAGCTGGCGCTCGAGCCAGCGCGTCGACGACACCGAGCGCTTCTTCGCGGTGCGGACGCGGACCTTCAGTCCCTCGCCGCCGCCCTTGCCCTTGCCCGACGCCATGCTACCGACGCACCCTCACGTGACGCACTCTCACGGGGCGACGCCGCTGAGTGCGCGCGGCGCGCGCTCGCTCATGAGCTGGACCAGGATGCCCTCGCGCACGCCGCGGTCGGCGACGCGGATGCGCGCGACCGGCCAGGCGCGCAGCACGGCCTCGAGGATGGCGATGCCCGGCACCACGAACGCGGCGCGGGCGCGACCGATGCGCGGATCGCCGACGAGGGCATCGGGCGACATCGCGAGCACGCGGGCGACGATGGCGCGGACCTCGTCGAGGCTCATGTCGAGGCCGTCGACGCGCGAGCGGTCGTAGGTGGCGAGACCGAGATGAAGTGCCGCGATCGTCGTCGCGGTGCCCGAGGTACCGACGAATCCGACCTGGCCCTCGCGGGCGAGCTTGGCGATCGCGTTGCGCGCCTCGAAGGCGGCGAGTTCCTCGGCCGCGAGTGCCACCATGTCCTCGAACGCGGACGAATCGGGGAAGCGCTCGGCGAGGCCGACGACGCCGACCGGCAGCGACACGAAGTCGATCAGGCGCGCGCGGCCCGCGACGGTCTCGACCCACATCAGCTCGCTCGATCCGCCGCCGACGTCGAGCACCAGCGCGGTGCGCGGGCCCTGCGCCAGCAGCGGCGAGCAGCCGGCGAGCGCGAGCGACGCCTCCTCGGCGGCCGAGATCACGTCGATGGCGAAGCCGGTCTCGCGGCGGACGCGGGCCAGGAACGCCTCGCGGTTGCCGGCGCGGCGGCAGGCGTCGGTGGCGACGGCGCGGATGCCGGCGATCGGGTGGCGGCGGACCTTGTCGCGGCACACGGCGAGCGCGCCGAGCGCCCGCTCGATCGCCGCCGGCGCGAGCGCGCCCGACGCGTCCTCGGCGTCGCGGTTGCCGAGCCCCTCGGCGAGACGGATCACCCGCGAGAACGAGTCGACCACGGTGAAGCCGCCGTTGGCCTCGCTGCGGCGGGCGATCAGAAGGCGGCAGTTGTTGCTACCGAGATCGAGCGCCGCGTAGCACGGCTCGCGACGCCCGAGCATCGTTCCGGCCAGGAACGGCATCACCGGGAACGAACTCGCGAGCAGCGGAAGGATATGCGCCATGGGGGCACTGTAGCCGACGCTCCATCCCAAGCGAAGCATCGGCGGCTACGCAGACGGCCAGCACATGGCCCCAGCACACGGCCAAGGTTGCGCAAAACGCGGCGAGCCGCGGGTCGTCGCGCGCACCCGCAACCAGGACTCCGCTCCGCGGGGACCGAGCCGGTACCGAGCGCGACGCCGCTCGTCCGGGTCATGCCGGCGGGAAAAATCCGGCTCCGGACGACGGCCGCTCGGCCTACCCAAGGCGAATCTGTTGTGATAGAAGGGCGGGCCTTCCGCAGCCCCTTCCGCCCCGGACGCGTTCCGGATATGAAGGGGCGCCCTCGGGCGCCGGCTCCGGCCGCCCCTGGCGGGTCCCGTTGGGGGATCGTCTAACGGTAGGACAGCAGACTCTGACTCTGCTTATCGTGGTTCGAATCCACGTCCCCCAGCCATCCCTTCAGCCCGTTCCCTGACCGCCGATCCCAAGCCCGACGCTCACGGCGCGAGCGACCAGGTGAAGACGCGCTCCGGCGCGCCGACGCCGCGGATCTTGAGCGTCAGCGTCGCCGGCATCGGGCTCACCGGCGCGAACACCAGCACGCCCTTGCGATGATGCCCGCCGGGCGGATCGCCCTGCCAGCCGGTCGGCTTCAGTTCCTCGCCGCCGGCGACCAGCACCGCGCTGTCGCGGAGATCCTGGCTCAAGTCGACGCTGTGGGTGTCGAGGACGACCTCAAAGCGCAGCTCGCCGCCGGCCGCAACTGCCTGCGGCGTCACTTTCACCGTCACCATGCCGTCGCGGTTGGTCTTGGCCTCGAGGCCCGCGGCCGCCGCTGGCGTTACGGCAACGAGCGCCGCGACGAGGAATGCCGTCGCCAGCACGGCGCGCGCGACTCCCTTCAGCAAAGCCGTCATTGCTCACTCCTTCCTCAAGAAGCCCGCCAGCCGACTGCCGACATAGGCGAGCCCGGCGAGGTTCGCGGCGATGCCGACCCAGAACAGCTCGACCTGATACTCGCTGACGAGCATCACCAGTCCGGTGGCGCCCAGCGCCGGCAGCAGATTCACCAGATAGTGGCTGCAGCACGAGATCATCGCCGCGCCGGACGCGCCGCCGCTCGCCGCGACGACCTTGCCCGCGTGCCGAGCATGCACGAGTCGGCGCAGCAGCACGTAGACCGCGACCTGCAGCCCGAAGCCTGTGGCCAGCGCGACGATGTACGGCCAGTAGCGGCCGAACTCGTCGCGCGTGAACTCCCAGCCGGAGAGCGCGCTGAGCAGCCCGAAGTAGAGAGCGAGCAGCGAGAGCGACGCGCCGATCGCGGTCGCGACCGCCGCGACGACGGCAGCCGAATCGGGCGCGCGGCCGGCGGTCCGACGGATCGGATACGCCGCCGGGTCGGCGAGGAACCGGCTCAGGCACGAATCCGAGCAGAAGTAGACCGGCGCGCCGTCGACCATCGCCATCTTCGCCGACGGCGGCTCGACCGGCATCTTGCACACGGGATCGATGAACGCCATTGGCGCCTCCGTTGAACATCACTCTAGGGCGGCGCAGTCCCTCTCCGATTGACCTGCCTCAACGAACCGCCGTCCGGAGCATGCCATTCATAGCGGCCGGTCGCGCATCGGCTCGGTTGACCGGCCGCCGGGCGGCTGTCCCTTGACTCCCAGGGCGCAGCGATCACTAATAACTGACGCGTCAGTAACTTCAGGAGCGGTCCCGTGGCCCGGCGTCCCCATCCGCAACCCCGCTGGCGTCGTCGCAAGGACGCCCGTCCCGCCGAAATCGTCGCGGCGGCCGTGGCGACCTTCGCCGAGCGTGGCTTCGCCGCCGCCAAGCTCGACGAGATCGCGGCCCGCGCCGGCATCACCCGGGGCACGCTGTACCTCTACTTCAAGAGCAAGGAGGACCTGTTCAAGGCGGCGGTGCGCGAGCTGATGGTACCGGCGCTGGAAAAGCGCGCCGGCGCAGCGACGCCGCCCGCCTCCGCCGCCGAAGCGCTCGAGCGCTTCGTCACCACGGTGCCGCGGACGATGGATAACGAGAACGTCGCCGCGATCCCCAAACTGGTGATCGCCGAGGCGCACAATTTCCCCGACCTCGCCCGCTTCTATTTCAAGGAGGTGCCGAGCCGCGCCCGCGCCCTGATCAAGGACGCGATCGAGCGCGGCGTCGCGAGCGGCGAGTTCCGCGACGTCAACGTCGATCATGCGTTTTTCTGCGCCGTGGCGCCCGTCTTCATGGCGCTCCTGTGGCGGAACGTCTTCGGTCGCTTCGACAAGTCCGCCCCCGACCTCGAAAAGCTCTGCCGCACGCATCTCGACATCCTGCTCCACGGCCTGGAAGGACGCCGCGCACCATGACCGTCAGTCGGCGCGCCCTCGTCATTGCGATCGTGCTGGTGGCGGTGTTCGCGGGAGCGATCGCCTACTGGACGGACCGGAGCACGTCGACGCCGCCGTACAGCGGCTACGTCGAGGCCGAGTACGTGCTTGTGGGCAGCGCTGTCGGGGGAACGCTCGTCACCGTCGACGTCCGGCGCGGCGATCGCGTCGCCGCGGGCGCCCGGCTGTTCACGATGGACGACGGCGCCGAGCGCGCCGCCCGCGACGAGGCCGCGGGCCGTCTCCGGCAGGCCGAGGCCCAATACGCGGACCTTCTGACGGGGCGCCGCCCGGCCGAGATCGATGCGATCGAGGCGCAGCGCTCGCAGGCCGAGGCGGCCCTGCAGCAGTCGGAATCCGAGTTTCAGCGCCAGACAACGCTGCGTAAGACCGGCGCCTCGTCGGCGCAGCAGTTGGAGATCGCGCGCAAGCAGCGCGACCAGGACCGGGCGCGTATCAACGAGCTGACCGCCCAGCTCAGGGTCGCTCGCCTGCCGGGCCGGGATGAGCAGATCAAGGCGGCGGAAGCCGCCGTGACCGCGGCCAAGGGTACCCTCGCCCAGGCGGAGTGGCGGCTTGCTCAGAAGTCGGGAGCCGCGCCGGCGGCGGCGACCGTCGTCGACACCCTGTATCGGCCGGGCGAGATGGTCGGCGCAGGGGCCCCGGTCGTTCAGCTCCTGCCCGCCGAAAACATCAAGATCCGATTCTTCGTCCCCGAGACGGCCGTCGCCGGCCTCGCCATCGGCGAGCGGGTGCGGATCACCTGCGACGGCTGCGCCCGACCGGTCGACGCGGCAGTGTCCTTCATCTCTCCCCAGGCCGAGTTCACGCCGCCGGTCATCTACAGCCGCGACGAACGCGCACGGCTGGTGTTCATGGTCGAGGCACGCCCGACGGCGAACGCGGAGATCCTGCGCGTCGGACAGCCGGTCGATGTCGAGGAGGTCGGACCGTGAACGGGGCGGCACCGGCGATCCGCGTCTCCGGGCTCATGAAGCGTTTCGGCAACAAGGTCGCCGTCCGGGATTTCGCCATCGAGGTGGCGCGCGGCACGATCTTCGGATTCCTCGGGCCGAACGGAAGCGGCAAAACGACGACGATCCGGATGCTGTGCGGCCTGCTCACGCCGGACAGCGGCGAAGGCGAATGCCTCGGCTTCGACATCCGTCGCCAGTCGCGCGAGATCAAGCGCCGCGTCGGCTACATGACGCAACGATTTGGGTTGTACGAGGACCTAACGGTCGAGGAAAACCTGCAGTTCGTCGGCCGGATGTACGACGTGCGCGATCTCGAAGCGCGCACCCGCGAGATCGTGTCCGAGTTCGGCCTCCGGCCGCGCATCGATCAACTCGCGGGCGAGTTGTCGGGCGGCTGGAGCAGCGCCTCGCGCTTGCCGCCTGCGTCCTGCATCGCCCAGAGCTTCTGCTGCTGGACGAGCCCACGGCCGGCGTAGACCCCAACGCCCGCCGGGAATTCTGGGAGATGATCCACGCGCTCGCGGCGCGCGGCGCGACCGTGCTGGTGAGCACGCATTACATGGACGAGGCCGAGCGCTGCCACCGCATCGCCTATCTCGCCGCGGGCCGCCTGCTGCTCGAGGGCTCGGTCGAGCAGGTCATCGCCGGATCGGGCCTTGCGGCATGGGCGGTGACAGGCCCCGACATCCCGCGCCTGCAGGCGGAACTCCAGCGCCTCGGCGACGTCGGGATGGTCGCCGCGTTCGGCGGCACGCTCCACGTCACCGGCGCCGACGTCGCAACACTGGATCGGGCGACCGCGCCGTACCGCGACGACAGCCGTTACCACTGGCAGCGCGTCGAGCCGACGCTGGAGGACGTCTTCATCTACACGATGGCGACGCGAGGGGCCGAGAACGGCGGACGGGCATCGGCCCCGGAAGGACGCGGCTGATGCCGCGCGTCTCGCTCTCCCGGCTGCGGGCGGTTCTGGTGAAGGAGTTCATCCAGATGTTCCGGGATCGCCTGACGTTCGCGATGATCGTCGGGATTCCGGTTCTGCAACTCATCCTGTTCGGCTACGCGATCAACGCCGATCCCAGAGCCCTGCCCACCGCCGTGATCCTGGGCGACAGCGGGACGTACGCCCGCTCCATCGTCGCCGCGCTCGAGAACACCACGTACTTCCGGATTGTCGCCTGGCCCGCCGATGCCGACGCGGCGGGCGAGCTGCTTGCCCGTGGCGACGTCCAGTTCGTCGTCGACATTCCGGTCGATTTCACCCGACGGCTGCTGCGGGGCGAACGGCCGGCGATCCTCGTCGAGGCCGACGCCAGCGACCCTGTCGCGACCGGGAACGCGATCGCCTCCTTGAGCGAGATCAACCGCAGCGCGCTGTCCCACGATCTCACCGGAGCACTCGCGCCGCTGCGCTCCGGCGCGCTGCCATTCGAGCTGCGCGTCCACAAGCGCTACAATCCCGAGGGGATCACCGAGTACAACATCGTGCCCGGGCTGATGGGCACGATCCTCACCATGACGCTGGCGATGATGACCGCCATCGCAGTCACCCGCGAGTTCGAGCGCGGCACGATGGAAAACCTCCTCGCCACCCCCGTCCGCCCGCTGGAGGTGATGATCGGCAAGGTCGTTCCCTACATGTTCGTCGGATTGATCCAGGTCGGCGTCATCCTGGCGGCCGGAGTTGCGCTGTTCGCGGTGCCGGTGATCGGCAGCTTCCTTCTGCTGCTCGGCTGCGTGCTGCTGTTCATCATCGCGAACCTGGCTGTCGGCTTCACCTTTTCGACCCTCGCCCGGACCCAGCTTCAGGCCATGCAGATGAGCGTGTTCTACTTCCTTCCGTCGATGCTGCTGTCGGGCTTCCTGTTCCCGTTTCGGGGCATGCCGGATTGGGCCCAGGTCGTCGGCGATCTGCTCCCCCTCACCCATTTCCTGAGAATCGTCCGCGGCCTCACGTTGAAAGGCACGGGATGGACGGAGATCTGGCCCGACGTGTGGCCGATCGCCGTGTTCGTGGCCGCCGTGTCGGCGTTGGCTTTGCGGCGGTACCGGCAGACGCTCGACTGACGACCGCAATTCCGCCAGCGAGCGGTCGCGAAATCGCCGTAGAGTCCGATACAATGGGAGACGTCATAACCGACGTGGCGACGATGTCGACCGACGATCAGATCCGCGAGAAGCTGGCACAGCGTCTCGGCCGTGTTCATGCGCGGCAGCGGCTCGGCATCGAAGGGGCGCACGAAGCCCAAGTGTTCGGTCAAGGCCTCAACTTCTTCAACTTCGAGAACTGGTACTCCGCGCATTCGGTATTGCGCGCCGGCCTGACGCTGATCGGGGCGTATGGACGAGGCCACCGCAACACACAGCGCATCCAGATCCGTCGGATCGACGTTCCGCTTCCCGCCTTGCCGGCCGCATTCGACGGCTTCACGATTCTTCACATCAGCGACATGCACGTCGACATGAACCGTGGCGCGATGCACCGGCTCGTGAAGCTGCTCGAAGATCTCACCTACGACATCTGCGTCATGACGGGCGACTTCCGCGGAAAGACGTATGGCTCGTTCGCGGCCACTCTCGCCGGTCTTGCGCCGATCCGGGAGAGGCTCACCGCACCGGTGTACGCCGTGCTCGGCAATCACGACACGATCCGCATGGTGCCGGGTCTCGAGGAACTCGGGGTCCGCGTGCTGCTGAACGAGGCCGACAGCATCGCGCGCGGCGGCGAGCGCATCTGGCTCGGAGGCATCGACGATGCCCATTACTACCGGGTCGACAACATCGAGAAGGTCGCGACGCTCGTGCCGCACGGCGAGTTCTCCGTGCTGCTCTCGCACACCCCGGAGATCTACCGCCAGGCGGCGCACGCCGATTTCCGGCTGCTGCTGTGCGGCCACACGCACGGCGGACAGATCTGCCTCCCCGGCTCGATCCCGATCACGCTCGATTCGGCGATGCCCCGGCGTTACGGATCGGGCCTGTGGGCCTATCACGGGATGATCGGCTACACGTCGGTCGGTGTCGGCTCATCCATCGTTCCCGTCCGCTTCAACTGCCCGCCGGAGATCGCGTTGCACCGGCTGCGCCGTGCGTGAACGGCGCGCTCAGTACGGCTGATCGCGCAGGTGAATGCGGTACAGGATTCGGGACAGCACCAGCTCACCGACAAAGAACACCGCTGTGACGACGGCCATATCGGCGGCCGCGAGACCCAGCAGCGGCGCACACGCCAGGGTCGGCAGCAGGGATTCGGGGATCTGATCGAGGCCGAGCGCGCGGCTGCTCGACGGCCTGCCGAGTCGTCGCTTGATGAAGCTCGAGATCAAGTCTCCGGCCATCGCCGCCGCTCCAGCGATAGCCCCGACGTGCCAGTCGAGACCGATCGCCGGCGCGAGGAGCGAGGGCAGCAGGACCGCGACGGCAAGGCCCCGCGCCGTCTTCGAGGCGCCGAGAATCGGCCGTCCGTCGAAGAACAGGTTGCCCCCGTCGAGCGGGAATGCGAATCGCGGTCCGAAGGCTTTCTTCGCGAGAACAGGCCCGCCGTTCGCCGTCAGCAACAGAAGCAGCATCTGAAGGTCCGCGGCGAGGTGCATCCCGCGATGATCGGGTGTGCAAGGCCAGTCCGTCAATGCCGCGGAACGAATGCGACGCACCGGACATTGGCTCCGGCGCGGCTCCGAGGCCGCGACAGGAGAAACGCCATGGAAACCTTCACGCGGGAAACCTTCACGCGGCCTCTCGCCGTCGTCACCGGCGCCTCCACCGGCCGCGGCGTTGTGGATCGACGGTTCGTCCGCCGCGACGACGAGGTCGAACTGGTTCCGGGCGCCGGATTCATCCCGGGGACGTATCAGGCGGTCTACAACGCGAAGGCGTTTCTCGACTCGTTCTCGTTCGCGCTCCGCGCCGAGTTGAAGGACACGGGCGTAACCGTCACGTGCCTCATGCCAAGGGCGACCGAGACCGAATTCTTCGAGCGAGCCGACATGATGGACACCAAAATCGGACAGGACAGGAAGGCCGATCCCGCGATGGTCGCCAGACACGGCTTCGATGCGGTGATGCGCGGCGACGTGGTGACCGGATGGCAGAACAAGCTGCAATCGGCGACGCCAACGTCACGCCCGCATCCATGCTGGCGGAGCGGCACCGGAAGATGCCGCACCGGGGACCGGCAAGACCACGAAGCGATAGCGGCCTGCGAGAAAAGCCCTCCTGGACCGTCCAGGAGGGCTTCCGTCAAGTCTGCAGACGCGCTCAGTGTCGCATCGTCGATGGCGGGGAACGACCGGAGCCGAGTTCGGCTCCCGTTTGCGGATTCACGTCCGTGCGGGATTCGGTACGCGCGCACATCCGATCGAGCAGCTTTCCGGTCCGGTCGGGCAGATGCTCGACACTGGCCGACCCATCGCCGCCGTCCACGGCCACCTGCTTGTTGCGATCAGTGACGAAATCCCACTGGTCGCCTTCGTTCCACGGCCCCCGCTCCGCACCGTCGCCTTGTGACATATCGTAGTAGGTGTTTTCGAACTGCTTCTGGCCGGGCAGCTTGCCCGGCGGGAAGTTCGGCTGGATTGCGTACAGCGCCTTCTCGAACGACTTCTGATGCGCAATCTCGCGCGTCATCAGGAAGCCCAGGGATTTCTTGAGGTCGGCATCATCTGTCGCGTTGATCAGCCGCTCGTAAACGATCTTCGCGCGCGCCTCCGCGGCGATGTTCGAGCGCAGATCGCAGGTCGGATCGCCGATCGAATCGATGTACGCGGCTGTCCACGGCACTCCCGCCGAGTTGATCAGCGCGGCAGCACCGCCATAAAGAATGGACGTCGTGTGACTCTCACCGCCGTGGAACACCTCGGCCATGAGCTGCCCTTGCTCGGCGCCCTCGGCGAGATCCGCCTTCACGCCCTTGTTCAGCATGCATACGATGTTGCCGATGACCTCGAGGTGACTGAGCTCCTCGGTCGCGATGTCGAAAAGCATGTCCTTGCGGTTCGGGTCGTCGTCCGCGAGCGCTTGCGTGAAGTAGCGCATCGCTGCCGCCAGCTCTCCCTGCGGCCCTCCGAACTGCTCGAGCATCAACGTGGCCAGCCGCGGGTTCGGCTCCGAGACACGGACGGTGTGCATGAGACGTTTGTTGTGCATGAACATCGGCGACTCCTTGGATCATGGATGACGGTCGGCGTGCGACCTATCTCCTCCAAGCAATTGCGCCGGGCGCGTTTCGTTCCGCGCCCAAACGCCGGCAGCGGCGTCCGACGAAAACCTCAGCGGTTCGGCTCGCTGCCCTGCCCCTCGGCAGGCGGCTCGACGATGTATGCCTCGCGCTGGCAGAGATCGACGCCATCGTTGCCCTCCGAGCGCCCATCCTCGAAGACGACGAGCACGTCGTACCGGCACCCGCCATCCTCGGTCACTTCGACCCGGCGGGAGGCACCGGCGGCGATGCTGTCGCCTTCGATGAGATTGCTGCCCCACTCGCGCTCGCCGGCTTTCTTCACGAACAGGTCGCGGATCGGGGTTGCCGAACGGTTCTCCACCCGAACCACCGGACTGGCAGCCTCCACGGCAGCCGCCCCGGCGAGGACTGCCGCCACGGACACGGCGACCGACATACAGGTATGCAACAGGCGACGGCCGACGGATCGTCCGCGCGTTGCGATTAGCACCCGTGTCCGACCCATCGCCGTTATCCCTCCGCGCGCCGGACGGCCGGATAGACGTGCCATAAGCCGACAAAGCCCGCGAGCGCGGCGGCTGCCGCGGCGAAGCCGACGGCGGAAGACTCGAACACCTTGGCGATGACGACGAAGATGTCGCCCGCGATGCCGAGCGCCAACGGCACCGTGGCGGCGGTGATCATGATGCTGCCGGTCCGGTGCACGTCCGGATTGTCCTCGCCGGCATAGACGATGCGGTGATACGCGGCGGGAGCCATCAGGAGGACAATCGTCACGGCGAGACACGCGAGACTCCCGGCGTGCACGGCCTTGGACAGCGACGGCAGCTTTCCAAAGGATTCCGTGACGACGACGGCGAGCTGAAAGCCGAGCAACGCCTGCGCGCCAGGCAGAACGACGCGGGCCTCGGTCAGCATCTGCTCGATCTTCGCATGCAGCGGAGTCCTGGCCGTCTCGTTGCGCTCTTCTTCGACCATGGCGCGCTCCTTCCTTCCGTGCGTCCGTCGACGCAACAGCTCAAAGCCGTACCACCAAAAGAGAGCCAGCGCGGCGAACG
Source organism: Gemmatimonas sp. (assembly GCA_050260515.1). Taxonomy (GTDB): domain Bacteria; phylum Pseudomonadota; class Alphaproteobacteria; order SMXQ01; family SMXQ01; genus DATJIG01. Next base: position 12,689 of record JBLNCI010000002.1, read on the forward strand.
CGATCCCCGCGGTCAGGCCGACCGGAACGCCCGCGACCCACCCGAAGGTGATGTGCAGATCGAGCCCGAGGCTGATCGCGAACGGCAACAATGCCGCGCGGGTCATCGTGCAAATTCGATCGTGCATCCAGCCGGTATCCTGGCCGGCGGCGATGACGCGGTGGTAGATCGGCGGGGCGATGAGGATTGCGACGGTCGTCGCCATCAGAATCAGCGCGAGCGTATCGAGGTACCGTGACGACGGTGGAAGGCGCTCGTAGGCATCCCGAAACACTCCGTTGAACTGGAATCCGAAGAGGACTTCGGCCCCCAGGATGATGGTCCGGGTCTCGTCGAGCGCCGTCTTCGTCCGGGCGGTCAGGTCGGCCATGAAGCGCCTCCGCCCCTGCAACGGCGCAGTCGCGCTGGCGTTCCCACCAGAGATGAGGCTTTTCAGGGAACTGGCGGCGCGGCCGCCGGTTTCGGAGCATCCCCTCGGCATCGCGGACGGATGCGGCAGATGAGAGAACGCGGGACATCCAGCGGCGCGCGACTCCGCGCGAAGATCGATGCGGGTCGCACCGGCGACAAGGTCCCGGCGATGGACCCGGCAGCGGCACCGCTCGGGACCGATGCCGAAGCCGCAGGAACGCCCCTGCCGGAGGATGCCAGTGCACGCCGCCGGTCCAATCCGGCCGCTGAATCCGGCTACGGTGGCGACCCGAGGTCGCTGGTGTCCGGGACCGTGCTCGCGGTGGCGTGTCTCGCCGCCGTCGGCGTGCTGATCTGGGCGGTTCTGCCGTAGCCGCTCGCTAGTTGCAGCTATCCACGTAGACGGCGAGCGATTCGATCTGCTCTCGCGCCGCCGCTTCGCGCAGCCGGCAAGCCTGCAGGTAGATGCACACCGACCCGTCGGGAGCACGGCTCAACCTGCCGCTGCCGGGGTTGATCAGATCGCCGAAGACCTGGTCGTTGATGTCGAGCTCCGCTCCGGGCACGCGCGCGACGGCATAGTCGCCGTCTTCCGTCTCGATCGCGACATGTTGCCCCTGGCGGCTCCGGAATCTCACGATCCCTTTCATGTCGTCCTCCCTACCTCCGAATTGACCTGCCTGCTTTTTCGCTTATTTCAACCCTCGACCACGCCCGTGTCCTTGACGTAGCGCAAAGTGGAGCGCAGCCACGCGCGGCCGGTTCCAAATGCAAAGTTTGATTCGCGTCAAATCGTTCCCTCGGGTCGCCGGATATTTTTTCCTTCATTGGAAATCGAGGAGACGACGATGGCTCACAAAAAGGTGACGTTTCGCTCCGCTGCGCGCGAGAAGATCCTGAGCGGCGCGACGCAGCTCGCCGATGCCGTGCGCGTCACTCTCGGGCCAAAATCCAAGTCGGTCCTGATCGAGCGAAAGTGGGGCGCGCCGATCGTCTGCAACGACGGCGTCACGATCGCGAAGGAATTCGATCTGAAGGACCCCGAGGAGAACCTTGGGGTTCAGGTTCTCAAGCAGGCCGCGGAGAAGACAGGAGACGCGGTGGGCGACGGAACGAGCACCTCGACCATTCTGGCCCACGCGATCCTCGCCGACGGCGTGCGCAACGTGGTCGCCGGCGCCAGCGCAATCGACCTCAAGCGGGGGCTGGACCGCGCGGCGAAGAGCGCGATCGAGGCGCTGCAGGCGATGTCGCGCCCGGTGCGCACGCGCAAGGAGAAGGCGCAGGTGGCGACGATCTCCGCGCACAACGACGAATCGGTCGGCGAGCTCGTCGGCGAAGCGATGGAAAAGGTCGGCGGGGAAGGCGTGATCACGGTCGAGGAGTCGAAGACGACGGCGACCGTTCTCGATGTGGTCGAAGGCATGCAGTTCGACCGTGGCTTCCTGTCTCCGTATTTCATTACCGACTCCGAGCACATGGAAGCCGTCCTGCAGGATCCGCTGATCCTGCTCTCCGAACGCAAGATCGGCGCTCTTCGCGACATGATCCCGCTGCTCGAACAGGTCGCGAAATCGGCGCGTCCGCTGCTCATCGTCGCCGAAGACATCGAGGGCGAGGCGCTGGCGACGCTGATCGTCAACCAGATCCGCGGAATCCTGAAAAGTTGCGCGGTCAAGGCGCCCGGCTTCGGCGACCGACGCAAGGCGATGCTGCAGGATATCGCGGCGCTGACCGGCGGCCAGGTGGTGTCCGAGGAGCTTGGGCTGACGCTCGAGAACGCGACCCTCGCCCAGCTCGGCCATGCCGCCCGCGTCGTGGTGGACAAGGACAACACCACGATCATCGGCGGCGGCGGCGAACGTCCCGCCATCGATGCGCGCGTCCAGCAGATCCGCCGCGAGATCGAGAAGACCACCAGCGACTACGACCGCGAGAAGCTGCAGGAGCGTCTGGCCAAGCTGTCGGGCGGCGTGGCCGTGATCCGGGTCGGCGCGCCGTCGGAAGCGGAGATGAAGTCGAAGAAGGACGGCCTCGACGACGCGATCAGCGCGACGAAGGCGGCGGTTGCGGAGGGCATCGTGCCGGGTGGCGGGCTCGCGCTGCTGCGCTGCATCGATGCCGTCGCGCGCGAGGAAGCGGCGTGCAGCGGCGACGAGCGCACCGGCGTGCAGATCCTGAAGCGCGCCCTCGAGGCACCGGCCCGCCAGATCGCGGAGAACTCGGCCGTCGACGGCGGAGTGGTCGTCGCGCGGATGCTCTCGGGAACCGGAAACTTCGGGTTCGACGCCGCACGAAAGGACTACGTCGACTTGGTCGAGGCCGGTATCGTCGATCCGGCGAAGGTCGTCCGAGTGGCGCTCGAGAACGCCGTTTCCGTGGCCAGCGTCCTGCTGCTCACCGAGGCGACGATGACCGAGATCCCGGAACCCGCCAAGGATACGGCCGTTCCGGCACCGCTGGAGATGTGAGCCGAGACCAGATAGCAAATCGTGGTCAGTTACGGAGTTCGGATGCCGGATCGCCAGTCACCGCGCAGGCTTCGCTGCCTGCTTGCCGCGGTCGCCACCGTTGCCATCGCAACCACAGGGTCCCCCGTCGGGGCCCAGGAAGCGGCGTCGCCGCGTCTCCGCACGATCGTCGAGAGCGGCGCGGCGACCGCCCCCCTCCTCGATGACGACAGGCAGGCACTCGAGCGCTTCTACTCCGGGCGCGGGTTCCGTCCGGCGTGGACGGACGCGCGTGCTCGCGAAACGGCCGTGGTGGCGTTGTCGGCCGCCGGTGCCGAGGGGCTCAGTCCCACCGCCTACGGCGCGCCCACGCAATCCGCCCCCTGGCCCGCGAATGCGGCGGCGGCGGCCGAACGCGACGCCGTGCTGACCGCCGGGGTGCTGCGCTACATGCGCGACGTCCATCTCGGTCGTATCCGGCCCGGGGAGGTCTACGACGACGTCGAGCTGCCGCGACCGTCCTACGATGCGGCCGCAGCGCTCGCACGAGCGCTCGATCGCGGCAATCTGGCGGAGGTTCTCGCCGCGCTGCCGCCGCCGCACGTCGAGTACCGCCGCCTGAAGGCCGCTCTGGCGACCTACCGTGCCGTCGACGCGGCCGGTGGATGGCCACGCGTTCCGCCGGGGCCGACATTCGACGCCTTCGGCGGCGATCCCCGGCTGCCGACGCTCGCCCGTCGCCTCGCCATTGAGGATAAGGACGTTGCGATCGACGTTGACCCGACGGCGCTCGACACGGCGATCCGACGGTACCAGACAAACAACGGTCTCGTGCCCGACGGGCGCGTCGGCGCCCGCACCATCGCGGCGCTGAACGTGCCGGCGGCAAGACGCGTCGAGCAGATTCGCGCGAACCTCGAACGCTGGCGATGGTTGCCGCCGGAACTGGAGCGCCGCCGCGTGATGGTGAACGTTGCCGGGGCGGAGCTGGCGGCGATCCGCGATGGATCCGTGATCGTCGAATCGCGCGTCATCGTTGGAGACCGCCGCCATCACAGCCCGATGCTGCGGACGGTGGCCAGCGGGCTCACCGTCAATCCTCCGTGGAACGTCCCGCCGTCGATCGCGCGCAACGAGATCGTGCCGCGGCTGCGGCGCGACCCCGGGTATCTCCGCGCGGAGGACATGGTGGTCCTCAACGGTCCACCCGGAGACCCTTACGGCCAGACGATCGACTGGCGCCACGCCCCGGCTTCCGGCTATGGCTTCCGGCAGTTGCCCGGGCCGCGCAACGCTCTCGGCACCATCAAGGTGGAGATGGCCAACCGGTTCAACGTCTATCTCCATGACACGCCGGCGAAGACTCTGTTTGCCCTCCCCGACCGCAACTTGAGTCACGGGTGCATCCGGGTCGAAGGCATTCTGCCGCTAGCCTCGTTCCTGCTCGGCGACAGCGGCGACGGCGACATCTCCTCCCTGGAGGCAGCCATCGCCCGGGGAGCCACCATTCACCTGGCCGCGCGAGCGGCGGTCCCCGTATACCTCGTATACTGGACCGCGGTGGCGAACGCGGACGGAAGCGTCGGCTTCCGCGACGACGCGTACCAGCGCGATCCACCGCTGATCGAGGCGCTGGGCCGCGATTCGATCCGACAGACCTCGATGGGGACGTCGATCGGCTGCCGCCACAACGTCGGCTGATCCGCCCCTCACGTGGGGGTGAGTGGTAATTCTCCGCCGCATCCCCATATGATGGCGGGCGGCCGACCGCTGCACGAAGGGGCACGAAGCCGATGTCGAAAATTCCCCATCCCAGCCGCCGCCTGCTTCTCCGCGCCGGAGCAGGCGCGGTGGTTGCCGGTATCATGCGGCCCGCCCACGCGCTGGTGGCGACGGGCGCGGTGCGGTCCCTCGCCTTCGACAATCTCCACACCGGCGAGAAACTCGCCGTGGACTATTTCGTCGACGGTCGCTACGTGCCCGAAGCGCTGACCGCGGTGAACCGCGTTCTTCGCGACTTCCGTACCGGCGAGATCCATACGATGGAGCCGGCACTCCTCGACCTTCTGGTCGCGCTGCGCGCAAAGCTCGAAACCTCGCAGCCGCTGCACGTGATCTCCGGCTATCGCTCCCCGGCGACGAACGCAAAGCTCCACGAGGCGAGCTCGGGCGTCGCCTCGAACAGCCTTCATATGCGCGGCATGGCGATCGACCTCCGGGTGCCCGGATGCGCTCTGCCGGCAGTACGCCAGGCAGCGCTGTCGCTGCAGCGCGGCGGTGTCGGCTACTATCCGAGATCCGATTTCGTGCACGTCGACATCGGCCGCGTCCGCACCTGGTAACCGGGCCCCATCCGGCCCACGCTTGGCGCCTGATCGAGGTCAGCGCAGCGGAACGATCACCGGCGGTCGGCCCGATCTGCACTGCACGAACGCGTTCTGGCGGAAGATGCGCCCGATCCATGCCGCGCGGCGGCGGGCGAGCGGGTACACCAGAATGCCCCTCTCACGCCAACGGCGGTCCTTCGCGATGCCGATCCCGTGCAGGACGGAGCATCCCAGCCGCGCCGTCATCGAGATCAGACGGATCTGCGCGCGGCGGTTCCGAGCCGGCGGGGTCGGGCGGCTTTCAGGATTGAACGCGCTGAGGTATGCCGCCCCAAACACGTGTTGGCGCGCGAGCAATCGGTCGAGCGCGGCGCTGCGGCGATCCGGGACGAACCTGGTTCGGTGCCCCTGCTCCTCGATGATGTAGATCGTCTGCCGGTACGCATCGATGTAGCGCGCCGAGTGATGGAACATCCCGGAGGTCAGCCTCCGGGCAACGCCGCGCTGATCTCCTTCAGCAAGGCGGGCAGATCGAACGGCTTCTCGAGCATCGCGAACGGGCGCGCTGCTGCCGCGCGATGCCGCGTACTCTCATCGAGATGAGCCGACAGAAAGATCGAGCGTATCCCGAACTTCTCGTAGATCTTGGTTGCGGCGTCGATGCCGTCGCTACCGTCGCGGAGACGAACGTCCATGAGCACGAGCGACGGACGGGTCGCGTCGGCCAGCCGTAACGCTTCCACCTCCTCTTTCGCGAGACGCACCACGTCGTAGCCGGCGGCGACCAGAATCCGCTCGAGATCGAGCGCGATCCAGATCTCATCCTCGACCAGGAGGATGCGCTTGCGCAGATCGTTGCCGGTTACCGCGGCGACGCGTTCGCGCCGCGGCATGCTCGGCGCCTCACTATCTGTGGCGGACATCGGGTACCGGGGTATCGTTGGGACCAATTGGGGGTAACACGGTGTCCGACCCGTGGCAAAGCCGATCGGCCCGCCTGACTGTGAGCATTTTGGTCGGAGATGCTCCAATTAGGATTCGCAATACGTCACAGCCCCAACGCCGCTGTGACGACCTGCAGCAGATCCGCTGGCGGAACGGGCTTGTCGAGGATCGCAAGCGGGCGCGCGGATTCGGCACGGCGTCTCGTCGCCGCGTCGAGATGGCCCGACACGAACAGCGAGCGAATCCCGTACAGGTCGAGAATCCGTATCGCCGACTCGATGCCGTCGCCGCCGGCCGCGAGACGGATGTCCATCAGCACCAAGGAAGGTGCGAGCTCGCCGGCGAGGCGGACTGCGCTGTCCCCGTCGCCTGCGAGTCCCACGACATCGAACCCTCCCCGCGCCAGGGTTTCCTGGAGCTCCATTGCGATCCAGGCCTCGTCCTCAATGACGAGGATTCGCCTCGACTGGTGTCGGCCATGGCGGCCCCGCGCCTCATGTGAGGCCGGCCCGGAACCGGTATCGGCTTGGGAAAGCGCAACCCGATCAGGGTGATGCGCACGCACGCCACACGCGGGTCCTATCGGTCGGTTACGGCCACGTTCACCCACTGACATACGCCGCTCCGCCTCAGGAGTTGATTCTTGCCATCGATATGCTGCGGAAAATAATCGGCATTTGCGGTCATCCGTTCCATGGCGTCGCGGGAGATCGCGATTTTTCCTCCGCGACGTTCTTGCTTCATCCTCCCCGAGGAGACTGCGTTACGTGAGCACCGTCGTTCCGCTTTCAGTCTCGCCCACCATCATCGACGAACGCCCGCAGTACATCGATGCGCTGCCGATGGCCGTCTATGCGTGCGACTCGGCCGGCGCGATCCGCTGGTACAACCGTCGCGCGGCAGCGCTTTGGGGTCGCGAGCCGCGCGTCGGCGTGGACTGCTACTGCGGGTCGCACCGGGTCTACGATCTCGACGGTCGCGAAATTCCGCTCGTCCAGGCGCCGATGGCGCGCGCGCTGCGCTCGCGGGAGGCCATCGACGGCGCTCAGGCGGTGATCGGCCGCCCCGACGGCTCGTCGTTCGTCGCGATGGTGCACATCCAGCCGGTGATCGACGACACCGGCCGTCTCGTGGGGGCGATCAACTGCTTTCACGAAACGACAACGCTATACGACGAGCATAAGGCGGCCCACGGCCGCGCCGAGCACTATCGCGACCTCCTCGACGCGTTGCCCGCCGCCGTCTACACCACCGATGCGGAGGGCAGGATCACCGCCTTCAACCGCGCGGCGGTGGACCTGTGGGGGCGCGAGCCCGTGACCGGCGTCGACCGTTGGTGCGGGTCGTGGAAGCTGTTCTGGCCGGATGGCCGCCCGATGCCCCAGGGCGAATGCCCGATGTCGGTGGCGATCCGAGAGAACCGGGCCGTGCGCGGCATGGAAGCGATCGGCGAACGTCCCGATGGCTCCCGGTTCTGGTTCGTCCCTTATCCGACGCCGCTGCGGGATGACGACGGCAAGCTCGTCGGCGCCATCAACATGCTCGTCGACATCACGAATCGGAAGGCGAGCCAGGAGCGGATCGAGACGCTGTCGCGGGAGGTGAACCACCGCGCCAAGAACATGCTCGCGGTCATCCAGTCGATCGTCCGTCTCAGCACGACGGACCCGCACCGCGAGTTCGCCGATACACTGCTCGGGCGCATCACCGCGCTCGGCCGCGCCCACAGCCTGCTGTCGGAGAACCGCTGGGAGGGCGCGGATCTCGCCCGGCTGATCGAGGAGGAGCTCGCGCCGTTCCGCGAGGGCGCCGACGCCCGCGCCAGCATCGAGGGTCCTCACCTGGCGCTCGCGCCGTCGGCGGCTCAACCCCTGTCCATCGCCGTTCACGAGCTCGCCACCAACGCCGCCAAATACGGGGCGCTGTCCGCCCCTGAGGGGCGGGTGTCGGTTCAATGGTCGCGCGAGCCGCATGGAACCGTCAGCCTGCGCTGGGCCGAAAGCGGCGGACCGCCGGTGACGCCGCCGAAGCGCCGGAACTTCGGCCTCAGCGTGATCAACATCGTGATCACCAGCCAGCTCGGCGGCACCGTGACGCTCGATTGGCGACGCGAGGGCCTCGTGTGCACGGCGGAAATCCCCGCCGCCGCGCTCGTGCATTGAGCCGCAGCTATCGGATGTAGCCGCGCTCGCGCCAGAACCGCTCGGCTGCTGCGTGAAGCGGAACGCCCATCGGCGCCTCCGGCGTGTCGCAGCACATGCGCTCGAGCGGCAGCGGGCCGTCGCCGTCCCACGGGATCAGGTGCCTGCGCGCCTCGAGCGCGGCGCAGATCTGCGACACCAGGGCATCGGGCGCATCCTCGCGCACGAACACCGCCCAGCCGCTGAAGTCGACCGCGATGACGTCGGACGGCAGCTCCGGGTAGGTCTTTTTCGGCAGTATGGACCGACGATACCCCATCGCCTCCATCCGCTGCGCGGCTGGCTCGGACAGCGACAGCACCCGCATACCGCTATGGATCGCCGGTGCCAGCCAGGACCGGATCGCCTCGTCGCACACGGCATTGGCGCCGCGCACGATCGCCTCGGTCTTGGGAATACGCGGGCCCCCGTCGTACCGCACCTCGCCGCCCCAGCTCAGGAGTTGGTCGCGGCTGAAGCCGGACGCCTCCATCATGTGGTCGAAGACCATGTGCAGCGGGTGCTCGCGCTGGGCACGCATCGAGACTTTCAGTGGAAACCGCTTCGCGCCGATGTCCTCGAACGAGGCGAGCCCGCTGTCCGCGGTCGCCGCGCAGACGAAGACGTCCGGCGACGGAAGCACGCACACGGTCCGGACGGGCTGCGGCTGCGCAAAAGGGCCCTTCCCGCGGTATGCGAGCGTCAGCATCGCCGACGGGTTCACCATCGCCATCGTCGACTCGCCCAAGACGACCGCATCGATCGCATCGAGCGTGCTCGCCGAATCGAGGCGCACCGGCCATCCATGGCCGTGGTCGCTCAGCAGGACGCGTGTCTGCTTGAGCGGCTGATCGGCGGTCACGAGCTCGGCGGCCACCTCGAGCACGAGTCGGGAGCGGATGGCAGGGGCGCGAATGCGCTCGACGCTCATGGCGGAACCTTTCAACTGTCGGCGGAGACGGATTGCGGACGCATTATAGCGGCGGGCGTGAAGGCACCAAGGCAGTCCGCCAAACATCCGTTGCCGTCGCCCTGAAAGGGCCTATCATTCCCGCAAATACAAAAGTTAATCAGGGAGACTGGTATGGGGTTCCGGGCCGCGCTCGCCGCGATCCTCATCTGCGCCGCCGCACCGGCCCTCGCCGCCGACGAGGACATCGCGAAATTCTACGGCGGGCTCCAGATGAAGATGATCATCCGCTCCGCGCCCGGCGGGTCCTACGACACGTACGGCCGTCTGCTCGCCCGCCACATTGGCCGACACCTTCCGGGAAACCCCGCCGTCGTCTCGGTCAACATGCCGGGCGCGTCCGGCATCAAAGCCGCGAACTACGTTGCGGAGATCGCGCCCAAGGACGGATCCATCATCACCAACGTCAGCCTCGGATTCCCCATGTACCAGGCCATGGGCCAGCTCAAGGCCGTGAAGACGGACATGCGCGACTTCAACTGGCTCGGCACCCTGAACGCCACGAACCAGGTCCTCGCTCTGTGGCACAACGCGCCGGTGAAATCGCTCGACGACGCTAAGCGCGCGGAAGCGCTCGTCGGCGCCGCGACGCCGGAATCCACCGGGGCGCAACTGCCCCGCGCGTACAACATCCTGCTCGGCACGAAGTTCAAGGTGGTCACCGGCTACGGCGACATCGCCGCCGTGCGCCTCGCCATCGAGCGCGGCGAGGTGGCGGGCCTCGGCTCCGACGGTTGGAGCGATCTCAAGACAGACTTCGGCGAGTTCGTGAAAAACAAGCAACTGAACGTCATTCTCCAGGTGGGACTCCACAAGGAGCACGATCTCCCCGACGTGCCGCTGCTCGTCGATCAGGCCAAGACGCCCGAGGATCGGGCCGTGCTCGAGTTCATCACCAAGAGCAACGCGTCGATCGGAAAGCCGTTCGCCACGTCGCCCGGCGTGCCTCCGGCGCGCGTCGCCGCGCTGCGTCGCGCGTTCGACGAGACGATGAAGGACCCCCAGCTCCTCGCCGAGGCGGACAAGATGCACATCGAGATCGAGCCCATCGATGGCGTCGGAATCCAGAAAATCGTCACCGATATCGTGACCACGCCCAAGCCGGTGATCGAGCGCGTGAAGAACGCGCTGGGCATCACCGCCGAGAGCTCGATCCAGTAGCGAGGTGGGCATGGACCGTCCGTTCGATCGCCACCTCAGCACACAGGATCGCGAGGTCCTGCGGACCTACGGCTACGGCAACTGCGCCGGGGCCCAGAACCGGCCGGCGGTGCTCGTGGTCGACGTCAACTACACCTTCGTCGGCGAGAATCGCGAGCCCGTCACCGAAGCGATCAAGCGGCGCCGCAACGCCTGCGGGACGGCGGCGTGGGACGCGGTCGACGCGTTGCGGCCGCTGCTCGACGCCGCCCGCGCCAAGGGCCTGCCGGTGTTCTACACCACCGGCGACACGCGGCCCGACCTGCAGAAGCTCGGCGCGCCGCCGCTCAAGACATCGTCCCCACCCGCGACCGCGCCGGCGCGCAATCTCCGAGACGGCAACGAGATCGTCGAGGAGATCGCGCCGAAGCCGGGCGACATCGTCCTGCGCAAGACCAAGCCGAGCGCGTTCTTCGGGACGCCGCTCATCAGTCAGCTCGTGGCGCTGCGCGTCGACAGCCTGTTCGTGACCGGCGGCGCGACCTCCGGCTGCGTGCGGGCCAGCGCGGTGGACGCCTTCAGCAACAATTATCCGACGACCCTGGTGGCGGACTGCTGCTTCGACCGCTTCGAGGCGTCCCACGCGATGACCCTCTTCGATCTCGGCGCCAAGTACGTCGAGATAGCGTCGAGTGCCGAGGCGATCGCCCGGATCGAGGCGCTGCCGGACGGGCTCTTCGGAGGGCCCCGCTAGACCAATCGATCGACGCGTGCGTCCAAACGATATCTCTCGCAAAGCTCAGGGGAGGCGTTCATGCGGTCAAGGCGTTCCATCGTTGCATTCTCCACCGCCCTCGCTGCGGCGGCGGTGCTCGCATCCGGCGCGGCCCGCGCCGACGCGGTCGAGGACTTCTACAAGGGGCGGTCGGTCGATCTCGTCATCTCGACGACCACCGGCGGAGGCTACGACACCATCGCCCGGGTGCTGGCGCGCTACATGCCGGCCCACATCGCGGGGAACCCGAAGATCACGCCCAAAAACATGCCCGGCGCCGGGGGCATCAAGGCCGCGAACTACCTCGCCTCGGAAGGTCCGCGCGACGGCAGCATGTTCGCGACGATCCAGAACCCGGTCCCCTTCCAGCCGTTGCTCGGCGTCCAGCAGGCGATGTACGACGCCCGCAAGTTCAGTTGGATCGGCAGCGCCAACACCGAGATCGGCCTCGTCTTCGTCTGGCATACGTCGAAGGTGACGAAGTTCGAGGATCTGATGACCCGCGAGGTGACCGTCGCCGGCACCGGCGGCGGCTCGTCGACGGATTTCTACTATCGTCTGCTCAACGAGTTCGTCGGCACCAAGCTCAAGAGCATCACCGGCTATCCCGGCTCGACCGAGTCGTTCCTGGCGCTCGAGCGCGGCGAGGTCGAGGGCTTCTTCCTGTTCTGGTCGACGATGAAGTCGTCCTACGCGCAGCGGCTCGAGAAAAAGGAGATTCGCAACATCGCGCAGTTCTCGCTCGAAAAGAGTCCCGAGCTGCCGGACGTGCCGTTCGCCAACGACTACATCAAGGATCCGAAAAACAGGCAGGCGTTCGAGTTCGCGGTCGGCCCGCTCGCGATGGGGCGGCCCTACGTCGCGCCCGAAGGTCTGCCCGCCGATCGCCTCAAGGCGCTGCGCACGGCCTTCCTCGACACGCTTAAGGACCCGCAGTTCGTCGCCGAGGCCCACAAGCTGAAGCTCGACCTCAGCGGCATCAAGAGCGGCGAGGAGGTCTCCGATCTGGTCAACCGCCTCTACGCGACCCCCAAGGACGTCGTCGCCAAGGTCGCCGAGATCACGAAGGGCATGTGATCCCCGGCGTCCGTCGTCCACAAACGAGAGGGGCTCCCGTGGGAGCCCCTCTTCTTATTTGGCAAGCCTACTTGTGTTCGATCGCCTTGCGCGCGACCTCGACCACATTGGGCGGCGACTGGTACATCTTCGCGACGATGCCCTGCAGCTGCTCGCCGCTGACCGGCGACACCTCGAGCTGCTGCTTCTCCGCCTCGGCGAGGAAGCGCGGGTCCTTGAGCACCACATCGAACGCTCGCCGCAGCGCCGTCACCCGCGCCGTCGGCACGTGCGGTGGCGCCGCATAGGGCCGACCCATCGTCTGATTGCTCAGGATCAGCTCCAGCGCCTGGCGTTCGAGATCGTTGCGCGCAAGCTCGGTCACCAGCGCGGAATCCTTGAGCTCGGGCGGCTTGTGGGTCGCGAACAGCACCGGCACGACGAACTTCTTGTCGCGCACCCACTCGGGGCGCGTCGCGACGGCCGCCGACCACGTCCACCCGCAGCGACCCTGGATCTCGCCGCGCTCGAGCGCCAGCGAGAGATCGTTGGCGCCGGGATAGCCCGTCACGATCTTGAAGTGGGCGCCGAGGAGATTGTTGAGGATCGTCGGGTACATGTCAGATTCGGAGCCGGCGGCGTTCGACCCGAACACCAGCGGGCGCGACATGAAATCCTCGACCGACTTGATGCCGACCGTGTGCCACACCGAGCACAGGCTGACCTCGCTGTTGGTGCTGCCGATCCAGTTGAGCTCGGTCGGGACGAAGTTGACTCCCTGCCGGCCGAGCAGGCGGTCCATCGGCACGCTGCGGGCGAACGTGCCGAACACGGTCCCGTCCTGCGGCGACACATGGAACAGCTCGTTGACGAAGGCGAGGCTCGCCGCGCCGGGCCGGTTCTTGACGATGATCGTCGGCTTGCCGGGAATGTAGTCGCCGATGTAGTTCGCCATCACCCGCGCATAGATGTCGTAGGTGCCGCCGGGTGGATATCCGACGCCGATCGTCACGGTCTTGCCGGCGTAGAATTGCTCGACGCTCTGGGCGGTCGCCGAGGCTCCGGCGATCGTCGAAGCGACGACGGCGATCGCGCCCGCGCGGATCATGAGGTTCGTCATGCGTGCTGAATCTCCTTCCGCGCTTCTATAGTCGCGGCGGAGAGCGGCGGCAAGGCGCTGCACCTGATGTTCGCCCGCGACGTGCTCGGGCGTCCGTTCAACGCGCCGCCGGAGATTCCGGCCGACCGCGCCAAGGTGCCGCGCGCCGCGTTCAACGACCCGGTCAAGGACCCGGCGCTCCTCGCCGATGCCGAGAAGGGCAAGATGGAGGCCTCCGTCTCGCCGCCGATCAATCGTTCGGCATCAACTGCCGCGCGGCCTGCTTCACGCTGTCCGGCAACGCATAGAGCTGCTTCACGATGCGCTCTATGTCCGCCCCGGGAATCGGGTCGAGCTCGAGGTTCTGTTTCTTCAACGCCTCGACGAAGCGTGGGTCGCTCATGGTCTTGACGAAGGCGGCGCGGATGGCCTCGACCCGCTCCTTCGGAACGTCCGGGCCCACGAACGACGGATACCCGGTCCCGGACGGGGCGCAGATCAGCTCCATGATCTGTCGATCCTCCTTCGACTTGGCGAAGTCGAGCGCCAGCGGGACCGACGGCGGGATATCGTGCGCCTTCTCCAGTCCGAGCTGAACCAGCACGGACACGGTCCCATCCTTCACCCAGTCGGCCGAACGGCCGCTGTTGAGCGAACCCCAGGTGGTGCCGACCTTGCCCTGCACCTCGCCGCGCTCCATCGCGAGATCGACGTCGCCGACGCTCTTGTAGCCGCTCACGATCTTGAACTTGGTGCCGACGAGGCGGTTGAGCATCGTCGGGTAGACGCCAGTGTCCTGCGCGAGCGTCGTCGCGCCGATCACCACTTCTTTCTTCTTCGCGTCTTCCAGCGTCCGAACGTCCGTCGACTTGCTCCACACCGAGCCCACGGAGACCGTGCGCGCCGGGCTACCGATCCACTGGAACCGGTCCGGTTTGAAGGTCGCCTGCGGGCGGTTGAGCATCGGTGCCAGCATGAATCCTCGGGTGATGAAGCCCCAGGTCAGCCCGTCCTGCGGTGCGATCGCATAAATGTAGTTGGCGGCGACGATGCCGCCCGCGCCCGGCATGTTGCGAACCACGATGGTCGGATGGCCGGGAATGTAATCGGCGATGACCTGCGAGATGTTGCGCGGGTAGGCCCCAACGGCACCCGCGCTCTCGCCGGTGCCGATGATCATGTTGAGGACCTTGCCACGATAGAAATCCTCGACCGCGTCGGCGGACGCGGCCGAAGCCAACCCGCTCACGCCGATGATAAGAGCGAGCAGCCTCGCCGAAGTGCGCAACGACATAACGTCTATCCCTCTGTTCACTTGGCGCGCCGACTCACTTTACGGTCCGCGCCGACGGTGACTCCGTAGTCCTGCTCCGCCGCCTCGCGCGAGATATAGCCACGGTCGAGGTCGCGCTGGATCGCGGAGAGCTCGCGCTCCTCGGGCGGGCCGTAGCCGCCGCCACCCCCGGTCTCGAGCCACACCATATCGCCGGCGCCGAGCTTGTAGCCCTTGGCCTTGCAGACGATCTCGTCCTTGTCGGCGCCTTTCTTGCGCACGACGACGCGACCCGACTTCGCCGGCTTGCCGCCGAGCACGCCCCACGGCGGGAACTTGGTGCGATCGAGGTTGGTCTGCAGGAAGCACGGCGTGGTGATCTGGTAGACCTTGCGGAAGCCGAGGCCGCCGCGGAACTTGCCCGGCCCCGCCGAGTCCTGGCGCAGCGTGAACTCGTGGATGCGGAACGGCATCAGCGATTCCTGCAGCTCGATCGGGATCAGCCGCGTGTCGCCGTGGGCCATAGTGCGGAACGGCCCGGCGCCGTCGTGGGTCTTGCACGCGCCCCAGCCGCCGTGGCCGCTGTCGTGGCCGTTGAAGTTCGAGCCGTCGGGCCGCTTGCCGTAGAGGCGGAAGCCCGAATGGGTCGCGAAATGCCCGCCGGTGACGCGATCCGGCAGCGCGCGCTCGAGCGCCTTGATGACGGTGTCGATCACCGTCGGGAACGGCATCGAGTAGTTGCCCATCGGCGCGTCGGGTGCAGCGCTCAGAATCTTGCCCGGCGGCAGATTGAGCTTCAGCGGGCGGAAGATGCCCTCGTTGGCCGGCTCGTCGGGCATGACGAGGTACTTGAACGCGACGCGCGCCGTCGTCACGCCGCCGCCGAAGTAGCCCGAGTTGATGCAGCCCGGCGCCTGCTCGGCGAGCCCCGAGTAGTCGACGGTCATCTCGTCCCCGGAGATCACGACCTTGACGTTGACCGGGATCGGCGTGTCGTTGTCGCCGTCGTTGTCGAGGAAGGTCGACGCCTCGTAGGTGCCGTCGGGCAGCGCGCGGATGCGCTCGCGCGCCGCCGCCTCGCCCTGGTCTAGGATCGTCGTCACCGAGCTGTTGAAGGTCTCGATGCCGTACTTCTCCACGAGCGCCGTAGTCTGGTCGCGGCCGAGGAGACAGCCCGCGAGCTGCGCCGCGATGTCGCCCATCAGCTCGACCGGCAGCCGGCTGTTGTTCTCGATGATGCGGTAGACCTCCTCGATCGGCTCGCCCTTCGACCAGATCTTGATCGAGCGGAGCTGGAGGCCTTCCTCGAAGATGTCACGGGTGCGCGGCGTCGAGCCGCCGATGTCGATCCAGTGGACGTTGACGGCGAAGAAGCCGATCAGCGTGCGGTCGGCGCCGACGCGGATCGGCGTGTACATCACCGTGTTGTTGAGGTGCTGGCCCTGGACCGCGGCGTGGTTGCAGACCAGCACGTCGCCGTGCAACAGCCGGTCCTTGCCGTAGATCTTGAGGCCGTCGCGGACGCCGGTGCCGACCGAATCGGCGACGAACGGCGGCATGCCGCCCGTGGACTGGGCGATGAGCTGGCCGTCGGCGTCGGTGATGCCGACGGCGAAGTCCTTGTACTCGTAGATGTACGGGCTGAACGCCGTGCGGGTGATGTTGGCGTCGATCTGGTTGCAGATCGAGATGATGCCGTAGCGGATCACCTCGAGCGTGATCGGATCGACCGATGCCCGTGCCGCCTTGGCTGCCGTGAGCGCGTCCATATGCGATGACTCGTTCGGGTTGTGAATGGGCGGCGCGGAACTAGCGTGGCGGCGGCTGGATGACTTCGTTCATCTTGGCGACGACCTCGCGCGGCATCGCCACCAGCTCGGCGACGATCTTGTCGAGCTCGGCGCCGGGCAGCGGATCGACATCGGTCTCGCGCTTCTTCGCCTCGGCGATGAACTCGGGATCCTTGACCACGGCCTCGAACGCCTGACGGAGCGCCGCGAGCCGGTCGGCCGGGACGCCCGGCGTCGTCGCGACGGCGTAGCCGATGCTGAGCGTGCCGCCGAACAGCTTCATGACGTTGCGGTCGAGGTCGTTGCTCGCAAGCTCGACGATGGTCGGCACGTCCGGGAGCGAGCGGTGACGCGTCAGGCTGATGGTGTAGATCGGCCGCACGGTCTTGTTGGCGACCCAGTCGGGCTTCGACACCGGGAAGTAGTCCCACACCAGGCTGCCGATGCCCTGGACCTCGCCGCGCTCCATGGCGAGGATCTCCGTCGCCATGGATTCGTAGCCGCGCACCACGTTGAACTTGGTGCCGACCAGTCGGTTGAGCGCCCACGGGATCTGCGCCGCGTAGCCGCTCGCGCCGGCGGCGCCGAACACCACTTCCTTGCTCTTGGCCTCCTCGACCGTGAGCGCGGGTGCCGTGTGCCACACGACGCCGACCGTCACCACCTCGCCGACGCGGCCGAGCCACTTGAACTCGTGCGGCTCGTACTTGGCATTGGGATCGGTGATCTTGTTGAGCACCACCGTCGGCTGCACGAACGCGAGCGAGGTGCCGTCGCGCTGCATCACGTTGTAGAAGTACTCGGTGGCGCGGACGCTGGAGGCGCCGGGCATGTTGCGCGGCACGATGGTCGGGTTCCCGGGGATGTGGCGCTGCAGGAACTGGCCCACCAGCCGGCCGACGAGATCGTAGCTCGCGCCCTCGCCCGAGCCGATCACCAGGTTGATGTTCTTGCCCTTGTAGAAGTCGGCGACGGCGTCGGCCGAGGCGTCGGCGGCGCCGAGCGCCAGCACGGCGGCAGCCGCGACGCAACGCATCACGGTGGATCTGACGTTCATGGCTTATCTCCCAACCAGCACGGCGGCGTCGAACGACACGCCATAATCCTCGGCGGCGGCCGCGGGCGACACGTAGCCGCGCACCACGTCGCGCCTGACGAGATCGCGCGCGCGGCTCGACGGCGGCCCGTAGCCGCCCCCGCCCGCGATCTCGACGTGAATGACGTCGCCCTCTTTCAGGGCGTAGCCTTTCGTCTTGTAGACCACCTCGGCGTTGGCCGATCCCGCCTTGCGGATCGAGACCCAGCCCGGCCTGCCGTCACGGCCGCCGCGCACGCCCCACGGCGGATGCTTCACTCGGTCGAAATCGACGCGCAGCGTGCAGCCGCCGGTCATGCGGTAGGTCTTGCGGTAGCCAAGCCCGCCGCGGAAGGTGCCCGCGCCGCCGGAGTCCGGGCGGAGCGCGAATTCCTCGACGGTGAAGGGATAAAGCGCTTCCAGGAGCTCGACCGGGATGGTCTGGGTGTTGCCGTGGGCCATGGTGCGGAACGGCCCGTCGCCGTCCTGCCGCGCGCCCGCACCCCAGCCGCCGTGCCCGGCGTCGATGCAGTCGAAGCCCGAGCCATCGCGCCGCTTGCCGATGAAGCGGACCACCGCGAAGTTGCCGAAGTGCCCGCCGACCACGCGCTCAGGGAGCGCGTTCTCGAACGCCTTGATGACGGCGTCGATCACGGTCGGGAACGAGCGCGAGTAGTTGCCCATCGGCGCGTCGGCCGCGGCGCTCAGGATCCTGCCCGGCGGCAGCACCAGCTTGATCGGCCGGAACGTCCCCTCGTTGGCGGGCTCGTCGGCGCCGAGCAGGTACTTGAAGGCGACCCGCGCCGTCGTCCGCCCTCCGCCGTAGTAGCCGGCGTTGATGCAGCCCGCCACTTGCCCTGCGATCCCCGAGTAGTCGACCGTCAGCTCGTCGCCGGCGACCACCACCTTGACGCGGATCGGCAGCGGCGTGTCGTTCTCGCCGTCACTGTCGAGGAACGTCTCGGCCTCGTAGGCGCCGTCGGGGATGCCGCGGATGAACGCGCGCGCCGCCGCCTCGGACTGGTCGAGGATGACCTCGACCGCCCGGCGGAAGCAGTCGGCTCCGTACTTGTCGGCGAGCGCCGCGACCGAGTCGCGCCCGAGCAGGCATCCCGAGATCTGCGCCGCGATGTCCCCCATCAGCTCCTCGGGGTATCGCGTGTTGTTCTCGATAATGCGGACGATCTCCTCGATCGGCTCGCCCTTCGACCACAGCTTCACCGACCGGAGCTGGAGCCCTTCCTCAAAGATGTCGCGGGAGCGCGGCACCGAACCGCCGATGTCGATCCAGTGCATGTTGATGGCGAAGAACCCGATCAGCGTCTCGCGCCGCGGGCCGACGCGGATCGGCGTGTACATCACCGTGTTGTTGAGATGCTGGCCCTGCACCGCCGCGTGGTTGCAGACGACGATGTCGCCGTGATGCAGGCGATCCTTGCCGTAGACCTCGAGGCCGTCGCGCACCGCCATGCCGACCGAGTCGGCGACGAACGGCGGCATGCCGTCGGTGTTCTGGGCGATCAGCTCGCCGTCGGGACCGGCGATGCCGACGGCAAAGTCCTTGTACTCGTAGATGTACGGGCTGAAGGCCGTCCGCATGATGTTGGCGTCGATCTGATCGGCGATCGCGATCACGCCGTGGCGGATCACCTCCAGCGTGATCGGATCGATCTCGGTCGTGCCGCCCGTCAGGGACCGCGTATCGTCCACGTCCCGCCTACCTCCGGCAATCGATGCGGATCTCGTGCATCGGCCCGATCTCGAACGAATCGCCCGGGGCGACCAGCGTGGTCGAGCCGTACTCCTCGATCACCGCCGGGCCCTGGGCCTTGAAGCCGGGCTTCAGCGAGGCACGGTCGAAGACCGCGGACTCGGCCCAGCCGCCCTGGGCGCCGAAGTAGACCTGGCGCTTGCCGACGGGCGCCGCGGTCGCGGCGATCTGCGGCAGCTTGGCGAGGTCGGGGCGCTTTTGGCGCGCGAAGGCCGACAGATGCAGCGCCTGGATCTCGCTCGCGGCGCGGGCGTCGGCATGGCCGTAGCGGCGCTTGTAGTCGCGCTCGAACGCGGCCTTGATCGCCGCCGGATCCGAGAGGCCCGACACCGGCACCTTGATGCTGTGGTTCTGGCCGACGTAGCGCATCTCGGCATGGCGCTCGTAGAACACGTCGGAGGCGCCGAACTCGTTGGCGAGATCGCCGGCCGCCTCGCGCTCCATGGCAGCGAACGTCTCCTGCATCGCCTTGACGGATTCGTCGCCAAGCCTGGCGGTGAAGGTCTTGGAGGCATCGATGCGGGCGTCGGCGAGCAGCATGCCGACGGCCGAGAAATTGCCGGGCGCCGGCGGGATCACCAGCGTCGGGATGTTCAGCTCGTGCGCGAGCGCGCTGCCGTGCAGCGGGCCGCCGCCGCCGTAGCTGAACAGGATGAAGTCGCGCGGATCGAGGCCGTGCTCGACCGAGACCTGGCGGATCGCGCCGGCCATGATCACCGTCGCGATATTGAGGATGCCGTCCGCCATCTTGACGAGACCGTCGCGCCCCGAGTAGCCGAGCGGCTCGGCGATACGCTCGGCGATCGCCCGCTCCGCCCCGGCGATGTCGAGCTTGAGTTCGCCGCCGAGGAACTTCTCGGCGTTGATCCGCCCCAGCACGAGATTGGCGTCGGTGACCGTCGGCTCCTTGCCGCCGCGGCCGTAACACACCGGACCCGGCGTCGAGCCCGCGCTCTGCGGACCAACGTGGAGGCGCTTCTGGCCGTCGAGCCAGGCGATGGAGCCGCCGCCGGACCCGACCTCGACGATGTCGATCACCGGCGAGCGGATCGGGAATCCGTGGACGTAGCCGTTGGCGTAGTAGATCGACTCGACCGAGAAGCGGCCGTTCTCGACCAGCGCGCACTTCGCGGTCGTGCCGCCCATGTCGAAGGCGACGACGTTCTTGAAGCCGAGCGCCTCGGCGTAGGCGCCGGCGCCGATGCAGCCGCCGATCGGGCCCGATTCGACGAGGCCGATCGGCTGACGGCAGGTGCGGTCGACCGACAGCAGGCCGCCGTTCGATCCCATCATGAACAGGGAGCCCTTGAAGCCCCTCTGCTCCATGTCCGACTCGAGCCGGCGGATGTAGGCGTTGACCTGCGGGCCGACGAAGGCGTTCGCAGCGACCGTCGAGGTACGCTCGTACTCGTACCACTGGCGGGTGAGCTCGGTGCTGTGCGTCACGTACGCGCCGGGGAGCAACGCCTTGAGGCGTTCGGCGGCGGCCTCCTCGTGGGCGGGGTTGGCGTAGGAGTTCATGAAGAACACCGCGACGGCTTCGACCTTCAGCGCCTTGAGCCGCTCGGCGACTTCGTCCACCGCCGCCATGTCGAGCGGCGTGATGACCTTGCCGGTGCTGTCGATGCGCTCCGGCACCTCGAGGCGTAGCTCGCGCGGGATCAGCGGCTCGCCGCGCTGGTAGTGGAGATCGAACGGGTCCGGACGGTTGGCGCGCGCGATCTCGAGGACGTCGCGGAAGCCTTGCGTCGTGACCAGCGCGGCGCGGGCGCCCTTGCGCTGGATGTAGGCGTTGATGACCAGTGTCGTCCCGTGATTCAGGAACGTCGCCTGGTCGGGACGGATCTTCGCCTTGCCGAAGCAGTCGAGGATGCCCTCGACGAAATTGCCGTAGGTCGTCGGGCTCTTGGTGTAGGCGACCTGATGGCTGTCGTGATCGTAGGCGACGAGGTCGGTGAAGGTTCCGCCGATATCGACGGCAACGACGTAGGACATGGGAACTCCCGGAATCACCGGCGCGCCGCGCGCGGCCGGATCAGGGCCGAATGATGATCGGGCCGGAAGGGGGAGAAAAGACCAATTTTTAGGTCTATTTCGCCCGGCGCGGCGCGACGCCGAGGATGTCCGGGAGCTCGAGGTAGCCGTCGACCATCGCCTGGTACTCGGCGACGCACTGACGCGAGGGCGTGACCAGGCGCTTGCGGGCATCGTCGGGCGCGGGACGGATCTGGAAGTAGCCGCGCGCCTGGGCGGCGACGATGATGCGCCGCGCCGTCTCCTTCGAGCAGCGGACCTCGGTGATGCATTCCTGGATCGTCGGCGGCTTGCCGACGTAGTGGCCGCGCATCACCGTCGACCAGATCACCGTGTGGTCGCGGGTCAGGCGGAAAAAGCGGACGCTGCGGCCCTTGCCGGTGCGGTGCGTCGACAGCCGCCACTCGGCGAAGGCGCGGTAGCGGTCGTCGACTGCCATGTCAGGGTGTGCCCTTCATCAGCACGAAGCCTCCGCGGAGAGACTCTACGCCTGGACGACGACGCGGCGGAGGAGCCGCCGCTCCTTGTCGCTGAAGTCGGTGCGGGCGTGCAGCGTGCAGCGGTTATCCCACAGGATGAGATCGCCGACCCGCCACTTGTGGCCGTAGATGTACTTGGGCTGCTCGATGTGGTCGAACACCGCATCCAGCAGCGACCGGCTCTCGTCGTCGGGCATGCCTTCGACGTTCCACGTCATCAGCCGGTTCACGTAGAGCGCCTTGCGGCCGCTGTCCGGGTGCATCCGCACCATCGGATGGCTGGCGTGGGGATGGACGTTGAAGTCGGGCTTGTTGCCGTCGCGGGTCGTGGAGCCGTAGAGGAACACGTTGACGGCGGTCCGGCCGTCGACCCGCGCCTTGAGGTCGGACGGCAGCTCGTCGTAGGCCTTGTACATGTTGAGGAACAGCGTGTCGCCGCCCTGCGACGGAATCTCGATCGCGTACAGGAACGTGCCCTTCGGCGGCTTCGGGATGTAGCACATGTCCGAGTGGAACTGCATCTCGCCGTCCGGCAGCGAGCCGATCAGCTTGCCGTTCTCGCGGATGTTCGAGACCAGCATGATCTCGGGGTACCTGCTGGTCTCGTTGCGCATCTCCTTCGGCCGCGGCCGCGACTGCAGCTCCCCGAACAGCCGCGCGAACCGCACCTGATCCTCCTCGGACAGGTTCTGGTCGCGGAACAGGAGCACGAGGTGCTCCTTCCACGCCTGCTTGATCGCCTCGGCGGTCGCGTCGTCGAGGGGCCGGCTCAGGTCGACGCCCTGGATCTCGGCGCCGAGCGCGGGCGAGAGCGGTCGGACCTTCATGCCGGTGGCGGTGCTCGTGGCGATGCTCATGGTGTCACCTCGCGATGGTTACGCGTCGAGCGCCGGCGCCAGCGCCGGCTTGCCGAGGATCATGTCGGACGCCTTGTCCGCCATCATCAGCACGCAGGCGTTGATGTGGGCGGAGACGAGATCGGGCATCGCCGAGGCGTCGACCACCCGCAGGCCCTCGATGCCGAGCACCTTGAGCTGGTGATCGACCACGGCGTCCGGCCCCGAGCCCATCGCGCAGGTGCCGCACGGATGGTGCGCGGTGATCGCCGTCTTCTTGATGAAGGCGTCGATGTCGGCGTCGCTCTTCACGTCGGGCCCCGGCGCCGTCTCGACGCCGCGGAAATCGTCGAGCGGCTTCTGGTAACCGATCTCGCGCGCGAGCTTGAAGCCGTTGCGCAGCGTCGGCAGATCGTTGGGCGCGGTGAAGAAGTTGAAGTGGATGCGGATCGGCTCGCGCGGGTCGGCCGAGCGCAGCAGCACCTCGCCGCGGCTGTCGGGATGGAGCAGCGTCGGGCGGATTCCGTAGCCGTCGAGGTACGCAGGGCGGACGCCGGGGAACCACAGCCCGGCGTGGGACGGCGCGCCGCGGAACATGAACTCGATGTCGGGGACGGCGAGCTCGGGTCGCGTCTTGATGAACGCGTGGAGTCCGCCCGGCACCACCGTCGCCGGCCCGGAGCCGAACAGGTAGGCGCGGATCATCGACAGCGCCATGCGATCGAAGCGCATGGAGTGGCGGAACGGCCCTGCGTCGGGCCGGGACCAGAAGATGATCGCGGCGAGGTGATCCTGCAGGTTCTTGCCCACCGGCAGGTCCATCACCGGCTTGATGCCGAGCGACGAGAGATGCCGCGACGGGCCGATGCCCGACAGCATGAGGAGATGGGGCGAGTTGAAGGTGCCGCTCGCGACGATGACCTCGCGTTCGGCGGTGACGCGCACCACCTTGCCGTTGCGCGCGTATTCGACGCCGATCGCCTTGGTGCCCTTGAGCAGCACGCGGGTCGTGTGCGCCTTCGTCACCACCGTCAGGTTGCGACGCCTCAAGGCCGGCCGCAGGAACGCCTTGGCCGAGGACGAGCGTCGCCCGTTGCGGATCGTGTACTGACTCCGGCCGAAGCCTTCCTGCTGGCGGCCGTTGTAGTCCTCGGTGTGCGGGATGCCCTTGGCGTTGCCCGCCTCGATCCACGCGTCGTAGAGCGGGTCCGCGGTCCGCGCCCATTGCACCCCGAGCGGCCCGGAGCCGCCGCGCCACGGGTTCTCGCCCTCTTCCCAGGTCTCGCAACGCTTGAAGTAGGGCAGCACGTCGGCATAGGACCAGCCCAGCGCGCCCTTCTGCGCCCAGCGATCGTAGTCGCCGCGATTGCCGCGGGTGTACGCCATCACGTTGATCGACGACGAGCCGCCGAGCACCTTGCCGCGCATCGCCTCGATCCTGCGGCCGTTCAGGTTGGCGTCAGGCTCGCTGTGGTAGCCCCAGTCGTGGAGCCGGTATTCGTGCATCTTGCCGAGGCCGAGCGGAATGTGGATGAGCGGATCGACGTCGCGGCCGCCCGCCTCCAGCAGCAGAACGCGGATTCGCGAGTCCTCGCTCAGACGGTTGGCGAGGACGCAGCCGGCCGATCCGGCGCCGACGATGATGTAATCGTAGCCCTTGGTGTTCATTGTGCGATGTGGTCCAGATGCAGAAGCGAACGGCCGCGTCGGCCGGGGGTGAAAATCAGGTCGGCTCGGAGACGGTGTAGCGGCGCAGCAGCCGGATCTGGTCGGCGGGGAAATCGGCGCGCGCGTGGTTGACCGCGCGGTTGTCCCAGATCAGGAGGTCGCCCGGCGTCCAGCGGTGGGCGTAGACGAACTCCGGCTTCTCGGCGTGATCGAACAGCTCCTCGAGCAACGCGTCGCTCTCGGCCCTGTCCATGCCGACGATGTTGCGGGTCATCAGCCGACTCAGGTAGATCGACTTGCAGCCGGAACCCGGGTGCGTCTTCACCAGCGGGTGGATCGCGACCGGCAGGTTCGGGTCGTTCTCGTCGGTGAGATCGCGGGTGACGGCGTCGTAGCGGTAGATCACCCGGGTCTGAAGCCCTTCGAGGCGACGCTTCATGGCATCGGAGAGCGCGTCGTAGGCCGCCTGCAGGTTGGCGAACAGCGTCTCACCGCCCCACGACGGAATCTTGATCGCATACAGCGTGGTCGCCCGATACGGCGGATTGCGGTGCGCCCCGTCGGAGTGAAACTGCATCTCGCCGTCCGGCAGGAAGCCGATCGCCTTGCCGTCCTTGCGGATGTTGGTGACCAGCATCACGCCGCGCTGGCTCGCGCCCTGGAAGTCCTCGCTCGGCGGCTTGCGGAACTTGGAATCCGCCTTGCCGAAGATATTGGCGAACCGCAGTTGATCCTCGGCCGAAATCTTCTGGCCGGGGAAGCACAGCACGCAGTAGCGATTGAAGAGGTCGATGACCGCGTTCGCGGTCGCGGCGTCGACGGGCTCGCGCCAGTCGATGCCCTCGACGCGCGCGCCGACCACGGATGACAGCGGCGTGACCGCCAGCTTCTCGGACAGGGATGTAGCCATGGCGGGGAGTTTAGCGTCGCCTTCGCGCACTGTCGCGCGGCACTTTCACGCCTCGCCGCGAGCCTCCGCCCCCGTTTCAATAATTCGGTCGATCGCGTCCATGATGTCCCTCGGATAGGGCCGAAGGCGCGTCAGGGAGTTGATGACCGCGAAATAGAGCCGCCCCTCGGCGTCGACCAGAAACGTTCCCGGCTCGGCGAAGATCGGCGCTTCGTCGTCGCGCACGGCGCGGGAAATGAAGAGCCCCCACTCCCGCGCCATGTCGATCGGCAGCCCGTAGCCGACCGGCAGTGCCGAGAGCTTCCATTCCCGCATCGACCGCTCCGCCCGTTCGCGGGTGTCGCAGCTCACGGCAAGGACGTCGACGCCGCGCCGCGCGAAGTCCGGCAGCATGGACTCGATCTCGCCGAGGTAGCCCTTGCAGCGCTCGCAGTGGAGACCGCGATAGAACAGGATGAGCGTGAACCGCTGCGGCCGCCGCTGGGCCAGGACGAAGCGGCCTCCCGACAGCAGTGGAACGTCGAGGACGGGCGCGGGCTGGCGCGGCCGGATGCTCATCTCTAGTCTTTCACGACGCGGCGCGCGCGCTCGAGCAGCGCTTCGGGATAGCCGCCGAGCTCGACGATCATCGCCTGCAGCTTGTCGCCCGGCAGAGGATTGAGCGGGATGTCGATGCGTGCCGCCTCGGCCCGGAACGCGGCGTCCTCGGTCATCCGCATGAACGCGTCGCGCAGCGCCTTCACCCGGTCGGCCGGCACACCCGGCCCGGTCAGGAAGGAGCGTCCCACCACCGAGGTGCTGGCGAGCAGGCGCAATACCTTCCGATCCTCGTCGTTCGCGGCGAGCTCCGGGACCGTCGGCACGTCGGCGAGCCCGGCGGAGCGCTCGTAGCCGTCCTGATAGAGCGGAACAATCTTGCGCTCGGCGATCCACTGGGCGCGGCTGCGCCGGAGCTGCGACCAGATCGCATTGCCCATGCCCTGGATCTCACCGCGCTCCATGGCGAGGTACTGCTCGCTCGAATCCTTGTAGCCCTGCACCAGCTTGAACCTGGTCCCGGCCAGGGCATTGAGCGCGAGCGGGGTCATCACCGAAGTGCCGCCCGACGACGTCGCGCCGAAGATGACCTCGCGGGCCTTGGCATCGGCGATGGTGCGGATGCCGGTCTCGTGCCAGACGACACCGACCACATCGATGTAATCGAGGCGCCCGACCCAGTTGAACTTCGCCGGGTCGAAGCCATCGCCGGTCTCGTGGAACAGGAGCGCGTTCAGCGCCAGCGCATGGTTGGGAATGCCGAGCACGGTGCCGTCCTGCGGCGCGACCGCGTAGATGTAGCTGGCGGCCTTGACCGTCGCCGCGCCCGGCATGTGCTGGACGATCGCGGTCGGCTTCCCCGGCAACTGCCGCGGCAGATGGTCGGCGAGCAGGCGCGCGTAGGCGTCGAAGCCGCCGCCGGGCCCGTAGCCGACGATCACCTTCAGCGTCTTGCTCTTGTAAAAATCCTCGACGGCGTCCGCGCGCGCCGTGCCCACGGCCATCGCCGCGAGCACCACGCCCGCGATCAGCCGCCGCGGGCTCATTCGCCGTCCTCGACGCGACGGCGCTGCTGCTTGGCGCGGTCGCCGGTGCGGTAGTGCTCGCCCTCGACCGCCCACTGCGCCTCCTGGCGGTCGCGGTCGGTCCACGCGCCAAGCTCGTAGCCGTGCCACGGCATGCGCGGCGTCAGCTTCGGGAGGCCGAGCTCCTCCCAGATCGCCTTCGCGCGGTCCATGTACGGCTTCGCGGGCAGCGACACGGGCGGGTAGTCCCATTTCCGCATGGCGTTGATCAGCACCAGCGAGCCGAACTCCTTCTGCGCCGTCATGTTGCGGAGCGCGTCGGTCGGCGGCAATCCGGACGGATCGAGGCCGATCGCGCGATTGCCGACGACCTGCATGTCGCGGTCGGGCTGCATGCGATACGACAGCGCCCAGACGACGGATTCGAGATCGTTCGGGTCCACGTCCTCATCGACGGCGATCACGATCTTGCCCGCGGAGGTGTTCTTGCCGGCGATCGCGTACAGCGCCTGCCAGGCGACCGACGGGTTGCAGCGCTTGAGCTGGACCACCGCCCACGACTCGAGCGCGATCTCGTGGAACGTGATGTCCTGCACCTGCGGGATGCCGCAGTGGTTGCGCAGGAAGAACAGATAATTGTTGTCCTGCGACAGCTTCTTGAGCTTGCTCGATTCCGACGGCGGCATCTGGCTGATGATCGCCGCGAATATCGGGTTCCTGCGGTGGGTGATGGCTGTCGCCTCGAACACCGCGTTGTAGACGCGCTCGCCCATGTAGCCGGTGAACTCGCCGAACGGCGCCTCCGGCTCGAGGTATTCGGTCGAGACGCGGCCCTCGATGACGAGCTCGGCGTGGGCCGGCACCAGGAGGTCGACGGTCTTGCACCGCACCAGCTCGAGCGGTTCGCCGATCAAGGCCCCCGCGGCCGCGTACTCCTCGACGCCATAGGGCACACGCGACCCGGATAAATAGGTCAGGCCCGGCGGTCCGCCGATGACGAGCGCCGCCTCGATCCACGGCTTGCCCTGCTCCCGCATGGCGTCCCAGTGCTTCCACGCGTGCTTGCGTGGGCCGATGAACACGCCGATGCGGTCCCGCGACTTTATCTGGCCGCGGTAGTTGCCGACGTTGATCCAGCCGCCGTCGGGATCCTTGGTGACCCAGTTCGACGCCGTGGTGTAGGGACCGACGTCGAAGCCGGGCGTCGACACCGGGATCGGGAACTCGTCGAGGCCGCCGTGCTCCAGCAGCGAGGCGCCCATATGGACCTCCTCCTGCACGAGGCCGCGCTCGACGATGCGCGGCGGGATCGGCTTGGTCAGGGCCGATTGCCAGCGCTTGCGGATCTCCCCCACCGGGCAGCCCATGCCGATCGAGTAGATCTCCGAGGACCCGGCGTAGATGGCCACCGCGACCGATCCCGGGCAGCGGCGCCCGCGGGCGTCGACGACGTTCTCGAACAGGAAGCCCTTGCGCTGCGACTCGTCGAGGCCACGGAACTGCCAGCGCACCAGCGGCATCAGCTCCGTGTCCTTGTTGATCGGCCGGGCGACGCGGACCAGCTTGCCGGCGCGATCGAGATTGTCGAGATGGGCGCGGAGGTCCTGCAGATGGGTCGTGCCGATCGCGGTGTCGTCCATATCGTCGTCCTCCGAGACGCGCGGGCGGGCGCTTCGCCCGTCTTTCAAAAAGCAATATACGTTGTTATTTTTCACCGCGAAACGGCGCCGCAGTCGCCGAGAAGGACGGATATGGCCGACATTCACCTCACGCTCGCGTCGAAGGCCTACGATCACTTCCAGGATCTCAAGGACGGCAGCGTGAAACCCGAGGGCATCTCCCTCACCTGCCTCACGCTGTATCCGACCGACGTGTTCTTCCGGCAGATCGAGTTCCGCGAGTTCGAGGTTTCCGAGCTGTCGCTGTGCAAGCACGTGGCGCTGATCGCCGAGGGCCGCACCGACTTCGTCGGCCTGCCGGTGTTCCCGCTGCGGATGTTCCGCCAGTCGGCGTTCTACGTCCGGCGCGGCGGGCCGGTGACGTCCGTGAAGGACATCGCCGGGCGACGCTGCGGCGTGCCCGAATGGGCACAGACCGCGACGGTGTACGCGCGAGGCTGGCTCCACCATCACTGCGGGGTTCCTCTCCAGTCCGTCGAATGGGTGCAGGCGGGCTCGAACGAAGCCGGTCGCGTCGAGAAGGTCGATCTGTCGCTGCCGGACGGCGTCCGCTACCGGCAGGTCGCCGACCGGTCGCTCAACGAGCTGCTGCTGGCGGGCGACATCGACTGCATGATCAGCGCGACTCCACCGCTCGGCTCGCACGGAGCCGACGCCCCGATCGTGCGGCTGTTCCCCGACGCGCGCGCGGCCGAGGAGGACTATTTCCGCGCCACCGGCGTGTTCCCGATCATGCACACGGTCGTCATCCGCCGCGACGTGCACGAGCGCTACCCTTGGGCGGCGATGAACCTGCTGCTCGCCTTCGAAGAGGCGAAGCGACGGAGCGTCGAGCGGCTGTCGCAGCTCTCGATCCGCTACCCGATGGCGTGGGCCCCGGAGCACCTGAAGCGCACCGGCGCCCTCCTGTTCGGCGGTGGCGAGTACTGGCCGTACGGACTCGAGCCGAACCGCACCACGATCAACGCCTTTCTCACCTACTGCCACGAGCAGGGAATCACGCGCCGCCGCGTCGCGGCCGAGGAGCTGTTCGCTCCCCAGACGCTGGCCCGTGTCAAACATTGAACGGGAGAGTCCGATGACACGCACACTAATGGCGGCGACCGCGGCGCTGCTGCTCGCCGGCAATGTCGCGCACGCCGACGCCATCGAGGATTTCTACAAGGGGCGGAGCCTGTCGTTCATCATCGGCTCGAACAACGGCGGCAGCTACGATTCCTACGGGCGGTTGTTCGCCGCGCACTTCGGCCGGCATGTGCCGGGAAATCCGACCATCGTCCCGCAGAACATGCCCGGCGCGTCGGGCATCAAGTCGGCGACGTTCCTGTACCAGATCGCGCCGAAGGACGGCGCCACCATCGGCACCTTCAACCAGAGCATGGGGCAGCGCCAGGTCCTCGACCCACAGGCGGTGCAGTTCGACGTCAGCAAGTTCAACTGGATCGGCGCGATGGCGAGCTCGGTCAACGTCTTCATCACCTGGCACACCAGCGGCGTGCGCACGATCGAGGACGCGAAGACCAAGCAGGTGGTCATGGGGGCGCTGAGCGACGACGGCGGCAACGCCGTCTATCCGTTCCTCCTCAACAAGTTCCTCGGCACCCGCTTCAAGGTCGTGCTCGGTTATCAGGGCGGCAACACCATCCAGCTCGCGATGGAGCGCGGCGAAGTCGACGGGCGCGGCAGTGTGATCTGGTCCGGCTTCAAGGCCGGCTGGCCGCAGTGGATCGCCGAGCACAAGGTCAACATCCTCGTCCAGCTCGGGCTGCAGAAGGATCCCGACCTGCCCGACGTGCCGCTGCTGATCGAGCTCGCCAACGACGACACCCAGAGGCAGATCTTCCGCTTGATATCGAGCGATACGATCATGGGTTTTCCGGTCGCGGCGCCGCCCGGCGCGCCCGCCGATCGCGTAGCCGCCCTGCGCACGGCGTTCGCCGACACCCTGGCCGACCCGGCGTTCGTTTCCGACGCCGCCAAACGCAACCTGCCGGTCCGCCCATCGCCGGGAGACGAGGTCCAGCGCGTGATGACGTCGATCATCACCACGCCGCCCGAGGTCATCGCGGTACTCAAGGCCGCGATCGCCGAGGCCAAGCCCGACTCCAAGGCGGCCCGCTAATTCTCCGTTAATCTTCCGTTCACGCTGTCGTGTGATTTTCACGGGTGGCACGCGCGCCGCCCGTGATAAAGATACGCTTTGCCAAGCGTCGGCGGCGCGTACAGTCCGCTCATCCGCAACGACAGCCGCCAAGCATGCGTCGAGCGATCGAAGTCCGCGACCGGAAGACCTACGGCTGGAAAGCCGCGGCGTCGGCGCTCATCGCGATCACTGCGCTCGCCGCCGGAACCGTCGCCGCGGCCGACGCGGTGCAGGTCAGCCAGCGCAACCGCACCTTCTCTCCCGATTCGATTCAGATCGATCGCGGCACGGTCGTCCGCATCGTCAACGACGACCGCGTGACCCACCACATCTACGTCGATACCCCCGGCATGAGCTTCGATTCGGGCGAGCAGCCGATCGGGCACACCGTCGAGCTCCGCTTCGACCGCGCCGGAACCTTCGACGTGATGTGCGCCATCCACCCGACCATGCGCCTGCGGGTGACGGTGAAGTAGCCGTCAGCGCGGGAGCGTCGGCACGACGACGGGTGGCGCGTCGTCCCCGGACAGCGTGTTCAGGAACGCGATCAGATCGGCTTTCTCGCGGGCCGTGAGCCCGAGCGGGCGGATGAGCTCCGACCGGCTCGGACGGTCGATGCCGCCGCGGTCGTAGAGATCGATGACGGCCTCGAGCGTCGCCTCGGACCCGTCGTGCATGTAGGGCGCGCGGCGCGCGACATCGCGCAACGTCGGCGTCTTGAACGCGTGCTGCAGCTTCTGCGACGTCGGGAACAGCCGGCCGCGTCCGATGTCGTCGCCGGTCGCGGTGCCGATGTCGTAGAACGCGCCGTCGGTGAAGTTCCAGCCGCTGTGGCACTCGGCGCATCCCGCCTTGCCGTTGAACAGGTCGAAACCACGCTTCGCCGCTTCGCCGATCGCCGACTCGTCGCCTTCGATCCAGCGATCGAAGGGGGCCCGGCCGGAGACGACGGTCCGCTCGAAGGTCGCGATGGCGGCCTCGATGCCCTCGCGGCTCGGCTCGGGATCGTCGGGGAACGCGTCGGCGAACGCCTTGCGGTACCCCGGGATGGCGGCGAGCGCCGCGACGAGGTCTTCCTGCTTCCGGTTCATGTTCGCGGGGGAGAGGATCGGCCCGAACGCCACCGCCTCGAGATTGCGGAACTTGCCGTCCCATCCCAGAACCCGCGACCACGCCATGTTGACCATCGCGGGGACGCGAACCG
The DNA here is from genome assembly GCA_050260515.1 of Gemmatimonas sp. GTDB lineage: Bacteria > Pseudomonadota > Alphaproteobacteria > SMXQ01 > SMXQ01 > DATJIG01. The sequence continues at coordinate 44,466 of JBLNCI010000002.1, forward strand.
GAAGCGCCTTGCCGCCGGCGCCGATTGCCCGCGGCAGTCCGTTGCTCCACGACAGCGCCGGGTTGTGGCAGCTCGCGCACGACAGCGCGCCCGATCCCGAGAGGATCGGATCGAAGAACAGCATCCGCCCGAGTTCGGCCTTTGCCTCGGAATACGGGTTTTCCGACGGGAACGGGATCTCGGCGGGACGACGATAGGTCTGCTTCAGGGCGGCGCGGTCGGATGAACGATCGGCGGCGACGGCCACGGCGACAGCGGCGGCGATCAGCGCGAGCGCGCCGGCCACCGCGACGCCACGCCGCGCGACGCCCGTCATGCGACCTCGCGGATGCAGCGTTCGGCGGGCAGCCGCAGCGTGATCGTGGTGCCCGAACCGGGCGCGGTCTGGATCGCCAGCGACCCGCCATGGAGCTGAACGAGTCGCTGCACCAGCGGCAACCCGAGGCCGGTGCCTTCGTAGCGGCGGTTCAGCGCCCCGTCGATCTGCCGGAACGGCTCGAGGGCGAGCTTCACGTCCTCCGGACGCATGCCGATGCCGGTATCGCACACGGAGATGGTCACGTCGCCGTTGGGCAGCGCGCGCGCCGAGACGACGATGCGGCCGCCAGCCGGCGTGAACTTCACCGCGTTCGACAGCAGGTTCAGGACGATCTGCTTCAGGCGACGCTCGTCGGCCCGCACCGCCGGTATGTCGCTCGGCAGGTCGATCGCGAGCTCGAGATCCGCTTCCTTGGCGCGCCCGCTGATGATGCGGTTGCAGGTGGCGACGACATCGCCGATGTCGACGTTCTCCTCCTGCAATTCGAGGCGGCCGACCTCGATCTTGGAGAGATCGAGCACGTCGTTGATCAGACTCAGCAGGTGGCGACCCGCGGTGTAGATGTCGTTGGCGTATTCCTGATACCGCGCGTCGACAGGCCCCATGATCGCGTCGCGGATGATCTCCGAAAAGCCGAGCACCGCGTTCAGCGGCGTCCGCAGCTCGTGGCTCATGTTGGCGAGGAATTCGCTCTTGGAGCGGCTCGCCGATTCCGCCTGCTCCTTGGCCTCGCGCAGCACCGTCTCGCGCTCTTTCAGCAGCGTGATGTCGCTGCCGATGATGACGTGACCGCCATCGGCGGTGGGGCTGCGGCTCAGGCGGAGCCAGCGGCCGTCGAACAGCGAAATCTCGCCGGTGCGATCGGCGAGCGCGGCCTCGAGCTTGTCCGGCAGGGGATTCCCCGGCGCGAACCGGTCGGCGAGGTCGGGGAAGAACGCGATGACCTGCGAGTTCGACAGCACGATGCGTCCTTCGCTGTCGAGCAGGATCACGCCCTCGTCCGAGCTCTCGATCGCGTTCACCAGCCGCGTCTGCGCCGATAGCCGCGCGCTGACCTCGCGCTCCATCATGCGTCGGATGTTGTCGCGCATCACCGCCATCGAGCCGAGCAACTGGCCGAGCTCGTCGTCGACCGCGGGCCCGATCTCGACGTCGAGCTCGCCTTCGGCGATCCGACGCGCCGCATGCGAGGCGGAGGCGATCGGCCGCACCATCCGCCGCGCGAGCAGCACCGCGATCATGATGCTGAGGAGAAGCGCGGCGACGGTCGCGGCGATGGCGAACTCGCGATAGGTGGCAATCGACTGCAACGCCTTCTGCCGGCCACGGAAGCCGTCCTCGGCGGTGAGCTCGACGAGGTTGTCGAGCGAGTCGACGACGGCCGCCGCCATGCGATCGAGCGCGGCGTAATCGGCCGTCGCGGCGTTGCCGGCGAGAAGCTCATGGCGGAGCGCGTTCCACTCCGCGACCTGAAGCCGGGTGGCCCGCGCGGCCGCGCCGGCGCGCGTCGACGTCGAGCGCTCCTCGGCGACGGTGAGGCTCGCGCCGAGCGAGCGATCGAGATCCGCGATCTTGGCGTCGAGCGCGTCGCGGCGGTCGTTGTTGTCGGCGGCCTGACGCTGGGCGACGGCGAGCTCCATCGCGGTGAAGCTCGACAATGCGAGGCGGGCGTAGCTGATCGCCATCAGCGGCTTGTCATAGGTGTCGACGACCAGCCGTCCGGCCTGGCCGACGCTGGTCACCGCATAGCTGCCGAGAATTCCCGTGATGGCGGCGAGCGCGACGAACGCGAACAGGATCTTGCCGCGAATCGTGAGCGCCCGCGCCCGAATCCGGCGCGCGGCCGTGGCCATCAATTCAGCCAAACGCACCGGCAACCCCTCACCCACCGGCTAGTCCTCGACGACGCGGTTTAAGAGTTTGATAAGCAATGCTGCGCCGCGTGGCCTTAACATAGGGTTAATGGGGATCCCGCGGATCGGCGGGCGGGACACCGGGGACCGGTGGCGCGTATGCGAGATGGCCCACCATCCCGTCAGGAATGCCCGAAGAATACGGCGTGGAAGCCGTAGTACGCGGCGATGCTCGCCGTCAGCGCCACCGCATAGGCGCCGACGGCCAGGGTCGGCGACCGCAGCAGCGTCTTCCGTCCGTCGGCCGCGACCACCATGAGGATGGCGATGATCATGAGGTGGCCGATGGCGTCGATCTTGCCGAACTCGATCACGGCGCTGACGAACATGGCGCCGAGCAGGATCGCCGAGAGGCGGCGCACCAGCGGGGTCCACAGGAGCCCGAGCGCCAGGCCGAACTCGATCACCCCCGCCGCCGTCATATAAAAGGACGGGTCCCAGCCCATCGCCAGCCGGGGATGCTGCTGCAGCAGCGGATACGTCCACTGCGGATAGGCCCATTTCTCGACCGACGCCCAGCACAGCGTGATGCCCGCGCCCCAGCGCACGACGTCGAGCCGGTCCCATCCGAATGGAGCCCAATCGAGCCCGCTCAGGATGAAGTAGGCGGCAAGGCCGAGGAAGATCGGGTAGTCCATCAGGTGGAATGGACCGTACGCGCTCACCGCGATCCCGTAGAGCACGACGATGCCGATTCCCGACAGCACCATGGTGCGGCGCCAGAACAGGCCGACGGCAATGGCGGCCTGAAGCCACGGAATCGCGGGCGACGCGGTCTTGAGTTCCGGTGTCAGGATCGCGCTGCCGAGCACCCACAGCGCGGTGAAAAACACGCAGCCGCAGCCGCGCAGAATGTCGTCGGTGCGCGGCCGGAGTCCGTCGGTGACACGGTCGATCGTCTGCAGGAGCGCGGCGCCGATCGCCGTCCGCTCGACGACGCAGGCCGCCCAGAGAACCGCGACCGCGATGGCGTTGAGCGCCCAGAAGCTCGGTGAGAGGACGTCCGCGAGGTTGCGCGGGGCGCCGGCGACGTTGAACGCCGCGAACCATTTCACGTGCGCGAAGGCCTGGGTCGGAAATCCGAGCCCCACCAGCGCCATCACCGCAACGAGCGACGCCCGCCAAAGACTCCGATGCGAAACTGCCCGCATCTCCCCCTACCGCTTCGTCGCCCCACTTCGACTACGCTTCGTTAATGATTATTTCAGAAGGAGTACTGCGGGGCAACAGCGCTGTTTCGCCTAAGTCGCGGGATTCCCTTGGATTCCCGGAACCATCCACAGCGGGAGCCACGACCGGAGGGGGATTCCGACCTTAAGTATTTATTTACGAACTTGAGGCACAACACTCGCAACAACCAATATTCGGAGCGAGACGTGGTGATGGTGCTGGGTTTGGCCGCCGTTGTTCTCGGGGCAGTCGCGGCAATGAGCGCCGGCAACTTCCCGCCGCATCGCGCGCGACTCGAGCGCTGGGGCGGCGCGCTGCTGCTGAGCGGCGTGGCCCTGATCGCCCTCGCGTTCCCGATCGTCTGACGCGCTTCAGCCGCGCGGCGGCAAACCGCGCGACGCGTGCTATTCCGCCGTCGTATTAATGATCAAGGGGTGGCGGACGCGCCCCGCCGGCACGGCGCGGCGAACAGGTCGCCGAGGCGCGCCATCAGCCGCCGCTTGATCGGGCGGATGAACAGCGCCTGCACCTGATATAGCGCGTACAGCGCGACCGCCGTGCGGCGCCCGATCCTGAGCCCCATCCGGGCGGCGTAGCGGTCCCAGTACTTCCGGTAGAAATAATTCGTGTAGTAGACGTTCCAGAACGCCCGCGCGAGGTGGTTCACGCGGTTGCCGCCGGAGTTGTTCTCGGCGCGGCTGAGCTCGACGCAGAAGGCGTCGTTCGTCACCAGGATCTTGTGACCGTTGACGAACGCGTTCATCTGGAAATCGGACTCCTCCCGGAATCCGTTCCCCTTCGAGTAGAACGGGTCGTAGCTCAGCTCCTGGAGCAGCGACTTGCGGGTCAGGATCACCGGATTGGTCAACGGCATCTCGACGTCGCCGTCGAAGCGCGCGTCCTCGCGGAACTCGCAGACGTACTTGCGGACCGGCGGAAGATTGGAAAGCCCGTTGCCGAAGGCGGCGATCGCCTGCTCCGGCGTCTGGTCGCCCCGCTTGAACACCGCGCGCCGCCCGGAAACGATCGCGGCCCCGGTCGACTGCATCTTCCCGAGACATGTGGCCGCGTAGCCCGGCGCGATGTAGATGTCGTCGTCGGTGTACATCACGTACTCGTTGGTCGCGTTCTCGTAGCCGCGGATGCGGCTGTACGCCGCGCCCATACGGCGCTCGTTGCGGAGCACGACCGTGCGGGTCTCCGGGAACCGCGCCGCGATCTCGGCGATCACCTGATGGCTGTCGTCCGTGCCGCCATCGTCGACGAAGATAATCTCGGATACGAGCCGCTGACGGTAGAAGCTCTCACCGACGATCCGGATGGTGTGCGCGCGATTGCGCGTCGGAACGACAAGCGTGATCATAGCCGAAAATCCCCTAAGTCTCAGACACTGCCGGGAAGCTTCGCGAAGTGGCGACGGACGCGGATCCACACGCTTTCCTCGCCCCGCCGCTCGCATCGGTCGATGTAGTCGCGCGCATCCTTGCGCAGCTTGTAGATCGAGGTGCGCTTGTTGCTGCGCGAGAAGCGGATACCCATCAGCGTCGCATCGAGGACCGCGCGGAGCGCCTGGGTCAGAAGCCCGTTGTACGCCCCCTTGACGACGCTCGCCGCCGCCGCGCGGGCGAGGCGCCAGAACGGCATCCCGAACTTGTAGTCGGTGTAGAGGCCGTTGCGGACGAGGTAGTAGTAGCGGCCGTCGTTCCAGCGCACGCGCGCCTCGGGATCGACGCGGTGCAGGACCGTGAGATCCGGCACGTACTTGATGCGGTAGCCGAGGTTGACCATGCGGTAGCTGAGATCGCGCTCCTCGCCGCCGAAAAACAGCGTCTCGTCGTACTCGCCGGCGGCGATGAATGCCTCGCGACGGATGGCGTTTCCGGCCCCGATGAAGCGCGTCACCAGGAACTCCTGATTGGCGTGGGACGTCGGCACGCGCGGATAGTCCCAGCACATCTCGTCGTCCTGACGCGTGTAGTAATTGATGATCCGGAACGCGAGTGCGCCGAGACTGGGCTCGCCCTCGAAACGCCGGACGACGCGCGCGAGCGTCTGGGAATCGCCGAAGATCGCGTCGTTGTCGAGCGTCACGACGATGCGGGCGCTGCCCATCCGGGTCGCGATGTTGCGGCCACGGGCCACGCCGACGTTGCCGCCGAGCTCCTTGAGCGAGACCTCGGGATGGCGCGCGGCCACCTCGCGGATACGCTCGAGATTCTCGGGCGTGCTGCCCTGGTCGACGATCTGCACGGCTTTCGAAACGCCCTCCTGCTCGAGCGCGCTCTGGATTGCGGCGATGGTGTCGTCAACCCGGTTCCACGACAGGATGATGACGTCGACGTCGCGCGTCATGGTCCGATCTCTCCACTCTTGCGTACCGATCCGGCGGGTTCCCACGTGCCCACGAGGGTCCCGTTGTAGGCGCGCCACGCGCCGATGGCGGTGGCGACGAACGACTGCAGGACGTCGATGAGGACGGTGAAAGGCGGCAGACGCAGGCGCCAGCCGACCCAGGCGACGAACAATCCGACCGCGGTGACGATCAGCGCCAGCGGCAAGCTGAAGACGACGGCGAGCCACGCGAAGCCGCATGCCGCGGCGGCGGCCAACGTGACCGCGGTGAACCACCGCAAGAGCTTGTGGGAAACGTATTTGTACACCGTCAGTCCATCCAGGGCCCGGAGCTGCGGCCACAGCGCGAGATGCGCGCTGAAGCCTTGGCAGCCGATGCGAATCTTACGCCGGAACTCCTCGTCCGGTTCCGCCGCCGCCCGTTCGAAAGCGCGGACATCTTCGGCACGCACGACGCGGTATCCTTTGCAGAGCACCGCGAGCGACACGTACATGTCGTCCGCGACACCCGAGGGGATCTGCGGCAGGCATTCGCGGCGAATGGCGTACAGCGAGCCGTCCGCGCCCATCGCAGAGCCGGTGTCGCTCTCGAGCTGCTTGATGCGCTCCTCGAGCCGCCAGTAGAGCGACCCGGTGGCGGCGGTGACGCTCTCGTTGCCGTTGACGAAGGTCAGGTGACCGCAGACGCAACCCACCGTCGGATCGGCGAAGTAGCGGCGCAGGTTGTCGAGCGCGTCGTGCGCGATCTCGACATTGGCGTCGATCAGCACGACGAGGTCGGCGCGGATGCGGTCCGCCAGACGGTTCAGGCCGTAGTTCTTGCCCCGGTTCTCCGCCGCGACCACCAGGTCGATGCGATCGGCATAGCGCCGGGCGATCTCGGCGGTGCCATCGGTCGCGCCGTCGACGTACAGCAGTATCTGGAGCTGCCCGCCCATCGCATCGCGGAGCGCAAGCAGGTTGTTCAGCGTCCGGCCGATGACCGGCGCCTCGTTGTAGGCGCAGAGGCACACCGCGAACGTGAGCGGCGGAGCGCCCGTGGCGACGTCGACGGCGAGCGGTTGCGACCGCAGGGTGCGCAACATCCTCAAGCTGAGCGGGTAAGTGATGAAGGGATGAACCGCGAGTACGAGGAAAAATGCCGCCGTCACAAACAGAATATCGGCCACCGAAGTCTCCCTCTCGTTCCTTTGCGCGCGCAGGAATCTTGGCGAGGTAATAACCACCCCGGCTCTCCGCGACGCGCGCCGCGGCCGAGCCTGACGGTTCGGATTAGATGATGCGGACTCCGACACCGACCGTGACAATTTGGTGGGTTTAAACGGCGGCCAAGCCCGTCCTTGCCCCTTGCTGTCGCGATGGCTCAAAGATCGAATGATCGCGCGCCGAAGTGATGGACGTGCGCAAAGATTTTGCTGTGCCGATGAGGTCTTCGCCTCCGTAGACATCACATCGAATCAATAGACACAAATCGCAATCGCGAGAGGTTCATACGATGGCCCACCCACCGTCTTCGAATTCAGGCCGGCTCGGTCGCAACGCGCCCGTAGCAGCTCGCCCCTGGATGGCACCGGCGCGCTATGCCGGCCCGGAGTTCGACGAGTTCTACGGCGAAGACTACATGCCGCGCGCCGCGGCACCCGAGTCGGGCAACCGCACGCTCGCGCAGATGGCGGGCATCCTCTGGCGGCACAAGTTCCGCATCCTCGCGGCGATGCTGGTGTCCGGCGCGCTCGCCTACATGCTCTCGTTCGCGATCACCCCGCGCTTCATGTCGCTGGGCGTGATCGCGATCCAGACCCGGCCGATCTACATCCCGCAGCTCGGGATGGCGCAGCCGCCCCAGCAGCTCGACCCGTCGGTGCCGCGCAGCGAGGCGCAGATCCTGACCTCGCGCGGCTTGCTCGAATCGGTCGCCAAGCAGCTCCACCTCGACGAGGATCCCGACCTCAATCCCTACCTCGAGGATCCGCCACTCCTCGCCCGCATCACCCAGGGCGCGCGTCGCTACGCGATGCAGTTCATGACGTGGACCGGCGTCGCCGCGCCGAAGGAGGCGTTCGAGGACGTCGATGAAGGCGACGTCGTGTGGGCCGCCGTCATCGAGAACATGCGCAAGCGGCTCAACGTGCATACCGACGGCAAGAGCTACGTGATCTATCTCACGTACGACGGCACGCAGCCGCGCGTCAGCTCGGACGTCGTCAACACGCTGATGAAGAACTTCCTGATGGCGCAGATCGAGACCTCGAGCAAGGCGCTGCTGGAAGCCAACGCGTGGATCAAGCAGCGGGCCAACGAGCTGCGCGGCGAGGTCGAGGAGGCCGACCGCAAGGTCGCCGCCTACCGCACCAAGTACAACCTCGTCGACACCAAGCTCGGCGGCACGGTCAGCGAGCAGCAGTTGAGCGACCTCAACACGGCGCTCAGCAAGTCCCGCGCCGACCGCGCCGAGGCGGAGGCCCGGTTCCAGGACGCCCAGCAGGAGGCCCGCAGCGCCCGCGGCAACGACGCCACGTCGGCGTTCGAGGTCCTCAACTCGGAGCTGATCCAGCGGCTCCGGGAGCGCGAGGCCGAGGCGTTCCAGCGCCGCGCCGAGATGTCGTCGCGGCTCGGGCCGAACCACCCGCAGATCAAGTCGGTCAACGCCGAGATCTCGACCCTGCAGCAGTCGCTGCAGCGCGAGATCGGCAAGGTGCTTCGCTCGCTGCAGAATCAGGTGACGATCACGCGGACCCGCGAGGAGACGCTGACCCGCCAGATCAACACCCTGCAGGCACGGGCCACCGAGACGTCGGCGTACCAGGTCGAGCTCAGCGCGCTCGACAAGGAGGCCGACACCAAGCGGCAGGTCTACCAGACGTTCCTGGCGACCGCGCAGCAGACCGCCGACCCGACGCGGATCAACCAGACCAACGCCCGCATCGTGTCGAGCGCGGTCCCGCCGGTCGAGCCGTCGAGCCCCCGCCGCAGCCTGTTCGCGCTCGGCGGCGTGTTCCTCGGCTTCCTCGCCTCGAGCGCGGCCGTGCTTCTGCTGGCCGAGCTCGACCGCGGGTTCGAGAACGCGTCCGAGGTCGAGTCGACCCTCGGCGTGCCGGTTCTGGGCACCCTGCCGTTCATCCGCAACCGCGCCCAGCGCCGCTACGGCCTGGGCCAGGAGCTGATCGACGGCCCGCACTCGCCGGTGGCCGAGACGCTGCGCGGGATCCGCGTGGCGCTGAGGTCGCAGGCCGAGCGCGGCATCTCGCAGGTGGTGCTGATCACCTCGGCGCAGCCGGGCGAGGGCAAGACCTCGTTCGCCAGCGCCATGGCGGCGATCGCCGCCCGCGACGGCCTGCGGGTGCTGGTGATCGACGCCGACCTGCGCCGGCCGCGGTTCCACCGCATGTTCCGCTCGGAGCCCGGGCCCGCCCTGCAGGACGTCCTGCGCGGCAGCCGCGACTGGGCCGAGGCGGTGCGCGCCGATCCCGACACCGGCGCCCACTGCATGACGGCCCACGAGCGGACCGACAGCCCGGTGTCGCTGCTGTCCTCCGGGCACTGGGACAGCTTCCTCACCGAGGCGCGCAAGACGTACGACCTGATCATCCTCGACTCCCCGCCGGTGATCCAGGTCGCGGACGCCCTCACGCTCGCCGACTACGTCGACGCGACGGTGTTCGTGGTCGCCTATCGCTCGACGCACCGTCGCGTGATCGAGGAGGCGATCCATCGCTTCGAGACCACCAACAAGCCCGTCACCGGCGTCGTCATGTCGAAGGTGCCGGCGTCGATGGTGGCCCAGTCGTACTACGCCGGGTACGCGGCCGCGTAAGCCAGCGACCCTCTCTGGGAGCGACAACGCCGCGGTGGGCAACCACCGCGGCGTTCGTCTATCCGGAGGTCCCTCGCCACCTCGCGTGCGGTGCGAGTGTCGTTGCGCGTCCGCGCGTCGCACGCCACGGCTGCGCTTCGCTCCCGAGTGCTGCGACGCTTCGGTGGGCTTCGATCGTTATGAGGTGAGAGCGACCGGACGCGCCACGCGATCACGCGATCGATCACGCGCCCGCCACGGGCGCGGCCACGGACGCGAAGCGCACCGTGACGGGTTTGACACCGGCCGGTCCCGCGCCGTCGACGGCGCGGTCGCGGCGCGCGTCGTCAGAACAGCAGACCGAGGACGAATCCGAACGCGACCGACACGACGGCGACGAGGCCGATGACGATCACCATCTCCGGCCGCCCCTGGTCGGCGCTGTCGCGCGTGTCCTTGAGCGTGCGCTCGCCGTGCAGAATCTTGGCGGACTGCAGCGGTTCTTTCGTATCCAGCATGAATGGCCTTTCCTACCCCGGTCGGGAAGACGTTATGCGCGAATGATTACGACTCGCCTAATAGTCTCGCCGCTCAAGCGGAAGCATATGGGCGCTCCGGTTCGCGCTCAAGGGAATTGCCACAGGAAAGACCGAAGTCGCTCGCAGCGGCGACCGATCGGCGCACGGAACATAAGCTTCATTTTCCCACAATTCTCACACGTGAATCGGGGGCGTCGATACGGTTGATTCTCCTCACCGACTCGATGCGAGCCGGGCGATCCCGCGGTGTCCGGAAACGGAGCCCGACGGTCGCACCGGGTGATGTCTTGGCCCTACCCGAAGGAGTGCACATGCTGCTCAATTTCCGGAACGCCGAGCCAGCGGAAGGCGGCCAGGAGTGGCGCCAGCGGTTCGAGGCCTGGAAGGGCACGGAGCCGGAACGCAAGGGTGGTTGGCTGCGGCTCAAGTTCCGCGATCGCGTCGCGCAGAAGCGCGAGTACGGCGCGCATCCCGCGCGCTCGCTGATCAAGCGCTGCGTCGACGTGGCGCTCGCGAGCACGATGCTGTTCGCGCTCGCGCCGGTGCTCCTCGCGCTGGCCGTCGCCGTGCGCATGGACGGCGGCCCGGCGCTGTTCCGTCATCGCCGCATCGGCGCCAACGGCCGCACGTTCGAGTGCCTGAAGTTCCGCTCGATGTGCATGAACGCCGAGGAGCGCCTCAAGGAATACCTCGAGCAGAATCCGGAGGCGCGCGCCGAGTGGGACCGCGACTTCAAGCTCAAGAACGATCCGCGCATCACGCCGCTCGGGCAACTGCTGCGCCGCACCAGCCTCGACGAGCTGCCGCAGCTCATCAACGTGCTCAAGGGCGACATGAGCCTGGTCGGTCCGCGCCCGATCGTCGCCGCGGAGATCCCGCGCTACGGCGAATCGTTCGGCGCCTACCTGCGCTGCCGTCCCGGCATCACCGGGCTGTGGCAGGTCAGCGGCCGCAACGACATCGACTACGTCACCCGCGTCGCGCTCGACTCGCGCTACGCCAGCGACTGGAACATCCTCACCGACTTCGTGATCCTGTTCCGCACCGTGCGCGTGGTGTTCCGGCGCTCGGGCGCCTACTGAGCGCGCCCGGCGCACGCGAGTCGCCGTAACCGCCGATCCAGTGGCACCAACAAGAGCGGAAGAGCCGTCCTCATGCGCGTCGCCGTCATCGACCCGTCGCTGTTCACGCCGACCTACGACCAGGAGATCGCCAACGCCCTCGCGGCGATCGGCAACGACGTGCGTCTCTACGGCAAGGCGCTGCCGGCGCGCGATCCGCTGACCCGCGATCCGCTGCTGCGGCAGCACTTCTACCCCGGCCTCGCCGGACGGTTCTGGACCCGGCTGCCGCGCTCCGCGCTGCGCGTCGTCAAGGGCGTCAGCCACGTCGAGTCGATGGCCCGCCTCGTCCGCACCCTGCGCCGCTGGTCGCCCGACGCGATCCACTTCCAGTGGCTGCCGCTGCCGGCGCTCGACCTCCGCTTCCTGCCGCTCCTGCGCCGCATCGCGCCGCTGGTGCTCACGGTCCACGACACGATGCCGTTCAACGGCGCGCCGGGCTCGTCGCTGCAGGCCATGGGCTTCCTCGACGCGCTGCGCGCGTTCGACCACCTCATCGTCCACACCGACCAGGGGCTGTCGCGCATCGCCGCGCACCTCGGCCGCTCCGACCGCATCGCCCGCATCCCGCACGGATTGCTGTACGAGGTCAGCGCCACGCGGCCGCCGTTCCGCGCGCGCCGCGACGACCAGGGCCGCGTCGTGTTCCTGCTGCTCGGCATGGTCAAGGCCTACAAGGGCATCGACGTGATGATCCGCGCGCTCGCGCGCCTCGCGCCCGAAACCCGCGCGCGGTGCCGCGTCCGCGTCGTCGGCCAGGCCCACATGGACACCGGCCCCCTGCTCGCGCTCGCCCGCGAGCTCGGCGTCGCCGACACGATCGACTTCGACTTCCGCTTCATCCCCGACGAGGAGATGGTGACCCAGCTCGACGAGGCGACGGTGCTCGCGTTCCCGTACCGCGAGATCGAGGCGAGCGGCGTGCTGATGGCCGGCATCGCCCGCGGCCGGCCGCTGATCGCCTCGCGGCTCGGCGCGTTCGCCGAACTGGTCGAGGACGGCCGCCAGGGGCTGCTGCTGCCGCCGGGCGACGACGCCGCGCTCGCCGCCGCGCTCGAGCGGACCATCGCCGAGCCCGCGCTGCTCGACCGCATCACCGACGGCATGGAGGCGATGCGCGCGGCGATCCCGCCATGGACCGGCATCGCCGCGAGCACCGTCGCGGTGTACGAGGCCGCGCGCCGTCACTGGAGCCGCTCCGCCGAGCGCCCGATGGTGCGGGCCGAGAGCGCGACGCCCGCGTCGCGGTAGGGCGCGTTCGGTTCCGGGGGACCGAGTCTTTTTCCTTTCGTCATGCCCGCGCCTCGGGCGGGTTGCACCCCGCCCGATTCTTCGCATGAGGAGCCGCGCTTCGCGCGGCGGGCCGGGCATCCACGTTCTTTTCGTTGTCGGACTGGAAACAACACGTGGATGCCCGGAGCAAGTCCGGGCATGACGGCGGTGTGTAGGTGCGATCCTCCGCATCTTTGCATTGCATCACTCCCTCACTCGTCGAAGGGGTCGTAGTCGCGCTCGGTTTCGCCCGCCGTGTCGCGCCGGTTGCTGACGTCGAATCCGCCGCCGACGTCGAAGCGCGGGTAGAAGCTGTCGGGTGGATCGCGGTTGATCGGAAACCCGAGCTTGTCGACCTGCGGCGGCGGCTCCGTCTGTTTCTCCCTCTCCCCCGTTTCGGGGGAGAGGGGTGGGTGAGGGGGTGCGCCGGCGTCGTCACCACCCCTCACCCCAACCCTCTTCCCGCATGCGGGGAGAGGGAGCGATGAGTTGTCCGCCGGCGCTACAGCCCTCGCCTCATCGCCTGCGGTGCGTGCGTCGTCGTTTGCATCCCCCGTTTCGGCCTTTGCGCGCTCTTCCGCCCTCGCCTTGCGCGCCGCGTGGGCCTTGTCGAGGGTCTCGACCAGCAGCGCCGCCATCGCGTCGGTAAGGCCGCTCGGTTTCGCCCGGGCCTTCGCGCCGGGCTCGGCCGTGGCGCCGGACTCCTTCGCGCCGCTGCTCGCCGACCGAGCGCCGACCGTCGTCACGTGCCACTTCGCGACGCCGAGCATCGTCCGGACGGCGCGGATCCGCTCGCGGAGAGTGCGCGCCCGCCGCCATACGTCATTGGCGGCCGCGCGCAGCTCGTCGGCCACGATGTTGCGGCGCTCGGCGCGGGCGCGCTCGTACCGGCCACGGAAGGTCGCGTCGCACGCGATCCAGCCCTCGACCGTCCCGACGCGCGGCATGTGCCTCGTGCTCGCAATGGTCGCCAGCGCGCGGCCGCTCCACATCACCTCGCCGATCACCCGGCGTTCCAGCGCCGCGCGCGAGCGCCGGTAGCGCTCCGCGGGAGCGAGCCGTGCGCCGCCCGGATTACGCTGTCGTCGAAGCCGTCGTCTCATGGGTCCTCCTGTTGGTTCCGCCGAGAAGGGCCTCCGCGCCCCCCGCTCCGTGTGAGGGAGCGAGGGGCCGGTGAGGGCCGGCGGGTCCGTCGGCCGGTGCCACCCGGCGTCCGGACACACCCCGTCGTCGGCGGCTTCGGCAAAAGCCGCCTTGTTCCTTCCCCGCGGGGGTCAGTAGCGTGCCGCGCTGCGTTGAAAGCGTGGCCAAGGCTACCGATGCTGCCCCGGTCGCGGATCGCGACGCTGGGTTATGTCGGTACCGAAAAAGAAGTGCGTCGCGACCCGAAGGGGAAGCGTCGTTGGCTTCTCACATCCGCCGCGCCGGTGTCCCATTGTCGGGGGCCTCTCGCGGCTTCTTCGCGTCACGCGGGAGCGCCAAGCGCAATGGCCCCCCTCGCTGTCACACGATGCGACGACTGTGCGCGCGTGCGAGGAGCGCCACAAGGGGGGTGTGGAAAGTCCGGGCGCTCCGCACGAAGGCCTGTGGAGAAACGGCGCGGGCGGCTCGCGAATGGGAGCGGCAGGTCGGACCCCCCTGTTCGTGAGGGGCCATTAACCAGCCCGGTGCCCGTCCAAGGCGGCGTGCGGCTCTGCCCGGATGGCAAAACCGTCCCGCCGGGGCGTAGCATTGCTCGCCCGCCACACCGCGGGGAGATCATCTCGAGGCAGATTCCCGGGGGATGCGCTTGAATCGCGCGTGGGGCATCGCGACGCTCGTGTTCGCGGCGGTCGTCGGCGCACTTGTCGCGACGTGGATCGTCGACGATCGCGCGCAGGCGCTGCGCAACGTCGAAGAGCGCACGCAATCGATCGCGCGGATGATCGCCGCGCACGCCGACGCCGCGATCAACGATGCCAGCCTCATCGTCTCGTCGGTCGAGGACGACGTCGCGCGATGGGATCTGCGCGACCCGGTCGCCGGACGACGGATATTCGAACGACTACGCGACCTCGCGGCCAAGACCCCGGTGGTGTCCTCGGCGTGGGTCGTCGATGCCGGCGGCACCAGCCGGCTCGACACCTGGACGTTCCCGGCGCGGCCGATCGACGCCACCGGCCGAAGCTACTACCAGAAGCACGTCGCGGGTGCCGCCAATCCGGTCATCGCCGCGGACACGACTCCGGGGACGATCACCGGGCTGCCGCGGTTCACGTTGAGCAAGGCCCTGCGCAACCCGGACGGCTCGATCCACGCCATCATCGTCGTCGGCATCTGGAGCGAGGTGTTCGACACCCTCTACAACGAGGTGGCGACCTGGCCCGAGGCGCGCGCGGGTCTCTATGCCAGCGGCGAGATACTCGCGCGGCTCCGCACGCAGCCGCAGGCGTCGGACGAATTCATCGGCGAGGTGTACCGCCGGGTGCAGTCGAGCGACTCCGGCTGGGCTCAGGTCCCCGACGGCGAGGCGATGCGCCTCGTGAGCTGGCAGCGAGCGAAGACGTTTCCGGCGGTCTACGGCACGAGCTCACAGGGCGTGAAAGCGGCGCTGGCCGAGTGGCGCATCCGCAGCATCGCCGTCGGGGCGGCGGCGCTCGTCCTCATCGGGCTGTTCGCATTGTTCGCCGCCACCAATGCCCGTGCGATGCAGGCCCGTCAGCAGGCGCTGCTCAACGAGGCGGCGGCCCGTGAAGCGCACCACCGCGTCAAGAACTCGCTGCATCTGATGGTGAGCCTGATCGGGCTGCAATCCCGCGCGACGACCGACACGGGGACGCGGCGCGCATTGGAGGAAACGGCGACCCGCATTCACGCCATCGCCGACGTCCACGACCTGCTGCAGAAGGGCCCCGAGATCGGGAGGATCGACGTCTCCGCGCTGCTTCAACAGCTCTGCGCGTTCGTCCGGTTCGGCTACGACGGCGAGGTCCGGTTCGTCTCCAACGCCGCGCCTCATCTCGACGCCAAGCAGGCGACGTCGGTCGGCATCATCGTCAACGAGCTGATCACGAACGCGATGAAATCGGCGCGCCGCGTCGTCGCGGTGTCGACCGGCGGCGATGCCCGCCACTTCGCCGTGGAGGTCGCCGACGACGGGCCAGGGTTGCCGGAGAAATTCGATCTCCGCGACAGGAACAGCTTCGGTCTCAGGGCGGCGATGCTGATGGTGGACAGCATCGGCGCCGACCTGGCGGTGGTGCGGACCGGCGAGACCGGAACGACGTTCCGGCTCACCGTGCCGCTGCGGCCGTCGTCTCCCGACCGGCGGCCCGCATCCTCGGGGGCGACGGCGACCTGACGCTCGCGGCCGCGACGCGCGCTCAGGCCTTGTCGGGCTTCTTCGCCTGCTCGAGCGCGTTTTCCTGGGCGAGGCGCTGCGCCCGCAGGCGCGCCGTCTTCGCGACCGCCTGCGCGCGCCGGTCGACGTACTCCTCCATCGCCCGTGCGCCCTCGCGCGCCCGGTCCGCCTTCATCGCCGCGCGGGCGATGCTCTGGGCGCTGGTTTGTGTCTTCGCGCTCATGATTGCGCCTGCTTTCATCTGGAGGGATCGAACCGCGACCGTGGTTGGCGGTCCGGTGGGGTTCCTGATCGCACGCATGATCGCCGAAGAGGAACCGAAACGCCGCCGCATCGCGGGCTGTCGCAGCCGCGCACCTCGAATCGGCCTTCGCGGATTGCGCGGTCCTATAGATGGTAACGATGCAGACCGGTTACAAGGCGGTCACTTTTCCTCCGCCTGGACCGGAGCGGCACAAAATTCCCGGACGGGCGGTCCGTATTCGATTGCTTTAGGTCGCGAAGGCGCGCACCATCCGCGTGTCCGACTTTCCGGTTTCGGCCTGCTACCCTTGCTCACGAGCGAGTCAGGCCTGCTCTCCGATCCTTGAAGAAGTTAGATGATGCGTTGCGCGGGTCCGCGCAGCGATCTCCCATGACTTGAAAGAACATCGAATGTCTAACGGAACAGTGAAGTGGTTCAACGCGCAAAAGGGCTTCGGCTTCATCCAGCCTGACGACGGCTCGAAGGACGTCTTCGTGCACATCTCGGCGGTCGAGCGGGCCGGCATCGGCAACCTCGCCGAGGGTCAGAAGCTGTCGTTCGATCTCCAGAACGACCCGCGGAGCGGCAAGACCTCCGCGTGCAATCTGAAGAGCGCCTAAGCGCAATTAACTGCGGAAAGAGGGCGGCTTCGGCCGCCCTTTTTTTTGCTCCACCGAAAGCGGCAGACCCATGATCCCCGATACGACGGCCGCCGCGATCCGGCACGCGATCCTCCCCTACGGGTCGCCGACACCCGCCGCGAGCATCGCCCAGCTCGCGACATCGCTCGGCGGCTTCATCGCGAGCTGCGCGGCGATGTACGCCGCCACGACTCTTTCCTACGGGATCACGCTCGCCCTCGCACCGCTCGCGGCCGGCTTCCTGGTGCGCGTGTTCATCATCCAGCACGACTGCGGGCACATGGCCTTCTTCCGGTCGCGACGCCTGAACGACGTCGTCGGCACGCTGTGCAGCCTGGCGACCCTGGCGCCGTACCGCTCGTGGCGCCGCCAGCACGCCGGCCACCATCGCGTGTGGAACAACCTCGACCAGCGCCTGAGCGGAGCCGACATCTATTCGAGCTGCCTGACGACCGACGAGTATCGCCGGCTGCCGGCGCGCCGCCGCCTGGCATATCGCGCGCTCCGCCATCCGCTGGTCGCCAATCTGATCCTCCCGCCGCTGATCTTCATCGTGCTGTACCGGGCGCCGTTCGACATGCCGCGATCGTGGAAGCAAGAGCGCCGTGCCGTCTGGCTCACCAACATCGCCGTCGCGGCGATCGTCGTCGCCCTCGGCGTCGTCCTCGGCTTCGGCCGCGTCGCCGCGGTGCAGCTTCCGGTGATGCTGATCGCCTCCATCGTCGGGGTCGGGCTGTTCTCGTTCCAGCACCGCGGTACGGGCGTTACCTGGCGCCGCGGCGCGACCTGGACAGCGACGGGCGCGGCGCTCGAGAGTTCGACCTACCTCCGGCTGCCGCGCGTGCTGCAATGGTTCACCGGCAACATCGGCTTCCACCACATTCACCACCTGATGTCGCGGGTGCCGAATTATCGGTTGCAGCAATGCCACGCCGCGGTCGCCGGCATGGTCGAGGTGCGGGAAACGTCGCTCGCGGAGGCGATCCGGTCCCTGAAGCTCGCCTTGTGGGACGAAGCCGGCGCCCGGCTGGTCACGTTCCGGGCGGCCCGCCGGCTCGGATAGCTCCGGCGCGACGATTGTCGCGGGTTTGCGTTGTTCCTCCATGGATGGAGGACACCATGAGCACAGGCGACACGAGACTGATCTACAGCAGCCCCAACGGCGACGACTGGTTCCTGTGCCGCGACGACGCGGGCCGCGCGTTCGTCAAGCACAGGGCCAACGTGTCGTCGGGCGGCCACGTGACCGACTCCGACATCGGCGATTTCCTCAATCGCGGGCCGCGCAATCCCGAGCATGAAGCCCTGTTGCGCGTCATCGGCACCCTCGTGGGCGACCACTCCTCCGTGGCGGCGAGCGCCGGATCCCGGAGTCGCGGCTCGGCCGGCCGGAAGACGTCGGCGCGCTGACATGGGGGCGCCCCTGGGGCGTCCGCCCTACCCGAAGATGAAGTCGCCGGCGGTCAGGTTGTGGTCGTTGGCGACGAGGATCGTGTTCTGCGAGTCGAACGTGATCAGCGACCCGGCGCTGGTGTCGCTGATGTGGCTCTGCAGATCGGCGAAACTCGCAATCCCGGGGTAATTTTTGAGCTGGATGTGGTCCTTTCCCGGCTCAAAGTCGTGGATCACATCGTTGCCGAGGGCCGTGGCCGAGCTGCGATCGAACAGGAAAATGTCGGCGCCGGTCTGGGCGCTGGCTGCGACCACTGCGGCGTCGCCCCACATGTCGTCGCTCAACTGGCCGCTGATCAGGGTGTCGTTTCCGCCTATCGCCTGGTCGAGAAGGTCGTTGCCGTCGCCGTACATCTGGGCAAAGCCGCCGGTGATCGTGTCGTTGCCGCCAATGGCAAAGCCGCTCAGCGTATGAGCGTCTCCGTAGACTTGCGCGTGGACCGGGGACGAGCTCGTCGATCCGCTGACAATGTCGTCTCCGCCATGGCCATGGTCGGTGATCGTCTGAGCGTCGCCGTAGGCGATGGTGCCGAATCGCGAGCCGGCGCTCACGTTGTCGTTGCCGCCCTGGGCGAAACCGCTGATCGTCTCGGCGTCGCCGTAGGCCGTGGCGGTGCTGCGACCGACCGCCAGTACGCTGTCGGCGCCGCCGATGGCGTTGCCGCTCAGGGTGACGGCGTCGCCGTAGGCCACGGCATCGAACAGGTTGCCCTGTGCCGAGACGGTATCGTCGCCGCCGACCGCGTTCTCCGTGATCGTCGTGGCGTCGCCGACCGCAACGGCTACGGGGCGAGGGCCGCTTGCCACGGAAGCGGTGATGCTGTCGGCGCCCCCTGCCGCATGGCCAAACAATCCCTTTGCGTCACCGACCACCGTCGGGCTGCCGCTCAGGCTCTGCCCCGCCGCGTGATCGAAGTTGCTCAGATTGCCCGCCGTATCGCCGTAGATGATCGGTGTGAACGTCGCGGTGCCGTTGGCCGCCATCACCGCTTCCGACCCGGACGTGGCGCCGTTCGAGGCGTCGTTTGCCGCCGAGCTTCCCGCCAGAGTGGTTCCGTTCACTTCGATGCTCTGGACGTAGAGGTTGCGGTCGGTGCTGGTCGTGCCACCCCAGGCGTCGTTGATGAACCGGATGGCCACGGTGTCGGGGCCGAGCACGCCGAAATCTCCGGTGAAGGTGAAGCTCTGCGACTGGCCGGCGCTGTGGGAGGCGGTCACCGTCTGGGTGCCGCCCTGCTGCACGCCGTTGATGAACACCAGGAACTGGGCGTCGCCGTTCCATGCGTCCTCCGACGCGTGGACGACGACGGTCGACGTGCGCCCGGACGGCGGCGGCGGCGTTCCGCCACCTCCTCCGGTTCCGCCGACGTTGTCGAACGTCACGATGCCGTTGGAGAACACCTCGGCGGCGTTGGGATCGGTGTCGGGCCCGGCGCCGGTGTTGGGCGCGGTCTGCCCGGAGTAGTCGACGCCGTCGAAGGTGATGCCGCGCACGTAGAGGTTGCGGTCGGTGTCGGCTGTCCCACCCCACGCGTCGTTGAGGAACTGAACGTCAACTTTGTGCGCGCCGCCGCCGAAGTCACCGGTGTAGGTGAAGTCCTGCCAGCCCGAGCCGTGGTGCGTCGTGACGCTCACCGGACCGGCGATCTTGACGCCGTCGACGAACACCGCGAACTGCGCGTCGGCGTTCCAGGCGTCCTCCGACAGATGCAGGACGAGCGTGTCGCTGCCGGGCGGCGGCGGTGGCGGCGGGCTCGAGCCGCCGACATTCGAGAAGATCACGTCGCCGTTGACGCGCATCTCGGCGGCGTTGGGATCGCTGTCCGGGCCGCCGTTGCTCGCGGTGTTCTGCGCCGTCTGGCCGGCGTAGTCGACGCCGTCGAAGGTGATGCCGTGGACGTAGAGGTTGCGGTCCGTCGTCGTCGTGCCGCCCCACGCGTCGTTGAGGAAGCGGACGTCGACCGAGTGCGGCCCGGCACCGAAGTTGCCGGTGAAGGTGACATCCTGGACGCCCGAGCCGTGCGCGGTCGTCACGCTCGTCGGGCCGCCGACCTGGACACCGTCGACGAACACCGCGAACTGCGCGTCGCCGTTGAAGGCGTCCTCCGACAGATGCAGGACGAGGGTGTCGCTGCCCGGCGGCGGAGGCGGCGGCGGCGACGAGCCGGCGACGACATTGGTGAACGTCGTGGTGCCGTTGATCCGCATCTCGGCGGCGGTGGGGTCGGAATCGGGTCCGCCGTTGCCGGCGTCGTTCTGAGCGGTCTGACCGTCGTAGGCGGTGCCGTCGAAGACGATGCCATCGACATAGAGGTTGCGGTCGGTGCTGGCGGTGCCGCCCCAGGCGTCGTTGATGAAGTGGACGGCGACGGTGTGCGGGCCCGCGCCGTAGTCGCCGGTGTAGGTGAACTCCTGGAAGCCCGTTCCGTGGGCGGTGGTGACCGCGGTGGGCCCGGCGATCTGCACGCCGTCGAGGTCGAGGGTGAATTGGGCGTCGCCGTTCCAGGCGTCTTCCGCCAGACGGATGACCAGTGTGTCGGCCATGTCCGCGCCTCCCCCGCCGGCGTGTGCTCAGCGGCGAGGAGCCCCCGGCCCGATGCCCCCGACGCGTCGAGGGACGGACCAACGCTCCGCAACGCCTCGAACCGAAGCCATAACGGAGCAATGGCGCGGGGAGTTCCGAGGCGGCGAAAAGGACTCACCAAGAGTTGCCCACGAGCAACACGGTCGTCGCCGGACGTTCCCTTGTCCGCGGGCCAAAAGAAACGGCCTCCCGAAGGAGGCCGTTTCCGAACGTCCCGCGCGGGGGGAAGCGACCGCGCGCGGGACGCCGGGAGACCCGCGCCGCAGGGGGCGGACGCGGGTTAACGCACCAGGATGCGGTCGCCGTGCCCGAGCTCGGGGTCGGCGTCCTTGTTGAACATCAGGATCGCGATGGCGCCGGTCAGCGCGCTGCGCATCGAGTGGGTCACCAGCGCGTTGGCGCCCTCGACCGGCGAGATCAGGTCGAAGGTCGCGGCGTCGCCCGGGGCGACGGTGAAGTTCTGCATCCCGCGCAGCGCGTTCTTCGGATTGCCGCTCGGGTAGACCGCGTCCCAGATGCCGGCGATCGGATGGAAGCCCGAGAACTCGTTGGGGCCGGCGTTGACGAAGTAGATGCGCACGCGCTCGCCGGGCTTCGCCTCGAGCACCTTCTCGGCGTTGGGGTCGTGCAGCGGGTCGTACTTGAACACGCCGCCGTTGAACATGACGTTCGACCACTCGTTGCGCATCATCGCCTTGACGTCCTCGGCGTTCGGGTAGAGCTCCGACTGGACGAGGACGTACTCGCGGTCGGCCTTCGGCAGCGCCTTGGGGTCCTTGGGATCGACGACGATGACGCCGAACATGCCGCGGGCGATGTGCTGGATCATCGGATCCGAGCCGCAGTGGTAGAAGAACACGCCCGGATAGTCGGCCTTGAACGTGAAGTTCTTGGTCTCGCCCGGCTTGATCGGCGCGAACTGGGCGGCGGCGTCGACGCGCGCCGCGTGGAAGTCGATCGAGTGCGAGTTCTTGTTGTCGCCGAGGTTGTTGAGGGTGAACTCGACGACGTCGCCCTCGGTGACGCGCACCACCGGGCCCGGCACCTGACCGTCGAACGTCCAGCTCTTCTGCATCGTGCCCTTGTTGTCGATCGGCAGATCGACCTCCTTGGCGGTGAGCGTCACCTTCACCGTCTTGGCCTCCGCCTGGGTCGCGAGGGTGAGCGCGAGCGCCGCGGCGGCGAGCGCGCCGGTGAGGCTCAGGGTCTTGAGGGAACGCGGATTCGCCGGACGTCTCATGATCTTCTCCTGTTGGCGTGTTGCTGGGGTTACTTGGATGGGCCGCACTTGCAGACTTCGCGCAGGTACTTCACGAGATCGCCGATCTCGGCGTCGCTCAGCACCTCGCCCCACGCCGGCATCAGCGCCGACTTGTTGACGGCGAGGCCGCCCTCCTTGATCGCGGTGAAGATCTCGGTGTCGGGCAGGTCGCCCATGCCCTTGGCGTCGGTGTGGTCGCGCGGCTTGACCGACAGCGCGGGCACGTTGATGCCGCTGCCGTTGCGCTTCACGCCGTGGCACTGGACGCAGTAGGTGTCGTAGACGGCGACGACGTGGTCGCTGGCGGCGTCGGCGCGGACGGCGAACGCCGCCGCGAGGACCGCGCCGAGCGCGAGGATGGCGCTGCGCATCACTTGTTCTCCCCGGCGCTGAGTTGGACGATGTAGCCGGTCAGGCGCTGGATGTCCTGATCGGTGACCTTCGAGCCCGGCATCCACACGTGCGGGTCGATCTTCTGCGGGCTCTTGATGTAGCTGGCGATGAAGTCGGGCTGCAGGCGCTTGCCGGCGTCGGTCAGCTCGGGGCCGGAACGGCCGCCCTCGCCGCCCTTGCCGGCGTGGCAGGCCGAGCAGCCGCGCAGCTTGACGAACGCCATCTCGCCCATGCGCAGGTTCGGCTTCTCGTCCTTGTAGAGCCCGGTCTCGACGACGCCGTCCGGCTTGAGCGCCATCAGCGCGTCGGCGACCGCGTTGGCGTCTGCGGCGGCGAGGCGCGGGTGGTCGCCGAGCTTCTTCGCGTCGACCTCGTCGCCCTTGTCGCCGGGCACGACGTTCCTGAAGTACGGGTAGCCCGCGGGCCGGATGCGCGTCGGCGTCTGCAGCCACGCGACCAGCCAGTCGCGCCGGAACTTGACGCCGGCGTAAGTGAGATCGGGCGCCTTGCGCTCCCGCAGGCGGTCGAGCGTCGTCTCCGCGGGCGGCGTCACCGCGTGGCAGGCGCTGCACTGCGACTTCAGGATGTCGGCGCCGTCGGCGCGCGCGGCGGCCGGCGCGAGCGCCAGCAGTCCGGCTCCGAGCAGCGACGCAAGAACCATGCGCATCGTCGGGTCTCCTCGCTCCAGTGATCGGCCCATCGCGGTCGGCTGGCGCGCGCTCAGGGCGCGGGCTCGCCCTTGAAGGCACCGTTCTCGTGCATCCCGAGCGGCTTCTTCAGCGACTCCTCGTAGAAGAAGTCGGGGACGAACGTCTTGTGGGCCCAGTGATAGAACGGCTGATCGGTCGACACCTCGGCGTACTCGATCGCCGTCATGATCCCGCCCATCGGCTTGTTGCCGTTGACGGTGTGGCGGTCGACGTGGTCGTGGACCATCCACAGCCCGGGATTGTCGGCCTTGAGGATCAGGTCGTAGCGCTCGCCCGGGCCGACCAGCACGGTGTCGGCGTCGATCGGCGCCGGCAGCGGATGGCCGTCCTTGGCGAAGATCTGGAACACGTGGCCGTGGATGTGGATCGAGTGGATCTCGTCGCCGGCGCCGATCAGGCGGATGCGCACGACGTCGCCCTGCTTGATCCGCATCGGCTGGGTGTCGGGGAACGCCTTGGCGTTCATGGTGAAGAAGTCGGCGACGTCGCCGGGCACGCCGCCGTAGCCGGGCTTGTGGGCCCAGGCCGACGCCCAGCTCGACAGCATCACGATGTAGTCCTTCGTGACCTGCTTCTCGATCGGCTTCGGAGTCTTGGGATCGACGATGAACGGGCCCCACATGCCGCGCATCGCGACGTGCTCGTTCACGTTGACGTGGCAGTGGTACCAGAACGTGCCCGACGGATCGGCCTTGAAGCGGTAGGTGTAGGTCTCGCCCGGCTGAATCGCCTTCTGGGTCGCGTCGGGCACGCCGTCGCTCTGCCAGGTGCCGCGCTGCAGGAGTCCGTGCCAATGGATGGTGTGCGGCAGCGTCGTCTGGTTCTCGACGTTGACCTCGACGTCGTCGCCCTCGGCAACGTGGATGAGCGGACCGGGCACCTGGCCGTTGAAGGCGAACGTGTGGAAGGTCTGCTCGCCCACGAGCTTGATCGTGGTGTCCTCGATGGTGAGGTTGAAGACGCGCTTCTCGGCCCACGCCGGCGCCGACATCGCCACCAGAGCGCATGCAAGCGCCCCCGCCAGCCTCCAACCCCGACCACTCATCGCGCGTCCCCTTCTTGAACAGGTATCTTGTATACCTCTTATAGACAGGCCACGCTAGTGAAGCAATCTGAAAAATACATGTTAACGGAGGTCGCGAGGCCGCTCGCGGACGCATTCGGATCAGGGAAGCGCGGTCGGCGGCGGCGACGCGCCGAGTCGGATCGCGACGGCCACGACGGCGATGCCGAGCGCGAACTCGAGTGCGGCGTTGCGCGCGAGCGCCGTCCCCGCGCCGGCGCGCTCTCCCCGCGCGAGGCGCGGCACGAGCACCCAACGGTTGGCCGCGGCGAGCGCGAGCATCGCGGTGAACAGCCCGAGCTTCGTCATCAGCAGACGGCCATAGGGCTCGGCGACGAGGGCGGCGAAGCCGCCGACGAGCAGCGCGGCGTTGACGACGCCGCTCGCGGTCAGTGCCGCGACGGCGGCCGCGGCGAGCGCCGAGAAGCGCCGGGCGATCGCGGCGATCCCGACCGGGTCGTCGCCCGCGCGCGCCCGGCGCAGCGCGACGGCGAACGGCACCAGGCCGCCGAGCCACACCGCCGCGGCGACGAGGTGGGCCACGTACACGCCGGCGAACGGCCAGTCCGGACCGCTCGCCCACGCGTGGCCCGCGAATGCGATGCTGGCGAGCGCCGCCGCCGCGACAGTCGCGGCGACGACAAGACGCACCCGTGCCGCGCGCGCATCGGAGACGATCGGCGCCAGCGCCGCGGCGACGACCAGCAGGCCGAGGCGCGCGACGCAGCCGTGGCCGAAGGCGGTCCGCAGCACCATCGTCGCCAGCATCTCGAAGGACGGCGCTCCGGCAAGGTGGGCGGCCACGGCGCATGGCCACAGCGCGCCGGCGATCAGGCTCGCGACCGCGCTGATGAAGAACAGCCGGATGGCGAACGGCCCAGGCGGCGGTCCGGCGACGAGCAGCGCGAAGACGGCGACGCCGACCGCCTGCATGAGGCCGGCGACGTGCACGGTCGCGCAGAGCTGGGCGAGCGCCTCCACGCTGAGGTCCTGGTCAGGGCGCGACGTGGAAGACGAACTCGCCGGTCTTCACGTGCATGTCGACCGCGACCGATTTCCAGATGACGCGGTACACGCCGGGCGGCAACGCCGGCAGCGACACCCGCAGACATCTGGCATCGGCGGCGTCGACCCGGACGTCCTGACGGTCGACCCGCTCGCCGCTCGCGGCGCGGACCTCGACCGTGCTGAACGAAGGATCGAGGCGCTCGGTGAACGTCAGCATGACCTCGCGCGGCGCCGCGGCGACGGCGTCGGCCGCCGGGGTCGCCGTCACCAGCGACGCATGGGCCCTGGCCTCGCCGGCGTAGGCCGTCAGGGTGAGCGTGAGCGCGAGCGCGCCCGTGGCGGCCGTCAGGATCCTGCGCATCTCCCCTCTTCCCCCCGCGTAAACGAGCCCCGGCCCGGAGCAATCCGGGCCGGGGCCAGCCTCAGTCGATACTACGACGCCTAGGCCCCCTGGGCGACGACGAAGCGGATCACCGAGGCGACGGTCAGTCCCGCCGCCAGCGACACCGGCGCGAGCAGCACCAGCAACGCCGCCTCGCCCGCGGCGACGGTGCCGCCCAGGATCTCGAAGCGGGTGTGGATCCATTCGCGGAACGGCAGCGGCTTGGGAGCGGTGGCGCGCGTCGCGCCGATCCGGGCGAGCCACAGCGGAAAGCCCACGAACGCCGCCGCGAACCCACCGACCACCGCGAGCTGGAGCGAGGTCTCCGCATCGGTCGAGAACAGCGCCGCCATCGCGGCGACCGTCCACACCACCGATCCGGCGAGGATGTTGGTGATCACCGGGTGCAATTCGGTGACCCGGGGAACGTTGGAAAACCGTGCTTCGTCGTGCATCGCGACCTCCACCGCTTGAAGATGTACTTACGGTACATGTTTTGGCGCCGGCGGCCAATGCGATTCCGCGCGGCCAGCCATGCGCGCGCCGCGACCGAGTTCGCCCGGCCCGGGAAAAACCGCCGAGGATGCGGCCTCCGTGCATCCACGTATTTGCGGTACGTCAAATACTGGTTTATAGATATGGACCATTCGGTCCAACAGGTGTGCCGATGCGACTCACCACCTTCACCGACTACTGCCTGCGCGTGCTGATGTTCGTCGGCGCCAAGGATGGCGAGATGACGACCATCGACGAGATCGCCCGCGGTTACGGCATCTCGCGCAACCACCTGATGAAGGTAGTGTTCCGGCTCGGGCAGCTCGGCTACCTCACCACCGTGCGCGGCAAGGGCGGCGGCGTCTCGCTCGCGCGGAAGCCTGACGCGATCAACCTCGGCACGCTGGTGCGCCAGACCGAGGAGGACATGGTGGTGGTGGAGTGCTTCCAGCAGTCGGACGCGAACTGCCGGATCCAGTCGGCGTGCGTGCTGCGCCACGCGCTCGGCAAGGCGCTCAACGCCTTTCTCGCCGTCCTCGACGGCTACACGCTCGCCGACCTCATCGGACCGCGCCGCAAGCTCGCGCAGCTCCTCGACATCCCGGCTCCGGCCAAGCGCAAGGCCTCGTAGGGGCCCCTGCTCCGCCGCCCGATCCGGGGCGGATCCTCAGATCGTCTCGCCCACCGCGAGCGGCGCCGCCGGCCGCCGCGCCCCGCGCCGCCGCATGGCGAGGCGATGGCGCAAGAGCACGCCGCGCCGGCCGCGCAGCAGAGGATGCGTCCTGCGCACCGGCACCGGGCGGTTGTGCCAGGTCGTGAGCACGACGAACAGGCAGTGCAGCGCGCCGTTGAGCAGGTAGCCGCCGAGGAACAGGTAGAACATGAAGATCGCGCCGGCGAGGATCCGGTTACGGGCGCCGTGGAACAGCGCGACGCCGACGAACCACATGAACAGCGCCAGCGCCGGCACGCCGTACTCGAGCGCGACCTTGATCCATGTCGGGTCGTGGGCGAGGTAGGTGAGGAACGCGTCCTGCATCACCTTGTCGATCGCGCCCGAGCCCATGCCGAACAAGAGCGACATCGGCGAGGTGATGACGAAGTCGCGCATCAGCAGGAACGGCGAGATGAAGCGGGCGAAGGCGCTCGATTCGGTCGACTCGAACTCGCTGACACGGCTGGTGATGGCGCTCAGATCGAACGCGCCGCTGAACATCGCGACGACCAGCAGCACCGCGCCCGCGGCGACCACCATGCTGGCGTTGCCGCGCTTCAGAAGGATGAACGGCAGGAACGCGCCCACCAGCAGCAGCCCGGTGCCGGAGTACGACAGCAGCAGCGCGATGGCGTAGAGCGCGAGCCGCAGCGGCCGGCGCCGCCCGAACGCCTCGATCAGGATGGCGAGGCCGAGGAACTGCGAGAAGAACGACGGCTCGAGGAAGAACACGCCGTTCGCCTTCATGATCTCGGATTCGTACTCGACCGGGATGATGACGTTGTAGTTCTGCAGCAGGAACGAGTCCGGCACGTAGCTGTCGAACGGGAACACCGGCTCCCAGCCGACCACGTACTGCAGCGCGTACTGCGCGATGCCGACCGCGGCGGCGACGGTCATGAACTTGAGGAACACGTTCATCGCGTGGGCGAACGCGCCGGTCGGGTATTTCAGCCGGAACAGGTAGAGGACGTAGATCGACAGGAGGTACGAGAACGACGACAGCGACGCCATCGCGTCCGACACGATGACCGAGATCGTCATCACGCCCATGGCGGCGAAGAAGGCCGCGGTCACGCCGGTGTTGACCACCAGCCGGCCGCGGAACAGCAGCGTCAGGAAGACGAGGTAGCCCGCCACGAACGCCGCGGGTACCTGGGCGGTGTCGCTGAGCGGCACTGCGAAGCGCTGGAGAAAGATGCACGCCGCGATCATCACCGTGAGGCAGCTCGCGGTGACTCCGTCGGGGGCGACCGCCCGGCGGCGGCGGGGGGGCCAGGGCCCCCCCCCGGGCCCCGCGCCCCGGGCGGGGGGGGGGGGGGGGTGGGAGGGGGTTGT
>JBLNCI010000003.1:0-23156 GCA_050260515.1 Gemmatimonas sp.
TGGCTACGCTTTAAAGGCAGCGTGGCACTCTGCCGACCCTCGTGGAGAAGGTAAAAAGTGGATTTCGCTGATCCGCTGACGACGACGTGTGTCCGCGCCGAGGTAGCTCCAGAGCGCGAACCCACCGGCCCCTCACCAGCCCGCTCCGGCCTCACAACCCGGAGCGGGCTTCGGTGATTCAGGAGGACCCGACGTGAGCTTCAGGGACATGAGCAGGCGTTACACCCCGGAAACCGCGCCGGCGCATCCCGCACATGGGTGGCGTGCGCGGCGGCCGGCAGCCGACCCTAGGGGCGGACGGCTGGCCGCGCTAATCTCCCGGCTTCCCATGGAGCCGCCATGTCCTCGCTGACCTCGTTGCCCGCCGTGATCGCCCGCCGCATCCAGTACGCCTGGATCGTCGCCGCCCTGATTTTCCTCACGCTGCTCATATCGGCCGGGATCCGCTCGACCCCGGGCGTGCTGCTGGTCCCGCTCGAGGACGCGTTCGGCTGGTCGCGGGCGACGGTCTCGGCCGCGGTGTCGCTGAACATCGTCCTCTATGGCCTGATGGGGCCGTTCGCGGCGGCGGCGATGCAGCGGTTCGGCGTGCGCCGCACGCTGCTCGCGGCGCTGGCGCTGCTCGCCACGGCGACCATCCTGACCACGTTCATCAGCGAGCCTTGGCATTTGATGCTGAGCTGGGGCGTGCTGGTCGGACTCGGCACCGGGACGGTGGCGCTGATCCTCGCCGCGACCATCGTCAACCGCTGGTTCGTCGAGCGGCGCGGGCTGGTCATGGGCATCCTCACCGCGAGTACCGCGACCGGCCAGCTCGTGTTCCTGCCGCTGCTCGCCTCGATCGTCACCGCGTACGGCTGGCAGGCGGTCGCCTGGTTCATCGCCGGGGTAATCGCGCTGGTGTTCCCGCTCGTCCTCGTGTTCCTGCCGGAGCGGCCGCGCGACGTCGGCCTGCTGCCCTACGGAGCGAAGGACGCGAGCGCGGTGCCGGCCGAGGGCGGGGCGGGCAATCCCGTGGTCAACGCCTTCGCCGCGCTGTCGCGCGCGTCGCGGTCGCGCGACTTCTGGCTGCTGTTCGCGAGCTTCTTCGTCTGCGGCCTCAGCACCAACGGCCTGATCGGCACCCATCTGATCTCGGCGTGCATCGACAACGGCATCCCCGAGGTGCAGGCGGCGGGGCTGCTCGCCGCGATGGGGTTGTTCGATCTGATCGGCACCACGGCGTCGGGCTGGCTGTCGGATCGCTACGACAGCCGCGTGCTGCTGTTCTGCTACTACTTCTTCCGCGGCCTCTCGCTCCTGTACCTGCCGTACTCGGACTTCACCTTCTACGGCCTCTCGATGTTCAGCGTGTTCTACGGCCTCGACTGGATCGCGACGGTGCCGCCGACGGTGAAGCTCGCGACCGATGCGTTCGGCAAGCAGCAGGCGCCGATCGTGTTCGGCTGGATCGTCGCCGGCCATCAGCTCGGCGGCGGCGTCGCCGCGTCCGGCGCGGGCCTCCTGCGGACCGTGTTCGGCAGCTACCTCGAAGCGTTCCTGATCGCGGGGTTCGCGTGCGCGATCGCCGCGCTGATGTCGCTGATGGTCGGCCGCGGCCGCGCCCGCCCCGCGATGGCGTGAGCGGAGAAGCCGATGCGCGGATTCGGGCCGATGTCGCTGCTTGCGCTGCTTGCGCTGCTGTTCCTGCTGCCGCTGCTGTTCGGCGAGCTGATGGTGGCGAGCCTCGCCAAGCTCAATCTCAGTCCGTCGACCGCGCTCGGTCTCGTGGTCGCGATGCTCGTCGGCGGGGCGATCAACATTCCGGTGAAGCGGCTCGACACCCCCGGCGGGAAGCCGGCGCATCCGCTGGCCGCCTACCGGCTCGAGAATCTCTGGCCGCAACTGTGGCAGGCCCGTCGCGTGTCGGTGGTCGCGGTGAACGTCGGCGGCTGCCTGATCCCGCTGCTGATCGTCGCGTACGAGGTGAGCGTGCTCGCCGAGACCAATCCAGGTGCGCTCGTCATCGCAGCGATCGCGTCCGCGCTCAACACCTGGGTCTGCTACCGGGTCGCGCGACCGGTGCCGCGCGTCGGCATCATGATGCCGGCGCTGGTGTCCCCTCTGGTCTCGGCATTCCTCGCCCTGATCCTCGCCCCGGAGGTCTCCGCGCCGGTCGCGTTCATCACCGGCGTGCTCGGGCCGCTGATCGGCGCCGATCTCCTGCATCTCCGCGAGTTCGAGCGCAGCGGCGCGGCGATCGTCAGCATCGGCGGGGCGGGCACGTTCGACGGCATCGTGCTGTCGGGTATCATCGCCGCGTACCTGGCCTGAGTTCGCTGACATGGTGCTGCGATGCCGTACGCCCGCAACGACGATCTCCCCGACTCGGTGCGCCACGCGCTGCCGCCGCACGCCCAGGACATATTCCGCGAGGCGTTCAACAGCGCGTTTCAGGAATACGGCGGGCGCGAGGAGACCGCGTTCCGCGTCGCCTGGGCCGCGGTGAAGAAGCGCTACCGCAAGGTCGGCCGCGAGTGGGTCGAGAAGGAGTGACGGCGCCTACGTCGCATGGACGCCTTCGCCGATGACGATGTTCTGCGGCTGTCCGCGAGTGTAGGCGACGATGTTCTCGATCGTGCACGCGACGATCCGGCGCATCGCCTCGACGGTGAGGAAGGCGCTGTGCGGCGTGACGACGACGTTCGGCATCTCGCACAGGATGCGGTTGGCCCTGAGCACCGCACGCTTGGCGGGATCGAGGCGGCCCGCCGCGGCCAGCCTGGCCTCGTCGCGGAACAGCGCCTCGTCGGGGAGGACGTCGAGACCGGCGCCCGCGACCTTGCCCGATCGCAGCGCACCGATCAGCGCCTGGGAGTCGATCACCGAGCCCCGCGCCGTGTTGATGATCACCACGCCGGGCTTCATGCGCTCGAACTCGAGGTGCGACAGGAGCCCGACCGTTTTTGGGGTCGCCGGGACATGCACCGAGATCACGTCGGCCTGGGCGAGCAGCGCGGGAAGCGACATGTAGCGGAAGCCGAGCGTGGTGGCGAGGCGCGGCTCCTGCACGACGTCGTAGGCGAGCACCTCCATGTCGAAGGCCTTCGCGACCCGGATCACGTGCCGGCCGATGTTCCCCGTGCCGATCACGCCGAGCGTCCGGCCGGCGAGATCGAAGCCCTCGAGGCCGTCGGCGACGAACGATCCGCTGCGCGTCCGCCCGACAGCCTCGGGGAGGTGGCGCGCGACCGCGAGCAGAAGAGCGAAGGTGTGCTCGGCGACGGTCTTGGTCCCGTATTCTGGGACGTTCGCGACGGCGATGCCGCGCGCGCGACACGCCGTAGCGTCGATATGGTCGTAGCCGGTCGAGCGCGTGGCGATGAAGCGCAACGCCGTCATCTCGGCGATGACACGTGCGTCGAGCCGCGAATGGACGAACGTGGAGACGATCTCGGCGTCCGTGTGCCGGGTGGCGGTCAGCTCGTCGAGCGGGTCGGGGGTCAGGCGCAGGTTGTGATCGCGGCCGAGCGTCGCGAATGCGTCGGCATCGTCGGGGCGGGCTTCGAAAATCGTGATCCTCATAGCAGCTCCGGTGCGGTGGCGCTCCCGGGGGTTAACGCGTGTGATCTGGATCAATTCCGCAACCTGCAACGTGTGGTAGGAAAAGAAGAATTTCGCCTCAGGAGCGCGTCATGGCACAGCAGCAGATGGTCCGCTGGTTCAAGGACGTCCGGATGGCCGACGTGGCGTCGGTCGGCGGCAAGAACGCGTCGCTCGGCGAGCTCTACTCGACGCTGTCGGCGCAGGGCATCCGCGTTCCGAACGGGTTTGCCCTCACCGCTGACGCCTACCGCGATGCGCTGACCGCGGCCGGCGCTTGGCCGACGCTCCGCGACCTGGTGGGCGGCGTCGACAAGCGCGACGTTGCCGATCTCGCCATCCGCGCCGCGAAAGCGCGCGACATCGTCTACGCCGCGACCGGGAGCGCCGCTCTGCGCTCCGTCATCGTCGACAGTTACCGTGCGCTGGAAGCCGAGTGCGGTCGCGGAGTCGCGGTGGCGGTGCGCAGTTCGGCCACGGCCGAGGACCTCCCGACCGCGAGCTTCGCCGGCCAGCACGAGAGCTTCCTCAACGTGAGCGGCGAGGACGCGGTCGTCGAGGCATGCCGCCGCTGCTTCGCCTCGATCTTCACCGATCGCGCCATCGTCTACCGGATCGACAACGGCTTCGACCATTTCAAGGTCGCGCTGTCGGCGGGCGTGATGAAGATGGTCCGTTCCGATGTCGCGTCGAGCGGCGTCATCTTCACCCTCGACACCGAATCGGGTTTCCGCGACGTCGTGTTCGTCACCGGCGCCTACGGGCTCGGCGAGACCATCGTCCAGGGCCGCGTGGATCCCGACGAGTTCTACGTCCACAAACCCACGTTCCGCGAAGGCCGTCGCGCCGTGCTGCGTCGGGGCCTCGGCAGGAAGCAGGTGCGGATGGTCTACGGCACCGATCCCGGAGCCGCGTCGACGGTGACCGTCCCGACGGCGGAGAAGGAGCGCGACCTCTACTGCATCTCCGACCGGGAAGTGCTGACGCTCGCCGATTACGCCATCAAGATCGAGGATCACTATTCCCGCGTTGCCGGGCACCCGATGCCGATGGATATCGAGTGGGCGAAGGACGGCGTCGACGGATTGCTCTACATCGTGCAGGCCCGCCCGGAGACGGTCGCGTCCCGTCGCGCGGCCGGTGCGTTCGAGACCTTCACCCTGAAGCAGACCGGCCGGGTGCTGGTCTCCGGCAAGGCGGTCGGCGAGCGGATCGCCGCCGGGGCCGTGCGTGTGGTGACCGGGCCGGCCGACCTCGCGGCATTCCGTCCCGGCGAGGTCCTGGTCGCCGAGACCACGACACCCGACTGGGAGCCGGTGATGAAGACCGCCGCGGCGATCGTCACCGCCCGCGGCGGCCGCACCTGCCATGCGGCGATCGTCGCCCGTGAGCTTGGGGTGCCCGCCGTGGTCGGCGCCGAGCAGGCGACCACGCGCCTCGCGAACGGCGCGGTCGTGACCGTGTCCTGCGCCGACGGAGAGACCGGGCACGTCTACGACGGCCGGCTCGCCTTCGAGCGCACCGCCGTTTCCGCCAAGGACCTGCCGCACCCGAGGACCCACATCATGGTGAACCTCGGCAATCCGGAGCTCGCCTTCGCCACGGCGATGATGCCGAACGACGGCGTCGGGCTGGCCCGCATGGAGTTCATCATCAGCGAGTCCATCGGCGTCCATCCGATGGCGCTCGCGCACCCCGAGAAGGTGGCCTCGGCCGAGGACCGCCAGCGCATTGCGGCACTGGCGCGGCACAACGCATCTCCCGCTGACTTTTTCGTGCAGCGTCTGTCGGAAGGCGTCGGCACGATCGCGGCGGCGTTCTATCCGAAGCCGGTCATCGTGCGCCTGTCGGATTTCAAGACCAACGAGTACGCGAAGCTGATCGGGGGCGCGGCGTTCGAGCCCGCCGAGGAGAACCCGATGCTGGGGTTCCGCGGCGCGGCGCGCTACGCGCATCCGGCCTACGCGGAGGGGTTCGCGCTCGAATGCGCCGCCCTCCGCCGCGTCCGCGAGGACATGGGGCTCAGGAACCTGCGGGTGATGGTGCCGTTCTGCCGCCGCGTCGAGGAGGGCCGCCGCGTGATCGAGGCGATGGCGCGTCACGGGCTCGTGCAGGGCCGCGATGGGCTCGAGATCTACGTGATGTGCGAGATCCCCAACAACGTGATCCAGGTCGACGCGTTCGCGCAGCTGTTCGATGGCTTCTCGATCGGCTCGAACGACCTGACCCAGCTTACGCTGGGCGTGGACCGCGACTCGGACATCGTCGCCTTCGACTTCGACGAGCGCGATCCCGGGATGCTCGAAATGCTGCGCATGGCCGTCGCGGGCGCGAAGCGCAATGGCCGCCACATCGGCATTTGCGGCGAGGCGCCGGCCAACTACCCCGAGATCGCGCGCTTCCTCGCCACTCTCGGCATCGACTCGATCAGCGTCAATCCGTCGAGCGTGCTGAGGACATTGCAGGTCGTCGCCGACGCCGAGCGCGAGACGAAGGCGCTCGAGGTGGCCGGCTGACGGAACCTTTGCCGCGAGCGCAGGTTGCTGTGTGTTCCAGACCGCAGCATCGGGTTACCTCATGGCCGCCGGCAGTTCCGTCCACCCGTCGCCCGCGATCGATCTCACCGCGTGGCGCATGGCGGGCCAGGGCGGCTTCCGCGCGCACGGAGACGCGATCGAAAGCTACGGCGGGCCCGGGATTCTCTGGTACCCCGATGCGCAATTTTCCGACTTCGTCCTGCGGATCGAGTGGCGGGTTGCGCGCACCGACGACAACTCCGGCGTTTTCCTGCGCATCCCCGCCCTGACGGACAGCCTGCAGCCGGCGATCGACGGCGGCTACGAAGTGCAGATCGACGAGCGCGGCATCGACCCGGAGCGCGGGCGCGCCGACAGTCCGCTGCACCGCACCGGGGCGATCTACAAGCTGGCACCGGCGGTGCCCGGGGCGTCGCGGCCGATCGGGGCCTGGAACCGGTTCGAGATCACGGCGCAGGGGCCGAACGTCTCGGTTCGGCTCAACGACATGCCGGTGTCGTATCTGGAGGGCGGCTACCGTCGGACGTCAGGGCACATCGGCCTCCAGGCCCACCATGCCGGGTCGGCCGTTCAATTCCGCGCGCTCGCGATCCACGAGCTCTAGCGACCGTCACTCGCCGACGCCGATCTTCAGGCGGTAGGCAAGCTCGCCGCCGAGCCAGCCCGTCATGAGCAGGACGCCGCTCGTGAGGAACGAGAGGACGAGCCCGACCGGGATCACGGCGGTCTCGGCGTTCCGGATCCGAAGCAGCAGGCTGATCGCCGCCAGCACCAGCACGACGGCATTGCCGATGAAGTGCGCCTTTCCGGTCGGACCGCGGGCACGCTTGATGGTCGAGAACTCGATGAGGCCGACAACTGCCGCCGCGGCGCCGGTGGTGAGGCCGGCGGCAACCAGCCACAGCGACGCCCGGGCCCAGAACGGGTCCGACAACGCCGTATAGGTGAGGTCCGTCGCCAGTGCTCCGACGAGGAAGGCGATCGGAAACGGGACCAGCATCGGGTGGATGGGATGTCCTCCGATCGCAACCGTGCTGCGAACGCCCGTCGAGCGCTCCTCGGCCATATGGCCCTCCTTCCCCGTTCGGAGCGCAACGACGCCGTTGGCCGGGGAGTTCCGGTGAACGCGCGACCAGCGGGAACCGGCGACGCTCGGCAGCGGTTCACCCCGCGTGCAGAGAGCGAAGACACCGCGCGCGGCGGTCGATACCGCGGCCGTGCTGATCCCCGAGCGACCGACCCTCGAATCGCTCCGCAAGCGGGCGGCCGGGTGTACGGCGTGTCCGCTCTACCGCAATGCGACCCAGACCGTGTTCGGCGAGGGATCCGCCGGTGCCGCCGTGATGTTCGTCGGTGAGGTGCCGGGGGACCTCGAAGACAAGGCGGGTAAGCCTTTCGTCGGTCCTGCCGGCAAGCTGCTCGACCGCTGCATGGCGGAGGCGGGGATCGACCGCGCCAAGGCCTACGTCACCAACGTCGTGAAGCACTTCAAGTGGGAGCGCGCCGGCAAGCGCCGCCTCCACAAGCGGCCCAACGCCGGCGAGATCCAGGCCTGCAAACCGTGGCTCGAAGCGGAGATCGCGGTCGTGAAGCCGACCGCGCTGGTGTGTCTCGGCGCGACGGCGGCGCAGGCGCTGCTCGGACGCGACTTTCGCGTGTCGCGCTCGCGCGGCCGCTTCGTGCCGTCGAATCTGGCGCCGCACGTGCTGGCGACGGTGCATCCGTCCGCCCTGCTCCGGACGACCGGGGACCGCGAGGCCGAAATCGCGCAGTTCGTCGCCGATCTCAGGAAGGTGGCCGCGCTCCGGCTGTGATGGGACTGCCGACGGCGGCGGGCCTTGATCGGAGGACTGGGCCGTCCTCCGATCAAGCCGCCATTTCGCGCTAACGTTCGGGGGCCGACTCGAGGGCGACCGGCGGACGCTCGACGTCACTCCTCCTCGTCCTCCTCGTCGTAGTCCTCGTCGTCCTCGTCTTCGTCGTCCTCGTCTTCATCCTCCTCTTCGTCTTCGTCCTCCTCGTCTTCCTCCTCGAACTCGTCCTCGGTGGAATCCTCCTCGTCGTAGCGTTCGTCCTCATCCTCGACGTCGTCCGGCACCCCCGGAACCGTGGGGGTCGTCATCGCGGGCGGGTCGCTCGCCGGAAAGCTGTCCCGCAAGCCGGCATCGAGAACGTCTTCCTTGCTCTTGCGGGAAGACCGTGGCGCAGCTGTCTTGGTGACCATGAGGAACTCCTATGTACGGGAGGGAATACGGACCCGATCCCCGTCGTCAAACCCGGCCGGTCGCCAGGAGGACGATGAGGATGACGAGCAGAACAAAGGTGACGCCGCTGGGGCCGTAGCCCCAGCCGCGGCTGTAAGGCCAGGCAGGGAGCGCACCCAGGAGGATCAGGAGCAGAATGACCAACAGCACTGTGCTGAGCATGGGACACTCCTAGATCTGTTGTCGGGAGCCCGTGGCGGGCGATCGTGCGGACCTAAACGCGTGCGACTCAGGCGGGGTTCCGGCGGGAGCGCATGGTGCCGTTTCGCTTGGTGCGCGCGTCATCGCGATGGCACCCGAAACCCTTGGCCGGAATGGACGTTGACGCGACCCGCGCGGCGGAACGAACGCTGAAACATGGCGTTTCCGAGCAACATGCATGTGTTGTGATGGAGGACGTCATGTTGGTACGCGAGATCATGTCCCAGCCCGTCGAGCTGATTGCGTCGGACGACACGATCCTCGACGCGGCGAAGAAGATGGCGGACTGCGACTGCGGCGCCCTGCCCGTCGCGGAGAACGACCGGCTCGTCGGCATGCTGACCGACCGCGACATCGTCACCCGCGCGGTCGCGCAAGGATTCGATCCGTCGGAATGCTTCGTCCGCGAGGTGATGTCGCCCGACATCAAGTACCTGTACGAGGACGAATCGATCGAGGACGCGGCGCGCAATATGAGGGTGCTGCAGGTGAAGCGGCTGCCGGTGCTCAACCGCGAGAAGCGCCTCGTCGGCATCGTCTCGCTGGGCGATCTCGGCTGCGATCGCAGCACGTCGCATGAGGCCGAGGAAGCGCTGTTCGGCATCAGCCAGCCGCAGGGCAAGCCCGACGGCGCCATGGCGCGTCACTGAGGAGACGAGGGGACGGGCGAAGGCGGTCGGTGCCGACCGGCCTAGGCCTGTAGCCCGCCCTGCCAGGGAAGCGCCTGCTCGATCTTTTCGCGGAGCGCCTCGTAGCTGAACTGGGTGATGACGCGCGAATCGTCGACGCGCGCGGTTCCCTTCCGCGCCCCCGCGGAGAGGAAGAGCACGCAGGCGTCGGTCGACGAGCAGATGCGCTCGGCGAGTCGGCGGCCGCAGTCGATGCCGTTGAGGTAGACGTCGGCGAGGATCAGCTCGGGACGTTCGCTGCGGGCCATCTGCAGCGCCGCGTGTTCGTCGCCGGCGATGCCGACGACGGAGTGCCCGAGCTCCTCGATGGTGCGGACGATTTCATCGGCCACCGCCTTGTCGTCCTCGACGATGAGCACGCGCACCCCGAGACGTTTGTGGATCTCGCGTTGCGCATTGCGCAGCAGCCCGCGCGCGAACTCCGGATCGACGCCGAGGATGGTGCCGACCTCGTCGATGCGGAACCCCTCCATGCACGTGAGCAGGAGCACCGCGCGGCTGCGCGGGGCGAGCGCTCCGACGGCATCGTGGAGCCGACTGTCGCCGGACATGTCGGGCATGTGGAACGGGAAGAAGTTTCCGTCGACCATATTGAGGACGGTATGGAAGAACTGGAACATCCGCAGGCGCACGTCGCTCCGCAGCGACACGCGATCGATGTCCTCGACGAGGATCTCCAAGCTGAGCCGTATGTAGGTGTCGGCGCGTTCGCGCGAACCCATGAGGACGTAGGCGTAACGGCGCAGTCGCGGCAGGGTCGCTAGGATTCTGGCGGCCACATCCTGCATTGGCACTGTCCCTTTCACGGCCCGTTTTGATGCAGGTGGACGAGTGATCGCGGCCCCGGCTGACGGGCGCGTCGACCTCGCGTTGTTATCTGTACGTTGAGAAGGCCTGCGTATTCTGAGCCGCCGTGCTTCGTAAGCAAATGACAAAATAGTGTGCTATCTGGCGCGGTTATCGTTGTTTTTCGAGCGTTTCTCGCAAGTCGTCGCGCGCGCGTTTCGTGCGTCGCGCGTCGATCGTCATGCGCGACGGCGCTTGCTCGCGCGCCCTGCATCCACCTTCGGCGACAGCTCGTCGATGCGCTGCCGCACGTCGAAGAAGCCGTCCCACGGATCGGCCCGCGGCTTCTTCAATCGCGCGACGACGGATTCGGCGGTGAACGACGACGGATCGAGTTTCGGCGTCACCTCGCGCCAGGAGATCGGCGTCGCGATCGCGCCGCCCTTGCGCGCTCGCGTCGAGTAGGGCGCGACCGCGGTGGCGCCGCGATCATTGCGCAGGTAATCGATGAAGATCCGGCCCTTGCGTGCGGCCTTCGACATGTTGGTGGTGTACCGGTCGGGCGCGCGGCGGGCGAGGAACTCGGCGAACGTACGCGCGAACTCTTTCGCCACCGGCCAGGGATGCCGCGGCTCGATCGGGATCGTGACGTGGAGGCCCTTGCCGCCGGTGGTCTTCGGGAAGCTTTCGAGGCCGACGGTCTCGAGCGCCTCGCGGACCTCCTGCATCGCCGCGATCACCGCCTCCCAGCTCACCGACGGATCGGGGTCGAGGTCGAGGATCAGGCGGTCGGGATTCTCGATGTGCCGCGTCGTCGCGCCCCACGGGTTCAGCTCGAGGCTGCCGAACTGGACCAGTTCGATCAGGCCGCGCAGGTCGTCGATGACGACGTAGTCCTCGGTCTTGTTCTTCTCGCGGATCGGGAAGAGCCGGATCGCGTCCGACATCCCCTTCACCGGATGCTTCTGGTAGAAGCAGCGCGCCTGGCCCTGGGTGCACCGGATCAGGGTCAGCGGCCGGTCGACGACGTGCGGCAGCATGTGATCGGCGACGGCGATGTAATAGTCGGCAAGCTGCCGCTTGGTCAGACCCTGCTCGGGCAGCAGCACGCGGTCGGGGTGGGTGAGCCGGGGTAGCCCCGCGGGCAACGCCCCGTCGTCGGTGTCGCCCTTGCGTCTGGCTGCCGGTTTCGCCGTCGCCGCGGCGCGCTTCCGCCCCGACTGTTTCCCCTTCGCCATCTCCACCCCCGAGCTTTTTGCGACGACCTCCGCCGTGTGCGCCGGCTGCTCGCGGACGACATCGGTCGGCTGCTTGTCGAGACGCAGGCCCTGGAACGAACCCTGCCGGATGCGCCCGTCCCGCGTCCAGCCGTGAAACTCGATCTCGCACACGAGTTCGGGGCGTACCCACGTCACGCCCGAGCGGTCGGGCGGGCGCTCGGCGAACGGCCAATGATCGATGCGGCGCGCTGCCAGTTGCCGGTAGATGTTGCGTTGCGCCGCCGTGTCCATGCCGGTGCCGACCTTGCCAGCGTACTCGAGACGGCCGGAGTTGTAGTAGCCCAGCACCAAGGCGCCGACGTGCCGCGGCGAGTTGGTGCGGTCGGTGAAGCCGCCGATGACGAACTCCTGGCGCTGACGGCACTTGGACTTGACCCAGTCGGCGCTGCGGCCGGACCGATAGGGCGCGTCGGCCCGCTTCGACATGATGCCTTCCAGCGCCATCCGGCACGCGCTCTCGAGAAACCGGCGTCCGTCGGTGGTGAAGTGCTCGCTGTAGACCACCGCGGGCCGGCCGCGGGCATCGAAGCCGGCGTCGGCGAGGAAATCCTTGAGCAGGGCCTTGCGCTCGATCAGTGGCAACGAGCGCAGGTCGACGCCGTCGAGATGGAGCAGGTCGAACGCGAACAGCGCCACCTCGTCGGTGCGGCCGCGGCTCAGCGCGTCCTGGAGCCCGCCGAAGTCGCTGACCCCGTTGGGGTCGAGGAACACGATCTCGCCGTCGAGCGCCGCGACGCGGCCCGGGCGCGCGAGGGTGCGGGCGAGCGCCGGGAATTTGTCGGTCCAGTCGAGCCCGCTCCGGGTGAGGAGGGTGCATTTGCCGCGGTCGACGCGCGCGTAAACGCGGTAGCCGTCGAGCTTGACCTCGTGGATCCACCGGCCGCCCTTCGGCGGTGCGTCGACCAGCGTCGCGAGCTCGGGTTCGACGAACTCCGGCAGCGGCGCCTTCTTGCCGCCGGCCGGCGGCTTCGCCGCGCGCGACGACGGCGTGGGGCGCGCCTTGCGCAGCTTCTCGGCCTCGGTCGGGAGATCGGTGCGCCCGGCGCGGTTTGACTGCCAGACGGCCGGCTCGCCGTCGGCGGGAGCGGCGATCTCGTCCATCGAGCGCCCGCTCAGCACGCTGCGGTCCTGGGCCAGGATGGAATCGCCCTGTTCGCGCGCCTCCTCGTCGTTGCCCTTGATCAAGAGCCAGTAGTCGCGCCCTTCCTCGGCGCTGCGGCCATGCATCTTCACCAGGTGCCAGCGCCCCCTGAGCTTCTCGCCGTGCAGGTTGAAATCGAGGTGGCCCTTGCGGTAGCCCGCGCGCGCGTCGCCGATCGGCTCCCAGGTGCCGAAGTCCCACACCATCACGGTGCCGCCGCCGTACTGCCCCTTGGGGATGATCCCCTCGAAGCGGGCGTAGTCCATCGGATGGTCCTCGACGTGGGCCGCGAGCCGGCGGTCGTTGGGATTGAGGCTCGGTCCCTTCGCCACCGCCCAGCTCTTGAGCGTGTCGTCGAGGGCGAGGCGGAAGTCATAGTGGAGGCGGGTCGCCGCGTGCTTCTGGACGACGAAGATGTCGCCGGCGACATTGCGCGCGCCCTGCGGCTCCGGCGTCTTGCCGAAGTCGCGCTTCTTCCGGTAGGTGGCAAGCGCCGGCACCTTTCCCGTTCGCTTGCGCGCCGACGGCATGGGCGTCTCCGTTGCGGATCAGGTATGAGGGGACGGTCAGCCGGCGCGGCGGACCTTCGAGCTCTTGCGCCGTCCTTTCGCGGCTGGGGCCTCATGCGCCCGCCGCGGCTTCTCGCGGCCGCGGGATTCGCCCCCGGCGCTCTCGACGCTCTTCTTCAGCGCCTCGAACAGGTTGATCACCTGGCCGGTCTGCTTGGGCTCGGGCAGGTGCGGCGCGACGCCCTTGATCTTCGACTGCACCAGCTCGTGCAGCGCCGCCTGATAGCGGTCCTCGAACATCTTGGGGTCGAACGATCCCGTCATCTTCTCGATGAGCTGCTTGGCGAGCTTCACCATCTCGCGGTCGAGCGCCTTGTCGTCGATCTCCTCGAACAGCGGCTGGAAGTCGCGCATCTCATCGGGCGAGCGCAGCGTGGTGACGATCATGCCGCGGTCGCGGGGCTCGATGGCGACCACCCGCTCGCGGTTGCTCATCACCAGCTTGGCGATGCCGACCAGCTTTTCCTCCGCGATCGCCTCCTGGATGACGCGGTAGGACTCCACCGCCATCTTGGTGTCGGGCACGAGGTAGTAGGGGGTGTCGAAGTAGCGCCGGTCGATGTCGGCGAGCGGGGTGAAGCGCTCGATGTCGATGGTGCGCGTGCTCTCGATCCGGAGCGCCTTGATCTCGTCCTCGTCGAGCAGAACGTACTGGCCCTTCTCGTACTCGTAGCCGCGCTTCAGGTCCTTGCGCTCGAGCACGTCGTCGGTCTCCGCGTCGTGCGTCTTCATCTTCACGCGGTTGCCGGTCTCCGGATTGATGAGGTGGAAGCTGACGTGCTCCGCCGCCGTGGTCGCCGGGGTCAGGCGTACAGCGCAGGTGACGAAGCTCAGCTTCAGGAAGCCCTTCCATGTTCCGGCAGCGGCCACGATTCACCTCAAGCTTGTTCAGGCAATGGACGGGAGCGCACCGCCGCGGGCGCGGAACTCGCGGCCGGGCGGCGTCTCGATCGGACGGTCGGGCGGCAGCTCGGGCGGAGCTTGCTCCGGCGGCGGCTGCACGCCGGGATCGCGTTGGGGCGGCGTTTCCGCGGGCGCGATGTCGGGCGGCAACTCGTCCGGCTTCTGCTCCGGCGGCAACTCCTCCGGCTCGTTGCCGGGCGGCAGCTTCACCGGCCCGTCCGTCGCGGGCGCCTCGATGACGTTCCGTCGCGGCATTCGCCAACCTCTTGCGTTCCCAGTGGGAAACGCCGGGTCGGTGCGGCCGTTCCAGTGTCGGCCGTTCCGATGTGATTGCTGCCGGGGATGATTGCCGCGTCGTGCGGCGGCGGGCGCTTAGTCCTGCGGGAGGCGCTTGAGGATGTCGAGGAAGGCGGGCGGGACCGGCTCGCTCAGGATCTCCTCGCCGAGCTTCCGCAGCCGCGCCGCCTGGCTGCGAAGCGCTTCGACGCGGGCCGCTTCGACCGGGTTGTCGCGCAGGTAGCCTTCGATACGGCCCTCGTCGCCGGCGACGAGGCGGCCTTCTATGTAGTCCTGAATATCGTCCGACGAAATATCTCTGGACATCATCTTCGCCCGTGTCGGGTCAGCATAACGAACTCTCATTTTTAACACCACACATTGGGGTTTGTTCCGGTTCTCGCCGGTTGCGACGGACATGTGCGTTATGCGTCCCACGGCCCGAATTTTCCTGCTTTTGCACAACATTTACGTCACACAAACGCCACTGCTAACTCATCGGTTCCGCGCTCAAGTAAACGTTACTCCTTGCCGTCTCCCGAACGCATCCACGGGCGCGTCCGCGCCCCCGGGAGAGCCGCCCCGGCGGCGCGACCCACAACATCACCGCGACGACCAGAGCGAGGAGGCCCGCGAGCCGAAGTGCTCCCAAGCCGTGTTCAGGAGGGTTAGATGGATAGCTGCGATTTTTCCGAGCTGCTCGAGACCTGCATCCCCCATTTGCGAGCGTACGCGCGCTCGTTGACGCGCAACAGCGACGCCGCCGACGATCTGGTTCAGGATGCGTTGCTGCGCGGGTGGGCCGCGCGCCAGCAGTTCACACCCGGCACCAATTTCAAGGCGTGGATGTTCACCATCCTGCGCAACCACTTCCTGTCCGAGCGCCGGCGCGACCGGCAGGACGCCCGCCCGCTCGACGAGATCGTCGATGCGAAGCTCACCTGCGCGCCGTCGCAGGACGTCATCGTCCACTTCGACGACATGGCCCGGTCCTTCTGGCAGCTCAGCCCCCACCACCGCGAGATCCTGATGTTCATCGGCGCGATGGGCCTCAGCTACGAGGAGACCGCCGGCATCATCGGATGCGCCGTCGGCACCGTCCGCTCGCGCCTGTCGCGGGCGCGGCTCGAGCTGCAGAATCATCTCGAACGCGACACCGCGGCAAGCGGCGCGCGGCGCCGCAGCAACGCGCGGAGCACCGAGGACTTCTTCAAGGCGCTCAGCTCCGTCCAGGCCCAGCATCGCGCCGCCGAAGCGCAGCGGCGCCACGGCTGACGCGAGCGCCATGAGCGGCAAGTCCGCCGATCGCGAGCACGACAAGGATCGGGAGACGGTCGTCGCCGGCGGCGACGACCGCGTTCCCGACACCAAGGGCGATGTCGGCTTCAAGGGCGGCATGAGGCCCGACCGGAGCGGTGCCGGTGGGCGCCGCCGGCCCGCCAAGGAACGTGCCCGTCCGCGCGACACAGGGCGCCAGGGCGCTTGATACCGCCGCGTCTCGTCACGCGCTCGGAACCTGCGGCGGGGGCGCGGGTTAA
The DNA here is from genome assembly GCA_050260515.1 of Gemmatimonas sp. GTDB lineage: Bacteria > Pseudomonadota > Alphaproteobacteria > SMXQ01 > SMXQ01 > DATJIG01. Next base: position 15,767 of record JBLNCI010000003.1, read on the forward strand.
TCCGGGACGTCGCACGGGCCCCATCGGGTTGCCCGATTGCATCCCCAGAGCCAGAACAGGAGAGCGACATGAGAATTCTCTCAGTATCCGCGGCTGCCCTGCTTGGCGCCTCGCTCGCATATGGCGCGCAGGCTCAGCAGGCCGGCCATGACGTGCAACTAGCGCAACAGCAGCAGCGCACCCAGCCGCCGGCGGCGATGCCCGGCCAGAAGATCTCGACATCGGACTACGTGCAGAATCAGGCACGCGGCGACATGTTCGAGATCCAGGCGGGGCAGGTCGCGCTGCAGAAGGCACAGAACGCGGACGTCAAGCGCTTCGCGCAGCAGATGATCGACGACCACACCCAGTCGACGCAGAAGCTGCAGGCCGCGCTCAAGTCCGGCAACGTGAAGGTGACGCCGCCGACGAGTCTCGACAGCCGTCACTCCGAGGCCTTGACCCAGCTCAAGAACGCCCCGGCCGGAAGCTTCGACCAGGCGTACCTGCAGTCGCAGGTGCAGGGCCATCGTGAGATGCTGGCGCTCAATCAGGCGTACAGCCAGACCGGCGACAACTCGTCGCTGAAGCAGTTCTCGGCACAGGTGACTCCGGTCATCCAGCAGCACCTGTCCGAGCTGCAGCAGATGGCGTCCGGGGCCTCCGTGCCCGGCGCGGCCGGAGCGGCGACCAACGCCCGCACGCAGTCCGGCAACGCGGTGACGACGGGCGGCTCTCCGCCGGTCGCCGGCACCCGCGGCAGCAGCGGAGGAATGGACGTGCTCGACCCGGGCACCGGCGCGAGCTCCGCGCCTGGCGCCGCCGGCGAGCAGGTGATCCAGCGTGAGCCGATCGGACCGGGCGGTCCGCGGCAGTTCAACCAGCCTGGCCGCGATGACGGCGGCATGCGCGACGATTAGCGCGTGGGCGTGAGGCGAAACGGCGGCAGCCGACAGCTGCCGCCGTTTTCATTTCCGCCCCCATGCGTCACCGAGGGAGAGCGAGCATGCCGGACCAGACCCTTCCGCCGCAGCAACAGACGCGACAGCCAGGCCGCGAGCGCGAGATGTCGCCGCGCCCCGAGAGCGAGGGCCGACGCTACAAGTCCGCGCATCGCCTCGTCGGCCGTGCCGCGCTGATCAGCGGCGGCGACAGCGGCATCGGCCGCGCCGTTGCCGTCGCCTTCGCCAAGGAAGGCGCCGATGTGGCGATCGTCTATCTCGAGGAGGACCGCGACGCCCAGGACACCGGCAAGCTGGTCGAAGCCGAGAACGTGCGCTTCCTGGCGATCCGTGGCGACGTGTCGGACCCGGAGTCCTGCCGGCGCGCCGTTGCGCGCGTGGCGGGCGAGTGGGGGCGGCTCGATGTCCTCGTCAACAACGCCGCGCAGCAGTATCCGAAGGAGGATCTCAGCGAGATCACGCCCGAGCAGCTCGAGCTGACCTTCCGCACCAATATCTTCTCGATGTTCTATCTCACCCAGGCGGCGCTGCCGCATCTCAAGGAAGGCGCGGCCATCGTCAACACCGCCTCGGTCACCGCCTATCGCGGAAGCAGCCACCTGCTCGACTACTCGTCGACCAAAGGCGCCATCGTCGTCTTCACGCGCTCGCTCGCCCAGTCGCTGGCGAAGCGGGGAATCCGCGTCAATGCCGTGGCACCCGGGCCGATCTGGACGCCGCTCATCCCGGCGTCGTTCTCGGCCGACCAGGTGAAGGAGTTCGGGAAGAAGACGCTGCTCGGACGCCCCGGTCAGCCGGACGAGGTGGCGCCGTCCTACGTGTTCCTCGCCAGCGAGGATGCGTCCTACATGACCGGGCAGGTCCTGCACCCGAACGGGGGCGAGCCGGTCGAGAGCTGAGGTCCTGCAGTTGTCACTTACCGCGGCCGATCGCGCGCGCGACACTGCCCGAGACACTGCCGTCGTTGCCTTCGTTCCGCCGCGTTTCGGTAGCAGTTTAGCGCAGCATGCATCTGGTCATCATTTACTGTCGCGTGAAGTCGAATTGCCGCCCGGCGTTCCTGCGCAGCGCTGCCTCGCTGTGCGAGACGTCGCGCGGCGAGCCCGGAAACGTCGCCTACGGCTATTTCGAGGATCCGACGCGGCCCGGCCGCTTCGCCTTCGTCGAGGAGTGGGCGTCGCGACAGGACATCGATCGCCATCTCGCCCAGCCGCACACACAGGCGTTCCTGAACGCGGCGCTCGACATGCTGTTCGAGCCGCCGTCGATGCGGATCATCGAGGCGGGAAAGGTCGAGCCGCTGGAGCTCCGGGTCTCGCAGTAGCGGTCCGTGGACGCCGTCGTCAGGTCACGTCCGCGCGCGCGTGGACGTGGACGTCGTCGGCGCCATGGCGGCCGAGGATGTCGCGCGCCAGCGCTTCCTGCTCGCGCGAGCGCAGCAGGACCCACAGCACGATGCCGCCGCGGGCGAGCTGCTCATCGAGCGGCTTGCTCATGTCGCGGCTGAGCGCGCGCCCCAGCATCCCGCCCCCCACAGCGCCGCCGCCGGCCGCCGCCGCCGCGCCGATCACCGCAGCGAGCGCGGTTCCGCCGCTCATGATCGTGGCGCCCGAGGCGAGGAAGCCCGCGACGACTCCCGCGAGCGCGCCGCCCAACGCGCCCGCCTGATGCACATCGGTCTGGGACGTCACCGCTGTGCGGTCGACGTCCGGGCTGTCGGCGAGATCGCGGGTCGAGCGTGACGGCGCGACGTATGCCTTGCTTCCGAGCAGCGACATCTCGGCTCGATCCCACCCGGCGTTCGTGAGCGCGCCGATCGCCGCCTCGAGCGACGGCACCGAGCGGAAGATGCCGACGATCTCGTACTCGTACCGGGGACCGTCGGGGCTCATCGGAACGCTCCGCCGTCGGCCTTCGCCGCGCGCTCCCACTCGTCCGCCTGGCGGCTCGCCTCTTCCCGGCCGATGCCATAGCGCTCCTCCAGCCGCCCGATCAACCGATCGCGGCTGCCGTCGATCGTCGCGAGATCGTCGTCGGTGAGTTGTCCCCACCGCGTCTGAGCGGTCGCTTTCAATCGCTTCCAGTTGCCGGCGATCTGATCGCGGTTCATCGCTGTCTCCTGTACGCCGCTGCTCGAGATGGACAGAACGCGGCGGTCTCCGGCCCGGTTCCCGAGCCCCGGGCGTGACTCGGGGGCTGCAATCGAGGCACAATGGCGGCGCCGGCGCGGACACCCCGGAAGAGGGGCTCGCGCGGCAGGGAGGCTTACGATGTGGGTGAAGCGTTGCGCGGCCGCCGTCGTGGCCTGGACCGCGATGACGGCTGCGGCCATGGCGCAGGCGGGCGGCGGAGCCGGCTACTACAAGGACAAGCAGATCCGGGTGATCATCTCCACCGGCGTCGCCGGCGGATACGCGGCGTATGCCAACCTGCTGACCCGCTACATGGGCGCGCATCTGCCGGGCAACCCGACCTTCATCGTCCAGAGCATGCCAGGCGGCGGAGGTCTGCGCGCGACCAACTTTGTCTGGGCGCAGGGTGCGAAGGACGGGACCATGGTCGCCATGATCCACTCGACCGCGCCTCTCGCGCCGCTCTACGGCGCCAAGGCCGCCCTTTACGACCCGCGCAAGTTCGTCTGGCTCGGCAGCATGAACTCGGCCAAGGGGCTCTGCGTCTCGTGGCACACCTCGCCGGTGAAGACCTGGCAGGATCTCCTCGACCGGCAGTTCATCGTCGGCAGTTCGGGCGCGGGATCGCAGATGGAAGTCCTGCCGACGATGCTGAACAAATTCCTCGGCACGAAGATCAAGATCGTGTCGGGGTACAAGAACGGCACCGACATCTTCCTCGCGATGGAGCGCGGGGAGGTCGAAGGCCGCTGCGGCGGACTCCTCACCGTGATGCAGCTCACCCATCCCGACTGGCTGCCGGAGCACAAGGTCACGGTGCCGATCCAGTTCGCCGCCGAGCGCAGCCCCGCGTTCCCCGACTCGCCGTCGGTGATGGAGTTCGTCAAGGACGAGCGGGCACGGCAGGTGTTCGAGCTGGCGTTCGCGACCCAGGACATGGACCGGCCGGTGCTGGCACCGCCGGGACTGCCGGACGCTCGCGCCACCGAGTTGCGCGCCGCGTTCGATGCGACCATGAACGACCCGGCATTCCGTCAGGAAGCCGATCAGCAGCACCTCGAGATCAACGCCGTGAGCGGCGCCGATGTCGCGCGCATCATCGAGCGCGCGTACGCGCTTCCTGCCGACGTGATCGATACCGCGCGCGAGCTCATGGGCTCGCCCGCCGCCGAGTGATCAGCGACATTCACCAAGGGAGGACCAGATGAGCGAAGTCGACACCATGAACAAGAGGCCGAGTGGCGAGGAGCTTCAGGCGCTGCACGACAAGGCGGACGCGATGGTGGTCCCCTACAGCTACAAGAAGCCCGCGGAAGTCGGGGCAGCGAAGGGCCGCATCAATCTCGCCAAGACCGAGAATCTGCGCGGCGTCGTGCAGGTCGTGAAGAAGAACGGAGGCGAGAACAACCTCCACTACCACACCAACTCGGACAGCTTCTGGATGGTGCTCAAGGGTCGCGTCCGCTTCTACGGCCCGGGCGACAAGCTGATCGGCGAGTTCGGCCCGCACGAGGGCACGGTGACGCCGCGGTTCTCGCGCTACTGGTTCGAGAACGCGGGCGAGGAGGACGCCGAACTCCTGCAGGTCTCGGGGCTGTGGAAGACCGGCATGACCGCCAGCAGCGGGCGCACCGACCTCGAGCCGCAGAAGTTCCAGATCGGCAATACGCCGCACTTCGACGCGCGCAAGTCGTAGACCGCGCTCGACGCGATGTCACAGGGCGACGTGGCTCGCCGTCGGGCGGGCCGCTCGCCTGTGACATCACGCACTTGTTAATCCGCGCACGATCGTCGTCCGCCTATCCTGCGGGCGGGTGGATGCCGAACTGCGGAGCCGTTCGATGAGTCTCGTCGCGTTCTTCGGAGGCTGGTTCGTTCTCAGCCTCGTCACGGCCGTACCGGCCGCGCGTGTGATGGCGTTCGCCAAGCGCAAGGACATGCCCGAACCGGAGATGCTGGCCGCCTACGCCCGGCGTCGCCGCTTCGCCGTGATCGACGGCGACCGGCGCCGCGCCTAGACCGCTCTAGCGCTGCGCCGAGCCGGTTCCGCCGGCGGCGAGCGGCCGCGGCGCGACGATCGGCGTGGCCCGTCCCCGCAGCACGTCGTCGAAATAGGCGATGGTCTTCGCGAGGCCGTCCCTGAGCGCCACGCGCGGCTGCCAGCCGACCTTCGCCATCGCCAGCGCGATGTCCGGGCAACGCTGCTTGGGGTCGTCCTTCGGCAGCGGCCGGTACTCGAGTCGCGAGCGCGATCCGGTCAGGTCGATGATCAGCCGCGCCAGATCGCGGATCGGCATCTCCACCGGATTTCCGAGATTGATCGGGCCGACGAAGTCGCGCTCCGTCCGCATGACGCGGATCATTCCGTCGACCAGATCGTCGACGTAGCAGAACGCCCGCGTCTGCAGTCCCTCGCCGTACAGCGTGATCGCTTCGCCGCGGAGCGCCTGGACGATGAAGTTCGACACCACGCGGCCGTCGTTGAGCGCCATCCGCGGCCCGTACGTGTTGAAGATGCGCACGACCTTGATCGCGACGTCGTGCTGGCGATGGTAGTCGAAGAACAGCGTCTCGGCGCAGCGCTTGCCCTCGTCGTAGCACGCGCGCGGGCCGATCGGATTGACCGACCCCGAGTAGCTCTCAGATTGTGGATGGACCTCGGGGTCGCCGTAGACCTCGCTCGTCGATGCCTGAAGGATCGCCACCTTGAGGCGCTTGGCGAGCCCGAGCATGTTGATGGCGCCGACCACGTTGGTCTTCACCGTCTGCACGGGGTCGAACTGGTAGTGGATCGGCGACGCCGGCGACGCGAGGTTGAAGATCTCGTCGACCTCGACGAACAGCGGCAGCGTCACGTCGTGGCGGATGACCTCGAAGTTCCGGTCGTCCATCAGGTGATGGATGTTCTCGCGCCGGCCGGTGAAGTAGTTGTCGACGGCGACGACCTCGTGGCCGTCGCTCAGCAGCCGTTCGCACAAGTGGGAGCCGATGAAGCCGGCCCCGCCCGTCACCAACGTGCGCCTCATGGCGTCTTGTCTCCACCCTGGGGCGGCGCTTCGCCGCGTCGTCGGCGACTTCTAGCATAAAGCGCCGCACCGGAGGGGATTTTTGCCGCGCGCGCGGGACGGGCATTAAGGGTTCCGGGCGCTGCGCAAAGAGAAAGGGCCGCCGACGGCGGCCCTTTCCGGAAACCGATTCGCGGTGCGGATCACTCCGGCAGGCGGTCGAGCAGATTGACCAGATCCTCGGCGTGCTCTTCCTCCTTGGCGAGAATGCCCTCGATGATGCGGCGCGTGGTCGGGTCCTCTTCGCCGAGCCAGCGCACGATCTCGAGGTAGGTCTCGATCGCGATCCGCTCGGCGACGAGGTCCTCCTTGATCATCGCGATCAGGTCCTGCTCGTGGTCGAACTGCGAGTGGCTGCGCGTCATCAGCGTCTCAGGGTTGTAGTCGGGCTCGCCGTTGAGCTGCGTGATCCGCGCCGCCACTTCGTCCGCGTGCTGCTGCTCTTCCTGCGCGTGCTCGAGGAACTCGGCCTTCACCGCCTCGGCATGGATACCCTGCGCGGCATAGTAGTGCCGCTTGTAGCGCAGCGCGCAGACGAGCTCGGTCGCCAGCACCTCGTTGAGCACCTTCACGACCTGATCGGCGCTGCCCTCGTTCTGGATCGTGACCGCGCCGGAGGCGATTTGCTGGCGTGCGCGCTGCTGGATGCTCTTGATGTCGGAGACGAAGGGTTGCATCGAATCTGCTCCTCTCGATTGGGACTCGTCGCGCGGCGTGTGACCTGCGACGTTTGCGGCACCGGGCGGGTTCCCCGCCGGCGGTGCGGTCGCCGCAACTGGAATGGGGGCGGGGCCGTCCGCCGGCCCGGGGCGGACGCGCCATGGCGAAGCTAGGATAAACGTCGGGTTTTCCGGAACGTTCCGCGCCCACACCGGCGCGGAACCTCGCTCGCTTCGGTCCGTTGGTTCGCAGGACACCCCAGCAGGGCAAGGAGTGAAGCCATGGACAAATCGCAACGCGACGTGAAGGGCCAGGAGAAGCAGCAATCGGGGACCGCCTCCCACGCCAACGAGGGCGAGGGCAGCCGCAGCGCGGCGCGCGACTACAACCAGCGCACCGAGAAATTCATCAAGTCCGGCAAGGTCGACGAGAGCGCCAAGCAGGCGGAGAAGGCCGTCGAAGGGCAGGAGGGGAAGGAACTCGCCGAGGCCGAGAAGATCGGCCGCAGCCACGCCAAGCACTGACCTCGCGAGCCGCCGGTCTCGGCGGACAGCCACCCACTACACCCCCACAAAGACCCCCACAAAGACCC
>JBLNCI010000004.1:0-59843 GCA_050260515.1 Gemmatimonas sp.
AGGGTGCCACGCTGCGTTGAAAGCGTAGCCAAGCCTACCGATGCTGCCTCAGTCGCCGGATCGCGACGCTGTTGTTATCGGTACCTGAGAAGAAGTGCGTCGCGACCCGAAGGGGAAGCGCCGTTGCCTCTCAACTAGTCATCCACCGCGCCGGTGTCCCAGTTGTCGGGGGCCTCTCGCGGCTTCTTCGCTTCAAATCGGGAGCACTATGCGCAATAGCTCCCCTCGCTTGTCGCGATGCGGACACGATGCGCGCGTGCGAGAGGCGGCACAAGGGGGCTGTGGAAAGTCTGGGCCGGTTCGCGCGCGGCTGTGGAGAAACGCGGCCGTCGCGTAGGAGCCGGTAGGACGTCGCGAGGGTTGCGGATCAACGCTCTTGTTCCCGTCATGGTCGGCGAAGGCCGACCATCCACGCGTTTCTTTCTGCTGTTGCCGACAAAAACTCGTGGATCCTCGCCCTTCGGCGAGGATGACGACAAAAAATGGTCGGTCCCCTTCTTTCAAACGGACCGCGCTCGCGTGGTCCTAAGGGCCGCCCATGACGTAGTGTTACGGGTATGCCCTTCGTTGGTCACCCCCGCCTGCGCCGGGACAAGTTTCGCGGGGGTGACGACAGACCAAGCGCGGGCATGACGATTACAAGGCTTGTGGCCATCACGACGCAGCGCTGGCCTTCTCACACCGCGTGATACGCGCGGTACCAGGCGACGAACTTGGGGATGCCGTCGCTGATGGGCGTCGTCGGCGCGAAGCCGAGATCGCGGCGGATCGCCTCGATGTCGGCGTAGGTCTCCTTGACGTCGCCCGGCTGCATCGGCGCGAACTCGATCGACGCCTTGCGACCGCACGCCGCCTCGATGACGCCGATGAAATCGAGCAGGTTCTCGGCCCGATGATTACCGATGTTGTAGAGCCGGTGCGGCGCCCGGCCGTCCTTGGGTGGCGGCTTGTCGAGCGCGGCGATCACGCCGCTCACCACGTCGCCGATCCAGGTGAAGTCGCGCTTCATGTCGCCGTTGTTGAAGACCTTGATGGTCTCGCCGGCGAGGATCGCGCGGGTGAAGTCGTAGTAGGCCATGTCGGGACGGCCCCACGGCCCGTACACCGTGAAGAAGCGCAAGCCGGTCTGCGGAATCCGGTAGAGGTGGCTGTAGGCGTGGCTCATCAGCTCGTCGGCGGCCTTGGTCGCGGCGTAGAGCGACACCGGGCGGTCGACCTTGTCCTCGACGGCGAACGGCAGCTTGGTGTTGCCGCCGTAGACCGACGATGACGAGGCATAGACCATGCTCCTCAGCCCGGGCAGGCCGCGCGCGACCTCGAGCACGTTGAGGTGGCCGACGAGATTCGACTCGGCGTAGGCGTGCGGATTCTTGAGCGAGTAGCGCACGCCCGCCTGCGCGGCGAGGTGGACGATGCGGGTGATGGCATGGCGCCCGGCGACGTCGGCGAGCGCCGCGCGATCGGCGATGTCGATGCGCTCGCACGCGAACTTCGGATTGCCGCGGAGCTGCGCGATGCGCGCGTCCTTGAGCTTCACGTCGTAGTAGGCGTTGAAGTTGTCGATGCCGACCACTTGCTCGCCGCGGGCGAGCAGCGCCTGGGCGACGTGGAAGCCGATGAACCCGGCGGCGCCGGTGACGAGAACGGTCATGATCGCGGCAAGTCGTTGCGTCCGCCGCCGGTATACAGCAAAACCTCGCTGAGAATCATCCGTCTTCGCGCGATATCCGACGCCGAAAATTCGATGCAATCGGGCCGATTGCCATTGGTCGCGCGCGGCGGCGACCGTGTAATCTGCGCCGCATGAACGCTCCCCCTGCCCCCGCGGCAATTCCCGCGAGCCGGCGGCTCACCGAGGAGTCCGGCGTCGCCCTCCTGAGTTGCGGCGAAGCGCTGGTGCGCGCGCTGATCGACCAGCGTCGCGCGGACGCGCTGCGCGGCTGGAGCACCGCCGGGTTCGTGTCCGGCTATCGCGGCTCGCCGCTGGGGCGGCTCGACCGCACGCTGGAGGCCGCGGGTCGCGTGCTGCGCGACCACACGATCACCTTCACGCCCGGCGTCAACGAGGAACTGGCGGCGACCGCGCTCTACGGCGCGCAGCAGGCGGCGCTGTTCCCGGGCGCGCGCGCCGAGGGCGTGTTCGGGCTGTGGTACGCCAAGGGCCCCGGCGTCGACCGCGCCGGCGACGCGCTCAAGCACGCCAACTTCGCCGGCACCGCGCCCAGGGGCGGCGTCGTCGCCGTCGCCGGCGACGACCACGAGGCGTCGTCATCGACGCTCGCGCACCAGAGCGAGCCCGCGCTCATCGCGGCGCACATCCCGGTATTCGCGCCGTGGGACGTGCAGTCGGCCTACGATCTGACGTTGGCGGGGATCGCCGCCTCCCGCGCGTCGGGATGCTGGATCGGCCTCAAGCTCGCGGGCGACGTTGCCGAAGCGTCGGCGACGATCGCGGTCGGCCCGGGCCATGCCGAGTTCGTCGCGCCGGAACCCGCCGACGTCCACATCCGCCCCCGCGACCGGGCGCTCGACCAGGAGAAGCGGCTCGCGACGAAGCGCCGGGCTCTGCACGCGTTCGTCCGCGCCAACGGTCTCGATCGGGTCCACGGCGCCGGCGGCGTGGCGCGTATCGGAATCGTCGCGGTCGGCGCCGCGTGGGCGGAGACGATCGCGGCATTGCGCCGTCTCGGCATCGCCGAAGGCGATCTCGCGCGGCACGGCATCCGCGTTCTCGTCCCCGCCCTGGTGTGGCCGCTCGAGCCCGACGGCTTGCGCGCGTTCGCCGACGGTCTCGACGAGATCCTCGTCGTCGAGGACAAGCGGCCGCTGGTCGAAGCGCAGATCAAGGAATTGCTGTTCGATGCGCCGTCGCACCCGCGCGTCATCGGCAAACACGACGAGCACGGCGCGCCCCTCCTTCCCGACACCGGACGCGTGACGGCGGACGCCATCGCCGCGGCACTCGCGCCGCGACTCGGCATCGCCGTGCCGGCGCGGACGACCGTGGCCCCGCGGAAAGACGAGCCCCGCCGCACGCCGCACTATTGCCCGGGCTGCCCGCACGCGACGTCGACGCGGACGCCCGACGGCGCGCACGCCCTCGCCGGGATCGGCTGCCACACGATGGCGCTGTGGACCGACGCCAACACCTCGACGCTGGTGCCGATGGGCAACGAGGGCGCGGCGTGGATCGGGCTCGCGCCGTTCGTCGACGCGCCGCACGTGTTCCAGAACCTGGGGGACGGCACCTACGTCCACTCCGGCATCCTCGCGGTTCGCGCCGCGGTCGCCGCACGGGTGACGATGACCTTCAAGCTGCTGTGGAACGGCGCCGTCGCGATGACCGGCGGCCAGTCGCTCGACGCGCCGCTGACGGTGCCCGCGGTCGCGCGCGAGCTCGCCGCCGAAGGCGTGGCACGGATCGCCGTCGTCACGGAGGACCGCCGCCGCTACCGCGCCGACGACCAGTTCCCCATCGGCACACACGTCGTCGGCCGCGACGAGTTCGAGATCATGCAGAACGAGCTCCGCGAGACGCCGGGCGTCACCGTGCTGATCTACGATCAGGCGTGCGCGGCGGAGCTCTCGCGGAAGCGTGCGCGCGGCGAGGCGCCCGCGCCCGAGCGTCGCGTGTTCATCAACGAGCGGCTGTGCGAGGGCTGCGGCGACTGCACCGCGAAGACCAACTGCCTCGCCGTCGTGCCGGTGCAGACGCCCTACGGCGAGAAGCGGCGCATCGACCAGGACTCCTGCACCCAGGACCTCACCTGCCTGGAAGGCCTGTGCCCGGCCATCGTCACCATCGAGGGCGCGACGCCGCGCCGCAATCAGCGCGCCGTCATCGAGGTTCCGCCGCATCTGCGGTCGTTGCCCGACCCCGAGCCGCGCGAATCGCCGTCGGCGATCCTCGTCGCCGGAGTCGGCGGCCGCGGCGTCGTCACCACGGCGCGCATCCTCGCTCGCGCCGCCCTTCACGACGGCCGCGCCGCGGCGGTGCTGGACCAGACCGGGCTCGCCCAGAAGGGCGGCGCAGTGCTGTCGCACGTCCGCATCGGGTCGGGCATCGCGCCGCCGCCGCGCGTGGGCGTGGCCGACGCCGATCTCATCATCGGCCTCGACCCGCTGGTCGCCGCGGGAAGCCGCGTGCTCGAAACGATCGCTGCCGGCACGCGCGTGCTGCTGGCGAGCGAGGCGGCGCCCACGGCGAAGGGCGGACGCGACGCCCGCGCGCGCCCCGAGGGCGCGTCGCTGATCGCTGCCATCGCGGAACGCGCGGGCGCGGCGCGCACGACGGCGCTTCCGTTCGAGAGCGTCGCCCGCGCCTGCGCCGGACGGTCGATCGCGGCCAATCTCGTCCTGCTCGGCTACGCGTTCCAGGCCGGCTGGCTGCCGTTCGGCAAGAACGCGCTGCTCTCGGCGATCGCCGAGGACGGCGACGACATCGCCAAGCGCGAGGCGTTCCTGTGGGGACGGCGCATGTTCGTCGACCGCGCCGCCGTCGAGGCGGTCGCCGGACTGGTGCCGCGTGCGCCGGAATCGCTCATCGAACTCGTCGCGCGGCTGCGCCGCGAGCTTGTGCCGTATCAGGACGAAGCGCTCGCGGCGCGCTACGAGCTTCTGGTCGCGCGGGTCGCCGACGCCGAGCAGACGCGGACTCCGGGCCTTAGCGGCCTCGCCGAGGCAGTGGCGCGCGGCTATCACAAGCTGCTCGCGGCCAAGGACGAGTACGAAGCCGCGCGGCTGCTCACCGATCCGTCGTTCCGCGCCTCGGTCGCCACGGCGTTCGACGGCGCGCGACTGCGCTACCACCTGACGCTGCCCGGCGGCGTCCGCAAGATCGCGCTCGGGCGCTGGGCCTATCTGCCGCTGCGCGTTCTCGCCGCGCTGCGCCGGTTGCGCGGCACGCGTTTCGATTTCTTCGCCCGGCGGCCGACGCGTCGGCTTGAGCGCGACCTCCTCGCGGAGTATGAAGAGACCATCGCGCGCGTGCTCGCCACGCTTTCGCCCGAGACTCACGACATCGCCGTGCAGCTCGCACGGTTGCCCGACACCGTCCGCGGTTTCGGCGCCGTCAAGGAACGCTCGGCGGCGGCCGCTCGCGCCCGCCGGACGGAGCTCCTGAGCGCTCTCCCGGCATCCCGCGACGCCGCCCGCGCGGCGGAATAACACGGCCCCGCCTCGCCGGCGCCGCTGGGGGAACTGTTGAGCTGTCGACGATCCGATACGGCGCGCCACCGGCCGCCGACCACGCTGCCTCCCGGGATGGCTCAATGAGCGGCGGTCCGTTCGCATCCGTGCTCGCGGTGATGCGCGTGTCGGGGTACCGCGCCTACACGGTCGGCAGCACCATCTCGCTGGTCGGCACCTGGGTGCAGCGCGTGGCGCAGGGCTGGCTGGTGTGGCAGCTCACCGAGTCGCCGGCTTGGCTGGGCGCGATCTCGTTCGCGACGCTGGGCTCGCTGATGGTGATGTCGCCGATCACCGGCGTGCTGGCGGACCGCATGGACCGCCTGACGATGTCCCGGCTCGCCCAGAGCATGATGCTGATCCAGTCGGTGATCCTCGCCACGCTGGTGTGGTTCGGCTGGGCGACCCCGTGGCTGGTGCTGGCGCTCGCGTTCTACCTCGGCATCGGCCACGCGTTCCACACCTCGGCGCGGCTGTCGCTGGTGCCGAACCTGGTGCCGGCCGAGCTGATGGCGCCCGCCATCGCCGTCAACTCGGTGATCTACCAGCTCGCGACCTTCATCGGCCCCGCGCTCGCCGGCATCATCATAGTGCGGTTCGGCGTCGGCTTCGCCTTCGCCGTCAACATCGGCACGTTCGCCGCGTTCCTCGCTATGCTCGCCCGCGTCACGCTCGCCCGCCACGAGCCGCCGGCGCCGCGCACCCCGTTCGTGACCGCCATCGGCGAGGGCTTCCGCTACGCCGCCGTCCACACCGGCATCCGGCCGTTGCTGATCGCGCTGCTGGTCAGCACCTTCACCATCCGCGCCGTCCCCGACCTGCTGCCGGCGTTCTCGGCGCAGGTGTTCGCGCGCGGCGCCGAGGGCCTCGCGTGGCTCACGTCGATGATCGGCTTCGGCGCGATGCTCGGCGGGCTGTGGATGGCGCAGCGCGGCCATCTCGCCGGATTCACCCGCGTCGTCATCGCGCAGATGGCGGCGGCCACCGTCGCCATGCTGCTGTTCGTCGCCACCGACTGGTTCCCGTTCGCGGTCGTCGCGCTGACCGCGACCGGCTTCGCCATGATCATCAACAGCACCGGGACCCAGACGCTGATCCAGTCGGCGGTGGTCGGGCACATGCGCGGCCGCGTGCTCTCGGTGTTCAACCTGATCCTGCAGGGAAGCCCGGCGCTTGGCGCGCTGGCGATCGGCGGCATCTCCGAAGCCATCGGCCTGCGCTGGCCGGTCGCCGCGGGCTCGGCGCTGTGTCTCGTCGCCTGGGCGTGGATCTTCCCGCAGCGCCGCACCATCGCCAAGGCGATGGAACAGCCGGCGAATCGATGAGGCCGTGATGCTGTCCGCGTTCGAGAACATGTTCGCCGTGCTGACCCAGCGCAACTACGGCATCAACTCGGCGGGCTACGTCCCGGCGCTGATCACGCTGTGGGCGCAGCGCGTCGGCGTCGGCTGGCTCGCGTGGAACCTGACGCAGTCGCCGACCTGGCTCGGCCTGATCGCCGCCGCCGACCTGCTGCCGGCGGTCGTCATCAGCCCGTTCGCGGGCGCGCTCGTCGACCGCGTCCACCCGATGCGCATGAGCATCGCGAGTCAGATCCTCGCCGCGCTGCACGGCGCGGCGCTGTTCGCGCTGACCGCGCTCGGCTGGATCGACATCTGGGGCCTGTTCGCGCTGTCGGTGGTGCTCGGCATCAACAACCCGTTCACGACCTCGGCGCGCATGAACCTGCTGCCGCTGATGGTCGCGACGCAGGAGTTTCCGACCGCCATCGCCATCAACTCGACGCTCTTCAATCTCGCGCGGATCATCGGACCGACGGTTGCCGGCACGGTGATCGCGGCGTGGGACGTCGACCTCGTGTTCCTGCTCAACGCCATCGCCCAGCTCGTCTTCCTCGGCAGCCTGTTCATGCTCGCGCTGCCCGCGGCCCCGCCGCTCGCGCACCGCAACGCCGGCGGCCTGCGCGGCCTCATCTCCGACGTGCATGAGGGCTTCGCCTACGCGCTGCGCCACCCCGGCACCGGGCCGCTGTTCCTGATGCTGGTGCTGACGGCGGTGTCGAGCCGGCCGACGGTCGACATGCTGCCGGGCTTCGCCGACGAGGTGTTCCACCGCGGCGCCGAGGGACTGGGCTGGCTCGGCTCGGCGATCGGCGCGGGCGGCGTGCTCGCGGCGATCTGGCTCGCCTCGCGCAGCGGCACCGCCGGGCTGACGCGGATCGTGGTGGCGAACGCGCTGATCGCCGGGGTCGCGCAGATCGCCTTCGCGCTCGTCAACGAGTTCTGGGCCGCGCTCGCGTTCCTCGCGGTCTGCGGGGCGTCTATGGTGATCAGCGGCGCGGGAACCCAGACGCTGCTGCAATCGTCGGTCGAGAACGAGATGCGCGGCCGCGTGATGGCGCTCTACAGCCTGCTCTACCGCGGGATGCCGGCGCTGGGCGCGCTGGTGATGGGCATCGCCGCCGAGATCATCGGGCTCGAACTCACCGTCGCGATCGCCGCGCTGGTCTGTCTCGGCACCTGGTGGCGGATGCGCGGCCGCGAGAAGGGCATGGCGCAGGCCTTGGAGAAGATGTCGCCGATGCGCTGAGCGTCGGCCGCCGTCGGGTTCCGCTCAGCTCAGTGCGAGTGCCCGGCGTTGCCACCGCCGGTCTTTTCCGCGAACGCCTTGAGCTTGTCGGCGCCGGCCTCGGTCTGGTGCTTCTTCTTCCACTCCTCGTACGGCATGCCGTACACGAGCGTCCGCGCGTCCTCGTAGCCGAGCTTGACGCCGCGCTCCTCGGCGGCGGCGGCCATCCACTTCGACAGGCAGTTGCGGCAGAAGCCGGCGAGATTCATCACGTCGATGTTCTGCACCTCGGGATGGTCGCGGAAGTGCTGCACCAGGCGCCGGAAGGCGGCCGCCTCGATCTCGGTCTTCTGACGTTCGTCCATGACTGTCTCCTTCGCTGCGACGCGAGCCTAGCACGGCGACCGCGAGCGCGGTACCGAGCGCGCGGCGCTTGGAGCGGCGCCGCCGTCCCCGTATATAGGCGCGATGCTCAGGAGCCGCCCCTCGACGCGCACCGCCGTCTCAGCCCTGCTCGGCGGAGCCCTGCTGATCGCGCTCGCGCCGATCTTCGTGCGGCTGTCGGAGGTCGGGCTCACCGCCACCGCGTTCTGGCGACTCGCGCTCGCGGCGCCGATCCTGCTCGCCTGGGACGCAGTGCGGCGGGCGCAACGCGGCGAGGGTCCCTGCCCGACCGCCGCCGACATGCGGCTGCTCGTGCTCGCGGGATTCTGCTTCGCGGGCGACCTCGCGAGCTGGCACGTGTCGATCGCGCTGACCTCGGTCGCCAACGCCACGCTGCTCGCCAACGCCTCGCCGATCTTCGTCGCGATCGCGGCGTGGCTGTGGCTCCGCGAGCGGCCGAGCGGCCGGTTCATCGGCGGGCTCGCGCTGGCGAGCGTCGGCGGCGTGCTGCTCGGCATCGAGAGCGCCGCGGCGGGACACGCGCACGTGGTCGGCGACGCGTTCGGCCTGCTGACCGCGGTGTTCTACGCGGGCTACATGATCGCCGTGAAGGTGCTGCGCGGCCGCTGCAGCACGTCGACGGTGATGGCGGGCTCGTCGCTCGTCGGCGCGGCGATGCTGCTGCCGCTGGCGCTGCTGCTCGGCGAGGCGGTGCTGCCGACGACGCTCGGCGGCTGGGCGACCCTGATCGCGCTCGCGGTGCTGTCGCAGGTGTTCGGCCAGGGGCTGATCGCGTGGTCGCTCGGCACCCTGACGGCGAGCTTCGGATCGCTCGGTCTGCTCACCCAGACCGCGGGTGCCGCGGCGCTGGCCTGGGTGCTGTTCGGCGAGGCGTTCACGATCCTGCAATCGTTCGGCATCGCGCTGGTGGTCGCGGGGATAATCGTCGCGCGCGACCGCGATGGGGAGTCTCATCCACTGGCGCGCCGCGACGGGCGCGTGTAAGGTTCGCCCCCATGCGTCGTCAACGCAACGCCAAGATCGTCGCCACCCTCGGCCCTTCCTCATCCACCGCGGCCGAAATCGAAGCTCTCTTCCGCGCCGGCGCCGACGTCTTTCGGCTGAACTTCAGCCACGGGACCATCGCCGACCATCGCGAGCGGGTCGAGCACATCCGCGCGCTCGAAGCCAAGTATTTCCGCCCTGTCGGCATCCTGATGGATCTCCAGGGACCGAAGCTGCGCATTGACCGCTTCAAGGACGGCCGCATCCTGCTCAGGCGCGGCCAACCGTTCCGGCTCGATCTGGAGCCGACGGCCGGCGACGAGAACCGCGTCTGCCTGCCCCATCCCGAGGTGTTCGCCGCGATCCGGCCGCGCCAGACGCTGCTGCTCGACGACGGGCGCATCCGGCTGCGGGTGATGGCTGTCGCCAGGACCCATGCCGAGACCCGCGTCGTGGTCGGCGGCGAGCTGTCGGACCGCAAGGGCCTCAACGTGCCCGGCGCGGTGCTGCCGGTGACCGCGCTGACCAAGAAGGACGCGGTCGACCTCAAGGCCGGGCTTCGCCTCGGTGTGGACTGGATCGGTCTGTCGTTCGTGCAGCGACCCGAGGATGTGGCCGAGGTGAAGCGCATCGTGGCCGGGCGCGCCCGCGTGCTGGCCAAGCTTGAGAAGCCCCAGGCGATCGCCCATCTCAACGAGATCGTGGCGTTGAGCGACGGCGTGATGGTCGCCCGCGGCGACCTCGGCGTCGAGATGCCGCCCGAGGACGTGCCGGGGCTGCAGAAGCGGATCATCCGCGCCTGCCGCCGCGCCGGCAAGCCGGTGGTCGTCGCGACACAGATGCTCGACTCGATGATCAAGGCGCCGTCGCCGACCCGCGCCGAGGCCTCCGACGTCGCGACCGCGGTCTACGACGGCGCCGACGCGATGATGCTGTCGGCCGAGACCGCCGCCGGCCAGTACCCGCTCGCCTCGGTGCAGATGATGGACCGCATCATCAAGCGGATCGAGCGCGACCCCCTGTACCGCCGGGTCATGGATCCCGAGCACTACGCGCCCGAGGCGACGACCTCGGACGCCATCGCCGCGGCGGCCCGCCAGGTCGCCAACACGATCTCGGCCGCGGCCATCGTCACCTACTCGACCTCGGGCTCGACCACGCTCCGCGCCGCCCGCGAACGCCCCGAGGTACCGATCATCGGCCTCAGCTCGTCGGAGCAGACCGCGCGCGGCATGACGCTGGCGTGGGGCGTGCACTCGGTGCGCTCGCGCGACGTCCACGACTTCTCGACGATGGTCGGCCGCGCCGCCCACATCGCCCATCGCGAGGGCTTCGCCAAGGTCGGCGAGGCGATCGTCATCACCGCCGGCGTGCCGTTCGGCACCCCCGGCGCGACCAACGTCCTGCGCATCGCCCCGGTGACCGAGGAATAGACGGCGCGGGCGAGCCGTCTGGCAACGAAGAGCGACGACTTTGCCGGATCGCATCGCCGAGCGGGTCACCGTGATCATTCCCACGGTCCACCACCGCGCGCACCTGTTCGCCCGCGCGTTGCGGCACCTGTCGCAGTCGGGCTTCACCTGCCCGATCCTCGTCACCGACCACAGCCCCGCGCCCGAGCGTGCCGCCGTCGCCGAGGCCGTGCGGAGCGTGCCCGGCCTCGACGTCACCGTCGTGCACCACGCGCCCGAGCTCCACTTCCTCGAGCGGCTGACCGACTGCGCGGCGCGGGCGCGGACGCCCTACGTCCACCTCCACGCCGACGACGACTTCCTCGTCCGCGCGGCGCTCGAGCGGCTGGTCGCGACGCTGGACGACGCGCCCGATGCGGCGGCGGCGATGGGCCTCAATCTCCACGTCACGTTCGTGTCGCGCGACGTGTCGCTCGCGCCGAAGCTCGCGATCGCGGCGCGGACCCCGTTCGAGCGGCTGGTGGCGCAGCTCGAAAGCTATTCCTCCGTCCTCTACGCGCTGCGGCGACGCGACGAGTTCGTGGCCAGTCTCTCGTACGCGGTGGCGCGCTGCCCCGACGTCCAGTTCTGGCAATACCTCGAGAGCTGCATGGCGGCGCTGGCCGGCCGCATCGCCACGATCGACGAGTTGCATTACGTGCGCGAAGTCCACACCGGAAAGTGGTCGGCGACGCTCGTGCGCGAGCGGTCCTGCGACCACTTCCCGTACCTGCTGCTGTCGCCGGAGTTCGGGCCGCGGGTCGCCGCGTTCCGGGCGGCGCTGCTCGACGCCTGCGCGGAGCGGAACATCGCCCGCGACCAATCCGCGATCGATGCCGGGCTCATCCATCTCCTGTATCGCGGCATCGGCACGATGGGGCTCCCGCCGAAGACGGTCGGTGCCGCCGACGAGACGCAGGACACCGCCGCTCGGCTCGAGGCGCTGCTCGCCGACCGCAGCCAGCCGGCGGCGATGGAGCTGACCCGGATATTCGCGCTGGCGACCGGCGCCGACGCGCCGCGCTGAAGCGCTCAGGCGCTCCAGCGCAGGATGTAGAGCAGCACGTCGCGCTCGATCCCCGACTGGCGGATCGCCTCGACGCCGTGGAAGGACGTGTCGGTGCGCGGAAAGCCCAGCATCGCGTTGGCGCGGCACGGCGTCATGCCGACTCTCTCGAAATCGGAAAACTGGAGGTGGCGCGAGCCGTCCGACCGCAGCGCCGGATCGCGGGGCCGGTAGAACGACGTCCCGTACGTCTCGTAGCGATCGTCCTTCGGCAGATAGAACAGCAGGCTCACGGCCCGGTTGCGGAGATCGGTATGGGGGCCGATCTGATAACCGTCGAGGTCCTTCACCAGGATCGCCTCGACGCCGTAGCTCAGGGTGCGAAGGTCCTTGCCGATCGCGGCCGCGAGCGTGTCGTGAAACTTGCGGATGACCGCGCTGGCGAGCTCGGAACCCTGGAACCACGCCGCGAACGCCTGCCAGAAGCGGCGCTGGTCGGAGGGCAGCTTGTCGAGCGAGCGGAAGTGGAGGATCAGGCGGTTCTCGTAGGTGTCATCGGTGCGCCCGGTCTCGGCGATCGGGGTGTAGAACGCGCGCGCCGGAATTTGCCGCAGGATCTCGGCGTAGACGTCGGCGGGGAACACGTTCTCGACGAACACGTGCGGAATCGGATCGTTCGTCGCCGGCGTAGTGTCGATGCGCCTGACGACGTGCGCTTCCGGAGACGGCGCCGCTTCGCTGCTGTGATCCACGAGGCACTCCTCAACGCCGACGGTCGCGGCGGCGCGCCCTAGCATACAGGAAGCGCCACCGGGGAACGCCGCGCCCGAAATGCAAAACGGCGCCCGCTGGGGCGCCGCTTCGATCCGGCGATGAGCCGCCGCTCAGCCCTGGCGGGCCTTGAAGCGGGGGTTCGTCTTGTTGATGACGTAGAGACGGCCCTTGCGGCGCACCACGCGGCAGTTCTTGTCGCGCTTCTTCGCGGACTTGAGCGAGTTGACGATCTTCATGGCGCGCTCTGCACAGGGTAGGTGGTGGGTGGACGGTGAACGAATACGCGCCCGGTTGCGGGCGCGAGCGGGCGGGACCATACGGGGGGCCGGCGCGGCTGTCAACCGTCGTGGTCCGGCGGCCAAGCCCCTGAATGGACGGCTATTTCTTCATCGCGTAGACGCGTACCGCGCGCAACCGGCCGCCGTCGAGGGCGTTGTAGCGCGACACCCACAGCTCAGCTTCCTTCATCAGCACGGTGGCGGTGGCCGCCGACGAGGTCAGCGCCCGGATGTCGAGGGTCTTCAGGTAGCTGCCCCACGCCGTCAGGATATCCCTCTTCACCTCCTCGGTCATGTCCTCGATGGTGCGGACGTCGAGCTTGTGCATCGTGAGCGCCTGGCGGTAGCGCTCCGCGGTCCACAGCGTGACCGGCACCGGCTCGCGGTCCTTCCAGGTGTTGATCTCGGTCGACACCAGCGCGAGATCGTCGGCGCCGACGTAGTCGATGAAGGTGAGTTGGCCACGCGGCCGCAGCGCCTGCACGAGCTGAGCGATCAGCGCGTCCTTCTTGCCGACGGTGTAGAGCACGTCGCGCGAGTAGATGGCGTTGTAGTAGCGGGCGCGGATCTCGGGCGCCTCGAGACTCTCCTGGAGCACCGGCGCCTTCTTCTGCATTCCCGTGGTGTGGGCGCGGATGCGCGCGATCTCGACGAGCACCGGCGACGATTCGATGCCGGTGATCCAGGCGCCGAACTCCTCCGCGAGCGCACGTGTCGCGCCGCCGATGCCCGCGCCGAACTCGAGCACGCTCATGGTCGGATCGAGCCCGAGCGGCTTCACCAACTGCATGATCGCGGGGATTCCGCCCGGCGTCAGCGCTCCACCGCCGAACACCGATTCGAGGATGTCGACGCGCTCCTGCGTCCACTGATCCTTGGTGAGATCGCGGTCGTCGCTCGACGCCGCATTCGCGAGCGTCGGCTCGCCCGGCCGATCGTCGGTCGGCGGCGCTTCCGGCGGCGGCGGCAGGATGAGACCCTCCCACCACGCGTACAGTCGCACCTTGAACGGATACTTGCCCGGGCAGGGACCGGCCCACCACGTCCTGATCCGCTGCTTGAGCAGGTCGAGACGGGACGGAGCGCGCGCGTCGTCGAGCGCGGAGTCGCGCGGCTCCGCCTCGCGGACGTCGCGCTCTTCCGGCGGCTGCACACGATCTTTGAGTGCCAAGCCGAACATTCTGTCCCACCTTGCCCGGTATCTGAGGGATGCCGGGGATTTGAGCAGATACTGGCGTTGTTACGGTTTCCAAGCGGTTAACGGGAAGCTTCACGGTTCCGTGGAACGCCCGGAATTCGCGCAACGCGCCGCGGCGGGGAACCGCCGGGGTTCGGCGGGATCGCCGCCTTTTCAGCCGAGGGCCGCTCCGAAATTTGCTCCCGACGGCAACCCGGCCGTCCGACGTTTCGCTGCAGCATCACCTGACGGGCACGCACATGGCACCTGCCGACACGACCGCCCACGGCTCCCGGACCGGGCGACCGGAGCCGGAGACCCACGACCGCCTGGGCGGCGGCGCCGACGCCGTGGCCACCTCACCGTCGGAGCGCCGGCATATCGAGGAGCAAAGCCGGCCCTCCGCTGCCCTGATCCACGAAACCATCCGTGCCGAAGGCGAGAGCGAGCTTCGGCGAACGGCGACCGCGCTGCTGCTGTCGGGGTTCGCCGCCGGACTGTCGATGGGATTCTCCCTGGTCGTGTCCGGACTGCTGCACGCGCGCCTCCCCGACGCCCCGTGGCGCGAGCTCGTCGTCCATCTCGGCTACACCGTCGGGTTCCTGGTCGTCGTGATGGGACGCCAGCAGCTCTTCACCGAGAACACCCTGACCCCGGTCCTGCCCCTCCTCTACCATCGCGACGTGGCGACATTGCTTCAGGTACTGCGGCTGTGGGCGCTGGTCCTCGCCGCCAACATCGCCGGTACCGCCGTCTTCGCCGCTGCGATCGCCCACAGCGGCGCGTTCGAGAGCGACATTCAGGCCGCGTTCGCCGAGCTGAGCGGCGCGGTGTTCGCCCACCCGTTCGGGGTGACGTTCACGCGAGGGCTGTTCGCCGGATGGCTCATCGCGCTCATGGTGTGGATGCTGCCGTCGGCGGAAACCTCGCGCCCGTTCATCATCGTCGCGATGACGTATGTGGTCGGCCTCGGAGGGCTCGCGCACATCATCGCGGGTTCGGTCGATGCGTTCTATCTCGTGCAGATCGGCGCAGCGACGGTGCAGGACTACGCCGTGCGCTTTTTCCTGCCGACGCTCGCCGGGAACATCATCGGCGGCGTCGCGCTGGTCGCGGCGCTGAACTACGGACAGGTTGCCCACGAGGTCTACCCGCAGAAGTGATCGTTGTCGGCGATCCCGTCGCCACCCCGGACCCTGGGATTTCCGGGACTCGCGCCGGCAGTGCCATCCCGCCGGGGCGTTTTCGCCGTGTGCCGCCGACGGGCGTTGAAACGGTCTCCACAATCGCGCTAGATCAGCGCGATGGCCGACGCAAACGATCCGACCGCCAAGGTCTTGGAGCTGGTCTCGTACCTTGTCTACAAGCATCCGGATCTCGCCGACGCCATCGAGGCGATCGCGGCGGGCGCTCACGATCTTGCAGCCGACATCGCGCGCCCCCATGCCATCGTCGACCATTGCAAACCGGGCGATCTGGTGTTCGACATCGGGGCGCACCTCGGACGTAAATCGAAGGTATTCCTCCACCGCGACGTCAGAGTCGTGCTCGTCGAGCCGCAGCCGAAATGCGTGGAGTGGCTGCGGCTGTGGTTCTCAGCGCACCCGCTGGTGAGGATCGTGCCGAAAGGCGTCGGCAGCGCACCGGGGACGCTGAACCTGAGCGTCAACAGCAAGGCGCCGACGATCTCGACTTTCGCAGACCACTGGAAGACCGGCCGCTTCAAGGACTGGCAGTGGGACGAGGTCGTGCCGGTGCCCGTCACCACCCTCGATGAACTGATCGCGCAGTTCGGCGAGCCGACCTACGTCAAGATCGACGTCGAGGGCTTCGAGCGTGAGGTCCTGAAAGGACTCACGCGCAAGACCGGCGTCATTTCGTTCGAGTTCACCTCGGAGTTCCTCGACGACGCGGCCGCATGCGTCGCTCATCTCGGCACGCTCGGGTATCGCGAGTTCACCTTCTCCGAGGCCGAGCAGCCCGGCTTCTCCGCCGGATGGTCCGATGCCGACACGACGATCGGCAAGCTGCGTGGGCTGGCCGCGAGCAACTCGGATCTGTGGGGTGACATCTACGCACGCTGACGGTGCCGGAGCGCGACCGGGCCGTGACGTCGAGGGATGATGTGCGAGGAAGCCGGAGCGCCGTGAACGAAAAGAAGCGCTCGGCCGGCGGCGTGGTGGGCGCGACAGGGATTGAACCTGTGACCCCTACCATGTCAAGGTAGTGCTCTCCCGCTGAGCTACGCGCCCGCCTACCGCCGCAAGCGGAGGCAGAGTTATACCCGAAGAACGCGCGTTTGCAACGCTCGCGTCCAGCCCGCGAAGTCTCCTCAGAAGTCTCCACAATGGCCGCAGTTCCCGCCACCATGACCGCCGTCGAGATCGCCCGTCCGGGCGGCCCCGAGGTGCTCACCGCTGCGCAACGCCCCGTTCCGCAGGCGGGCCCAGGCGAGGTGCTGATCAGGGTCGACGCGGCGGGCGTGAACCGCCCTGACGTGCTGCAGCGTCAAGGCAACTACCCGGTGCCGCCGGGTGCCTCCGACATCCCCGGCCTCGAGGTCGCGGGCGAGATCGTGGCGCTCGGCGCCGGAGCCGCCGGCTGGCGCGTCGGCGATCGGGTCATGGCGCTGCTCGCCGGCGGCGGCTACGCCGAATACGCCACGGCTCCCGCCCCGCAATGTCTGCCGGTGCCCAGGGGCTTCTCGATGGTCGAGGCGGCGGCGGTGCCGGAAACATTCTTCACGGTCTGGACCAACGTCTTCGACCGCGGGGCGCTGAAGCCCGGCGAGCGGTTCCTCGTCCACGGCGGCGCGAGCGGCATCGGCACCACGGCGATCCAGCTCGCCCGCGCGTTCGATTCCGAGGTCTACGCCACCGCGGGCGGCGCCGAGAAATGCCGCGCCTGCGAGCGGCTCGGCGCGACGCGCGCAATCGATTATCGCGCCGAGGACTTCGTCGAGGCGATCAAGACCGCGACCGGCGGCGCCGGCGTCGACGTGATCCTCGACATGGTCGGCGGCGATTACGTCGCGCGGAACATCGCCTGCGCAGCCCCCGGCGCACGCATCGTCTCGATCGCGTTCCTGCGCGGCGCGAAAGTCGAGGTGAACCTCGCCGTCGTCATGCAGAAGCGTCTGGTGCTGACAGGCTCGACGCTGCGCCCGCGGTCGGTCGCCGAAAAGGGCAGCATCGCCGACGAGCTGCGACGGAACGTGCTGCCGCTGATGGATGACGGGAAAGTGCGGCCGGTCATCGACACCGTGTTCCCGCTCGCGCAGGCCGCCGACGCCCACCGCCGGCTCGATCAGGATCACGTCGGCAAGGTCGTGCTGACGGTCGGTGCCGCGTGAGCCGGAGCGCCGCACAGGTGCCGCACGACGGCGCGACGCGAGCACGGCCGGGCGGGCCCGCCGTGCTGTCGGCCGGCTTCCGCCCGTTCTTCCTGCTCGGCGCCTGCTGGAGTGCGGTCGCGATTCCGCTCTGGTTGGCGATGTTCGACGGCACCGCGAACCTTCCGACCGTGCTGCTGCCGTGGGTCTGGCACGCCCATGAGATGGTGTTCGGCTACGCGATGGCGGCCGTCGCCGGCTTTCTGCTGACGGCCATTCCGAACTGGACCGGCCGCCTGCCGATCCAGGGTGCCGCGCTCGGAGGACTTGTCGCGCTGTGGCTCGGGGGACGCATTGCGACGCTCGCATCGGCGACGATCGGCGCCGGCGCCGCGGCGGCGATCGACCTCGCGTTCCCGGCGGCGTTCCTCGCCGTCGTCGCGCGCGAGATCGTCGCCGGACGCAACTGGCGGAACCTGCCGATGCTGGTGGCGCTCTCATTACTCCTCGCCGCGAATGCGCTGGTGCACGCCGAGGCGCTCGCGCTCGCGGACACCGCCGAGCTCGGCATCCGGCTCGGCATCGGCGTCCTGATGATGCTGATCGCGCTCGTCGGCGGACGGATCATCCCGAGCTTCACCGGCAACTGGCTCGCCAAGGCGCGACCGGATGTGCCCCGCCCCGCGCCGACGGATCGCCTCGACACGGGCGCGCTGATCCTCACTGCCGCGGCCGTCGCCGCATGGGTCGCGGCCCCCACGACGACCGTCGCCGCCGGACTCGCGATGGTTTCGGGCGTGGCACTCGCGGCGAGGCTGTCGCGGTGGCGCGGCCGGTACACGACGGCGGAGCCGCTGCTGTGGGTCCTGCACGTCGGCTACGCGTGGCTCGCGCTCGGCGCCTTCCTGCTCGGCGTCGACATCGCGACCTCGCTGCTGCCGGCGACCTCGGCGCTCCATGCGGTGACGGCGGGCGCGGTCGGCACGATGACGCTCGCCGTCATGACGCGCGCGACGCTCGGCCACACCGGCGCCGCGCTGACCGCCGGCGCCGGCACCACGGCGATTTACCTTTTGGTGACGATTGCGGCCCTGCTCCGCGTCGGCGCGCCACTGGCGGGGGCGGGTTACGGCCTCGCCGTGACCGTCGCGGGAGTGTGCTGGACCGGCGCCTTCGCGCTCTATGCCGCGCTCTACGGGCCGCGGCTGCTGCGGCCGCGCGGATCCGCCTGACCTTTAAAAGGCGCGCGAGTCGGCCTATATTGGCTTCGTCGGGCAACCGACTATGGCGATAAACGCTTTGTGGAATAAGCGATGCGGACCCGGGGGCAGTACCCGGCGCCTCCACCAAATCCCGTATCCCTGCGCTGACACGCAGGGCCTCGATGGGGGCGAACCAGGATCGACGCGCGTGGTAAAGGCAAAGTTTTCGCCCGGCATGATACCGCCGTTATCGGGTCATTTGATAGGTGCGAACGATAACAAGCTCGCCCTCGCTGCTTAACTAGCTTAAGCAAGCGCGGCCCGGGGGGCGCCGGGCAACAGAAGCCCCCCACCTCATCTCCTTCTTGCTTGCGACATTCTCACCGACTTGCGACATCCGCGCCCCGCGCGGTCGCTGCCGTGACACTTTCCCGAAACGCGCGTTTCGGGTTACGCTCGCTCACCGCCGAGGGAAAACGACATCGTCCATGTCTCAGAACACGCTGGATTATGAGCGGCTGGTCGACGGCGCCCTGAAAGGCGTCGTGCGCGACGCGCTGGCGAATGCGGGCCGACGCGGGCTCCCGGGCGCCCATCATTTCTATCTGACCTTCAAGACCGCCCATCCCGGCGTGGAGCTCTCCGAGGCGCTGCGCTCGCGCTACCCCGACGAGATGACCATCGTGCTCCAGCATCAGTTCTGGGGTCTCGACGTCAACGACGACGGCTTCGAGGTCACGCTCTCCTTCTCCGGCGTGTCGGAGCGCATCAAGGTGCCGTTCGCGGCGCTCACCTCGTTCGTCGACCCGTCGGTGAAATTCGGTCTGCAGTTCCGCGTCGGTTCGACGCCGGCCGCGACTGCGGCCGCGGCGTCCTCCGGCGCGACGGGCGGCAAGGCGGAGACGCCGCCGGCCGAGTCGCTGCCCGCCCCGGCGGCCGACGAGCCGGCCCCGGCCGCCGCGTCGAGCGCCGAGAAGATCGTCTCGCTGGACGCCTTCCGCAAGAAGTAGCGCCCGCCGAGCCGCTCAGCCGCGCCCCCGTCGCGGTTGCCTTCGCCTTCCCCGAACGTCTAGTCTCCGGGCGCGCTGCGCGCGCCCGTTCCCGCATCCAACAATCGAGCACCATCAGCCATGGCCGAGTTCGCCTTCCACGAGATGTTCCCGCTGGGCGAGGACACCACGCCGTACCGGAAGATCACGTCCGACTTCGTCTCGACCGGCACGTTCGAAGGCGAGACGGTGCTCAAGGTCGATCGCGGCGGCATCGCCCGCCTGTCGCGCGAGGCGTTCCACGACATCGCGCACTTCCTGCGCCCGAGCCACCTCAAGCAGCTCCGGGGCGTCATGGACGATCCCGAGTCGTCCGACAACGACCGCTTCGTCGCCTACGAGCTGATGAAGAACGCCAACATCGCCGCCGGCGGCGTCCTGCCGATGTGCCAGGACACCGGCACCGCGATCGTAATGGACAAGAAGGGCGACCGCGTGTGGACGCACGGCGGCAGCGGAACGAGCGCCAGCGACGAGGCGGCGCTGACCGAAGGCGTGTTCCGCGCCTACACCGAGACCAATCTGCGCTACTCGCAGATGAGCGCGCTCAACATGTACGACGAGGTCAACACCGGCAACAACCTGCCGGCCCAGATCGACCTCTTCTCGGTGCCGGGCGACGCCTACAAGTTCCTGTTCATCGCCAAGGGCGGCGGGTCGGCGAACAAGGCCTTCCTGTTTCAGGAGACGAAGGCGCTCCTCAACCCGAAGTCGCTGCTCGCGTTCATCGACGCCAAGCTCAAGAGCCTCGGCACCGCGGCGTGCCCGCCCTATCACCTCGCCGTGGTGATCGGCGGCACGTCGGCCGAGCTCACCATGAAGACGGTGAAGCTCGCGTCGTGCCGCTACCTCGACGGCCTGCCGACCAGCGGCGGCAAGTTCGGCCAGGCGTTCCGCGACGTCGAGCTCGAGGGCGAGATCCTCAAGCTCGCCCAGAAGACCGGCATCGGCGCGCAGTTCGGCGGCAAGTACTTCTGCTACGACGTGCGCGTCATCCGTCTGCCGCGTCACGGCGCGTCGTGCCCGGTCGGCATCGGCGTCAGTTGCGCGGCCGATCGCCAGGCGATGGCGAAGATCACGGCGAGCGGCATCTACATCGAGCAGCTCGAGACCAATCCGGCGCAGTACATGCCGGACGTGAACTGGGCCAAGCTCGCCGGCGACACCGTGAAGATCGACCTCAACCGGCCGATGAGCGAGATCCGCGCCACGCTGGCGAAGCTCCCGGTGAAGACCCGCGTGATGCTGACCGGCCCGCTGATCGTCGCCCGCGACATCGCCCACGCGAAGCTCAAGGAGCGGGTCGACCGCGGCGAGGGCCTGCCGCAGTACTTCAAGGATCATCCGGTCTATTACGCGGGTCCCGCGAAGACTCCCGCCGGGATGCCGTCGGGCTCGTTCGGCCCCACCACCGCCGGGCGCATGGACTCCTACGTCGACGAATTCCAGGCCCTCGGAGGCAGCATGGTGATGCTCGCCAAGGGCAACCGCTCGCCCGTGGTGCGCGACGCCTGCAAGAAGCACGGTGGCTTCTACCTCGGCTCGACCGGCGGCCCGGCCGCGCGGCTCGCCCAGGAATGCATCAAGAAGGTCGAGGTCGTCGAATACCCCGAGCTCGGCATGGAAGCGATCTGGCGCATCGAGGTCGAGGACTTCCCGGCGTTCGTCGTCGTCGACGACAAGGGCAACGACTTCTTCGCCTCGGTCGGCGCGAAGGACTGATGGCGAAGGCGGCGGCATCGAAGGCATCGGGAGCCCGAGCCGCTCGCGATGTGGCTCCCGACTTCCTGTTCGACGGGCCGAAGAACGCCACTCTCACGCTGATCCTCGCCCACGGCGCCGGCGCGCCGATGGACAGTGCGTTCATGAACGTCTTCGCCGAAGGCGTCGCCAGGGCCGGCATCCGCGTCGCGCGCTTCGAGTTCCCCTACATGGCCGAGCGGCGGAAGAGCGGCAAGAAGCGCCCGCCGGATTCGGCGAACACGCTGCTCGCGACCTTCCGCGCGGCTGCCGCCGCGTTCGAGGGCAAGGCCTTCGCGATCGGCGGGAAGTCGATGGGCGGTCGCATCGCCAGCATGGTCGCCGACGAGGTCGGGGCGAACGCACTGGTGTGCCTCGGCTATCCGTTCCACCCGCCGGGCAATCCGCCCAAACCCGGTCAAGGAACGTCCCGCACCGAGCATCTGATGACGCTCAAGACGCCGACGCTCATCCTGCAGGGCACGCGCGACCCGTTCGGCGGCCGCGACGAGATCGCGAAACTCAAGCTGCCGAAGTCGATCCGCGTCCGCTGGCTCGAGGACGGCGAGCACTCGTTCAAGCCGCGCAAGGCCTCGGGACGCACCGAGGAGCAGAACCTCGCCGAGGCGATCGACGCGGCGGTGGCATTTTTGAAGCCCTTGATCTAACGCATCGCGGCCGCGGCGGGCGCCTGTATCCTGAACATCGCCGAAGCTTCGGGAGAACGGGAATGCCGGTCGGAACCGACGAGATCATCGCCGAGCTCAATCTGCTGGTGGACCGCTACGGCGATCAGCCGGAGGATCTGCACGAGGTGCACTTCCGGGTGATCGAGCTGATGAACCAGCTCCGGGCCATGAATGTGTCCGTCCCGGGCGATCTGGTGCGCTTCGAGCGCGAGCTCTCGGAGGAGGTCGAGCGCGCGAAGTCGGCGCCCGGCTCCTGAGGCCCTACTCCTTCTTCTCCTCGGTGTAGGCGATGTACTCCTTCACCACCGCCTCCGGCACGTTCGAGAGGTTGGTCACGATCAGCTTCTGGATGTCCGGTCCGCTGATCGCGCGGCCGACCGGCACGCCCTTCTTCTCGGCCTCGTCCCGGTACCCCGGGTCTTCCACCATCTTCATGTAGGCGGCGCGGAGCACCGCGAGCCGGTCCTCAGGCACGCCCGGCGGGCCCATCACCGGCAGCCCGATCTGGCTCGGCGCGTTGAGCATGCCGAGCAGCGCCTTCTCGTCGGGGTTGTCGACGATATCCGCCATGATCGGCAGTCCGGGAAGTTCCTCGAAGGTCTGGAACACCGGAACGACCACCTTGGTCTCGATCATGTCGGGCCGGGTGTTCTGGATGCTGCCTTCGTGCGACAGCAGTCCGTCGACCTCGCCGCGCTCGATCGCGATCAGCACGTCGTTGAAGCCGCGATAGCCGTGCACGACCCGGAACGGCCAGCCCTCGTACTGGGCCAGCACCTTGGGAACGATCGCGTTCTGCGCGCGCGGCGACAGCGCCCCGAGCACGATCTCCTTCTTCGCCTTCCGCAGATCGTCGACGGTCTTGACGCCGGTCTCCTTGCGCAGCCACAGGATGCTGTTGGTGCTGCCGGCACCGCCGACGTAGGAGAACTTCGCCAGGTCGTAGCTGATGCCCTTCTGCGGCACGACGTTGCTCAGCAGGAAGCTCGAGCGGCCCGCCATGCCCAGCACGAGACCCGTCTTCTCGGCGACATTGTAAAGGTGGTTGCCGAGGATCGCGCCGCCCGCGCCGGGCATGTTCTTGGCGATCAGATTGGGATTTCCCGGCACGTAGCGCGGCAGGTACTTGGCGACCAGCCGCATCTCGCCGTCGACGCCGCCGCCCGGCGGGTAGCCGGCGATGAGGGTGAGGGTCTTGCCGGCGAAGAAATTGTCGTCGGCGCACGCGATCGCCGGCGCGAGCGCGATCAGCGCGGCCGCGGCCAAGCCAATGAGACGCTCGCGGATGTCCGCTGCCATCCCGGCCTCCTTGCTGGTGAGTTGACGCGTGGTCCCGCGCGCGGGATCACGCGCCCGCGCTAGACCTTTTCCTTGCTCCGCTGCTTCGCGTCGCGATCCCGCGGATACTCGACCTGGGCGTAGCCGTGCTCGGAGATGTCGAACAGGTTGCCGTCGACGTCCATGCCACGGGTCTCGGCGTAGGGTGTCGTCGATGGCCGCTGCGTCGGCGTCGGCAGTCCGGCCTCGACCAGCTTCTCGGCGACCACGGCCGAATCCTCAACCTCGAAGCCGAAGTGGTTGATGCCGGGCGGTGTGTCCTCGGGACGGCACTTCAAGAGCGCCAGCGTGAGGTAGCCGTCGGTGAGATAGCAGCCGCCGCTCTTCGAGCGATGGATGATCTCCATCTCGAAGGTATCGACGTAGAACTTCGCCAGACGCTCCGGATTCATCGTCTTGATCGCCAGATGGCGGATGCGCGCCCGAGCCATGGAAGCCTCCTGTTCTTATGATATTGCCGCGATGTTACAACGGATCGCGCCGTCGTGAACAGCCGGCCGCCGTTCGACGGCCGGTCACAACCAGCGGTAGCGCCGGAACAGCGAATAGAGCCCGACGCACAGCGCGACGATCGCCGCGAGCACGGCGTAGTAACCGTAGGCCCACCGCAGCTCCGGCATGTTGTCGAAGTTCATGCCGTAGATTCCCGCGACCGCCGTCGGCACGGCCAGGATCGCCGCCCAGGCGGCGAGCTTGCGGGTGACGCCGGTCTGCTCCGCCTGGCCGAGCATCATGCTCGCCTCGAAGGCGAAGGCGAGGATCTCGCGATGGGCGTCGATCTCCTCCTCGACATGGCGGATATGGTCGCTCACGTCGCGGAACAGCGGCTGCATGGCCGGGTCGAGCGCTGGCACCTCCGCCTGCTCGAGCTTGCGGCAGACCTCGACCAGCGGCGCGGCGGCGTTGCGAAGCCGCTGCAGATCGCGGCGCAGCATGTACAGCCGCTCGATCTCCGCGTTGGTGAGCGTACGGTCGAGCACGCGGTCCTCGATGTCCTCGACGATCTCGCCGATCGACTGGATCACCGGGAAATACTGGTCGACGATGAAGTCGAGCAGCGCGTACAGAACGAAGTCCTCGCCCTTCGCGAGCGACTGCGGCGCGGCCTCGGCGCGCTCGCGCACGGGGCCGTACGAGCACGACGCGCCGTGGCGCACCGACACGACATAACCCTTGCCGACGAAGATGTCGGTCTCGCCGAACGCGATACGGCCTTTGACCATCTGCGCGGTTCGCGCGACGACGAACAGGCAGTCGCCGTACTGCTCGAGCTTCGGACGCTGGTGGGCCGCCGCGGCGTCTTCGATCGCGAGCGGATTGAGATCGAAAACCTGCTGCAGCCGGGCGAGCAGGCGCATGTTCGGCTCGTAGAGGCCGATCCACACGATGTGGCCGGGGCGCTGCGCCCACTCGCGCGCCTCATCGACCGTGATGTCGCGAATGCGGCGCCCCTCGCAATAGACAGCCGCGGCGACGACGCCCGGCTCGTGCTTGGGATCCGCTGCGCTCGAGTCCATGGCGGCAGGATATCGCGCCGACGCGGCCGCTGACCAGAACCTGCGGGTGGACACCCGGCCCTCACGGCGTCACGGTGCGCCCGAAAACGGCTTCCGTTTAGGCGCTTGCCCCGCCACAATCGGACGTCAAGCGAGCGACGCCTCATGCCTTTGGAATCTCCGTCGACCGCGCCCCGGACCGGCGCGCGCGGCGACCACGCATCCCCGATGAACCCGGCCGTCCCACGCACGGTGTGGTTCCTCGGATTCGTGTCGATGTTCATGGACATCTCCTCGGAGATGATCCACGCGCTGCTGCCGGTATTCCTGGTCGGAACGCTCGGCGCAAACGCGGTTCTGGTCGGCGTCATCGAGGGGCTCGGCGAGGGCATCGCCGCGATCACCAAGATCTTCTCCGGCACGATCAGCGACTGGATCGGCAAGCGCAAGCTGCTGGCGGTGATCGGCTACGGGCTCGGCGCCGCCAGCAAGCCGTTTTTCGCGATGGCGACGACTCCGTTCGAAGTGCTCGGGGCGCGGATCGCCGACCGCATCGGCAAGGGTATCCGCGGGGCGCCGCGCGACGCCCTCGTCGCGGACATCACCCCGGAGCACGCCCGCGGCGCCGCCTTCGGCCTGCGGCAATCGCTCGACACCGTCGGCGCATTCTCGGGACCGCTGCTCGCGATGGCGCTGCTCGCGTGGCTCACGGACATCCGAGCGATCTTCTGGGTCGCCTTCGCGCCGGCCGTGCTCTCCGTCGTTGTCCTTATCGCCCTCGTCCGCGACCCCGAGCGCTCGTCGACCGATGCCGCTCCCGCCGGCGCGCCGCTCGCGTGGCGACGGCTCCGCGGAATCGGCGCGGGGTACTGGACCGTCGTCGCCATCGGCGTCGTGTTCACCTTCGCCCGCTTCAGCGAGGCCTTCCTGGTGCTGCGCGGTCAGGATGCGGGCCTGACGCTGGCGCTTTTGCCGGGAATTCTCATCGCGATGAACGTCGTCTACGCCGCGACCGCGTGGCCGGCCGGGCGTCTGTCGGACCACGTCGACCGCCGCGCCGTGCTGGCCGGCGGGCTCGCCGCCCTGATCGTCGCCGATTTCGTGCTGGCGCTGTGGGACGGCATCGCCGGCGTCCTGCTGGGCGCCGCCTTCTGGGGACTTCACATGGGCCTCACGCAGGGACTCCTGGCGGCGATGGTGGCCGACACGGCGCCCGCCGACCTGCGCGGAACCGCGTTCGGCCTGTTCAATGTCGTGACCGGCGTGGTGCTGTTCCTCGCAAGCCTTCTTGCCGGGGCGCTGTGGGAGACGCTCGGGCACGCGGCCACGTTCCTCGCCGGCGCCGGGTTCGCCACTGCCGCCGCCCTGGGGCTCCTGCTGCTGCGTCGCCGTGGGTCCGAATAGCGGCACAATTGCGAATGCGTCGCGCGCGCATCCGTGTTGACTTCGCTGCACCGCGCCTTTATCAACGGCCGCATTGGGGAGTAGCCACCGTCGCAGCGTTCCCCGCGACGGATCCGCATCAACACACTCGCGGACGCCCTCGGGGCCATGCGTGGTGCGGCTGGCGCGACAAGCGCCCGGCGAGACCAAGACGAGACTTCCGCCGCTCCGGCCGGCGCTGTCGTCGTCTTGTGTCATTGCCCGGCGGAAGTCCCATGAGCCCCCTCGCCATCGTCGTCATCGCCTTCGGCATGTCGGTCGACGCCTTCGCCGCCGCGCTGGCGAAGGGCGCGGCCCTGCACCGCCCGCAACTCAAGGAAGCCCTGCGCACCGGCGCGATCTTCGGCAGCGTCGAGGCGGTCACCCCTGTCCTCGGCTGGGCCGCTGGTCTCGCCGCGTCCGCCCTCGTCGAGGAGATCGATCACTGGATCGCGCTGTTCCTCCTCGGCGGCGTCGGCGCGAAGATGATCTACGAGGCGTTGACGCGCGACGGCGAGACCGCGAAGCCGCAGCGGCATTCGCTGATGACCCTCGTCGTCACCGCGATCGGCACCAGCATCGACGCCATGGCGGTGGGCGTGACCCTGGCGTTCCTCGACGCCAGCATCGTCGTCGTCGCGCTGGCCATCGGACTCGCCACCTTCACGATGACGACCACGGGCGTGATGATCGGACGCATCGCCGGAGCGAGGCTCGGCAAGCGGGCCGAGCTGATCGGCGGCGTCGCCCTGATCTGCCTCGGCGTGCGCATCTTCGTCCAGCATATGTGGGGCATCTGACGCGGCGGGTTTGATCCCGCCGCCGCGGCGCTATACTGCTCCCGGAGCGCCGCCATGCCGACCGCCGATTCCTTCGTCTCCCGCCTGCTTCTCCGGCTCGCGCCGCTCGGTCCGGTGCGTTCGCGCGCCATGTTCGGCGGCCACGGCCTCTATCTCGACGGCATCCACATCGCCATCGTCCATCGACGCCGCGTCTATTTCCGCGTCGAGCCGACGTCGGAGGTCGAACCCGGCGCGACCACCTTCACCTACCGTCGCCAGGGCCGCGCGGTGGCGCTGCGCGGCTATCGTTCGCCGCCTTGCGACGCTCTCGACGACCGCGCGACGCTCCTCTCGTGGGGCGAGCGTGCGGTCGCGGCGGCGAAGGGATCGCGGCGCCCGCGGGGAGCACGGCGATGAGCGACGCGACACGCACCGAATCCGACTCGTTCGGGCCGATTGACGTGCCCGCGGACAAGCTGTGGGGTGCCGTCACCGAGCGCGCGCGACGCAACTTCGTCATCGGCAACGAGCGCATGCCGGACGAGCTGATCCGCGCCTTCGGCATCCAGAAGCTCGCGGCGGCGCGCGCCAATGTCGCCCTCGGCGCATTGCCGACCGAGCTCGGCGCGGCGATCGCCGCCGCCGCCCAGGAGCTCGCCGACGGGAAGCTGTCGGAGCACTTCCCGCTGCCGGTGTGGCAGACCGGGTCGGGGACGCAGACCAACATGAACGTCAACGAGGTGCTCGCCAACCGCGCCAACCAACGGCTCGGCCGGCCGCTCGGCGCGAAAGCGCCGGTGCACCCCAACGACCACGTGAACCTCGGCCAGTCGTCGAACGATTCGGTGCCGACGGCGATCCACATTGCGGCGGCGCTCGCGATGCGCGCGCGGCTCCTTCCGGCGCTGCATCGTCTGCGCGACGCGCTGCATGCGAAGGCGCAGGCGTTCCATGATGTCGTGAAGATCGGCCGCACCCACCTCATGGACGCGGTTCCGACGACGCTCGGACGCGAGTTCGCCACGTGGGCGCATCAGGTGGGTCTCGGCATCGGCCGGGTCGGGCACGCCGAGAAGGCGCTGTTCCATCTGCCCCAGGGCGGCACCGCGTTGGGCACCGGTCTCAACGCGGCGCAGGGCTTTGCCGAGCGCTTCGCCGGCGAGGCCGCGCTCATCACCGGCTTGCCGTTCGTCGACGGTGGCGATCTCGCCGAGGGAATCGCGTCGCACGACGCGCTGGTCGAGGTCTCGGGCGCGCTCAACGTGCTCGCCGCGTCCCTGATGAAGATCGCCAACGACATCCGCCTGCTCGCCTCGGGACCCCGCGCCGGCCTCGCCGAGATCCGGCTGCCCGAGAACGAGCCCGGGTCGTCGATCATGCCGGGGAAGGTGAACCCGACCCAGAACGAGGCGCTCGCCATGGTGTGCGTGCAGGTGATGGCGAACCATGTCGCGATCACCATCGCCGGCAGCCAGGGGCACCTCGAGCTCAACACCTACAAGCCGCTGATGGCGTCGGCGCTGTTGCAGTCCATCCGGCTGCTCGCCGATGCCTGCGTCAGCTTCGCGGACAAGGCGGTGGCCGGGATCGAACCCGACCGCGAGCGCATGCAGGAGCTGCTGTCGCGCTCGCTGATGCTGGTGACGGCGCTTACGCCCCACATCGGCTACGACAAGGCGGCGAAGATCGCCCACACCGCGCTCCACCAGGACCTCACGCTTCGCGAGGCCGCGATCGCGTCGGGCTGGGTCTCCGCCGAGGACTTCGACCGTTGGGTCGATGCGGCGAAGATGCTGGGCCCCGGCGGCGCCTCCGGGGGCGGCGGCTGATGGACGCGCTGCCGTCGCGCATCCGCAAGCGCTCGGTCCGACTCGCCGGCCACCGCACCTCGGTTTCGGTCGAGGAGCCGTTCTGGACCGAACTCGCGGCGATCGCCCGCAGCCGTGGACTCTCGCTCGACCGGCTGGTCGCCGAGATCGACCGTGACCGCGCGGGCAATCTATCGAGCGCCATCCGCCTGTTCGTGCTGGCGGAGCTCAAGGCGAAGCATGGGACATGACGGTGTAACCGTCGGCCGTTCTGAGCCGAACGGATGGATGCAAGTCGCCGAACGTGGCGCGAATGAACCTGTTCCGATGATGGAGACGAGCGATGTGGTCGATGTTGTCGCACAAGACCCAGATGGTGAGCGCGGCGGACGCACTGCCCGGCCGCGACGCGGCAATGCCGGTTCCGCCCCGGCACTTCGTCAACGGCCATCCGCTGAAGCCGCCCTTCCCCGCCGGGATCGAGACCGCGGTGTTCGCGCTTGGCTGCTTCTGGGGCGCCGAGCGACTGTTCTGGGAATTGCCGGGCGTCTACACGACCGCGGTCGGGTACACCGGCGGGTACACCCGGAACCCCACGTATGAAGAGGTCTGCTCGGGCCGCACCGGGCATGCCGAGGCCGTGCTGGTGGCCTTCGATCCCAAGCTGATCTCCTACGACGAGTTGCTACGGGCGTTCTGGGAGGCTCACGACCCCACCCAGGGCATGCGCCAGGGCAACGACGTGGGAACGCAGTATCGATCGGCGATCTATGCGGTCACGCCCGGGCAGCGGGCAGCCGCGGAGGACTCCAAGGAAGCCTACGATGCGTCGCTGAAGGCGCGCGGGTTCCGGCCGATCACGACCGAGATCGTCGACGCCGGGCCGTTCTACTACGCCGAGGACTATCACCAGCAGTACCTCGGGAAGGATCCCGGCGGGTACTGCGGACTCGCCGGCACCGGCGTCGCCTGTCCGACTCGCGCCTCGCGCTAGCGGCGCACCGAAGCGGCCGGCGCCCCCGTCGGCGCGTGCACCGGCGCATGTACGGGCGGATGGGCCGGCGCGCTCGGCGCCGGCCGCAGCTTGCGGTACAGCGCATCGAACATCGCCAGCAGCGCCCACGTGATCGCGGTGAAGAACGCGATCGACAGGCCGTAGTCGAGCTGGAGCTCGGGATCCATGATGTTCACCAGATTCGCGACGACACCTCCGATCACGGTGCCGGCGAACGCGCTCATCATGATGATGTAAATCGTTCTCTTCATTTTTTTCGATGCCATCCGCACGGCGTCGCGCGATTTTGCCTCGTCACGGCGTCCGAACGCTGATCCATGTCACTCGTCGCGTGTGTGTCGCCCCAACCAACGTCGACGACCGGGGATAGTGGTCGGCAGTCGTTAAAAAACGCGAAAAGCCGCCGGCTTGTCCACCGGCGGCTTCGGCACTTCACGGGGTTTTTATCTCAAATTCTATTTTCCCGGAGGAGCCATCATCGCACGGACGTTGTCCACGACCTCCTTCGGCGTCGCGTATTGCTTTTCCAAGAGCGCGTGGATCTCCTCACCCGACATCGGAGTGATATCTAGGTTAAGTTTCTTCGCCTCGGCGAGGAATGCCGGGTCCTTCATCGTCGCCATGAACGAATCGCGGAGAAGCTTGACGCGATCGGCGGGAACCGCGGGCGGCGCGACGTAGGGGCGGCCCATGAGAAGCCAGCTCAGCGCGAACTCGAGCTGTTCCCGGTTGGCCTGCGTCTTGGTGAACGCGGTTACCAGCGGGAGATCGGGCAGGCTCGGGTACGGCTCGAGCGCGACCTGCACCAGCAGCCTGATCTGTTTGTTCGCGACCCAATCGGGCTTCGACGACATCAGACTCGACAGGAACCATCCGGCGCGGCCCTGGATCTCGCCCTGTTCGATGGCGGTCGCGAGCTCGGGATTGCTCGCATAGCCCTCGATGATGCGGAAGTTGGTTCCCACCAGCTTGTTCATCACGCGCGGATAGACGCTGTCCGAGGTCGCCACGCCGCTGGACCCGACGAGGACTTCCTTGCCGATGATATCGTCGAACGTCTGGAACGGCACCGTGTGCCACAAGGCCACGACCGGCACTTCCTTGGTCGTGCTGCCGATCCAGTTCGCCTGGCGGGGGTCGTACTTCACGTTGTCGCGCGCGCCGGTGAGCCCGAGAATGGGCTCGACCCCGATGTGATTCTGCACCGCCGCGATCGTGCTGCCGTCGCGCGGCGAGGTGTTCGCCAGCGTGTTCATGGCGGCGAGGCTCGCCGCGGCCGGCATGTTCTGGACCACGAATACCGGCTCGCCCGGTATGTGCCTCGGCCAGTGCCGCACCAGCAGCCGGGCATAGAGATCGTAGCCGCCGCCGGTACCGGCCCCGACGAGCAGGTTCACCTGCCGCCCCTTGTAGAAGTCGTCCGCCGCCGCGATTCCCCCTGTGGCGATCGCCGCCGCCATGCCCGCCACCACCACGTGCAAGAATTTTGCCATCGAAGTCTCCCCATGTTCTTCTCGGACCGAACCACGCGTACTGTTCTGCGCCCGTAGCCGATGCCGGAGCGATGCTACAGGCCGTAGAGCGCCCTCGGGTTGCGATCGAGGATCTTGTCGACGCTCGCCGCCGGCAGCCGCCCGCTCTCCTTGAGCAGCCGCAACGCCTCGATCTGCGCCGAGGTATCGGTGTGGCCGTAGTCGGTGCCGATGATCAGATTGTCGTCCCCGACGGCGCCCACGACGTAGGCGATGTCGTCGGTAGTCTCGATCGTCACCCAGATGTTGTTGTCCTTGAGCGGATTCGCCGCGAGCCTGCGCCCCTTCCGCTTGAGACGCTTCTCGACGTCGATGAGCGTGTACGGCAGCCATCCCGCCGCGGCTTCGACGAAGGCCCAGCGGATCGATGGGTACCTCTTCGGCAGCTCGTATTCGAGCAGCCAATGGAACTGCGCGATCATCGCGAGCTTGAACCGCCCGAAGTTGTGGCCGTCGTGGAAATCGATGTCGGCGGCGCTCGCGTTGCCGGAGTGGAACGCGATCGCGAGGTCGAGCTCGGCAGCGGCGTCGAACAGCGGCTCGAAGTACGACTCGCCGACGTAGCGATCGCACTCGAACGGACGGACGAACACGCTGCAGGCGCCGTGGTCCTTGGCGAAGGCGAGCTCGTCCCGGATCGCGTGGGGCGAGCTCATCGGCGCGCAGGCCGCCCAGCGCAGGCGGTCGCCCGCCACCTTCCAGATGTCGGCGAGCCAGCGGTTGTAGGAGCGATATTGCGCCCGCTCCTGCGCGGCGTCGCGCGCGGTCGGCTGCAGGAAGATCGTCGGGTAGAGCACCTGGACGTCGATGTCGAGCTCGTCCATGTGGCGCAGCCGCGCCTTCACGTCCCCGAGCTCGCGCGCATCCTCGCTGACGCCGGCGACGTCGGCGTTGTCGTCGGCGGGCTGGATGAAGCCGCCGCTGTACCAGAAGGCACCTGCGGCGCGCGGACCGCTCGTCACCCGGCCCTCGCCCTGCACCTGCTTCAGCACCATCGGCGCGAACCGCCGCTCGTCGGCCGTCAGGTAGGTCCAGGTGCGTTCGGATTCGATGACGTGCGCGTCGGCGTCAATGGTGGCCACGGCGTTCCTCCACACTGTCCCGAAACTGTACGCCGGGGCGTGGCCACGCGGTAGCTAACAGAACGAAACGCCGGTTAACGCGTGAGCCGCCCGAGCAGGTCGCGCACGAAATCGTCACGGCTGGGCGCCGGCGGCGCCGGAGGAGCGGACGCCGCGGCCGGAACAGCCACGGCCTCGGCATCGTGGGACGCCGGTGGAACCTGGATCGCCGCGACCGGCGCCGGCTCGGGTTCGGCCGGCGCGGACGCCGTCTCCTCCGCCGCGCCCGGATTCCTAGCGAACATCCGATCGAGCTCGGGCGGACCACCGGAGAAATACGTGACCGTGAACGCGCCGTCGGTCATGGCCGCGGTCAGATCGACGTCGCGGAGATCGACGTCACGGTAGGTCAGCCGGCCAATGGTGAACTTGCCCTCACCGGCGAGGCCAGCGAGCGATGCCGACCCGGGGCTCCGGTCCTCGCCATCGCCGACGTATGCGTCGGCGTCCAGTTGATCGGCCGCGAGATCGACCGAGACCTTGGGACGATCGGCGTAGTCGACCCGCACCGAGCCATGGGCGCGCGTCGCGTCGACGTGCAGATCGACGTCGCGCAGCTCCGTGCGCTGGGCGTCGGCGACGAGCTTGGCCTTGAGCGTCGCCCGCCCGAGCCGTCCGCTCGGAATCGCCCGGGTGTCGACGTCGAGCCACGAAAGCAGATCCCGCAGGTTGGCCGACGCGGTCTCGACCGTTCCGTCGAAGCGGTATCCGCGCTCGGCGGGTGCCACCGCCCCCGCCACGCGGAACGATCCAGCCCCCGGGAGCTGACCCTCGACACGCTTCACCGCGATCGCGCCGCGGTCGAGCGCCGCCTCGGCAGCGAACCCCTGCACCGCGCGACCGGCGGCCAGCACGGCATCGGCCTCGAGCGACAGCGCGATCCGCGCGTCGGCCCGCAGGGTCGTGTTCGCATCGGCGGCGACCGGCAACGGCGGCACCGTGGCCAGCGAATCGAGATTGAGCCGCGGCAGCCGGATCGCCGCCTCGATATCGGTCGCCCTCGTATCCGTAAGGCGCGCGCGAAGAGTCCCGGTCGCGCGCTGGTCGGCGAGGTCGAGCACGACGTCGTTCGCCTCGAGTGTGTGGCCGGAAGCCGACACGCGGCCCTCGAGCGCGAATCGGTGGGCAATCAGCGCCGGCGCGACGCCCTGGGCCGCAGCATCCCCGGCGAAAGCGGCAAGCACCGCACGCGCGTCATTGCCGCTCGCCTTGACGCGACCGGTGATCCGCTGCTCGGCCGGCAGATACTGGCCGACGAATTCGGACCTCGCCTTGAGCGCCGTCGCATCGACGGCGGCATTCACCCGTACCGGCGTGTCGCCCCGCACCCCGCCGATGCTCGCGGAGAACTTCACGGGCTCGCCGCCGATCGTCGCGGTTCCGTCGGCGGTGGCCGGGCCGGACAGCGAGGTTGCCGTCATCCGCAGGAATATCTTCTCGACTCGCGTCTGCGCGTTGTCGCGGCGGTCGCGCCACACCAATGTGCCGTCGCTGATCGCGAGGCGCTGCAGCGCGACCTCGGGCAGCAGCTCACCGCCGGCGCCGTCCATCACCCAGCGGACGCGGCCGTCCTTCTCGGTCTCGACGAGAAACTCGGGGCGTACCAGCGTGAGGCGCTCGACGACGATACGGCCGGTGAGCAGCGGCAGCAGCCCGACCTTGAGCTCGACGGCGCGCAGACGCAAAGCGTCGTCGCGATCGCCAGCGGAGTTGCCCGCGGACAGGCGAATGTTGTTGGCGAGGATTCGCGGCGCCGGAAGGAGCGAGGCCTCGATCGGACCGTCGAGCGACACGGTCCGCCCCGTCGCGCGCGACAGCTCGTCCCCGAGCGCACCGCGATAGGCGTTCCAGTCGACGACCGATGGCGCCACCGCCAAGGCGGTGACGATCAGGACACCGGCGATCCCGACGGAAAGCAGAAACGTCCTCACGTGCCCTCGCGACACGAAAATGCAGAGTGGATGCGTCGTGCGGCTTGCAGCCGCCTAGGATCGCGCTAAGCTTATCGAAGGACAATATGGCCTTTTGATGATGAAAACCGGGCCGCAGCCCAGCGCTCACGCCAAGGACCGAGGAAGCCGATGGCCGACATCATCAACCTGAAGGACGTGCGCAAGGCGCGGGCTCGCGCGCTCGCCGAGACCAAGGCGGCGGAGAATCGCACCCGATTCGGTCGCACGCGCGAGGAGCGCACGCGCCAGTCGATCGAGGACAGCCGCGCCC
This sequence comes from Gemmatimonas sp., assembly GCA_050260515.1. GTDB lineage: Bacteria > Pseudomonadota > Alphaproteobacteria > SMXQ01 > SMXQ01 > DATJIG01. The sequence continues at coordinate 34,579 of JBLNCI010000004.1, forward strand.
GCCGCGAACACGAGGGCAACAAGATCGAACGCCGCGACGAGCGGCCGAGCGACGACCCGACACCGCCCGGCAAGCCCGCCGAATAGGCGCAATTCCGACGCCCCGCCGCACGGCCAAGCCAAGCGGAACTCTTCCACACAGTCATCGTTCCCTTCCGAGCGGCATCCGACGCGCGCTCGCGCTCGGCGTCCCACAAGGAGGTCGACCGATGAAGAATGCTTTCGGGCTGGCTTGGGTGGCGGCTGCCGCCTTCCTGACCATTACGCCATTCGCTCCGCGCGCCGTGCTGTCGGTGGGCGGGTTCCTCGGCATCGGCGATCACCTCGTGGCATTGCCGTACGACACCCTGAAGATCAGCGAGGACCGCATCGTCGTCGCCGGCGGGACCAGAGAGCAGTTGAAGGCGCTGCCCCAGTTCAAATACGCCAGCAAGTGAATACGCGCGACCACTCCACCGTTTCCAATCCCGAGGAGGACCGGCCGCAACTCCTGCATCCCGCCGATCCGAAGACGGTATTCCTCGGCGGTCTCTTCTTCCTCGCGCTGTTCGCGGCCGTCTACGTGGCCCGCGAGATCGTGCTCCCCATCGTGCTCGCCATGATGCTCAAGCTGTTGCTGCAGCCGGCGGTGCGTGGCCTCAACCGTCTGTATCTCCCACGCCCGATCGCCGCGGTCGTGTCCATCGCCGTGCTGTTCGCCGTCTTCTTCGGGTTCGGCGCCATGATCTCCGGACCCGCCTCGACCTGGGCCGAGAAGCTGCCCCAGGGCCTCCCCCGCCTCGAGCAGCATCTCAGCTTCGTCACCGACAAGCTCCAGGCGACGAGGCAAGCGCTGGAGAAGGCCGAGCAGGCGACCGAGTCGCCCGACGACGGCGCCAACGTCGTCAAGGTGAAGGGGCCGGGGCTCGCCGACGCTCTGGTGCAGAGCACGCGGATCGCGCTGGCCACGCTGCTCACGACAATCATCCTCCTGTTCTTCCTGCTGATCTCCGGCGAGACGTTCCTGCGCCGCATCGTCGAGGTGTTGCCGCGCTTCTCCGACAAGCGCCAGGCGGTCGAGATCGCACAGCAGGTCGAGCACGACATGTCGATCTACCTCGTCACGATCTCGGCGATGAACGCCGCCGTGGGCACCGCGACCGGCTGCATGGCCTGGCTGGTCGGGCTCGGCGATCCTCTGCTGTGGGGATCGATCGCGTTCCTCCTCAACTACATCCTGTTTCTCGGCCCTCTGATGGGGGTCGTGCTGTTCTTCTTCGTCGGCACGATCACGTTCGACACCCTGACCCTGGCGGCGCTGCCGGCGGCGCTCTACTTCCTGATCCACATCGCGGAGGGCGAGTTGATCACGCCGATGCTGCTCGCCCGCCGCTTCACCCTGAACCCCGTGCTCGTGATCCTGTCGCTGGTGTTCTGGTACTGGATGTGGAGCGTCCCCGGCGCCATCCTCGCCGTGCCCATCCTCGCGGTGACGAAGATCGTCTGCGACCGCATCCGCCCGCTCGCCGTCTTCGGCCACTTCCTCGAAGGCTAGGGCCCGCTCGCGGGGGCGCGGGTCCCGGTCTAGATTGCGCCATGCGTTCCTCGCCGTACCTCATTCCCTTGATCGTCGGCTGCGCCTATCTGATGCAGTCGCTCGACTCGACCGTCATCGCCACGGCGCTGCCGGCGATCGGCAGGTCGTTCGGGGAGGATCCGGTCCGGCTCAACGTCGCGATCACCTCCTATCTTCTGAGCCTCGCCGTGTTCATCCCGATCAGCGGCTGGCTCGCCGACCGCTTCGGCGGCCGCACCGTCCTCGCGGTGGCGATCGCGATCTTCACCGTCGCGTCGGTGCTGTGCGGCCTGTCGACATCCGTGCCCGAACTCGTGACCTCGCGCACGATTCAGGGCATCGGCGGGGCGATGATGGTGCCGGTCGGCCGGCTCATCATCCTCAAGGCGATGCCCAAGGCCGATCTCGTCCAGGCGATGAGCTATCTCACGGTGCCGGCGGTCATGGGACCGGCCCTCGGCCCACCGCTCGGCGGATTCATCGCCACATACGGCTCGTGGCGCTGGATCTTCTTCGTCAATGTTCCGATAGGCGCGCTGGGCATCCTGCTGGTCATGCGCTTCATCACCGACGCGCGCGAGCCCGACGTCGCACCGCTCGACTGGCGCGGCTTCGGTCTGACCAGCATCGGCCTCGCCGCTCTCCTGTACGGTTTCGAAACCATGGGGCGCGACATCATTCCGACCTGGGCGGTCGTCGCGTTGATCGCCGTCGGCGCCACCTGCCTCTCATTGTTCGCGATCCACGCGCGCCTGACGCCGCATCCGATCGTCGACCCCGAGCTCCTCAGGTTGCCGACGGTCGCCGCCTCGGTGCTGGGCGGGGGGCTGTTCCGCATCGGGGTCGGCGCACTGCCGTTCCTGCTCGCAATGCAGCTCCAGCTCGGGTTCGGGCTGTCGCCGTTCGCCTCGGGCCTCATCACCTTCGTCAGCGCCGTCGGCGCGCTGTTCACCAAGCCTGCCGCCGCGCCGATGATCCGCAGGGTCGGTTTCCGCCGCCTGATGATCGCCAACGGAGTCATCGGCGCGGCGTTCCTGCTCGCGTGCGCCCTGTTCACCGCGGACACGCCGCACACCGTCATACTGACCGCGCTGTTCATCGGCGGCTTCTTCCGTTCGCTCCAGTTCACCTGCATGGGAACGCTCGGCTATGCCGAGGTCCCGCCGGAGATGATCAGCCGCGCCAACACGCTGGCGACGATGGCGCAGCAGTTGTTTCTCAGCCTCGGCGTCGGCCTCGCGGCGCTGATCCTGCACACGAGCGAGCGTGTCCGCGGCTCAATGGGCATCGATTCGTTCGACGTCGTTCCCGCCTACCTCATCGTCGGCACGCTCGGACTCCTCTCGATCGTCTACTTCGTCCGGCTCGATCCTCATGTCGGAGCGGAGATGAGCGGGCACCGTCCACGCGAGCGAGGTCGATAACCTGAGTTATCGACGAAGCCGCGCGGTTTTCAGACAGCCTTAATGTTCGGCCACTACGGTCACGCCGCGCGCGAATGTACGCGTGCGTCCGCTGTGGGGAGTCCGCAATGCGTAACAACCAGCCCGTCACCAACGTCGAAGTTCCGATCGGTCCCGACATCAACATCGTCTCGAAGACCGATCTCGGCGGGCGGATCACTTACGTCAACGACGACTTCGTCGCCATCAGCGGCTTCGGCCGCGATGAATTGCTCGGCGCGCCCCACAACATCGTGCGCCACCCCGACATGCCGCAGGAAGCGTTCGCCGATCTGTGGCAGACGCTGAAAACCGGCCAGCCGTGGGCGGGCGCCGTCAAGAACCGCACCAAGACCGGCGATTACTACTGGGTGCAGGCCAGCGCGACGCCGATCTACGATGACGGCAAGATCACGGGCTACATGTCGATCCGGACCGCGCTCGCGCCCGAGCAGCGCCGCGCCGCCGAGGATCTCTATCGCCGGATGAAGGAGGGGCGCGCCGACGACGTGGTCCTCGCCAACGGCCTCGTCCAGACACGGCGCCGGTTCACGTGGACCGAGCGCTTCTCCCGCACGATCAAGGATCGCCTGATCACCCTCGCGACCGTCCTCACCGGGCTGATGGCCGTCGTCGGCGGCGTCGGGCTGCTCACGACCTGGAGCTCCAACGCGCACCTCGAGACTGTCTACGAGGATCGTACGCTGCCGATCGCGCAGATCGCCGAGATCAACGAGCGCATGCTGCAGAACGCCACGCTCCTGTATCGCGCGGCCGCGAGGGCCCGCGCCGGGCAGGGCGATTCGGAGACCGAGGCCAACATCAACACCAACGTCGCCCGCATCAACAAGCTGTGGTCCGAGTACATGGCGACCTACATGGACGACGAGGAAAAGGCGCTCGCGAAGCGCTACGCCGAAGCCCGCGCCGCGTATGTCGACCAAGGTCTGCGGCCGGGCCTCGCGCTGCTGGGCTCGGGCCGCGCCGATTCGCTCGACGAGCATGTGGTCAAGACGCTGCAGCCGCTGTTCGACGCCGCCAAGATCGAGGCCGAGAAGCTTCTCGGCCTGCAAATCCGCGTCGCCAAGCAGGAATACGACAACGCCACCGTCTCGTTCCGCATCGCCATCGCCGTGACGCTTGCGCTCATGGCCGCCGCGCTGACGATCAGCGGAATGCTCAGCCGCCGGACGATCCGTGCGGTGACGGAGCCTGCGGCCAACCTGATCAGCGCGATGAGCGCCATCGCGCAGGGTCATTTCAACACGCTGATCAGCGTCGAGCGGCACGACGAGATCGGCACGGCGCTGACGCATCTCAAGGCCATGCAGGCAAAGCTCGGCTTCGACCGCGCCGTGCGCCTGCAGGAGGAGATCGAGAAACGCCGCGCCGACGAGGCGAAGGAAGAGCGCGTCCGGAAGGTCGACGCGCTGATCAAGGACTTCGACCGCAGCGTCTCCGGCGCGCTCGAGACCCTCGCGTCGGCGTCAACCGAGCTCCAGAGCACGGCGCAATCGATGTCGGCGACCGCCGAGCAGACCAACCAGCAGGCGGCGGCCGTCGCAGCGGCGTCCGAGCAGGCGACCTCCAACGTGCAGACCGTGGCCACCGCCGGCGAGGAGCTTTCGTCGTCCATCGCCGAGATCGGCCGTCAGGTCGGCCAGTCGAGCCGCATCACCCAGGAGGCGGTGCAGCAGGCGAACCACACCAACGACCAGATCCAGGGTCTCGCCGAGGCCGCGCAGCGGATCGGCGACGTCGTGAAGCTCATCAGCGACATTGCCGGTCAGACGAACCTGCTGGCACTGAACGCGACGATCGAGGCGGCGCGGGCCGGAGAGGCCGGCAAGGGCTTCGCGGTAGTCGCCAGCGAGGTGAAGACCCTCGCCAACCAGACCGCCAAGGCGACCGAGGAGATCAGCGCCAAGATCGGCGAGATGCAGGCCGCGACCGGCAACTCGGTCACGGCGATCCGCGCCATCACCGAGACGATCTCGCACATCAACGAGATCGCGACCACCGTGGCCGCGGCGATCGAGGAACAGGGCGCCGCGACCCAGGAGATCGCGCGCAATGTCCAGCAGGCGGCGAAGGGGACCCAGGAAGTGACGTCGAACATCACCGGCGTGACCCAGGCCGCCGCGGACACCGGAGCCGCCTCGTCGCAGGTGCTGTCGTCGGCGACCGACCTTGCCCGCCAGGGCGAGAAGCTGCGCGCCGAGGTGGACCGCTTCCTCGCCGAGATCCGCGCGGCCTAACCCCGTACCCGCGCCACGCGCGATCGCAGCGGTCGTAAAACAATCGGGCTCCGGCTGAACCAGCCGGAGCCCGGGATCTAAGCGATAGCGCCGCGGTCGCGGCGTCAGCTCAGTACGTGATCATGTCGACCTTGGTGAGCGTCATCTTCGCGCTGACGCCCGGCGCGTTCGCGAGCGTCCACGCGGTCACCGCCTCACCGTACGGCGTCCCCGACGTCGATCCTTCGACCGGAACGACGACGTTGTACCCCCGCAGGGCCGCCGCGCTCGCGGTGTAGAGCACCGCGCCCTCGGCGGTCGTGCCGACGACGATCACGGTCTGCACGCCCTTGTCCTTGAGGATCTTGTCGAGGTCGGTGTTCATGAACTTGTCGACCGACGCCTTCACGTTCGGCTCGCCGTTCTTGGGTGCGAGCTGCGGAAGGATGTCCGCCGGAGTCGTCGTCGAGGTCAGGCTGTAGACGACCGCGACGCCCTTGGCGCGAGCGTCCGTCAGGAGCTTCTCCACCTTCGGGATCGACTGCACGCAGCGCGGCCGCCGTTCGTTGTTGCAGGTGGCTTTGACCATATCGAGGACGAGCAGCGCGGTGGTCCTCGGCTCGACCTTGGCCGCTTTGAGCTGCGGCGCCGGCGGCGCCTGCACGCTCGACCACTCGTCGACGATGGTCTGTGCCCGCGCCGACGCGCCGACGCAGGCGATGAGGGCGACGACGGCAGAGCCGAGCAGACGCGTCGCGGTGAGCCGATGATCCTTGTGCATGGGAGCCTCCTGTCTTGTTCTTGTCGCGCCGGACGAAGCGGACGCGGGCGAGCATAGCCCATCCGCCTTCCGCCGCCACACGGGACAGAACCGGGGAGGGAGAATTGGAGGATCGGTCAGCGGATGGTGGGCGCGTCGCGCCGAAGCTCCTCGCCGCTCGGACCGGGAGTGCTGTGGGTGTCCAGGTTCGGAGCACCGAGGCGGGCTCCGCCGCAGGCGCCGCGGGTGTCGCAATCGTAGGATCGGGTCAGCGGCGCCGGCTCCGGGTTGACGTGCGCGGATTCGCACGAGGCGAGAGCCGCGGCGACTACCGCCAGCCCGGCGGCGCGAAGCGATCCTCTGGGGAGCATGGCCGCACCTCCTGGAACGGAGGATCAACGTGCGGCGACCGGATTGGTTCGGCCGACGCACGGAGCTGCGGCGAGGCTATTTGCCGTCGTCGTTGGTCTTGTACCACTCCTGGCTACGGTCCGGGCCGTTCAGAATCGAATGCTCCGGGAAGCTCGGATGGTAGTTCTCGCGGGTGCAGGCGGTGACTGCGAGGCCGGTCAACGCCAGCACAAGTGCGGTTCCGACGAACGTACGTACACCCTTCATGTCTTCCTCCATGCCACGCTGCGCGCGGTCGTGTTTCTTCGCCGGGCTTGTGCCCGCGTTACATCGCCCGGTCCTTGAACCAGTCGTCCTTGTCCGAGCTCTTCAGCCGGTCGTAGACGGCTTCGCTGGAGCTGCTGGAGTTGCCCGAATATCGCCCATAGGCATTGTAGCCGGGCCGGCGATCGCAGCCCGCGATCGACAGCACGAACATGCCCAGCACGATTGTGGCGACTGCCATTCCGAACCAACGCATCATGCTCTCCGACGGATGAAACCCCGAAGGACGATACGCCCAGTTCGGTGCGGAGACCACTCGTTTGAGGAAGGGCGTGCCGCCGCGGAAGCATGCCGCGGCGGCGAACTCGATCAATGATCCTTGCGGAAATCCGTCTGGTCGTTGGCGCTGCTCGCCGGGCACTCGTCGTTGTCGTACGCACCGGCATACGGGCACGCGCGGGGCCCCGGCGTGCATCCCGCCGCAACGAGCGGCGCGAGCACGGCGAGCGCTAACGCGAGCGTCGAAATCCTGCGTTTCATCGGCGTCTCCCTGACTGTGTTACAAGAAACGAAGGCGGCTGCGGTTCGTTCCCGGGCAGGCACGATTCGGTAACCGGCAGGGCCCCCCGCCTTTCGCTCGACGAGGTGCTCCGTGGGTGTGGTCGTCCGTCTCGTGCTGATCGTCGCAGGTGCGCTCACCGCCCTCGTGGTGGCGCGCGACGCCCTGAACTTTCCGATTCTGCAGGGGACGATCGCGATCCTGCTGATCGTCGCGGCCGTGTTCGCGTTCGCCTGGCTGAACCGGCGGCGCTAGGCGCCTGCGCACCCCGAACACAACTCAGGCCGATTTTTCCCACGGCGGCTTTCCCACGTCCTCTGGCAGCCTACGCCGATCCTTCCTCGGGCGCCGTTCCGCATCGCATGACCTCAGTGAGATCGCTTCGCTTGCCGCTGGCGACGGCCGTCGCGCTTGCCTCCGCCGGAACGGCGTGGGCCGCGGAGACGGGATCCGGCGACAAGCCGTCGGAGGTCGTGTTCCTCGTCCAGATCGCGGCGCTGATCTTTCTCGGCCGCTTTCTCGGCGAGATCATGCAGCGCATCGGGCAGCCGACCGTGATGGGACAACTTCTCGGCGGGCTGCTGCTCGGCCCGTCTGTCCTCGGCGTGATGTGGCCCGACATCCACCAGGCATTGTTTCCGTCGACCGCCACGCAGAAGGCGATGCTCGACGGAGTGTCGCAGTTCGGCGTTCTGATGCTGTTGCTGCTGGCGGGCATGGAGACCGATCTCCAGCTCGTGCGCCGCATCGGGCGTGCGGCGTTCAGCGTGTCGCTGACGGGCATCGTGCTGCCGTTCGGGTGCGGCTTCCTGCTCGGTCAGTACCTTCCCGAGGAACTTCTGCCCCACCCGAGCGCGCGCCTCATCGCGTCGCTGTTCCTCGGCACCGCGCTGTCGATCTCGTCGGTGAAGATCGTCGCGATGGTCGTGCGCGAGATGGGTTTCCTGCGCCGCAACGTCGGTCAGGTGATCCTCGCCTCGGCCGTGATCGACGACACGGTGGGGTGGATCATCATCGCGATCACCTTCAGCCTGGCCGAATCCGGCAGCGTCGACCCGGCGTCGCTCGCGCGCAGCATCGTCGGCACGCTGGCCTTCATAGGAATCAGCCTCACCATAGGCCGCCGCGTCGTGTTCTGGCTCATCCGCTGGGTCAACGACACCTTCCTCAGCGAGGTGCCGGTGATCTCGCTCATCCTGCTGCTGATGACGGGCATGGCGCTGCTGACGCAGGCCATCGGCGTGCATACCGTCCTCGGCGCCTTCGTCGCCGGAATCCTCGTCGGCGAATCGCCGATCCTCACCCGGCGCATCGACTACCAGCTCCGCGGCGTCATCGTCGGGCTGTTCGCGCCGGTGTTCTTCGGCACCGCCGGTTTGTCGGCGGATCTCACGATCCTCGCCGAACCGCGCCTGCTCGCGCTTACGGCCGCGCTCGTGGCAATCGCGAGCATCGGCAAGTTCGCCGGGGCGTTCACGGGCGGCGAGATCGGCGGTCTCACGCGGCGCGAGTCGCTGGCACTCGCCTGTGGGATGAACGCCCGCGGCTCGACCGAGGTCATCGTCGCCACGATCGGCTTGTCGATGGGCGTGCTGTCGCAGGACCTGTTCACGATGATCGTCGCCATGGCGGTAATCACCACCCTGGCCATGCCCCCGATGCTGCGATGGGCGCTGGCGCGCCTTCCGCTGGCGGAAGCCGAGAAGGCGCGCCTCGAGCGCGAGGAAGTCGAGGCCAAGGGCTTCCTGCCGAACGTCGAACGGCTGCTCCTCGCCGTCGACGACAGCGCGAACGCAAAGTTCGCGGCGCGCCTCACCGGACTCATCGCCGGCACCCGCGGGACCCCGACCACAGTCCTCCACGTCACCAAGCGCGAGGATGCGCCGCGCGAGGAGGAAACGCCCGAGGCCACCGTGAAGGCGGCTGCCGCGGACACCGCGCAGCAGCACGAGACCGAAGCCCAGAAGGAGAAGCCGCCCGCCGTGGCCGTCACCACGAGCGTCGCGAAGGAGGTACCGCAGCGAAAGGCGATCGCTGACGAAGCGCGCAAAGGCTACGGCCTCCTCGTCATCGGGGAGGAAAAGGTCGAGATCACTGAGGGCGCCTTCCACCCTCGGCTTGCCCACGCCATGGCGGGATTCGACGGCACGGTCGCCCTTGCCGTCGGGCGCGGCCGCCATCTGGAGCATCCGTCCGATTCGCCGCTGCGCCTCGTCCTTCCGGTCAACGGCACCGAGGCCTCCCGCCGCGCCGCCGAGGTCGCGGTCGCGCTGGCGCGCGCCACCGGCGTGGCGATCCTCACGCTGTACGTCGTCAACAACCGCGAGGGCAACACGCGCCGCGGACGGCTCGCCCGGGTGTCGCGCCGGCATGAGGAGGCCATCCTTCGCGACGTGGTTCGGTTCGCCGAGCGGTACGATGTGTCCGTCCGCACCAAGGTGTGCGTCGACGTCGCCCCCGATCAGGCGATTCTGCGCGAAGCGGCCGAGCCCGATACGCTGATCGTCATGGGGGTCAACCGCCGCCCGGGCAAGACGCTCTATTTCGGCGATACCGCCGCGTCCGTTCTCGAGAACTCGAAGGCGTCGATCCTCTACATCGCGGTGTGACGGTTTCTTTACGATTCCGTGATCGAATCCCAGGCTTCCAACCTGCGGGCCGCGTTGCTCCGGCGACTCGGAGCACCTATGCTGTCGCCGGTTTTCGACAATCAATCCCGCGGAATGCGCCCGCCGACGCCGCGCCCCGAGCCCCTCTCGTTCCGCACGTTCCGCTGGCCCTCGTTCGCCATCATCGTCGGGGCGTTCACCATCGCACTGCTCTGCGACGGGTTCGTCTACCACGTCCTCGCGGCGGCCCATTCCGAAGCCGTCCAGACAACGGAGGCGGAGAACACGGATTTCGCCCGGGTCATGGGCGAGTACGTCGCCAAGACGATGCAGGGCGTCGACCTTCTCGTCGAAACGACCAAGCATATGATCGAGTCCGACTCCGAGCTGATGACGCCAGGCAGCCCGGAGCTGATCGCACGCCTCCAGCAGCAGGTCGCGATCTTCCCGGGCGTGAGCCGGCTCGTCGTGCTGGATGCACGCGGCAACTGGATCGGCAGCAATCGCCGCAATCCGACGCGCGGCAGCCCCAACGAGAACTACGCGGATCGCGCCTTCTTCTCGGTCCAGCGGGACAACCCCGATCTGGGGCTCTACATCGATGCCCCGCGGCGCGGGATGGTCAGCGGCGACGCGCTCATCGCGGTGAGCCGCGCGCTGAAGACGCGCGACGGCGAATTCGACGGCGTGGTGCTCGGCATGCTGCAACTCGAATCCTTGAAGGAGTTCTTCCGCGCCGGCGTGTCGGGCAATTCCGGGGCGGTCGCACTGTGGCGCAACGACGGCACCGCTCTTCTGCGCGTGCCCGATCCCAACAACATCGCCGGCAACCGCTATCCCAACCTCTTCCTGCTGTCGCAGATGACGGATTCTCCCACCGGCAGCTTCGAGAGCCCCGGCACCACCGATGGCAAGAGCCGGCACGTCAGCTACCGCATGCTGCCCGGCGTCCCGCTGACGGTGACCGTGGCGCGGGCCTACGACGACGTGCTCAGCCCGTGGCGGCGCAGCGCCTGGACCTACGGAAGCATCGCGGCGGTGCTCAACGTTCTGATCGTCGGGTTGGGCGGCATCCTCGCGCGCGAGATGAGCCGGCGCGAGCGCTCCGAGGCGGTTGCCCGCGAGGGCGAGCGGCTGATCCGGCTGGTCGCCGACAACGTGCCGATGCTGATCGCGTACGTCGACCGCAACCTGCGCTACCGCTTCGTGAATCGCGTCACAGAGCGCTGGATGGGACAGCCCGCGACGGAGTTCATCGGGCGCACCGTGGCGGAGATGCTGCCGCCGCTGTTCTACGAACGGTCGAAGCCGCGTATCGCCGCGGCGCTTCGCGGCGAGGCGCAGACGTTCGAGGAGTTCCGCACCTACGGCGACGGCGTCGAGCGCTGGGCAAGCGTCACCTACGTGCCGGTCGCCGAGGGGGCGGGCGGCTACCTTGTGGTGGTCGCCGACATTACCGGCCGCAAGCGTGCGGAGGCGCGGCTGCGCGAGCACGAGGAGCAGCTCCGCCAAGCTCAGAAAATGGAGGTCGTCGGCCAGCTCACCGGTGGAGTGGCCCACGACTTCAACAACCTGCTCGGCGTCATCCTCGGCAATCTCGACCTCCTCGACACGATGCTGCGGGAGCGCCCCGAGGCGCAGCGCGTCCTGCGCCGCGCGATCGATGCCGTGGAGCGCGGCGGATCGCTGACCCGCCAATTGCTCGCGTTCTCGCGCAAGCAGATGCTGCAGCCCCGGGCGATCACGGTCGGCGAGCTGCTGTCGGAGCTGGCCCAGCTCCTGCGGCGCACGCTCGGAGAATCGGTGGACGTCGTCACCGCGGCGGCTGCCGATCTGTGGCCGTGTCGCGCCGACCAGTCCCAGCTCGAGACCGCCATCCTCAACCTGGCCCTCAATGCGCGCGACGCGATGCCGAAGGGCGGCCGGCTCAGCATCCTCGCCGAGAATTTCGCGATCGGCGCCGACGATTCCGATCAGTTCGACGACGTGACGCCCGGCGATTACGTGATGGTGGCGATCAGCGACACCGGGACCGGCATGCCGCCCGACGTCGCCGCCCGCGCGTTCGAGCCCTTCTTCACGACCAAGGAAGTGGGCAAGGGCTCGGGGCTCGGGCTGAGCATGGTGTACGGCTTCGTCAAGCAGTCGGGCGGCCACGTGCGCCTCTACAGCGAGCCCGGCATGGGCACGACCGTGAAGCTGTTCCTGCCGCGCGCGCGCAGCGAGGAGCTGGCCGGGCCGGCGCGCAGCCGCGACATCGACACGCCGGCGCTCGGCGGCGGCGAGCTGATCCTGGTCGTCGAGGACAACCTCGCGCTGCGTCAGATCGCGGTGACGACGCTCGAGAAGCTCGGCTACCGCACGGTCGAAGCGTCGACGGCAGACGAAGCTCTCGGCGCTCTCGCGGAGCATCCCGACGTCGACCTGATGTTCACCGACGTCGTGCTGCCCGGCGGCCGCAACGGCTTCGATCTCGCCGCCGAGGCGCACCGGCGGATGCCGCGTCTGCGCATCCTGTTCGCCTCCGGCCATCCCAACGTCGGCGACGCCGCGCACGGCGCGCCGCCGGGAGCGTTGGTGATGGCGAAGCCGTTCCGCGCCGCCGAGCTCGCCCGCTCGGTGCGTCAAGCGCTCGAGAGCGAGGCGGCCTAGCCGTTCCCCGATCCATCGCGCGCGGGCCGACGCACGACGTGCGCCGGCCCGCCGGCGCCTCAGCGCCAGTGACGATGGTCGTTGCGCCACCACTCCGAACGGTGGTGGCGGTGATAGTAGGACGGCGGACCGCTGCGATAGCTGAAGCTGTAGTAGGAGTACGGGCGATACACCGGAGCCGGGGCGGCGTAGTACGGACCGTAATACGGGGCCGCGTACGTCGGCTGCGAGTACACCGGATACGGCTCGGCGACGCAGGCCGTGAGCGGAATCATCGCCAGACCTGCAAGCAGGACCACACGTGCGAGGGTGGCTCTGCGGACCATGGACTGTCTCCTCGGCGTCGCGTTGCGCGGCCGTGGCCGGCCGCCGCGTCGGCGCCGACGACGCGCTGGGCGCCGATGGTGCGTATTTACCCGGGCACGGTGGCCGGATTGCGACGGCGCAGCGCCGCAATGTGGCGGCGGAGCGGCTGGCTCCGCGACGGGCGTCGAGGACATCTGTCGACGGATGGACCGGCATGGCATAGTCGGTCGATGCGACACCGCCCCGACCGCTACGACATCATCGGACTCGCGATCCTCGGATTCGTGGTCGCGCTGTTCGTCGCCCACGCCGTGCTGCCCCCGGCGCCGCCGCCCGAGGATGCGGAACCGCCGCTCGCCGCGCCCGGGATCGGAGGCCCCGCTCCGGGGATCGGCGGGATCGGGCGCTGAGCGACGTTTCAGCCCGGCTCCACGCTGCGCGGCACATGGTCGGCGAGCTTGGCGAGATCCTCGTAGGTGGCGGCGAGGCGCTCGAGATGGAAACGCAGAACGGTGTCACCGACGCCGGTCGCAATCTCGCGCACCGCCGCGGCGCGGCGGCGCCAATAACGTGGGTCGGGCACTTCCGGATCCGGCATCGAAGCCTCCCTGGGGCGCCGAGCGGTAGCCAACCTGAAGAGGTAGTGTACGCCGATTCCGTTATGTCCGTTACACGACAATAACTTAGTTAGTTATCAAAAAATTAACCGATAACATGTTGGATTCGGGGCTATTCCGCGGCCGCTGCTTGCGTTCAAGGCACAGGGTCGCCAGCGGCCGGGCTGGACGGGAGGTGCCCATGGGCTCCGATCATGCCGCGCGGCTTATCGCCGAGGCCGACAAATGCGCGGGCGACGCCGCCCGCATTCGTGCCTTCGCCAGGACCCTCGATCGCCCGCACGTCGTCGACGAGTTGCTCGTCGTCGCGGCGCGGCTCGAGGAGAGCTCGGTGAAACTGCGATCGCTCGCCGAGCAGATCCGCTGACGCATTGACGGAAAATAAAGACCTGTCCGGGTAGCGTCGTGACGTTCGCGACGGTCCGGCGATGCCGGCCGCGCGTCGATCCATGACCACGTTCGGACCAGGAAGGTCGCGATGACCGAGAATGCCAACCGCCTCATGGCCGAGGCCGACAAGTGCGCGGGCGACGCCGCCCGCATCCGCGGCTTCATCCGCATGATCCCGAAGGCCGCCGTCGCCGGCGAGCTGATGATGGTCGCCGCGCGGCTCGAGAGCAGCTCCGAGGAGCTGCGCCAGATCGCCGGTCGGATCCAGTAGCGCGAGCAGGCCTACAGCTTCCACTCGTGGCTGACGGCGGCCGACGATCCGCCGCTCAGATCGGTGTGGCAGTAGCAGCTTTCCGATCCCCGCTCGTGACGCAGCGCGGTGCAGGCGCCGAGCGCGAGCAGCGCGGCGACGACGACCGCCATCGCCCCGCACGAGTGCCACCTCACCGCACGACGCATCTCACGCACGCATCCCTCCTCCGCCCGGCTGCGGCGGGCGATTGCATGTCGCGTAGCTGGTCACGCACCGCGCCGCGGTCAAGATCACCAACTCCGCGGCGCGATCGGCGTTCCTCGAAGCGAAACGGCGCCTCTCTTTGGAGAGGCGCCGTTTTTTTGACGGAGCGCGCTGCGGTCGAGGGCGACGGCGTTTCGACGATCGCCCGATTTGAGCGCGGTGCTTGCGCGAGACCGGCTAGCGATGGCCGTGGCCGCGATCCCAGCCCTCGTGACGGCCGCGGTCGTGGTCACGATCCCAATGCGCGTGCTCGCGGCGATCGTTGCCGCCGAAGCTGAACATGAACGACAGGCCTTCGTAGACCGGCTCCGGACGGTAGTACGCGGGCGCCGGGGCGTAGACCACGCGCGGCGGCGGCGCGGGGACGTAGTAGGTCGGCGCCGGGGCGTAGTAGACGGGCGCGGGCGCCGCGTACACCGGCCCGCCGACGACCACCACGCCGCGCTCATGCGCCGACGCGTGGCTCGCCCACAGCAGCGCGGCGCCGACCAGCGCGCCGGTGGCGAGAGCGATGCGGACGAGCGTGCGACGTTCGACGGCGCCATTGGCGGCGGCGGTGCGGGCCTGACTGCGGACCATGTTGCGAACCATGAGGTTCACTCCTGTGCTGTTGCGGGGGATCCCGCGTCGGCGGCGCTTCCTCGCACGGATCGAGGACGTCGTCGCCGATGAGTGAACGCTAGTCCCGGATGGTGGCGGGATTTGGCTGTCGCGCTGCCGCAATGTGGCATTCCGGGAACGAGCTGTCTGACCCCGCCGGGCGTCCCGCGCCGCCTCCGCGCTCTGCCGCCCCTGGGACACCTGAAACGGCGAATACCAGCGCCATTACAATGGCATCAGCAAAACTGTCCCACTGTCCCACACTGGGAATCGGGGACCATTTGGGACACCTGGGACAGTTGGGACACTTTTGCACAGGGGCGCGGCGAGGGCGCGTGTGCGGCACGGTTCTCGCATTCATCGTCATCCCTCGCCGAACGGCGAGGATCCACGAGTTCTTTTGCGGTCGCACAAAAAACTCGCGGATGGTCGGCCCCCCTCTTTTCAAACGGACCGCGCGCGGTCCTAAGGGCCGACCATGACGTTGGATGGTGATGCGTCCGAGCATCGCCTGCGTGTCTCCCTGAATCGCCGAAGCCCGCTCCGGTGTGTGAGAGCGGAGCGGGCTGGTGGCGGCCGATGGGCTCGCGGGTGTGATCGCCTGCGCGCAAACGAAAAGCCCCCTCTCCGTTGGGAGAGAGGGCTTCGCGACGCGTGCTGTGCGTGGGCTACTCGTCCTTGAACGGATCGTACGAGCTCGGCACCAGCGTATCGATCGAGGCGACGCTGGACGCGCCCGACGGCGTGATCCGCGCCGAGTCGGCCCAACTGTCCTGGGCGCGCGCCGAGACAGCGCCCATCACGCCGACGAAGGTGGCGAGCGTCGACAGAGCGATGATCTTCTTCACGAGGATCTTTTTCATGGAGCGTTTCCTTTCCCAAATGGAACGACGCGAAGCGCGCCGCGTGCGGAGCCGACGTCGGCGACATGCCGACGACCCCGCCGCGCGGCGCGATGCGCCGCGCGAACCGTTTCACGCCGGAGTTAAGATTGCCCTGCGCATCACGCGCGACATGACGCGGTTACGGCGACACGTCTTATAGAGAAGCGCGTGCGACTACCGATGCGATGCGCGAGGTGCGACCGCTCTTGTAGCGAAGGTCATACACCAGAGTGAAGACGGTTACGCGCGCGGCAGTCGGCGCGCGGCCATTCTTGTAGCCAACATGCGATAGCGGATCGCGCGCCCCCGCGCAGGGTGCGCTGCGTCGCCTCATGCTTGCAGGAATACCCTCGGGACGACAGCGCCAGCCGTCGCCGCACCCCGCGACGGCGGAGGTTCCGCCGCGGGGTGCGTAAGCGCGATGCGGCGCCGGCGGCGCGCTCGCGGCAATGACGCGTGATGACGTTGCGCGGTTACGCCGTGATGCTGACGCGGTCGTTGCTCCCGCCGCGCTTCTTGTTGTTGTCGTCGTGATGCACGCCGGCGGACGAGCGCGACGTGGGCTGCGGCTGCACCTCGACGCTCGCCATCATCTTCTGCATCGCCGAGACGAGATGGAGGCGGAGCTGCTGCTTCTCGGCCTGCGGCGTCGCCACGCCGGCGTGCGCGAGGAGCGTCTGCGCGCTCTCCTTCGTCACCGTCGCCACCGTCGACGCCGGAGCCGACGCGCGTTCGGCCACCATGCGCGCGACGATCGCCGATCCGCCCTCGCTCGGCGCGGGCGCGACGGCCACGGGAGGAACGTCGACCGTGGTCGTATCGGTAGTGTCGACCGGGACCGGGGTCGGCGACGGGGTCGGATCGACGACGGGCGGCTCGCGCTTCTGCAAGCCGAGGGCGTTGCCATTGGGGTCGGGCACGTTGCCGTTCCCGACCGTGCCCGGGATCGGGTTGCTCAAGCCCGGCGCGCCGGCGGCGGCATTCCCGTTGCCGTTGCCGTTGCCGTTGCCGTTACCGACGGCGTTCGCCGCGGCGACGACGGTGCCCGTCACGGTCGAAGCGACGTCCGACGCAGCGCCGGTAACGCCCGCCGCGACTCCGCCGCCATTGGCCTGCGACGCGGTGCCGTTGGCATTCGCGTTTGCGTTGCCGTTGGCATTTGCGTTCGCGTTTGCGTTGCCCTGGGAGGCGTTGCCCTGCGAAGCGTTTGCATTGCCGTTAGCGGCGCCGTTGTCGTTCGCCGACGGTGTCGCCGTCGAGGCGACATTGTCGAGCGTGCTGCTCGCCGCCACCGCGTTCTCGGCGGCGGTGTCCGCCGCTGCGTCGCTCTGCGACGGAAGGCCGGCCACCGTGCTGATCGCCGCGGCTGCGTTCTCGGCCGCCGTCGCGGTCGCCGCGTCCGAGGACGACGACGACACCTGCTGAAGGATCTGAACCGCCTGGGCGGCGACGGACTGCACGAAGCCGCTCCAGGTCGTCGAGCCGGTCGAGCCGTTCGAGCCGTTCGAGGATGCCCGGCTCGCGCTGCCGCTGTGCTGGGACTGGGAGGTCCGCCCGCCGTACGTGGCTCCGGCCCCCGACTGCACTCCACCCGTCACTGACGAGATCGAAGACATCGCACACTCCTGTAGAAGACGTCCTGACCCCTGAACGCTATCCAATTCGAGACGAGTTTTCCACGAACAAATTGCTTATTTTTCAGTTATTTGATCAGTATTTGAACTGTATTTGATACGAAGTTTAGTCGAATGCGCTTCTAATTTTAGGGATCCGGGAAAGCTGTCGCCCGGCAACGCCTTGGCGTTGAGCGGCGGAGCGGCGACGCGCTAAGGTCGGGAGCGACGCGGCCGCGGGGGAGCGGCGGGCGTCTCCATAGGAGAGGCTTGGGGCGGAGGGGGAGCATGCTTCGAGCGTCGGTCCGCGTCCTGATCGCACTTTCTTTACCGGTCGCGCTGGGGGCATCGAGCTGTCCGCCCCCCGCCCCCGACGTCATTGCCTCGAGCCTCGGGCCGGGGTGGAACTGCCTGGCGGCGCCGACCGCGTTCGACGGGCCGGGCTCGATCTTCCGGGTCGACCCGCGCGGCGCGAAGTACACCGTCGGCGACTACGGCGCGCGGGCGGGCATCGTCACCTCGCCGTTCGCGAACCTGACCGCGACGCAAACCGTGAAGGTGAACGCCGGCATCGTCGCGCAGATCCTGCGCATCGGGCTCGGCGTCAATGCGGGCGCGCACCGCGACTACACGGTGACCCAGACCTTCGGCGGCGCGAAGGCCCTCAACACAACGGACGACGGCGTCCAGCAGATCCTCGACGACTTCGCCAAGCGCCGCGACATCCGCGCCAACAACCGCTACTACCTGGTGCGCGGCGCGGTCGCGGCGACGCGCGTCACCTACGACTTCGACAGCGACATCGCGGCGGACTTCGGCGCCGACGTCGCGATCAAGGTCGCCCATGTCACGCCGAGTGCGACCTACAGCAATCGCGAGGGCTTCCGCTACGACTCGAGCTTCGAGCCGCCGGTCTACACCTGCGTGCTGGCGGAGGAACTGTCGCCGGAGACGCGCACGGCTCTCACGGGTGCCGCGCCGGCGTCGCCGGAGCCTGCGGCGCGGCCAGCGGCGGATTCGGACGGCGGATTTGTGATGACCTCGCACACCGAGAGCCCGGCGGCGGCATCGCGGCCGACGGCGGCGCCGAACGGGCGCGATCACGCGGTCTACACCAGCACCACGGCACCGCCACCGCCGCCGGCGACGGTGTCAGATGCGCCGACTCGCGCCGAGACGCCGTTTCACGACGACAAGGTGCTGTTCAGGAGCGTGGGGGGACGCGAAGAGTGAGGCTATGCCCAGCACCGCCGCACTGCTGCGGCACCCGACAGCTGCTGCGTATAACTGAGGCGCTTCACGTACACCCGGACGCGGACCAGTAGTGCAGAGCAGGACGAACATGGCGAAGACCCGAAAATCCCGCACTCTTCTCGCAGCAAAAAATGCCGTCCGGGGGGCGCTGAGCAACGATACCGATATTAGCAAAGTCCTGCAGACGCAGTTCTCGCGCGTTCCGGCATCGGAGTTCAGGCCGCTGTTTCGGTGGCTGCAATCCTTCCCATCGAAGCGCCTGCATCTCTATCCTGCTCAACGCATAGAGAAATATGACCAGTTGTACCCCAATATATTTGCGACACCAGCGGGTATAACGGGGCTGATCGCAT
Organism: Gemmatimonas sp.; assembly: GCA_050260515.1. Lineage (GTDB taxonomy): Bacteria > Pseudomonadota > Alphaproteobacteria > SMXQ01 > SMXQ01 > DATJIG01. The sequence continues at coordinate 53,541 of JBLNCI010000004.1, forward strand.
GGATGCTTCAACTGATCAACGATCGATCGGGAGATCTGACGGCTTACCGTCTTCTCGCCGATGACTTTGAGTCGCAGTGGCTTTCTCAAAATATCGAGGCCGCGGAAGGCACTCTTTCGGAAATCAGGAAGAACTTCGGTTTCTCCCTTTGGTGGATCGAAGCCTCTTTGGGCTTTCTCGCTAAAACCAGAGGGCTAGAAGCTCAGAAGGAGTTTGCGCGAACCGTACACGAAGAAGCACCGAACAGTGCTGCCGCCTTCTTTGCTCACTACGTTAGCGCCCGCAACGAAGAAAACGTTTCTCTAGCCCGCTTCAATACCCGCGTAGAACGCGTCATCGACCGACAGCGGATCCCCCATGAACTTAAGAGCTATTTCAAATTCGTGATGATTGGCGTGATCGGCAAAGGGGATGACATCCCACACCACATTGGGGGATGCGCCGTTTCTATTTCTTACATCGATGCGTACGAAGCCTTCATTAGCATCCTCGATCACCTGGTTTCCGAGAGACTGCACGAAGAGCATTGGCCACAAATCGCGACGTTGCTCGAACAATGCACGGTCGACGATTGGCTTATCAAAACGTTTCGGGCGGCATTCTCAGGCCGTCTGGATGACCGCGAAGTGCGGAGCGCCGAAGCAGAAGAGCTACTCCTCCGTGGCGCCTTTCGCGAAGCCGCGGCCGCATCTTCAAAAGTACTGTCGGCAACTACCTTGTCCTTAGAAACTCTCGCAACTTTTTCCGCTGCTCACGCCTTCGGCGGCGGAGAAGCCGAGTTGGACGCGCTGTCACCATTGCTCCGCGAGGTCGCACGTCCACTTATTGTGGTGTTCACACGTCGCAGCGGTATGGCAAATGCCGTCGCCGACTTGGCGAAAACTTTTTTGAACCTACGTCCACTCAAATCCCTTCGGGCAGTCAACGGCCATTTCTTACGCGAATGGGATGAGATCCGGCTGGCAGGTCTTTCGTCTGCGAGCAAAGTTTTCTTGTACAGCAAGTCGCTGTCGCCACTTCACGCTTTCGCTGTATCCCAGACTTTGGGTGATCAAATCATCGCGCGCTGCGCTGAAACAGCGGCCGCGCCGGTCGCCAAGCTCATAGGAGCTCTATTGCGCGGCGATCAATCAAGCTTAGACGGCCTTCATCCTTTTCTTGGCGCGGAATATGCGGCCTTAGGAGCACTTTTTCGGAGCGACCTGCACGCCGCAGCAACCCACTCGGAATCCCTACTGTCATCGCCAGATGAACTGTGGCGGCGACGAGCAGCGCGCCTGACTGTATCGACATTGGTGCACGGCGATGAATTCGATCGCGCGATACGCTGCATTTCCTCTTTCTGCTGTATGGAAGATGAGCTGCGCTTCTTTCTTCCACTGAAGCAAGTCATCCAAGGGAAGCGGTGGAGGGAACTGAAGCACCTAAAAAACGAGATAGCTCTTCCTATCGTACTTGATCTCTACATCCGCACCGCGAGCGACAATGACCAAGAGACAAACCGACGAATCGCCTATGAAGAATTCCTCCTGACACACAACGTAATGCGGCCGTCGGAGTTGCCCGTAAATGGATTTCCGCTACCCGAACTGACCTACTTCTTCTCGCGCGTTTGCATTCCTGCGGTAATGGACATCAGCTTTCGCACTTTCAAAAACTCTCGCGAGGTCGAGGAAGAACGCATGAGGGTCTGCTCGCGACTCGCGGACATTGATCCTAAAAACAGCGCAATCTACAACGAAGAAATCAGGGACCGTACGAAGCTTCTTAGCATCGAGGATGGCCTGCGTGACATCGATCGTAGCCGAGTCCATATCAACCTCGATGCACTTGTCGCGTGGGCTGAAAACGAACTACACGACAGCTTCAAACGCTACATGGCCCTCGCTGACGCGGGGCTTGGGTACGCGTCCGGCGAAGTTTTCGAAGCCGCGATTAGGCTGAGTCTGGAGGGGAAGCCGGACGCCGCAGAGCAGTTCTTGAACTATCCGCAGGATGAAGGAGCCGCTCTACTGCTCGACATCACCGATACCTTTGAGCAGGAATATTTGAAAAATCCTGACTACGGCCTCGACGCCTTCCTAAGCATGCGAATTAGACACGGATCACTGGCAGGACATATACGAGGTCCAGTGGAGGACGCTCATCTAATTACGACCTTCAATGCGGATACCAAATCGTATGCTGAAAACACGTATTGGATGGACCAACTTGGAGATTTAACGACGGCAGAAGGAACAGCCCTACAACGGGCGCTGCGAGACTTTTCTGCTCAATACGACAAAATCATTGAAGAGCTAATTAAAGATAAGCTGCAAATCCAAACCTCAGCCAAGCCCAGCGGTCTCTTCGTCTTTGAGGAACATCCTATCTGGATGCACTATCTGCGGAGCCGCATTTCAGCGGAAACGACATTCGACGATTTTATGCAATCACTATTGTTCGTAGCAAATTTCAAACTCGAGAAAACTCTCAGCAAAGTTCACGGCTATGTGGCGACCGAGATAAAGCAGAAAGCGGAAGAAGCATTTGACCGTCTGCGCACCGAACTTGAAGCAAGCCTGAACATGTTGGCCTATGCACGGATGAATGAGGCGATCGCAAACGTGAGCCCGGAGGTGCAAGCAGCTATCGGCCGCGTCGCGGATTGGTTTGTATCAGTTCGACGGAAGGCTGCAGAGACATATCGAACCGTCGATCAAATCATCGATGTCGCCATCGCAGCGACCCGTAGCGCGTGTCGGGGTTTCAACCCGGAAATACAGCGAGATGTGGAAGATCTCGGGTTGCTCGCGCCTGAAGTCTTATCTGATCTGACGGATATACTTTTTATTGTGCTTGGCAATGTATATGAGCATTCGGGGATTCGCCCATCACCAAAGATCACCATCCGCGTGCGAGGTGTGGATTACAACGGCGATGCGGGCCGCAAGCTGGTTGATCTTCGCGTCGAAAGTGAAATCGCTGAAGGCGTACACACTCCGGAAGCGGTTGCGAAGCTTAAGCGCATCCGAGGTCTAATGGAAACGGGTCAGTATCGGCAACGCGTGAACCTAGAAGGGGGCAGCGGCCTCCTAAAGCTAAAACGGACTGTGTCGTCGGACCCTCAGCAACAGTTGGACTTTGGATTCACCACTGACCACCGCTTCTTCGTTCACGTCAAGATCGCCCTCGTCTACACCGCTGAGCCAGAGGGATGGGAAGCAGTGCAATGACGACCGTCGTTATTATTGAGGACGATCAGTTTAAGCAGAAAAGAATTGAAGAAGCGGTCCGAGAAATTGCGCCCGGGGCAACTATTGTTTCAGCTCGCTCCGTTAACAGCGGAATGGAGAGTATCGAAGAACACAACCCCACGTGCATTCTGCTCGATATGTCCCTGACCACATTTGATATAGGACCAGAAGATGCCGGAGGAAGACCGCAAAATTTCGGTGGTTTGGAGGTCTTACGCCAAATGGATCGGTTGGGCCTCAACATCCCCACGATCGTAATAACTCAGCACGTCAGATTCACGAAGGGCAGCGACGAAGTGAAACTAGACGTTGTTTCCCAAGAACTCGCGCACGAGCACCCCAATGTGTTCCGTGGCTTGATCTACTACAATTCCGCACAAGGACAGTGGAAGAGCACGCTCAGAAAGTTCATCTTGGAAGTCTTCAGGCAGCGGGGGAATGCGCGTGACGATCTCCATCCTCGTCGTTGACGATCAGCGCGACAAAATAGGTCGCATAGTCGAGTGCCTGCAAAGTGCCGGCGTCGCTCGCCGGGACATCTTCGTAGCGCAAACCGGAGCGGACGCACGAAAGTTATTAATGGAGAAGAAATTTGATCTCTTAGTGCTCGATATAGCGTTGCCGATGTTCGCAGAAGATCCTCCTGATCGAAAAGGGGGAATCTCCCTTCTGGAAGAGCTAAGCGAACGCGATTCCTACAAGCTGCCAAACGCCATCGTGGGATTGACTCAATACTCCGACCTTCGCGCGGAATTCGATGCAAAATTCAGGTCTCGGCTCTGGACCTTGGACCAATACGCAATCGGCGACAGCAGTTGGCTGTCTAGGTTGAAGGCGAAGGTGGAGTACATACGCGCGGCTTATAACCAAGGAACCCAACCTTCGTACGAGTATGATCTCTGCGTTGTCACTGCTTTACCATCTCCCGAACTTGAAGGCGTGAAGCGACTGAATTGGAATTGGGGCGCTCCCGTTGCTCTCGACGAAGTAGCGTATGCTTACGAAGGCACATTTTCGTCTGACGGAAATACCTTCCGCGTTGTTGCAACTGCGGCTCCGCGAGCTGGGATGGTGGCTTCCGCTCTGCTTAGCTTGAAGGCAATTACAAGATATCGGCCTCGATTGCTTGCTATGGCAGGCATATGTGCTGGTGTTGGCGAATCTGCCCTAGGAGACGTCATTCTTGCAGACCCTGCTTGGGACTACCAAATGGGGAAGCACGCTAACGGGAACTTCTTCTTCGCCCCTGATCAAATTCAGGTGCCGACCGAAATCTCGCAGAGGTTCGGGCTATTCGCGCGAGAAGATCGCACGGCTGTTCTAGCCGCCTACGACAAATACGAAGGCGAAAAGCCGACTCGTATCCCGTCGCTGCGGATCGGCCCGGTCGGCTCGGGGTCGTCAGTTATCGCTGATGATGATCAGATAGAGACAATACAACGACAGCATCGCAAAACTGCGGGAATCGAAATGGAGTTGTACGGAGTATATGCGGCGGCGCGAGATTGCCCGCTGCCTCGTCCTAAGGCTTTTGGCCTCAAGTCTGTATGTGACTTCGGCGACGGCAAGAAGAATGATAAATACCAGAAATACTGCAGTTACATGAGCGCTACGGTCCTCCAGCTCTTCATGGAAAAGTACGGAGCCGACCTCATTCGTGGCTGCTAAGCCTCACCCGCATCCCCCGCCGCCCGGCGTCTCGACGATGAAGACGTCGCCGATGTCGACCTTCACCTCGGCGGTGCCGGCGAGCTCCTGAACCTCGCCGCTCGCGCGCAGGATGGCGTTGCGCCCAGTGGCGCCGTCGCCGCCGCCGTTGATGCCGAAGGGTGCCACCTTGCGGCGGTCCGACAGGATCGCCGCGGTCATCGGCGCGAGGAACTTGATCCGCCGCACGACACCATCGCCGCCTCGGCCTTCGGCACTCGCCGGAGGCCCATCGCCGCCTCGGCCTTCGGCGCTCGCCGGAGGCCCATCGCCGCCTCGGCCTGTCGCCGATACCTCCTCCACGCTCGCCGCGCCGACCGACTTTCCTGCGCGCGCCGCCGCGTGGCGTGCCGCCGGCTTTCCGCCGGAGCCCGCGCGCACCGCGAACGATTCGATCCGCACCGGGTAGCGGGTCTCCAGCACCTCGGGGTCGGTGAGACGCGAGTTCGTCATGTGGGTGTGCACGGCGGAGGCGCCGTCGAACACGGCTCCACTGGAGTCGGCGCCGGCGCCGGCGCCGCCGCAGATCGTTTCGTAGTACTGGCGACGATCGTCGCCGAACGTCAGGTTGTTCATCGTCCCCTGGCACGCCGCCATGACGCCGAGCGCGCCGAACAGGGCGTCGACCACCACCTGCGAGGTCTCGACGTTGCCCGCGCACACCGCGGCGGGCGGACGGGGGCTCAGCATCGAACCGTCGGGGATCAGGATCCGGATCGGGCGCAGGCAGCCCGCGTTCATCGGGATGTCGGCGTCGACCAGGGTGCGGAACACGTAGAGCACGGCGGCGCGGGTGACGGCGCGCGGGGCATTGAGGTTGCCCGGGTGCTGGTCGCTCGTTCCGGCGAAATCCACCGTTGCCTCGCCGCGAACCCGGTCGACCGTCACCTTGACGCGCACCGTCGCGCCGTCGTCCATCGGGCAGGCGAACTCGCCGTCCCTGAGCGAGCCGATGGCACGCCGCACGAACAGCTCGGCGTTGTCCTGCACGTGGCCCATGTAGGCCGACACCGTGCCGAGGCCGTGGGCGCGGAACGCGCGCTTCAGCTCCTGCTCGCCCTTCACGCAGGCGGCGAGCTGGGCCTGGAGATCGCGGATGTTCTGGTCGGGGTTGCGGGCGGGATGCCGGCCGGATGCGAGGTGTTCCCGCACCAGCGACTCCTGAAATCGACCCGCCCTGACGAGCGGGACCGCGTCGAACAGCACGCCCTCCTCGTCGATCGAGGTCGAGAACGGCGGCATCGAGCCCGGCGTGATGCCGCCGATGTCGGCGTGATGGCCGCGGCTCGCGACGTAGAACTCGGGGGCCGGCGCAACGAGGAACACCGGCGCGATCACGGTCACGTCCGGCAGATGCGTG
>JBLNCI010000005.1:0-122500 GCA_050260515.1 Gemmatimonas sp.
ACATCAGCATGAAGGTGACGCTGATCTCGCCGATCGCCATGGACGAGGGCCTGCGCTTCGCCATCCGCGAGGGCGGCCGCACCGTCGGCGCCGGCGTCGTCGCCAAGATCATCGAGTAGACAGCGGTCGGGACAAGGACCGCGGAGCGGGATAATGGAAAGTCAGAACATCCGAATTCGCCTCAAGGCGTTCGATCATCGCCTGCTGGATCAGTCCACGAGCGAGATCGTGAACACCGCCAAGCGCACCGGCGCGCGGGTTCGGGGCCCGATTCCGCTGCCGACCCGGATCGAGCGCTTCACGGTGCTGCGGTCGCCGCACATCGACAAGGAGTCGATGGAGCAGTTTGAAATCCGCACCCACAAGCGGGTGCTCGACATCATGGACCCGACCCCGCAGACGGTGGACGCGCTGATGAAGCTCGACCTCGCCGCCGGCGTGGACGTGGAGATCAAGCTCTAGGTCGCCAAAATGCGCACAGGTCTCATTGCACAAAAGGTCGGCATGAGCCGCATCTTCTCCCCGGACGGGGCGCAGGTGCCGGTCACCGTGCTGCGGCTCGACGGTTGCCAGGTCGTGGGCGTCCGTACCAAGGACAAGAACGGCTACACCGCCGTTCAGGTCGGCTCCGGCACGGCGAAGGTCAAGAACGTGGCGAAGCCGCTGCGCGGCCATTACGCCAAGGCCAAGCTCGAGCCGAAGAAGAAGGTCGTCGAGTTCCGCGTCAGCGACGACGCGATGCTCGACGTCGGAGCCGAGCTGTCGGCGACGCACTTCATTCCGGGCCAGCTCGTCGACGTCGTCGGCACGACGATCGGCAAGGGCTTCGCCGGCGCGATGAAGCGCTGGAACTTCCGCGGCCTGGAGGCGAGCCACGGCGTGTCGATCTCGCATCGCTCGCACGGCTCGACCGGTAACCGTCAGGATCCCGGCCGCACCTTCAAGAACAAGAAGATGGCCGGACACTACGGCGTCGAGCGCGTCACCCAGCAGAGCCTGGAGATCGTCCAGACCGACGCCGACCGCGGCCTGATCTTCGTGCGCGGCTCGGTGCCGGGCGCGAAGGGCAGCCTCGTGCTCGTCGCCGACGCGAAGAAGCATCCGCGCCCGAAGGACGCGCCGTTCCCGGCGGGTCTGAAGGCGGCGGCGGCCGAAGCCAAGAAGGACTGAGGCCATGAAGCTCAACGTCGTCACTCTCGACAACAAGGCCGCCGGCTCGATCGACGTCGCCGACGCGGTGTTCGGCGCGCCGTCGCGCCCGGACATCCTGGCCCGCGTCATCCACTGGCAGCTCGCCAAGCGCCGCTCTGGCACGCACAAGACGAAGACCATCGCCGACGTGCAGGGCACGACCAAGAAGCCGTATGCCCAGAAGGGCACCGGCCGCGCCCGTCAGGGCAGCCTGCGTTCGCCGCAGTTCCGCGGCGGCGCGATCATCTTCGGGCCGGTCGTGCGCGATCACGGCTATGATCTGCCGAAGAAGGTCCGCCGTCTCGGCATGCGCGCCGCGCTGTCGTCGAAGCAGGCCGAAGGCCGCCTGATCATCGTCGACGAGGCGAAGCTCGCCGAGCCGAAGACCAAGGTGCTGCAGGAACGGCTGACGAAGCTCGGCTCCGAGTCGGTGCTGATCGTCGGCGGCAAGGTCGTCGACGAGAATCTCAAGCGGGCCGCCCGCAACCTCAAGTACGTCGACGTGCTGCCGGTGCAGGGCGCCAATGTGTACGACATCGTGCGTCGCGACGTCCTGGTGCTGACCAAGGACGCCGCGGCCGAGCTGGAGGCGCGACTGAAATGAGCAGCACCGCTCGCGCGAAGGCGCAGCGTCGGGTCGGGGCGGCGCGCCGCTTCGATCTGGTCCTGACGCCGGTGATCACCGAGAAGTCGACCCGCGGTTCGGAGCACAACCAGGTGACGTTCCGCGTCCCGCTCGACGCCACCAAGCCGGAGATCAAGGCCGCCGTCGAAGGCCTGTTCAAGGTGAAGGTGGACGCCGTCAACACCGTCGTCCTCAAGGGCAAGGTGAAGCAGTTCCGCGGCTTCACCGGGCGCCGCTCGGACGTGAAGAAGGCGATCGTGACGCTGGCCGAGGGCCAGACCATCGACGTCACCGCGAAGATCTAAGGACAGCCGGATCATGGCACTCAAGACCTTCAAGCCGGTCACGCCGTCGAGCCGCGAGCTCGTCATCGTGAGCCGCGTCGGCCTCTGGAAGGGCAAGCCGGTGCAGGCGCTCACCGAGGGCGTGCGCAAGAACGGCGGCCGCAACAACTCCGGCCGCATCACCGTCCGCCACCAGGGCGGCGGCCACAAGCGCCGCTACCGCCTGGTCGACTTCAAGCGCCGCAAGTTCGACGTCCCCGCGACGGTCGAGCGGCTCGAGTACGACCCGAACCGGACCGCGTTCATCGCCCTGATCAAGTACCAGGACGGCGAGCTCGCCTACATCCTCGCGCCGCAGCGCCTCGGCGTCGGCGACAGCGTGGTCTCGGGCGAGCGCGTCGACATCCTTCCCGGCAACGCGATGCCGCTGAAGAACATCCCGGTCGGCACCATCGTCCACAACGTCGAGATGAAGATCGGCAAGGGCGGCCAGCTCGCGCGCTCCGCCGGCGCCTTCGTCCAGCTCATCGGCAAGGACGCCGGGCGCGCCCAGCTCCGCCTGTCGTCGGGCGAGGTACGCTCGGTCGCCGACGCCTGCATGGCGACGATCGGGGCGGTCTCGAACGCCGACCACCAGAACATCAACATCGGCAAGGCCGGCCGCAACCGCTGGAAGGGCATCCGCCCGACGGTGCGCGGCGAGGTGATGAACCCGGTCGACCATCCGCTCGGCGGCCGCACCCGCGGCGGCCGCAACCCGGTGACCCCGTGGGGCAAGCCCACGAAGGGCTACCGCACCCGTAAGAAGAAGCCGTCGGACAAGTTCATCATCCGCCGGCGCTATCAGAAGTAGAGGAGAACGGCTGTGGCTCGTTCAGTCTGGAAGGGTCCGTTCGTCGACGGCTACCTTCTGAAGAAGGCGGAGGACGCGCGGTCGTCCGGCCGCAACCAGGTGATCAAGACCTGGTCGCGCCGGTCCACCATCCTGCCGCAGTTCGTCGGCCTCACCTTCGGCGTGCACAACGGGCACAAGTTCATCCCGGTGCTCGTCAACGAGAACATGGTCGGCCACAAGTTCGGCGAGTTCTCGCCGACGCGGACCTTCCATGCGCACTCGGGCGACAAGAAGACCGCATCCGCGGAGAAGAAGTAGCCATGGGCAAGAAGGCATATCCGAAGCGCGCCGACGGCGAGGCGATGGCCTACGGTCATCTGATCCGCGTCAGCCCGCGCAAGCTCGGCATCGTCGCCGGCCTGATCCGCGGCAAGCGCGCCGAGGCGGCGCTCGCCGAGCTCACCTTCTCGCGCCGGCGCATCGCGCAGACGGTGAAGAAGGTGCTGCAGTCGGCGATCGCCAACGCCGAGAACAACCATCAGCTCGACGTCGACCGGCTGTACGTCGCCGAGGCCAGCGTCGGCAAGGCGGCGGTGATGAAGCGCTTCCACGCGCGCGCCCGCGGCCGCGCCTCGAGCATTCACAAGCCGCTGTCGAACCTCACCATCGTCGTGCGCGAGCGCGCCGCCGAGGCCAAGGAGAAGGCGTAATGGGTCAAAAGGTCAATCCGGTCGGGCTGCGGCTCGGCATCAACCGGACGTGGGACTCGCGCTGGTATCCCAAGCGCGGCGAGTACTCGGGTCTGCTCCACGAGGACGTGAAGATCCGCAAGTACCTGCAGAAGCGTCTGCAGCAGGCGGGCGTCGCCCGCGTGGTCATCGAGCGTCCGACGACGAAGGCGCGCATCACGATCCATACCGCCCGTCCGGGCGTGGTGATCGGCAAGAAGGGCGCCGACATCGAGAAGCTTCGCGAGGAAGTCGCGAAGATGACCAAGAGCGAGGTCCACCTCAACATCATCGAGATCCGCAAGCCGGAGATCGACGCCCAGCTCGTGGCCGAGAACATCGCCCAGCAGCTCGAGCGCCGCATCGGCTTCCGCCGCGCGATGAAGCGCGCCGTGCAGTCGGCGATGCGCCTCGGCGCCCAGGGCATCCGGATCAACTGCTCCGGCCGTCTCGGCGGCAGCGAGATCGCCCGCGTCGAGTGGTACCGCGAGGGCCGCGTGCCGCTGCACACGCTGCGCGCCGACGTCGACTTCGGCCGCGCGACCGCGTTCACGACCTACGGCACCTGCGGCGTCAAGGTTTGGGTGTTCAAGGGCGAAGTGCTCGCCCACGACCCGATGGCCCAGGACAAGCGGCTCGCCGGCGAGCAGGTCAGCCGCTAGCCCCATCAGAGAAACGGTTTCGTCATGCTGAGCCCCAAGCGCACCAAATACCGCAAAGCCCACAAAGGCCGCATTCACGGCGTGGCCAAGGGCGGCACGCAGCTCAACTTCGGCTCGTTCGGGCTGAAGGCGCTCGAGCCGATGCGCGTCACCGCGCGTCAGATCGAGGCCGCGCGCCGCGCGCTCACCCGCCACATGAAGCGGTCGGGCCGCGTGTGGGTCACCATCTTCCCGGACGTGCCGGTGTCGCAGAAGCCCGCGGAAGTCCGCATGGGCTCCGGCAAGGGCAACCCGGAGTTCTGGGTGTGCCGGGTGAAGCCCGGCCGCATCATGTTCGAGATCGACGGCGTCTCGCGGGCGACCGCGGAAGAGGGCTTCGCGCTCGCCGCGGCGAAGCTCCCGATCCGCACCAAGGTCGTGTCGCGCCTCGGGATGGAGGGCTGACCATGAAGGCGAGCGAACTCCGCGCGAAGACGCGCGACGACCTCAAGGGCGAGCTGCTGTCGCTCAAGAAGGAAGCGTTCAACCTGCGGTTCCAGAAGGCGAGCGGTCAGCTCGAGAACTCGGCCCGCATCCGTGAGGTGCGCCGCGAGATCGCGCGCATCCAGACGGTTCTGAATCAGGCCTCGGCGCAGGGCGCCGCGGGCAAGCGTTAAGGAGAGCGGGAATGCCAAAGCGCATCCTCACCGGCACGGTGGTCAGCGACAAGATGGACAAGACGGTCGTTGTCCGCGTCGAGCGGCGCGTCATGCACCCCGTCTACAAGAAGTTCATCCGTCGCTCGAAGAAGTACGCGGCGCACGATCCGGCGAACTCGCACAAGGTGGGCGACACCGTGCGGATCCGCGAGTGCCGTCCGCTGTCGAAGACGAAGAAGTGGGAAGTGATCGGCGCGGAAGCTTGATCCCGCCGGCGTAGAACAAGGTAAAAGAACCATGATCCAGATGCGCTCCCACCTCGAGGTCGCCGACAATTCCGGCGCCCGGCGGGTCATGTGCGTGAAAGTCCTCGGCGGCTCGATGCGCCGGGTGGCCTCGGTCGGCGACGTGATCGTCGTCTCGGTGAAGGACGCGATTCCGCGCGGCCGCGTAAAGAAGGGCGAGGTGCAGCGCGCCGTCGTCGTCCGCACGCGTCGCGACATCCGTCGCGCCGACGGCTCGGTCATCCGCTTCGACCGCAACGCCGCCGTGCTGATCGACAAGCAGGGCGAGCCGATCGGCACCCGCATCTTCGGGCCGGTGACCCGCGAGCTGCGCTCCAAGGGCTACATGAAGATCATTTCGCTGGCGCCCGAGGTGCTGTGATGAGCGTGAAGATGAAGATCAAGAAAGGCGACGAGGTCGTCGTTCTGACGGGCCGCGACCGCGGCAAGAAGGGCGAGGTGCTGCGCGTCGTTCCCCGGGACAACCGCGTGGTCGTCCGCGGCGTGAACGTCGTGAAGCGCCACACCCGTCCGCGCGCCGGCGACGCCGGCGGCATCGTCGAGAAGGAGGGCGCGATCCACGCCTCCAACGTCGCGATGGCGGATCCCAAGGACGGAAAGCCGACGCGCGTCGGCTACAAGACGCTCGCCGACGGGCGGAAGGTGCGCGTTGCGCGCCGCTCCGGCGAAGTCATCGACCGGTGAGCAGGACCATGGCGGACAAATACATCCCCCGTTTCAAGCAGCGCTACGACGAGAAGGTCAAGGCGTCGCTGATGAAGGAGTTCAGCTACGCGAACCCGATGGAGGTTCCGAAGCTGGAGAAGATCGTCATCAACATGGGCGTCGGCGAGGCCGCCGCGGACGGCAAGCGCATCGACGCGGCCGCCGCCGAGCTCGCGCAGATCTCCGGCCAGAAGCCGCTGATCACCCGCTCGCGCAAGGCGATCGCGAACTTCAAGCTGCGCGAGAACCAGCGCATCGGCTGCAAGGTGACGCTGCGCCGCGAGCGGATGTACGAATTCCTCGACCGGCTCATCAACATCGCGCTGCCGCGCGTCCGCGACTTCCGCGGCGTCCCCGGCAACAGCTTCGACGGCCGCGGCAACTACTCGCTCGGCCTCAAGGAGCAGATCGTTTTCCCGGAGATCGACTACGACAAGGTCGACCAGATCCGGGGCATGGACATCACCATCGTGACGACGGCGAAGACGGACAAGGAAGCCAAGGCGCTTCTGAAGGCCTTCGACATGCCGTTCCTCAACTAGGGCCGGAGGGCTCACACTTATGGCGAAAACCTCGTCGATCGAACGCAACAAGCAGCGTCAGCAGTTGGTGAAGAAGTTCGCCGCGCGCCGCGCCAAGCTGAAGGCCATGACCCGCGACAAGAAGCTCGCGCCGGAGGAGCGGTTTGCCGCTCATCTGAAGCTCGCGCAGCTTCCGCGGAACGGCTCGAAGACGCGCATCCGGCTGCGCTGCGAGCTGACCGGCCGCTCGCGCGGCAATTTCCGCAAGTTCAAGCTCAGCCGCATCGCGCTGCGTGACCTGGCCTCGTCGGGTCAACTGCCCGGCGTGGTGAAGGCGAGCTGGTAAGGAGGGTATAGATTATGGCCATGAGCGATCCGCTCGGCGATCTCCTGACGCGTATCCGCAACGCGCAGCGTCGGCGCATGGATACGGTCACGTCGCCCGCCTCCAGTTTGCGGGAGAACGTGCTCGAGGTCCTCAAGAAGGAAGGCTACATCCGCGGCTACTCGCGGAGCGAGGTCTCGCCGGGCATTTCCGAGCTCCAGATCGAGCTCAAGTATCACGAGGGCACTCCGGTCATTAAGGAGATCAAGCGCGTCTCCAAGCCGGGCCGCCGCGTCTATTCGAAGATCAAGGACTTGCACCGCCCCTACAGCGGCCTCGGCATCGCCGTCCTGTCGACCCCGCGCGGGGTTCTGTCGGACAACGACGCTCGCGCGCTGAACGTCGGCGGCGAGGTTCTGTGCCAGGTGTTCTAGGCCTGAGCCAGGAGGAAAGACATGTCACGCGTTGGTAGAAATCCGGTGAAGGTCCCGAGCGGCGTCACCGTCACGATCGCCGGTCAGCAGGTGACCGCGAAGGGCAAGAACGGCCAGCTCAGCATGGTCGTGAGCCGCGACGTGAAGCCGGAGCTCGAGGGCGACAAGGTGTGGGTCCGTCCGTTGAACGAGACCAAGCGCACCCGCATGGCCTGGGGCATGTCCCGGAACATGATCAACAACATGGTCAGGGGCGTGTCGACCGGCTACACGGTCGGGCTCGAGATCAACGGCGTCGGCTATCGCGCCGCGGTCCAGGGCAAGAACCTGAACCTGCAGCTCGGCTTCTCGCACGAGGTCCAGTTCCCGATCCCGGAAGGGATCACCATCAAGTGCGACAAGCCGACCTCGATCTCGATCTCGGGGGCCGACAAGCAGAAGGTCGGCCAGGTCGCCGCGAAGATCCGCTCGTACCGCAAGCCGGAGCCCTACAAGGGCAAGGGCATCAAGTACGAGCATGAGACGATCCGCCGCAAAGAAGGCAAGAAGAAGTAGGACGCCATGTCGAAACCCAAGGCTCTCTTCGCGCGGCGCAAGGCCCGCACCCGGTTCCAGGTCAAGACGCGCGGCCACGGCCGGGCACGGTTGACTGTGTTCCGCTCCGGGCGTCACATCTACGCCCAGGTCATCGACGACGTCGCCGGCAAGACGCTCGCCGCCGCCTCGACCCTCGACAAGGACGTCAAGGGCCAGGTCAAGACCGGCGCCGATAAGGACGCCGCGGCCGCCGTCGGCCGTCTCGTCGCCCAGCGCGCGGTCGCCAACGGCGTCACGGCCGTGGTGTTCGACCGCGGCGGTTATCTGTTCCACGGCCGGGTCAAGGCCCTCGCCGACGCCGCCCGTGAGGGCGGTCTGCAGTTCTAGAGGTGAATGATGGCGCGATCGCCGAAATCCAATAATCCCGGCCGCGAGCGTGGCGAGCGCGGTGACCGCGACGAGCCCGAGCTCGTCGACAAGCTCGTCAGCATCAACCGCGTCGCCAAGGTGGTGAAGGGCGGCCGTCGGTTCGGCTTCGCCGCCCTCGTCGTCGTCGGCGACACCAAGGGCCGCGTCGGCTACGGCGCCGGCAAGGCGCGCGAGGTGCCGGAGGCGATCCGCAAGGCGACTGAGCATGCCAAGCGCAACCTGATCCGCGTGCCGATCCGCGAGGGGCGTACGCTCCACCACGACGTCGTCGGCCACTTCGGCGCCGGCCGGGTGGTTCTGCGCGCCGCCCCGGCGGGCACCGGCATCATCGCCGGCGGCCCGATGCGCGCCGTGTTCGAGACCTGCGGCATCCACGACGTGGTGACGAAGTCGGTCGGCACGTCCAATCCGCACAACATGATCAAGGCGACCTTCGCCGCCCTCCAGAGCCTCAACACCCCGCGCGCCATCGCGGCGAAGCGCGGCAAGAAGGTCAACGAGGTGCTGGGTCGCAGCGAAAAGGCCGCCGAGCGCGCCGAGTAGCGCTCGCGTTAGGAACGAGGAACGACGATGGCTGACAAGAAGTCGGGCGCGACCCAGAAGCAGATCCGGGTCACCCAGATCCACAGCCCGATCAAGCGCCGCGCCGACCAGCGCGCGACCCTGATCGGTCTCGGCCTCAACAAGATGAACCGCTCGCGCGTGCTGATCGATACGCCCGACGTGCGCGGAATGCTGGTCAAGGTCGGCCACCTCGTGCGCGTCGAAGACGTGCGCTAGGGGCGAGCGAGGTAGCACATGAAGCTCAACGAAATCAGGGATAACGAGGGCGCCCGCAAGTCCCGCCGTCGTATCGGCCGCGGCATCGGTTCCGGCCGCGGCAAGACCGGCGGACGCGGCGTGAAGGGCCAGAAGGCCCGCACCGGCGTCTCGATCAACGGGTTCGAAGGCGGCCAGATGCCGATCCATCGGCGCGTGCCGAAGCGCGGGTTCAACAACCCGACGGTTCAGCACTACGCCGAGGTCACGCCGGGCCGTCTGCAGCAGGCGGTGGATTCCGGCCGTCTGGACGCCGGCAAGCCGGTCGACTTCGCGGCGCTTGCCGAGGCGGGGCTGGTGAAGAACCTTCGCGACGGCGTGCGTCTCATCGGCGGCGGCGAGATCAAGGCGAAGCTGACGATCACCGTCACCGGCGCGACCAAGACTGCGAAGGCGGCCGTCGAGGCCGCCGGCGGCACCGTCAACGTGCTGATTCCGCCGAAGGCGGAGCGGCCGCCGCGCCACACCCGCGGCCGTCGCGTCGGCGGGAAAAAGAAGAAGACGCCCGCGGCCGAGCCCGCCGCGCCCGCGCAGGCTTAAGCAGGACGTGAGCGACCGGCGGGCGCGACGCGCCCGCCGTCGTGCGCGGTCCAGAGAGGACTCCGATGGCATCCGCCGCCGAGCAACTCGCCGCACACATCAACATCGGCGCCTTCGCCAAGGCGACCGAGCTGAAGAAGCGGATCTGGTTCACGCTGGCGGTGCTGCTCGTGTACCGCGTCGGCACCTACATCCCGGTGCCGGGCATCGATCCGCAGATCCTCGCCGACATTTTCCACCAGCAGCAGAGCGGTCTGCTCGGCATGGTCGACATGTTCGCGGGCGGCGCGCTGGGGCGCATGACGGTGTTCGCCCTCAACATGATGCCGTACATCTCGGCGTCGATCATCCTGCAGCTCATGACGAGCGTCGTGCCGCGCATCGAGGCCCTCAAGAAGGAGGGCGAGACCGGCCGCCGCAAGATCAACCAGTACACGCGCTACGTGACGGTGGTGCTCGCCGCGTTCCAGGCCTACGGCATCGCCGTCGGCCTCGAGGGCCTGTCGTCGACGGCGGGCGCGGTCGTCCACGATCCGGGCATGATGTTCCGCGGCAGCGCGGTCATCACCTTGGTCGCCGGCACGCTGTTCCTGATGTGGCTCGGTGAGCAGATCACCGCCCGCGGCGTCGGCAACGGCATCTCGCTGATCATCTTCGCCGGCATCGTCGCCAACCTGCCGAACGCGCTCGTCGCTACCCTCGAGCTCGGCCGCACCGGTGCGCTGTCGCCGGCGCTGATCCTCGTCCTCCTGGCGATGGTGGTCGCGATCGTCGCGTTCGTCGTGTTCATGGAGCGCGCCCAGCGCCGCATCCTGATCCAGTATCCCAAGCGCCAGGTCGGCGGCCGCATGTACGGCGGCGAGGCGTCGCACCTGCCGCTCAAGATCAACACCTCGGGCGTCATTCCGCCGATCTTCGCCTCGTCGCTGCTGCTGATGCCGACGACGATCGCGAGCTTCAACGCCAACGGCGGTCCCGAGTGGCTGACGCTGATCACGGCGCAGCTCGGCCATGGCCGACCGCTGTATCTGATCTTCTACTCGGCGATGATCGCGTTCTTCGCGTTCTTCTACACCGCCGTCGTCTTCAACCCGAACGAGACGGCCGAGAACCTGCGCAAGTACGGCGGCTTCATCCCCGGCATTCGTCCCGGCAAGAACACCGCCGACTACCTCGACCACACGCTGACCCGCCTCACCGTGGTCGGCGCCGCGTACCTGATCGTCATCAGCCTGATCCCGGAGATCCTGATCTCGCGCCTGTCGGTGCCGTTCTACTTCGGCGGCACCAGCCTCCTGATCGTCGTCACCGTGACGATGGATACGGTCGCGCAGATCCAGTCGCACCTGCTCGCGCACCAGTACGAAGGCCTGATCAAGAAGTCGAAGCTGCGCGGGCGGAACGGATGAACCTGATCCTTCTCGGACCGCCGGGCGCCGGCAAGGGCACCCAGGCCGAGCTCCTGAAGCAGCGCCACGGAGTCATTCAACTGTCGACCGGCGACATGCTGCGTGCCGCGGTCGCGTCGGGGTCGGACCTCGGCAAGAAGGTCAAGGCGATCATGGAAGCGGGGCAGCTCGTCCCCGACGAGATCATGATCGAGATGATCTCGGACCGGATCTCCAAGCCCGACTGCGCCAAAGGTTTCATCCTCGACGGGTTTCCGCGCACCACGGGCCAGGCCGAGGCGCTCGACAAGATGCTGGCGAGCAAGGGTCTCAAGCTCGACCGTGTCGTCGAGCTCAAGGTGAACGACAACGAATTGGTCAAGCGCATCGCCGGGCGGTTCGCCTGCGCGAAGTGCGGCGCCGGTTACCACGACACCTTCAAGCCACCGAAGACCCCCGGCGTGTGCGACGTCTGCGGCAGCAAGGAATTCGTTCGCCGCAAGGACGACCGCCCGGAAACGGTCTCGGCCCGGCTCAAGGCCTATCACGAGCAGACGGCTCCGCTGTCGGCCTATTACGGGCGCAAGGGGCTGCTGTCACAGGTCGACGGAATGGCCGAGATTCCCGAGGTTTTCCGCCAAATCGAGGCGGCTCTCGGGAAGGCATAATTCGGGCTTAAAAGGTTGACTGGGGATCGGTTTTTCCTATAATCCCGGGCTCCTCGCAGCCCGGGCCGATTTCCCCGGGTTTTTCAACGTCTAGACGGGAGTCTTTCCCTTGGCGCGCATCGCTGGCGTAAACATTCCTACTGAGAAGCGGGTCGAGATCGGGCTGACCTACATTTTCGGCATCGGTCCGCACCGCGCGAAGGAAATTTGCGCGAAGCTCGGGATTCCCGCGGAGCGCCGCGTCAACCAGCTCACCGAAGACGAAGTCATCCGCATCCGCGAGGCGATCGACCACGACTACCGCGTCGAGGGCGATCTGCGTCGCGAGACCGCGATGAACATCAAGCGGCTCATGGACCTCGGCACCTACCGCGGCCTGCGCCATCGCAAGGGCCTGCCGGTGCGCGGTCAGCGCACCCACACGAACGCGCGCACGCGCAAGGGCCCGGCGAAGCCGATCGCCGGCAAGAAGAAGGTCGTCTAAGTCCGAGGGTTATGTCGTCATGGTAAAGGCCGCCGATACCGCCGCCGCGCGTCCCCGTCGCCGCGAGCGCAAGAACATCACGTCGGGCGTGGCGCACGTGAACGCCACGTTCAACAACACGGTGATCACGATCACCGACGCCCAGGGCAACACCATCGCGTGGTCGTCCTCGGGCTCGAAGGGTTTCAAGGGTTCGCGCAAGTCGACTCCGTACGCGGCGCAGATGGCCGCGGAGGACGCCGGTCGCAAGGCGATGGAGCACGGCATGCGCACGCTCGAGGTCGAGGTCAAGGGACCGGGCTCGGGCCGTGAGTCGGCGCTGCGCATGCTGCAGTCGGTCGGCTTCACCATCACGTCGATCCGTGACGTGACGCCGGTGCCGCACAACGGCTGCCGGCCGCCGAAGCGGCGCCGGGTCTGACCGGCGCCCGTTCGCTTCAGCGTTTTGCGTTTTTCGGCGGGGCGCTGCCCCGTCACCAGGTTCGGCGGCGCTCGCCGCCAGTAGGCAATGCGGAATGGTCCGCTGCGACAACGAGGACACGCTCGTGATTCAGAAGAATTGGACCGAATTGATCAAGCCGAGCAAGCTCGATATCCAGGCGAGCAGCGAGCCCGCGCGCCGCGCCACGATCGTCGCCGAGCCGCTCGAGCGCGGATTCGGCCTGACGCTCGGCAACGCGCTGCGGCGCATTCTGCTGTCGTCGCTCCAGGGTGCGGCGGTGACCTCGATCCAGATCGAGGGCATTCTCCATGAGTTCTCGTCGATCCCGGGCGTCCGTGAGGACGTGACCGACATCGTCCTGAACATCAAGTCGCTCGCCATCCGCATGCACGGCGACGGCCCGAAGCGCATCGCGCTGAAGGCCACCGGTCCGGGCGAGGTGCGCGCCGGCCAGATCGAGGTCGGCCACGACATCGAGATCCTCAACAAGGACCTGGTGATCTGCACGCTCGACCAGGGCGCCAAGATCAACATGGAGATGACGGTCAACTCGGGTAAGGGCTACGTTCCGGCCTCGCAGAACCGTCCCGAGGACGCGCCGATCGGCCTGATCCCGGTCGATGCGCTCTACAGCCCGGTGCGCAAGGTCGCGTACCGCGTCGAGAACACCCGCGTCGGCCAGGTCACCGACTACGACAAGCTGTCGCTCGACGTCGAGACCGACGGCACGGTGACGCCCGAGGACGCCGTCGCGCTCGCGGCCCGCATCCTCCAGGACCAGCTCCAGCTCTTCATCAACTTCGAGGAGCCGAAGGTCGAGGAGAAGGGCGAGCACGCCGAGGAGCTGCCGTTCAACCGCAACCTTCTCAAGAAGGTCGAGGAGCTCGAGCTCTCGGTCCGTTCGGCGAACTGCCTGAAGAACGACAACATCATCTACATCGGCGACCTGGTGCAGAAGACCGAGGCGGAGATGCTTCGCACCCCGAACTTCGGCCGCAAGTCGCTGAACGAGATCAAAGAGGTGCTGTCGTCGATGGGCCTCCACCTCGGGATGCAGATCCCGGGCTGGCCGCCCGAGAACATCGAGGACCTGGCGAAGCGCCTCGAGGAACCCTACTAAGCCGCGTCAGTCGCGAGAGGAAGTGTCATGCGTCACCGTCTGAGCGGTCGCAAGCTCAACCGCACCAGTGCCCACCGCAAGGCGATGTTCAACAACCTCGTCGCCGCCCTGGTGCAGCACGAGCAGATCACCACCACCTTGCCGAAGGCGAAGGACCTGAAGCCTCTCGCCGACAAGCTCATCACGCTCGGCAAGCGCGGCAATCTGCATGCCCGCCGGCAGGCGATCGCCGTCCTCGGCGACGCCAAGCTCGCGGCCAAGCTGTTCGATACGCTGGCGCCGCGCTTCGCCAAGCGCAACGGCGGCTACACCCGGGTGCTGAAGGCCGGGTTCCGCTACGGCGACCAGTCGCCGATGGCGGTGGTCGAGTTCGTCGAACGCGACCCCGCGGCGAAGGGCGCGGCCGACAAGGCCCGCGTCGCCGAGCAGCAGAAGGCCGCCGAGGCCGCTGCCAGCGCCTAGGCTGCGAGCCCTTGAGTTGCGGAAAAGGCCGCCTCCGGGCGGCCTTTTTTGCGCCTGCGGGGACGCCCTTGGGCCGCCTGTGCAAAAGTGTCCCAACTGTCCCAGGTGTCCCAAATGCCTGCGGTGGGACAGTGGGACAGAAGGCCGGGTGGCTTTCTACTTCGTTGAGTCGCGGGGGAAATCCGGATCGGCGGGTGTCCCACGCCGGGCCCGACGCGCGGCGGGCCTGGGACACCCCGGAGCCCGCCCGTGGTAGCCTTGGCACCCCGCGCCCCTGTCTGTGCAATGTCCGTCAGTGCTATGTCCGCCTCTGCAATGACCGTCCGCCAATGAGCACGCTGTTCGAAAAGGATGCCCCAAGGCCGCTGGCGGACCGCCTCCGCCCCCGGGCGTTGGGCGAGGTCGTCGGGCAGGACCATCTGCTCGGGCCGGGCATGCCGATCCGGCGGATGGTCGAGGCCCGGCGCCTCGCGTCGATGATCCTGTGGGGCCCGCCGGGCTGCGGCAAGACGACGATCGCCCGCCTGCTCGCGGCGGGCACCGATCTCCACTTCGAGGCGCTCTCGGCGGTGTTCTCCGGCGTCGCCGATCTCAAGCGCGTGTTCGAGGCGGCGCGGTCGCGGCGCGGCATGGGCCAGGGCACGCTGCTGTTCGTCGACGAGATCCATCGCTTCAACCGCGCCCAGCAGGACGGCTTCCTGCCGTATGTGGAAGACGGCACGGTGATCCTCGTCGGCGCGACGACCGAGAACCCGTCGTTCGAACTCAACGCCGCGCTGCTGTCGCGCTGCCAGGTGTTCGTGCTGAAGCGGCTCGACGACGCCGCGCTCGAGGAGATTCTGGTCCGCGCCGAGGCGGCGGAGCGTCGCAAGCTGCCCCTCGATGCCGAGGCGCGCGCGGCCTTGCGGGCGCTCGCCGACGGCGACGGTCGTTACCTCATCAATCTCGCCGAGGAACTGTTCGCGCTGAAGCGCGCGGCCGGCGATCCGCCGCTCGACAGCAAGGGGCTGATGGCGGCGGTGCAGCGTCGCGCCCCGGTCTACGACAAGTCGCGCGAGAGCCACTACAACCTGATCAGCGCCCTGCACAAGTCGCTGCGCGGCTCCGATCCCGATGCCGCGCTCTACTGGCTCGCGCGGATGCTGACCGGCGGCGAGGACCCGCTTTACGTCGCGCGGCGGCTGATCCGCTTCGCGTCGGAGGACGTCGGCCTCTCCGATCCGCAAGCTCTGGTGCAGGCGCTCGCCGCGCGCGACGCCTACGAGACGCTCGGTTCGCCGGAGGGCGAACTCGCCATCGTCCAGCTCACCGTCTATCTCGCCACCTGCCCGAAATCGAACGCGCTGTACGCCGCCGCGGGCGAGGCGTGGGCGGCGGCGAAGCGTACCGGATCGCTCGAGCCGCCGCTTCACATCCGTAACGCCCCGACCAAGCTCATGCGCGAACTCGGGTACGCCGAGGGCTATGCCTACGATCACGCGGCGCCGGAGGCATTCTCGGGACAGAACTACTTCCCGGACGGAATGAAGCGCGAGACATACTACCGGCCCACCCAGCGCGGCTATGAGCGCGAGATCGGCGAGCGGCTCGCGCGGTGGGCGGAGCTCCGCCGCAAGCGCGTGGGAGGGGAAGGGAATTGATGACCCGCCCGACACCCGTGGCGTGCTGCACGGAATTCCGCGGCGGCATCTTCGTTCATCATGCGATCGGCCCACGTTTGCGCCATTGCTTCATCCGGTTCGTCGCGGCATGACCGGCGTTCAGACACTTTCGGTATCGCCCGACGAGGCGGAGCTGCGGCTCGATCGCTGGTTCCGGCGGCGCTTCCCCGGCATGGGGCACGGCCGGCTCTCGAAGCTGCTGCGGACCGGCCAGGTCCGCGTCGACGGCAAGCGTGCCGACGGCGCGCTGCGGCTCGCCGCCGGCATGCAGATCCGGGTTCCTCCGCTCGACGAGAAGGATCTCGTGCCGCGCGCGCCCGCGCCCGCGCCGAAGCGTGCGCCGGATACCAAGGCTGTCGAGGCCCTGCGCAACGCGGTGCTCTACCGCGACGCCGACGTGCTGATCATCGACAAGCCCGCCGGGCTCGCGGTGCAGGGTGGCACCGGCATCGACCAGAGCGTCGATTCGATGCTGGATGGACTCCGCTTCGAGGCCAAGGAGCGCCCCAAGCTCGTGCACCGGCTCGACCGGGATACGTCCGGCGTGCTGGTGTTGGCCCGGTCGTCGCGCGCGGCCAAGTGGCTGACCGCCGCGTTCCGCGCACGCGAGACCGAGAAGGTCTATTGGGCGGTGCTGCAGGGGGTCCCGAAGCCCGCGCGCGGCCGCATCGACATCCCGCTCGCGAAACTTCCGGGCCCCGCCGGCGAGAAGATGATCGAGGACGAGGATGCGGGGAAACGGGCGGTGACGTACTACACCGTGCTCGACCGTGCCGCGGGCCGCGCATCTTGGGTCGCCCTGCTGCCGGTCACCGGCCGCACCCATCAGTTGCGCGCTCACTGCGCCGCGCTGGGCACGCCGATCGTCGGTGACGGAAAGTACGGCGGCCGTTCCGCCTTTATCGAAGGCCCGGGCATCGCCAAGCGCCTTCACCTGCACGCGCGGTCGATCGCATTGGAGGGCCCCGATGGACGGCGTGTCCGTGCGGCCGCGTCACTGCCGCCGCATATGGCGAACACCTTCAAGGCGTTCGGATTCGATCCTAAGGAGGCGCCTCAGGATCCGTTTGCCGAACTCGGCACCGAGAAGGTGCGATGAGCGAGGTTCCGAAACCCTCCAAGCCGCTGCCGCCGGTCACCGTCGAGCCTGTCCAAGGTGGGTTCCGGCTGCGCGCCGGGGTGCGGCCGTGGCGGACTCCGGCCGGTGCCGATCTCCTCGTACCGACCCACACGCTCGCCGATGCGATCGCGGCCGAGCTCATGCTGGTGCGCAACGGCGGGCGCCTCGGCCGTCCCCGCATCGACACCATGGGGCTGACGCGCCTCGCGGCGACCGCCATTGACCGCATCGGTCCGGGAAGCGCCGCGACGCGCGATGCGCTGCTCGCCTTCGCCGAAACCGATCTTGTCTGCTACCGGGTCGGTGGCGTGCCGGCGCTCCGTGGCCGGCAGGATTCGTCGTGGCAGCCGCTGCTCGACTGGCTCGCGGAGACCTACGGCGCACGGCTGGCCGTCGTTGAAGGCGTCATGCCGCAGTCGCAGCCGCGCGAAGCACTCGATGCGCTCGGCTCCGTGCTCGCGCGGCTCGATCCGTTCACGCTCGCGGGACTCGGCCTCGCCGTGCAGACGGCGGGCTCTCTCGTGATCGGGCTCGCGCTCGCGGCGGGGCGGATCAACGCCGCCGAGGCCGCCGCGCTGGCCGACCTCGACGAATCGTTCCAGAACGAGCAATGGGGCGAGGACGCGGAAGCGTTGGACCGGCGGCGCCTGCGCGCCGAGGACCTGATGCTCGCCGAGCGCTTCTTGAAGCTGCTCAAGGACCAGCGCGAGACCAGCTCATGAACGCAGCCGACGAGATCGATGCCGTCCACGTCCGTATTCACGGACGGGTGCAGGGCGTTTTCTTCCGCAAGTGGATAGTCCAGGAGGCGACGAAGCGCGCCCTGCGCGGCTGGGTGCGGAACCGCTCCGACGGCACGGTGGAGGCGGTGTTCGTCGGCCCCCGTTCGGTGCTGCGCGAGATGGTGGCGGCATGCCGCAAGGGGCCGCCCAAGGCCGAGGTCAGCCGGGTGATCGAGATTCCCGGCGAGTACGCGCCGGACGAGGACGAGACCGGCGCCGAGTTCCTTCAGATGCCGACGGTCTGAAGAGAGTCCGCTTCGCTCAGTGGGTCGGCGCCCTCGGTCAGGCGCGCGTTGAAGACGTCCTCGAACGTCGTCCGCAGCGCGTCGTCCACCTTGGCCATGTCGGTCTCGGCGCCCAATGCCTTGAGCGACGTGACGCCGTACTGGGCGATGCCGCACGGAACGATCCCGCCGAAGTGGGAGAGGTCCGGAGCGACGTTGAGGGCGATCCCGTGAGTGGTCACCCAGCGGCTGATGCGGACGCCGAGTGCCGCGATCTTCGCTTCGCCGCCACCCGTCCGGACCCAGATGCCGATGCGCCCGTCTCGACGCTCGCCGGTGACGCCGAGCCGCGCGAGGGCTGCGATCAACCAGGATTCGAGATCGGAGACATAGCGCCGGACGTCGGGCGGGCCGGGGCGGCGCAGGTCCATCACCGCATAGCCCACGCGCTGGCCGGGTCCATGGTAGGTGAACCGCCCGCCGCGGCCGGTGCGGTAGACGGGAAACCGTCCCGGCGCGAGGAGCTCGTCGTCGGCGGCCGATGTTCCGCCGGTGTATAGCGGCGGATGCTCGAGAAACCACAGGAGCTCGGGGGCGGCGCCGTCGCGGACCGCACGGGCGCGACGCTCCATCGCCGCGGTCGCCTCGGGGTAGGGCACGAGGCCCGGCGACCGGTGCCACAGCACCGTTTTGGGGCCGGTCCGAGGGGCTGCATCCGGCGTGCTCATCACCGCTCCAAGCCGTGAAAAATCAACGAGGAGAGCGCCCTTGCGCTGCCCCGGGCCATTTGGTATCCCCTCAGTCCCTGGCGCCCGGGCCGACGCCCTGGCGCCCGCATACTACCCGGACATGCGGTCGTGGCGGAACTGGTAGACGCGCAGCGTTGAGGTCGCTGTGGTGGAAACACCGTGGAAGTTCGAGTCTTCTCGACCGCACCAATATAGGTAATGAGACCCTGCTGGGGCCCGACCGTCGGATCGGGCCCTAGTCGTTTCCAGCGGGGCTTGACGCGTCCGGACGGCCGCTACGGATCGTGGATCCGCGGCGGTCGCCGTATCATGTGGGCGGCAGCGAAGGAGGGCGACATGGCGACCATCGTGATCACGGGGGCCTCCCGGGGCCTCGGCCTCGAGTTCGTCCGCCAATATGCCGCCGACGGCGACCGCGTCATCGCCGCGTGCCGCGATCCGGGAAGCGCCTCCGCGCTCAAGGCAGTGAAGGGCGACGTCCGTGTCGTCGCGCTCGACGTCGCCGACGGTGGCTCGATCCGCGCCCTGGCGGACGCGCTCGCCAACGAGCCGATCGACATCCTGATCAACAACGCCGGCGTCTACGGCAAGGCCCAGAGCCTCGGCAAGATGGACTACGCCGCCTGGCTCGACGTGTTCCGGATCAACTCGATCGGGCCGATGCATCTGACCGACGCGCTGCTGCCTCGCATCGCCGCCGGCAAGCGCAAGGTGGTCGCGGCGGTGACCAGCCTCATGGGCTCGATCGCCGACAATTCGAGCGGCGGGTATTACGCGTACCGCTCGTCGAAGGCGGCCCTTAACGCCGTCTTCAAGAGTCTGTCGGTCGATCTCAAGCCGCGCGGCATCACCTCGGTCGTCCTTCATCCCGGCTGGGTGAAGACCGACATGGGCGGACCCAACGCTCCGCTCGAAGCGCCGGAGTCGGTGCGCGGCATGCGCGCGGTGCTGGCGAAGGTGACGATCAACGACACCGGTCGGTTCTTCGACTATCAGGGCCGGGAGATGCCCTGGTAACAGCGTGACGGTCCATCTCCTCAAGATGGCGGCTGGATGCGGCTCGCTCGACGAACTGATCGAGCGGCAGAAGGCGCGTTGCGTCCGCAAGAAGGGCATGCTGCTGTTCGAGCATCGGACACGCAACACGCCCAAGCGCGCGGACGAGGTGCTGGACGGCGGCTCGATCTACTGGATCTTCAAGGGCGCGATCCGCGCGCGCCAGCCGATCGTCGCGATCGGGCCCGCGGTCGGGCGCAACGGCAAGCCGCGCTGCGGCCTGACGCTGGCGTTCCCGCCGATCCCGACGGTGCCCGCACCGCGCGGCGCGATGCAGGGGTGGCGGTATCTCGAGTCGAACGACGCGCCGCCCGACCTCAAGCAGGCCGGGGCGGGTGCGGCCAAGCTGCCGCCTGAAGTCGCGGACGAGCTGCAGCGCCTCGGGCTGTTATAGCGAGAACGCCTCGCGGGCGCCGTCGATGACGAACTGGACCGCGAGCGCGGCGAGGACGAGGCCGAAGAATCGGGTCACCACGTTGACGCCTGTGACGCCGAGGTAGCGCATCATCCGCGTCGTCAGCAGCAGCGCCAGCAGCAGGGACCCCATCACCCCCACCAGCACGAGGAGCACGATGCCCTGGCGCAGCAGGTTGCCACCGGCAGCGCCCATCAGCAGGACCACGGAGGTCAGCGCGCCGGGCCCGGCGATCAGCGGGATCGCGAGCGGGAAGACCGAGATGTCCCGCTTGCGTTCGGCCTCTTCCTCTTCGGTCTCGCTGGTTCGCCGCAGCGGCGTGTCGTGTGCGAACAGCATGTCGAGTGCCACGAGAAACAGCAGGATTCCGCCCGCGATCCGGAACGCCGGCATGGTGATGCCGAGAACGTTGAGAAATGACTCGCCGCCCGCCGCGAACAGCACCAGCACGACGGTCGCGATGACGGTGCCGCGTTTCGCCATCTGGTGGCGGTAGTCCTCGGTCTCGCCCCGGGTGATGGCGGCGAACACCGGCGCCATGCCGATGGGATCGATCACCACGAAGAAGGTGACGAACGACTGGACGAGCAGCGCGAGCATCGGTCAGTCCCCGCGCGCCTTTTCCAGCGCTGCGGCCAGCCGCGGGAGCCCGGCTTCGTCGGGGATGCCGAAACGCAGCCACTCCGAACGCTCGGTGAAGGCACGAACCAGGACGCCCTGCTCGCCGAGCCGGTTGAAAAGCGTCCGCGCCGCGCTGTGGCGCACCAGACGGAACAGGAGCGTGCCGCCGAACACCGGCAGATCGGCCTTCTCGAGAGCCCGGTCGAGCGCCTCTCCGCGCTGCCTCACGCGCGCAATCGCAGTCTCGCGCCAGCCGGAGTCCTGGAGCGCGGCGGTAGCGATCCGGCACGCCGGCGTGCTTACCGGCCAGGCGCCGAGGCCCTCGCGCAGGGCCGCGCCGAGGCGCGGTGCAGCGAGCGCGAAGCCGACCCGCGCTCCGGGAACTCCGTAAAATTTGCCGATCGACCGGAACACCAGCAGGCCTTCGCGGCCGGCGTGACGAGCGATGCTCGACGCGGAATCGCCGTCCGCGAACGCCTCGTCGACGACGAGAAGCCCGCCTTGCTGCGAGAGCTGATCGGCAATCGACAGCAGAAGATCCGGCGCGAAGCGGGCGCCGTCAGGGTTGTTGGGGTTGCCGACCACCAGGATGCGCGTCTCGCCGAGGCGCTGGGCGGTGACGTTGTCGGCGGGCATCGCCTGGATGCGGTGCCCGGCGGCTTTCCACGCCGTCATGTGACTCCCGTATCCAGGGCTGAGCACCGCGACCTTCGTCGGCGCGAGCAGGCGCGGAAGCAACGTGAGCACGGCCTCGCTGCCGCCGGAGGCGACGATGGCCTCGGCCGGTGCTCCGTAAGCCTCGCCGGCAGCGGTGACCAGAGCGTTCAGGTCGCCACTGGTCGGCAGCCGGTGCCACAGCTCGGCCGGAATCTCCGGCACGGGATACGCCTCGGGGTTGATGGCGGTCGACAGGTCGAGCCAGCCGCCGGCGGGTTCGCCGAACCGGGTGGTGGCCCAGGTGGTGTCTCCGCCGTGAACGGGCAGGCGGCGCTCAGGAGGGATCGAGAACAACGAGGTGGAGGAGGAGGAGGAGTCGGCCACGGGAAGGTCCATCGTTTGCGGTGGAGCACTGTAGGCCCGTAGACGGTCCGGTCAAGGCGACCAGCTATGACATGGCCCGTCCGCGCACCCAGACGGCGACGCCGCCCAGGATCGCGAGAAAGATGAAGGCCATGACGTAGAAGCTCACCGCGACGCTGAAGATGTCAGCGGCCGCGCCCATGATCATCGGCATCGCCATGGCGGCGACGCGATTGGCGGTCGAGCGCAGCCCGATGCTGAGGCCCTGCTCGGTGGGTTTCACCGACCGGGAGAGATACGTGAACATGATCGGCCCGCTCAGGCCCTGGAAAAATCCCCGCAGGGCGATGAAGACGGCGAGGACTGGGTACCAGGTGCCGAGCAACGGGGTCACGCAGATGAAGACGATCGAGAGTGCGACGGCCCCGAGATACATCCATTTCGGCGGCATCAGCCGCTCGGCCGGGCCGGCGAGCAGCGTGCCAATTCCGGCGCTGACCGCGCCGATCGTGAGCAGACTGCCGATCAGGGTGCCGGGAAAGCTGATCTGCTCGAGGTAGACGATGTAGAACGAGCTCTGGATGTTCGTCGAGCAGATGCGCACCAGCGAGACGGCCACCACGAACACGACCGAAGGAATCGCCAGCAGGCTGAACGCGCCGACGTAATCGGACAATCGCGGCATCAGCGACTTGAGAGTGACCCGCCGCGGTTTTCCGTTCTCGGTCTCCTGAACGATGGCGCCGGCGGGGATCAGCAGCGCGGCGGCGAGGAACATCCCGCCCCAGATGCTGGTGGCGATGAACGACGGCCACACGCCCGCCCGGTCCCACAGGAATCCGATGGTGGCCGGCGCCAGCGTGGTGCCGACGCGTGCCGCAAACGCGAATCGCGACACGAAAATGGTGTCCGCGGCGCTCACCTGGAGCGCGAGCGCCTGGGCGCTGACCCAGGCGAGCGAACCGGCCAGGCCGCCGAGCATCTGCAGCAGGATGAGGAACGGAAACCAGGACAGCGCGGGAAACAGCAACGGGTTGATCGTCGATACGACGGCGAGAACCATGAGCACGCGCTTGGTGCCGAACCGGTCCGTCAGCGCGCCGCCGTGGATCGCGAGCAGGAACGAGAGAACCGAGCGTGTGCCGACGAGGATCCCGATCTGAAGAGGCGAGAATCCCAGATAGATCGCCCACAGCGGCACGATGATGTTGAACAGCTCGGAGTAGCTGTCGCAGAAAAAGCCGATCGCCCACGCGGCCCAGCTCACCCGCGGCGACACGGGACCGCGCGTCGGCTGCGCGCTCGCGGCGGCGGCAGTCACTGCTTCAGCCGGAACTCGGGACGCCGTGCGACGAGCCAGCCGAGTGCTGCGCAGCCCAGCACAAGGGCGATGCCGGTCACGACGAAGCTCGCGTTCAGGCTGACCGTGTCGGCGATGAAGCCCATGATCGGCGGCAGCAGGACGCTGAACACGCGATTGGCCGTGACCCGGAGCCCGACCACGGCGCCCTGGTAATCCTTGCCGACGGCGTTCGACTGAATCGAGAACATCAGCGGCTGCATGAACCCCTGGGCGACCCCGCGCAGCAACTGCATGGCGACGAGCACCGCGAAGATGCCGCCGAGATACGGAGTGATCGCGATGAGGACGATGGTCGCCGCGGTCGTGATCAGCAGAATGGCTTCCGCATGGCCGAATTTCTGGATGCTCTTGACGTTGAGCGAGGCCAGCCCCGTCGTGATCTCGAGGGCGGCGAACAGCACGCCGATCATCGTGCCGTCGAGCCCGATACCCTGGAGGTAGATGACGTAGATCGAGTTCTGGATCGAGGTCGCCGCGTTGCGGAAGCCGGAGACGATCACCGTGAAGGCGACGACCGGGATCAGCATCAGGCCGAGCGAGCGGGTGTAGTCGGAGAGCCGGGGCAGCACGGTCACCAGCGAGGGACGCGGCGCCGCGGCGAGCTCGGGATTCGGCTCGGGGATGACGCGGATCAGGACGTGCATCAGCACCGCCCACGACGCGATCATCCCGAACGTCGGCCACGGGCCGCCGATGTCCCACAGGAACCCGGCGATCAGCGGGGCTCCGATAGTGCCGAAGCGGCAGATGAAATTGAACTTTCCGAGCGGGCCGGCATCGCCGTCGGCGATATGGGCAACGAGCGTCTGGGCGCCGATCCAGTTGAAGGAGATGAACAGGCCCGACAGCAACTGGACCACAAGAAGCGACGGGAACCACGGGATTGCCGGGAACATCAGGGCGAGGACGGCGACGGCCGTGGTGCAGGTCAACATCACACGGCGGGTGCCGAGGCGGTCCATCAACGAGCCGCCGTGGATGGAGAAGACCGCTGGCAGTACCGACCGTGCCCCCATCAAGACGCCGATCTCGGTCGCCGACGCGCCCAGCAGGACCGCGTAGAGCGGCACGATCAGCGCGTAAAGATCGAGCAGCGAGATGCCGAGCAGTCCGAGCCCATAGGCGGCGCGCAGCGATCGCGCGGGGTCGGGTGAGGCGGTGGTTGCCGTCATGCCTGAAATGCCGGCAGACGACGGACGACCAGCGCCACGGCGACGCAGATGCCGACCAGAAACAGGCCCATCCACAAGAACGACGCCTCGAGACCGGCGACGTCGACGATGATGCCCATCGCGGGCGGAATGATCATCGTCGCGAGGCGGTTCGCGGTGGTCCTGAGGCCAATGCTGCGGCCCTGCTCGCGGGGATCGACCGCGCGCGACAGGATCGCGAACATCACCGGCTGGCTGAGCCCCTGCGCGTTACCGCGGATCGCGGAAAAAAGGACGAGCAGAACCGTGAGGCCGCCGACGTACGGCGTGACGCACACCGCGGCGACCGAGATCGCAATGAACAGGATCAGGGTCCAGTGCGGCTTGAGCCGCTTCTCGATCCATCCCGCGACGCCGGCGCCGAACATCCCGAAGCCTTCGCCGATGCCGATCAGCGTGCCGATGACGATGCCGCTGAGGCCGATCTTCTCGAGATAGACGACGTAGAACGATGCCTGGATGGCCGACGAGGCGATGCGGACGAAGGTCAGCACGACAATGAACGCGACGGCCGGAATCGCGATCATCGCGAACGCCTGGAGGTAGTCGGATACCTGGGGCAGCACGTCACGGATGCCGACGCGCCGACCGCGACCCTCGACGTCGGTGTGCGTGGGCGGTACCAGCAGCAGGGCGACGAACGTGAGCAGCGGCCAGAGCGCGACGAACAGGAAGGTCCCGATCGGCCCGACCGCGTCCCAGACGAAGCCGGTGAGAATCGGGGCGCCGAGGTTTCCGAGGCGGGACGCCATCGAGAAGCGGCCGATGGCGGTCGTGTTGCCCGGCGCGTACTGGACGATCAGAGCCTGAGCGCCCATCCAGCCGATGTTGCTCGAAAGCCCCGCCACGAGTTGTAGCGCGATGACCGCGGAGACCCACGGCAGAAACGGAAACAGCGCCACCGAGACCGTCGCGACGACCGCGAAGATCACGTTGACGCGCCGCGTTCCGAACCTGTCCATCAGGACGCCGCCGTGGATCGACAGGAGGAACGGCAGCAATCCGCCCGCGCCGACGGCGACGCCGATCATCGTCGGCGACATCTCGAGGCGGAGCGCCCACAAGGGCACCACCACCTTCATCATCAACGTAAGGGCGTTGGTCGTGAGGCCGGCGGCGTAGGTGGCGAGGAGGGTGCGGTTGGAGGGCGAAGCTGGTTCCCCGGCCGCCAATTCGGCCGTGCTCTTCGCTCCCGCGTCCACGGTGCTCCC
Organism: Gemmatimonas sp.; assembly: GCA_050260515.1. Classification (GTDB taxonomy): domain Bacteria; phylum Pseudomonadota; class Alphaproteobacteria; order SMXQ01; family SMXQ01; genus DATJIG01. Next base: position 25,576 of record JBLNCI010000005.1, read on the forward strand.
TGCCTCCTTCGTCGTGCTCAACGTGTGTCCGGCGTCTGAGGCGCCTATGCGCGCCAACGGTCAGGGTACCGCCGTGCGGGCAACGATGCAAATCGGCGGGCCGTACGCGGATACGAAAAGCCCCGCGGCACAGGCCGCGGGGCTTCGCTGCTCGGTCGCAGACCGCTACTGGATCAGCTTGCCGACTTGCTCGACGATCGGCTTCGGCATCGCGTAGATCTTCTTGATCAAGGCTTCGAGGTGCGGCCCGTCCTCGGGATCGACGTCGAGCTTCTGCTTCTCGGCGTCGGCCTTGAAGTCGGGATCCTTCATCGTCTCGTCGAACGCCTTGCGCAGCATGTCGAGCTTGCCGGGCTGGAGGTCCGGCGGCGCGATGAACGGACGGCCGATGCCCTGACCGGCGTAGAGGAAGCTGATCGCCTCCTTCTGCTCAGGCGTCTTGGCGAGATCGAGGATGTACGGCACGTCGGCGATGTGCATGTTCTTCTCGGCACCGCCCTGGAAGATGAGATTGATCTTCTTCTGCGGAATCCACTCGGGCCGCTTGCCGGTGACGCTGTCGAGACTTTCGCAGATGCCGTCGACCTCGCCGCGCTCCATCGCCAGGAACACGTCGGACGACGAGGGGAACCCGCCGATGATCTTGAACTTCATGTCGAGGATCGCGGCCAGCGCCTTCGGATAGCTGTGGGTACCGGTGCCGACGCCGGTGTCGCCGACGATGAGCTGCTTCGAATAGAGGTCCTGGACCGTCTTCACGTCCGCGTTCGCGTTGGCGATGCAGACGTTGGTCTCCGTCGTCGGGGTGCCGAGCCAGGAGAGCTTCGTCGCATCGAAGCGCGCGCCCGAAGCGCCGGTGAGCGGGCCGAGTGCCGCATCGCGGGCGATGATGCCGATGACGGTCCCGTCCTTCGGCGCGACGTTGTAGATGAAGTTCGCCGCGTTATAGCTGCCGGCGCCCGGCATGTTCGTCGGAACGTACGTGATCTTGCCGGGCACGTGCTTCTCGAAATGGCGCGCGACGGTGCGGCCCCACAGGTCGTAGCCGCCGCCCGGGCCGAAGCCGATCACCATCTGGCCGGCGTGCGCCGGCGCGGCCATCACGGCGGACGCCGCGACGAATGCGAACGCGGGCGCGAGCAGGCCTTTTCTCGTCAACATCTGAGTCTCCGTGGGGGTGCGTTTGGGAGGGTTGGCCGGTATTGTGGCAAACCGTTGTCGATCCGTCCACTGACCCCAATGCCACCGCTTTTCCGCCGAATCCGACGATCCGCAGCGACGAGCCGGTACCGTCACCGGCCGCCGACGGCGTCTATGAGCGCCTGACCCATGCTGCTCAGCATTGCCATCGGCGTTGCCGCGTTCGCACTGCTCTGGCTCCTCGGCCGCCTGTTCGTGTCGACGGCTCCCGCGACATTGGCGCGGCTGATCCGCTGGACCGTCGTGGTCTTGGTGGCGATCGCGATCGCGGTGTTCATCTATGCCGGGCGCGAGGCGCTCGCGGCATCGCTGCTGCCGGCCTTGCTCGCGGCGTTGCTGCGCTGGCGCTCGTTCGGCGACGCACGGCAGGACAGTGCCGGCAGCGGAGAGCCTCGGATGAGCCGCGTCGAGGCGCTGCAGATCCTCGGACTGACGGACGGCGCGTCGGACGAGGAGATCCGCGACGCCCACCGGCGTCTGATCATGCGGACCCACCCCGATCGCGGCGGCTCGACGTTCCTCGCGGCGAAGATCAACGAGGCGCGCGACGTGCTCCTCGGGAAGGGCTGAAAACAGCATGTTTGTGGCAGTTTCGCGACGCTCTGCCACGGCACCGGCGGTTGCTAAGCTGGCGTCCGGTATGGCACAAGAAGAACCTCATTTCCCGTCGGCGGCTGTCGTGCCGACGGGGCTCCGCCATCCATATTCCGTGGTCCTCCTATATGCCCAAGCACGTTCGTAAAGCGGTGTTTCCCGTCGCCGGAATGGGCACGCGCTTCCTTCCGGCGACCAAGGCGGTTCCGAAGGAGCTGCTGCCCGTCGTCGATCGTCCGTTGCTGCAATACGCCATCGATGAGGCCAAGGCGGCCGGCATCGAGCACTTCGTGTTCGTGAATGGCCGGGGCAAGGGAGCGATCGAGGATTACTTCGACCGCGCGTTCGAACTGGAGACCATTCTCGAGCGCGGCAAGAAGGCATCCGAGCTGTCGCTGCTGTCGTCGTTCCTGCCGGAGGCGGGCACGGTCAGCTTCGTGCGCCAGCAGGAGCCGGCTGGCCTCGGCCACGCGGTGTGGTGCGCGCGCGACATCGTCGGCGACGAGCCGTTCGCGGTGATCCTCCCGGACGATCTGGTGATGTCGAAGACCTCGTGCCTGAAGCAGCTCGTCGACGTGCACACCGAGAAGGGCGGCAACGTCGTCGCGGTCGAGAACGTGCCGCGCGACCAGGTCAACCGCTACGGCGTGCTGGACATTGCGAGCGACGATGGCCGACTCGCCGCGGTGAAGGGCCTCGTGGAGAAGCCGTCGCCGGACAAGGCGCCGTCGACCCTGTCCATCATCGGGCGCTATGTGCTGCAGCCGGAGATATTCGACATCCTGGGTGGCAAGGAGCGCGGCGCGGGCGGCGAGATCCAGCTCACCGATGCGATGGCGAAGCTGATCGGGCGTCAGCCGTTCCACGGGCTGCGCTTCGAGGGCACGCGCTACGATTGCGGCAACAAGCTCGGTTTCCTGCAGGCGAACGTCGCCTTCGCGCTCGCGCGCGACGATCTGCGCGACGGCATGTCCGCGTGGCTCAAGACGCTGCGTTAGTTCGAAACCACCTCGAATAAGACAATACCAAGAGGGACGTTGAATCCATGCGTGTGGCGATGATCGGCACTGGCTACGTCGGGCTCGTCTCGGGGGCGTGTTTCTCCGAGTTCGGGCATGACGTCACGTGCGTCGATATGGACAAGGGCAAGATCGACCGCCTCAACAAGGGCGAGATTCCGATCTACGAGCCTGGGCTCGACCGGCTGGTCGAGTCGAACACCGCCGCCGGTCGGCTCCATTTCACCACCGATCTCGCCGCCGCCGTGAAAGGTGCCGAGGTGGTGTTCATCGCCGTCGGCACGCCGTCGCGCCGTGGTGACGGCCACGCTGATCTGAGCTACGTCTTTGCCGCCGCCGAGGCGATTGCCGGCGCGGTCGACGGTCCGACCGTCGTCGTCACGAAGTCGACGGTTCCGGTCGGTACCGGGCGCAAGGTCGAAGCCATCGTCCGCGCGGCGCGGCCGCAGGGCGATGTCGAGGTCGCCTCGAACCCCGAGTTCCTGCGCGAGGGTGCGGCGATCGGCGACTTCATGCGTCCCGATCGGGTGATCATCGGCGTCGACAGCGAACGGGCGCGCGATGTCATGCGGCGGCTCTACCGTCCGCTGTCGCTGATCGAGGTGCCGATCCTCTTCACCAGCCGCGAGACGGCCGAGATCATCAAGTACGCGACCAACAGCTTCCTCGCGACCAAGATCACGTTCATCAACGAGATCGCCGACGTGTGCGAAAAGGTCGGCGCCGACGTGCACGACGTCGCCCGTGGCATCGGCCTCGACGGCCGCATCGGCCGCAAGTTCCTGCATCCGGGCCCTGGCTACGGCGGCTCCTGCTTCCCGAAGGACACGCTGGCGCTGGTGCGCACGGCGGAGGCGATCGGCGCGCCGATCCGCATCGTCGAAACCGTGGTGTCGGTGAACGCCGAGCGAAAGAAGGCGATGGCGCAGCGCATCGCCAAGGCGCTGGGCGGCGATCCGAAGGGCAAGACCGTGGCGCTGCTCGGGCTTGCGTTCAAGCCCGACACCGACGACATGCGCGAATCGCCGGCGCTCGATATCGTTCCCGCGCTCGTCCTGATGGGTGTGACGGTGCGCGCGTTCGATCCCGCGGCGATGGAGGAGGCGAAGAAACTCCTCCCTGAAACCGTATTCTGCAAGGACGCGTACGACGCGATGGCCGGCGCCGATGCGCTCGCCATCGTCACCGAGTGGAACGAGTTCCGCTCGCTCGACCTGGTCGAGGTCAAGAGGCGGCTGAAAAAGCCGGTGGTGGTGGACCTCCGCAACATCTACAGCCCCGCCGACATGGCGGCCGCGGGATTCGAGTATTCCTGTATCGGCCGGCCCAGCGGCGTCGCCTGACCCCTCAACCATTGCATGCAAGAGGCGCTGACCATGGCTGGCCGCAAGCTCGATCCCACCATCCTCCGCGAGTACGACATTCGTGGCATCGTCGGAAAGACGCTCAGCGCTGACGATGCCCGCGCCATCGGTCAGGCGTTCGGCACGCTGGTCCGCCGCAAGGGTGGCAGGCGGGTGCAGCTCGGCCGCGATGGCCGGCTGTCCTCGCCGTCGCTCGAGGCCGCGGTCGCCGAAGGTCTCGCGTCGACCGGCTGTGATGTCTATCGCATCGGCGAGGGGCCGACGCCGATGCTCTATTTCTCGGTGCACGAGAAGAACGCCGACGGCGGCCTGCAGATCACGGGCTCGCACAACCCGCCCGAGTACAACGGCTTCAAGCTGATGCTCGGGAAGAAGGCCTTCTTCGGCGAGGATATCCTCAACCTCGGCAAGCTCGCCGCGAGCGGCGATTTCGACAACGGCAAGGGCGCCGTCAACGACGATCCGGTGTTCGATGCGTACATCGCGCGGCTCGCGCGTGACTTCGAGCCGGGCGGGCGCGAGCTGAAGATCGCCTGGGATTCCGGCAACGGCGCCGCGGGCCCCGCCATGGAGGCGCTGTCGAAGAAGCTGCCCGGCAAGCACGTCCTGCTCAACGTCGAAGTCGATGGACGTTTCCCGAATCACCATCCCGATCCCACGGTGCCGAAGAATCTCGAGCAGCTTCAGGCCGCCGTGGCCAAGGAGAAGTGCGACCTCGGGATCGCGTTCGACGGCGACGGCGATCGCATCGGCGTGATCGACGGCAAGGGCCGAATCCTGTGGGGAGACCAGTTGATGGCGGTGCTGGCGCGCGGCGTGCTGTCGGCGCTTCCCGGCGCCACGATCATCGCCGACGTCAAGGCGAGCCAGATCCTGTTCGACGAGATCGCGCGCCTGGGCGGCAAGCCGCTGATGTGGAAGACCGGCCACTCGCTGGTGAAGTCGAAGATGGCGGAGACCGGCGCGCCGCTCGCCGGCGAGATGAGCGGACACATCTTTTTCGCGCACCGCTACTACGGCTTCGACGACGCCCTTTACGCCGCCGTGCGGCTGCTGTCGATCGTCGCCCATGCGAAGCAGTCGCTCGCCGACATGCGGGACGCGCTGCCATCGGTGATCAACACCCCCGAGCTGCGGTTCCAGTGCGACGACGACCGCAAGTTCAAGGTCGTCGACGAGGTGAAGGCGCGACTGGCGCAGAAGGGCGCCGAGGTGAACGACGTCGACGGCGTGCGCGTGAAGAACGCCGATGGCTGGTGGCTTCTGCGCGCGTCCAACACCCAGGACGTGCTGGTCGCGCGCGCGGAATCGACGACGGAAGCCGGGCTCGAGCGGCTGAAGGCCGCGATCGCCGAGGCGGTGACCGCGTCGGGCGTGAAGCCGCCCGACTTCAACGCCGCCGCCGGCGGCCACTGAGGCGGCGCTGCCGGCACTCTTCGTCTACGGAACCCTGCTCGACCCGGCACGGCGCGCCGCCGTCTTCGGGGCTCCCCCGCGATCGGCTGATGTGCGGCCCGCGGTGCTGATCGGGCACCGCCGGGTCTTTGCTCGCGGGCGACGCTACCCCGTTGTCGTGCGCGCTCGCGCGGCGGAGGTTCCGGGGCTTCTCGTGCCGCGGATGTCGGCCAGCGCCTGCCGCCGTGTGCTTATCTATGAGGGATCCGACTACCGTCGGATCCGTATGCGGGTGAGGGGAGTGGGACCGCGTCCGACGCTCGTGTGGGTCTTTGTCGGGCGGACCTTGGGCGCGACCCGCCGGGCATGGCCGGCGGGTACGAAGCCTACGAGCGACGTTAGTTCGGGACAGCCGCGACGTTACGGCCGGAGGGCGCCATGGGCATGCAGTCGGTGCCCTTCTGGCGAAGCACGCGGCAGGCCTCCTGGGCCGAAGCCTGGGTCAGGCCGATGATCCGGGCGCGGTAGAGCGCCTTTCCGCCGCCGGCAACGGCGATTTCCGCGTTCGACGCAACCTGCCGGATTTCGCTGAGAGCCTTGGAGGCCGCCTGCTGTGCCGAGGCTTGGCGGCTGTAGGCGCCGACCTGGATCGCCCAACTGGTGAGCGTGTCGCCGAGGCTCGTGCCCTTGGCCGGGATCGCCGCGGCGGTCTTGGTCGTGGCCGGCTTGGCAGGCTTGGCCGCGGCCGTCCTGGTGGTCTTGGCGCCGCTGCGCTTGGCGACGACGTTCTTCGAGAGTTGGTTGGGCAGCGCCGCGACCCGGGTCGCGCTCGCCGTGAGCGTGCCGGCGAACGCCTGATCGAGCAGCGCGGCGACCTCGGCGTCCCGGGCCTTGACCGACTCGCCGCCCATCACGACCGTGACATAGCGCTTGCCGTTGCGCTCCGCCGAGGCGACGAGGTTGAAGCCCGATGCCTGGATGAAGCCGGTCTTCATGCCGTCGACGCCTTCGACCCGGCCGAGCAGATTGTTGTGGTTACGGTGCACGATGCCCTTGTAGCTGAACTCGCGCGTACCGAAATAATGGTAGTGCTGCGGGAAATCGCGCTGCAGCGCGAGAGCCAGCTTCGCCATGTCCCGCGCCGTCGTCATCTGCCGGAGGTTCGGCAGGCCCGATGCGTTCTTGAACGTCGTCTCGGTCATCCCGAGCACGTGGGCTTTCTCCGTCATCAGCACCGCGAACTTGGCCTCGGTGCCGCCGAGCGACTCGCCGACGACCACCGCCGCGTCGTTCGCGGACTTGGTGACGAGGCCGAGCAGGAGGTTGCGGTACGAGACGCGTTCGCCGGTGACGAGCCCCAGTTTCGAGGGCGCCTGAGCCGCCGCGTGCGCGGAGACGGGCACCGTCTCGTCGAGCGTGATCTGCCCGCGGTCGAGCGCCTCGAACGCGAGATAGAGCGTCATCAGCTTCGTCAGCGACGCGGGATAGTTGCGCGTGTCGGCATTGATCTCATGGAGAACCTGTCCGGAGCGCACGTCGATGACGATGTCGGAGTACCGAGCCGATGCGGGCTCGGAGATCAGAAGAAAGGTGAAGATTGCGACGAGAGCGGCGGGCCACCGGATGATGGCAATCGTCGAGGTCAGGCGCAAAGTCACGGTGGACCAACTCCCCCACTGCAGGATCCATCGGAAATCGCAACCGATCACCCGAGCCGCCGATGGGGCACGCTCGAGTCCTCCCGACCGCTTGCGTCACGCATCGTAAGAAATTAGCGATTCTGTGTCTACTATTTGGTTAACGGACAACTCCTTGCGCGCGCGACGCTTTCCGGTCGGCGGCTGGATGGAATCGGTCGCCGGCGAGTCGATTGAGCGGGGCCGAGGCGGCGCATGCAGCGGCATTTTCGCTGTCATTTTGGTGTGCGCGCGGCACGCCCGAGTCGATCGTGGGCGGTGAAGCGGGGACCCTCCATGCGCGCACCGTGTCGGAAAGAGTCCCGTCAACTTGCTGTGAGGGGAGCGGCGTGCGTGCTCCACGTCGCCGCGAGTCGGGCGCTCGGCCATCGGGGAACTGTTGTCCGTCGCCGGACTCAGACTCGCATCGCGACGTCGTCATGGCTGCGCGGCGAAGCTTGTTGTCGCCGTGCCGGGTGCGGATTTCCGCCGAAAAGGGATGGATGCACCGCGATGCGGGATGGCTGCGGCGCGTGCGCGTTCTTCTCCGATCGTGTTCGATCGCACGGCCGAACAGCCGATGATCGTCGGGTGCGCCATTTACCCCTCGTTTTCTTTTCGGGGCCTAAAATTGGCCACATCGAGAATCCCTTTTACATCGAAGGGGGATCACCTATGATTTTCCGGAGAGCGCAGTCCGGGCGCGGTGCCGATATCCGCGCTGTTCGGAAGGAATGGACGAGGTCTTTGTGGGATCCACGGTCGCCCTCGTGGCGGCGTCCGCCAAGTGCGGAGAGTGTAGCGCGGTGCGCGCCGGCCCCCCGGCAACTCCGGATCGGCCTGGTGATGGTGGTGGCGCGCCGCAAACCGGGATCATCACGCGCACGAAGCCGCGCACTCAGCGGCCGTCCATGTACAAGGTTCTCATACTCAACGACGACTACACGCCGATGGAGTTCGTCGTGCACGTCCTCGAACGCTTCTTCAACAAAAACCGCGAAGAAGCCACGCAGATCATGCTGCATGTTCACCGCAAGGGTGTCGGAGTGTGCGGCGTATACCCGTACGAGATCGCGGAGACCAAGGTGAACCACGTCGTTGATTTTGCCCGTAAGCACGAGCACCCCCTCCAGTGCACGCTGGAAAAGGAATAGCCGAACACTCACATACTGAAGGGGTAGAGAGAATAACGGAGAGCCCGGGGGCGACAGGCGTATTGAGACATCGACCAGGAAAGGATCAGGATCATGCTCTCGCGTAACCTCGAACAGACGCTCCACCGGGCGTTGGCCTTCGCCAATCAGCGCCGGCACGAGTATGCGACGCTAGAGCACCTCCTCCTGGCGCTCACCGAGGACCAGGACGCGGTCGCCGTCTTCCGGGCCTGCGGTGTCGAGATCGGCAAACTTCGCGACAGCCTGGTCTCGTTCCTCGACAACGAGCTCAAGAGCCTCACCCTGAGCCGGCCCGAGGATGCCAAGCCGACCGCCGGGTTCCAGCGGGTCCTGCAGCGGGCCGCCATCCACGTCCAGTCCTCCGGTCGCGAAGAGGTGACGGGCGCCAATGTCCTGGTGGCGCTGTTCTCCGAGCGCGAGTCGCACGCGGTCTTCTTCCTGCAGGAGCAGGAGATGACCCGGCTCGACGCGGTCAACTACATCTCCCACGGCATCGCGAAGGTGGCGCCCCGCTCGGAGAAGCGGACCGTTCAGGGCTCCGAGGAGGAGGCGAAGTCCGAGCGCGTGGTCAAGAAAGGCCACGAGGCGCTCGACACCTACTGCGTCAACCTCAACAAGAAGGCGCTGGCGGGCAAGATCGACCCGTTGATCGGCCGCGCGTCCGAGGTCGAGCGCACCATCCAGGTGCTCTGCCGCCGCACCAAGAACAACCCGCTCTACGTCGGCGATCCGGGCGTCGGCAAGACGGCGATCGCCGAAGGGCTTGCCCGGCGCATCGTCCAGGGAGAGGTTCCCGAGGTGCTGAAGGGCGCGACGATCTATGCGCTCGACATGGGGTCGCTGCTCGCGGGCACCCGCTATCGCGGCGACTTCGAGGAGCGCATCAAGGCGGTGCTGGCCGAGCTCGACGAGCAGGAGGACGCGATCCTGTTCATCGACGAGATCCACACGGTCATCGGCGCCGGCGCGACGTCCGGCGGCTCGATGGATGCCTCTAACCTGCTGAAGCCGGCGCTCGCCTCCGGCGCGCTCCGCTGCATCGGCTCGACGACCTACAAGGAATACCGCAACTACTTCGAGAAGGACCGCGCGCTGGTGCGGCGCTTCCAGAAGATCGACGTCAACGAGCCGACTGTCGAGGACGCAGTGAAGATCCTGATGGGGCTCAAGCCGTACTACGAGCGCCACCACCGGGTCCGCTACACCAGCGACGCGGTGCGCGCGGCAGTCGAGCTCTCGGCGCGCTACATCAACGACCGCAAGCTTCCCGACAAGGCGATCGACGTGATCGACGAATCGGGTGCGGCGCAGATGCTGGTCCCGGAGAGCCGGCGCAAGAAGGTCATCGGCCTCAGGGACGTCGAGGCGGTCGTCGCCAAGATCGCCCGCATTCCTCCGAAGACGGTCTCCGCTTCGGACAAGGAGAGCCTGCGGACCCTTGAGGACGATCTCAAGGCGGTGGTCTACGGCCAGGACAAGGCGATCGCGGCCCTGTCGAGCTCGATCAAGCTGTCCCGTGCCGGGCTGCGTGAAGGGGAGAAGCCGATCGGCTGCTACCTGTTCTCGGGTCCGACCGGCGTCGGCAAGACCGAGGTCGCCCGCCAGCTCTCGAAGATCCTCGGCATCGAGCTGATCCGCTTCGACATGTCGGAGTACATGGAGCGGCACTCGGTGTCGCGCCTGATCGGCGCGCCTCCGGGATACGTCGGCTTCGATCAGGGCGGCCTGCTGACCGACGCCATCGATCAGCACCCGCACGCAGTCATGCTGCTCGACGAGATCGAGAAGGCCCATCCCGACCTGTTCAACATCCTGCTGCAGGTGATGGACCACGGCAAGCTGACCGACCACAACGGCAAGACGGTCGATTTCCGGAACGTGATCCTGATCATGACCACGAACGCGGGCGCGGCGGAGGCGTCGAAGCAGGCGATCGGCTTCGGCGGCACCGGCGAGCGGACCGGAGACGACGAAGAGGCGATCAAGCGCCTGTTCACGCCGGAGTTCCGCAACCGCCTCGACGCGGTGATTCCGTTCGCGGGCCTCGCGCCCGAGATCATCGCCAAGGTCGTGGAGAAGTTCGTGGGCGAGCTCGAGGCGCAGCTCGCGGATCGCGGCGTGCGCATCGAGATGTCGCCGGAAGCGAAGACCTGGCTGATGAGCAAGGGCTACGACAAGGCGTTCGGTGCGCGGCCGATGGCACGAGTGATCCAGGACCACATCAAACGGCCGCTCGCCGACGAGCTGTTGTTCGGCAAGCTGCTCACCGGTGGGGTGGTCAAGGTCCGGCTCGATGGCGACAAGCTCGCCTTCGACATCACGCCGAACGCGCTCAAGCCAAAGTCGTCGGACTCGAAGGAAGAGGCGCTCGTCGAGTAGCGCGCCGCTTCGCTGAAACGGCTAGGGCCCCGACCGTAGGTCGGGGCCCTTTTCGTTACGGTCGCTGATGGCTCAGCAGGCTGAGTAGCCTGGCGGGCACACCTTGGCGCCGCCACCCGGTACCACGACCGTGCTGCTCGACGGCGCGGTCTGCGGCGGCGGGTTGACGACCACCGTTTTCTCCTTGTCGCTGCCACAGGCCGCCAGCAGGACCGGGGCCAGGACGGCGAGAATTGCAAGTGGACGCATGGCTTCCTCCTTCGCTGCGGTTTCATCATAGAAACGATGGGTTTCCGCCGCGGTTCCCGGCCACGCTTCGTTCACGAGCTTTGCCGTGGAGCGCGCCCCGCAATTCTGGCGTTTATAAGACAGCGGCGGCCAGCGTTCCCCCGATCGCCCCCGCCGCCCAATGGGCTCCGGTCGGAAACGGCCGGAGCCCCGCCTGCATCCGGAGGTTCCGATGCGCGTCTACACCATCGGCCACTCGAACCGCTCGATCGACACGTTCCTCACCCTGCTGAAGGGCGCGGGCGTCGATCTGCTCGCGGACATCCGCACCAAGCCCGCGTCGCGCTTCAGCCCGCAATTCAACAGCAAGGCGCTCGCCGCATCCCTCGATGCGGCCGGCATCGCCTACCGCCACGTTCCCGCGCTCGGCGGACTGCGGCCGGCCGCCGACGAGCCCTCGCCCAACACGTACTGGCAGGTCGGCGCCTTCCGCAATTACGCCGATTACGCGATGACCTCGCGGTTCCGCGACGGCCTCGACGAGCTGCTCGCTTTGGCCCAGGACCACACCGTCGCGATCATGTGCGCGGAGGCCGACTGGCATCGTTGTCATCGCCAGATCGTCACCGACTATCTCCTCGCCGCCGGAGTCGAGGTGCACCACATTCTGGCCAACGGCGTCGAGGAAGCGGCCATGCACGACGCCGCGCGCATCGAGCCCGACGGCCGCATCGTGTATCCGGGCGAGGCCACGCTCCTCTGACGGCCGGAATACGTGCCGGCAAGCAGCCGAGTCACTCGGTGGTAACGGCCGTCTGCGGCCTTTTGTGCAGGGGGACCCGGTGTAAGATCGCCGACAACGATACCAATAATCAGGGGAGGGATCGCATGCGTGCCTCGCGGCTCATCACACGCGCGTTTCTGACGGTCGGCGTCGCTGTCGCCGCCTTGTTCGCGGCTTCGTCCGCCTCTGCCCAGGCGCCGGCCGGTCCGGGCAAGGTCAAGGTCGAGTGGCTCGGCAACGAGTTCTTCCGGCTGACGTCGCCCAACGGCGTCGTCGTGCTCACCAGCCCATGGCTCGACAATCCCGATGGGCCGGTGAAGCTCGACGACCTCAAGCGCACCGACATCATCCTTGTGCCGAACGCCCACAACGACGACATGGGCAACCCGGTCGAGATCGCCGGCGTCTCCGGCGCGACAGTGATCGCACCCGGACCGCTCGGCCGATGGCTCGTCGCGGAGAAGGGATTGAAGCAGGAGCAGTTCCGGCGCGCCGGCGTCGGCGACCGATTCACGGTGAAGGGCGTCACCATCAAGATCGGTCCCAGCGCCCACGACAACACCATGGCCAACGGGGCCGACGGCGGCCCCGCCGCGTCGTTCTTCGTCACGTTCGAGAACGGCTTCACGGTGTTCTTCAACGGACACTCGACGCTGCTCGCCGATTTGCCGTTGTACGCGGAGCTCTACCAGCCGGACCTGGCGCTGCTCGGGCTGGTCGGCGATCCGCGCGAGTTCGCGGTGGCCGCCAAGCTGATCTCGACCAACAACCCGAAGCTCAAGACGATCATTCCCGACCACATGCGGCCCGGCGCTCCCATCCTGGAAGAGGGCAACCGCGAGCTCGCCAAGGTCGGTTTGGCCAAGTTGATGTTCGTGCCCGAGCTCAGGAAGCCATACGAGTACTAGTCCCCTAGAAGTCGTCTTCCTCGCGCGACGAGGGTGCGATGTCGCCGGGCTCGACCGGGGACTCGCCCGCTTTCCGGAACGGGCCGCGCTCAGCCAGGGCCTCGCGCTCGTGGGCGACCTGCAGGCGCTCCGCCTTGAGGAAGCGCGCGACCGCGTCGCGGAAGCGCGGCTCGCCGATCCAGTGGGCGCTGTAGGTCGCGCCCGGCAGGTAGCCGCGGGCGATCTTGTGGCGCCCGCCGGCGCCGGCCTCGACGCGCGCGAGCCCGCGCTCGATGGCGAAGTCGATCGCGCGGTAATAGCAGGCCTCGAAGTGGAGGAAGGGGTGATGCTCGATCGCGCCCCAGTTGCGGCCGTAGAGCGCATCGTTACCCATCAGGTTGAGCGCGCCCGCCACCGCCTTGCGGCCGTTGAACGCGATCACCAGCACGACCCGGTCGGCGAGGCGCTCGCCGAGCAGGTCGAAGAACGAGCGGGTGAGATATGCCTGTCCCCACTTGCGGCCCGCGGTGTCCTGATAGAAGCGGTAGAACGCATCCCAGTGGCGCTCCTCGATGGCCGCGCCGTTCAGGGTCTCGATCGTCAGCCCGGAGTCGCGGACGGCCTCGCGCTCCTTGCGGATGTTCTTGCGCTTGCGTGAGGACAGCGACCCGAGGAAGTCCTCGAAGCTGCGATAGCCGTGATTGTGCCAGTGGTACTGCTGGCCCTCGCGCTTCAGGAAGCCCGTCTCGCCAAGGACATCCCACTCTTCCTTCGTGCAGAAGTTGACGTGCAGCGACGACACGCCGAGCTGCCGCGCGGCCTCGGCGAGGCCGCGGGCGAGGGCGTCGCGAACGGCGTCGCCGGGCGCTGCCGGATGCACCAGAAGGCGCGGTCCGGTCACCGGCGTGAACGGCACGCCGGCGACGAGCTTTGGGTAGTACTCGCCGCCGGCGCGCTCGTAGGCCTCGGCCCACGCCCAGTCGAAGACGTACTCGCCGAACGAGTGGCCCTTCAGATACAGCGGCACCGCGCCGATCAGCCGCCCCGATTCGTCGCGGGCGAGCAGGTGGCGCGGCCCCCAGCCGGCCTCCGGGGCGGCCGAACCGGATTCCTCAAGTGCGGCCAGGAAGGCATGGGAAAGAAACGGGTTTTCGGCTCCCGCGCACGCGTCCCACTCGGGCGCGGCGACCTCCTTGATCGACGGCACCAGGGTGAGCTGCAGGGCGGGCGTTCCGTCGGGCATGAGGCTCACTGAAGCCGGAACCGCGGCGGCAGGAGCTGACGCAGCGCCTCGACTCCGGCCAGCATCCAGATGCGCGCGCCGTCGATCTGGCTCCGCGCGCCCGAGGGCGGCGGATCGGGATCGAGGCCGACCTTCAGGATGCGGCCCTCGTCGACGGCGCGGACGATGAGATCGACGCTGCCGACCCGTAGCCGGTCGCCCGGGCGCGGCTGCCGCCGCAGCCCGAGCCTGAGGAAGCGCCCGACGGTGAGGCGGCGCAGCCCGGGCGGCACCGGGAATTCATAGAGCTCGGCAACCGCGCCGAGATTGCCCGAGCCGTCGAGCACGAACTCGCCCAGCATCTCCTCGGGATGGCTGCGGGCGGTGCGCTGCAGGCCGGCCGCGAACAGGCGGTCGAGCATCGGGATCTGCTCGGCCTTGGCGAGGATGAGGACGTAGTCGTTGGGCGCGAGCCTGCGTATCTGGTCGGGCGCGGTCATCGCCCCGTCGCGGATCACCGTGACGATGCTGATCCCGTTCGGCAGCCGCATACGGTCGAGCCGGCGGCGGGTCGCCATGCTGAACGGCGCGACGGTGTAGGCGGTCATCGTCCGCTCGCCGGTGCCGGGAAGATCGAGCTCGGCATGGACCGGCGGCGCGGGGTGGGGTGGCAGCTCGAGGCCGAGGTAGCGGGCGAGCCCGGCGACCGACCAGCCCTGCACGGTCATCGAGATCAGGACGACGACGAACGCGACGCTGAAGAACACGCGGCTGCCTTCGACACCCGCCAGCACCGGGATGGTCGCGAGGAAGATCGGAACGGCGCCGCGCAGGCCGACCCACGCGACGAACGCGATCTCGCGGCTGTCGAACGCGAACGGCTTGAGGCACAGCCACACGGCGATAGGCCGGGCGATGAACATCAGCACCAGCGCCACGCCCACCGACGGCGCCAGCGCCGGCAGCAGCTCAGTCGGCGTGACCAGGAGGCCCAGCATCAGGAACATCAGGATCTGGGCGAGCCAGGAGAACCCGTCGCTGAACCGGTTGATCAGCTCGGTCGCGCGGTGGCGGCGCGACCCCAGCATGAAGCCGACGAGATAGATGGCGAGGAAGCCGCTGGCGTCGAAGGTCTGGGCGACCGCGAAGATCAGCATCGCCCCGGCGAGCGCCAGCACCGGATACAGCCCCGAGGCGATGTCGAGGCGGTTGATCAGCCGCAGCAGCACGGTGCCGCCCACGAACCCGAGCAGCCCGCCGCCGATCATCTGGCGCAGGAACAGGCCGATCACGTGGCCCGCCGTCTCCCACGACAGCGTCATCATGCCTGCCTGGAGCAGGTTCACGCCCAGCATCGTGAGGAAGATCGCCATCGGGTCGTTGAAGCCCGATTCGACCTCCAGCGTCGCGCTCAGCCGCTCGCGGACGTGGAGGCCGCGGAGGTGGAGGATGAAGAACACCGCCGCCGCATCGGTCGAGCCGACGATGGCGCCGATCAGCAACCCTTGCGCCCAATGGAGGCCGAGCAGCCAGGTCGCCGCCGCGCCTGTGATCCCGGCGGTGACCACGACGCCGACGGTCGCCAGCACCAGCGCCGGGGTGAAGGCGAGCGTCAGGTTCTGGCGCGTCGTCCTGAGGCCGCCGTCGAACAGGATCACCGCGAGCGCCAGGCTCCCCGCCAGATAGGCGGTGTCGAAATCGCCGAAGTGCAACCCGCCCGGGCCGTCCTCGCCCGCGAGCATGCCGAGCCCGAGGAACACGAGGAGCAGGGGAGCGCCCACGCGCGACGACACCAGGCCTGCGAAGATGCTGAGCACCACGAGGCCGGCGCCGATCAGGATCAGATGGTGGGCGAGCTCCATGCCCCGACTATACGGGGAAATGGAGCCGAAGTTGGACGGGCTTCGACGAGGCCGCCCGTCCGCTCAGAACATCTCGAAAATGCCGTCGATCTCGACCGGAACCCCGAGCGGCAGCGAGGCGACGCCGACGGCGGCGCGGGCGTGGCGGCCGGGGTCGCCGAACACCTCGACCATCAGGTCGGACGCGCCGTTCATCACCTTGGGCTGCTCGGTGAACGTCGGCGCCGAAGCGATGTAGCCGTTGAGCTTCACGACCCGGGCGACGCGATCGAGGTCGCCGATCGCGGTCCTCACCTGGGCGATGAGGTTGAGCGCGCACAGCCGGGCGGCCTGGGCGCCGACGGCGATCGAGACCTCGTTGCCGACGATTCCCTTGTGGCGGATCTGGCCTTCGTCGAACGGGAGCTGGCCCGACACGAACACCAGGTTGCCGGTGATCACGTAGGGGATGTAGTTCGCGGCCGGCGCCGCCGCCGTCGGCAGCGCGATGCCGAGTTCCTTGAGGCGCGCTTCGATCCGTCCCGACATGCAATGTTCTCCCGTCCCGGGCGTTGTTCCGGAGGTTGAAGCATAGCCTCGCGCCCGCCGCTTGTCGCCGGAGCCCGACCGGTCTAATCCGGACGGACGGACGCGCGAGAGGCTATCCGCAATCCATGGAGGATGATCCCATGCCGCCATCGAAGCGCACATCCGCCGCGGGGCGCACCGGGCGCATCGCTCTGAAGCGCGTGTACGAGCCCGCGGGCAAGGACGACGGCACGCGGATCCTCGTCGACCGGCTGTGGCCGCGCGGGCTCAAGACCGAGAAGGCGAAGATCGACCTCTGGCTGCGCGACATCGCGCCCACCGACGAGCTCCGCAAGTGGTTCCACCATGACCCGGACAACTGGCCGCAGTTCCGCAAGTGGTACCGCCAGGAGATCGGCCGCCGCCCCGATCTCCTCCAGCCGATCAAGGAGGCGCTCGAGCACGGCGACGTCACGCTGCTCTATGCCGCCAAGGACGAGGCGCGGAACAACGCGGTCGTGCTCAAGGAGCGGCTGGAGAAGGGGCTCGAGGCGAGCGCCCGGGCGAAGGCGCGGAAGAAGGCCGCGGCCGCATCGTCGGCGCCCTCGCCGCGGACCCGGTAGCGCGCCTGAGGTCCGCCGCGGACTCTCCACAGCACGCGCGCGGAGGATTCCATGGGGCCGGATCGCTGTCCCACGCCCTGTCCCGGGACGCGCCCGCGTGGGACACCTGCGCGCAGCCGATATTCCAAGAGAACCAGCGGCTTGACCCCGGCCGGGACCCAACTGTCCCACTGTCCCACACTGGGCGTTTGGGACACCTGGGACAGTTGGGACACTTTTCAACAGGGCGCGGTTACTAGCGCGCATGATCGACCGCTTGTTGCGCTGCGAGCACTGCGGCTCGCCGGTCTACTCGACGACCGTCGACAACCGGCAGACGTATTCGCTGCGCGTCGGCGCACTGCGCCAGCGCGACGAGGTCGGCCGCCCGGCGCGGGAGATCTGGACTCGCCGCCGACTGCCGTGGGTCGAACCTCTGGAGGAAGTGCCGCAGTACGACAAGCAGACCTGACGCTCGCCTAGGTTCGCACCGTCACGTTCTTCCGTTCCACGGGCTGTGCCGTCGCGCGCACGTAACGACCGTCTTCGGTGGTCATCATCAGGTAGACCACGACGAAAAACACGTACGCGAAGTAGAGCAGCAACCCCAGTGCGAACACCGCGAGGAGAGCGAACGCGCCGAGAAGCATGTGCCAGAGCATGATCGACCCAATTGTGATGCGCGGCCGTGCTCAGCTTCTTTGTCGCCGGCGCGTGGGGGGATGAACGGGAACACCCACTCTGCGTTCCGTTGCAAATTGTGCCGACGATTCGCAACAGCGTCGGGTACGCCGAGAGAGCCCGCGGGCTGCCGGCGGAAACGCACCGTCGTCGCCCGCGGCGCGACTCCCTTATGACTCTCCCGGCCGCGTGCACGCGTCGCCGGGGCGAAGATGAGTCGCCGCGGGAGACCGCGAGGGCACCGCTCGGGCGAGAAGAAGTTGTGCGCGAACCAAAAGCGGTCGCGTATTTGCCACGGGGACATTCAGGTTCCGTTAACCACGGAGGCACACCGTAGTCCGGCACACAGGGGAGTCGGATCATGGCGATGGTCAACACGACGTTGCGAGCCGACCGCTGCCGCGCCATTGCGGCGGACGTCCGCTCAGCCTCGTGCGCGATCACGTTCCCGGACAGCCGCGCGACCATGTTGCGCCTGGCGCAGGCCTACGACGACGAGGCCGACAGGCTGGAGAGGCTGAGCGCTCGGGCCGGGCAGCGGTGTGTGGCGAGGTGCTGACGAGCCGCCTCGCGGACAACAGATCGAAAGAACCGACGGCCTGATCGGCCGCGTTTGCAGACAGCGACGCCGTGAGAGACCGATAAAAAGAGGCTGCGGTGGCCCCCAGCCCCCAGCGATCACGGATATTCGCCGGTCTTGAGGCGGTCGTCGGTCAGATGGCACAGCGCGCAGGAGTTGTCCGTCGCCGGAAATGTCTCCCGGTTCATATGGATCAGGTGGAGATACTTGTTGAGGCGGCGTGAGCCGTTGCGGCTGTTGTCGTGGCACATCACGCAGCTCTCGATGCTGGCGACGTTCAGCTTCTCGACGCCGACCATCGGTGGGATCAGCAGCCCCACGTCCATCGCCGTGTGGGGGACGTGGCAGTTCTCGCAGCCGAACTTTTCGAACTCGGTCCGAGCGCTCTGACCGACCTGGATGTGCCGATCCAATCGATCGGTCCAGTCCTGGCTCGCGTACGTGCGCCAGACCGTCGCGCCGATCTCGAAGGTGCCGAACTTCCCGGTGGGCAGGTTCTTCGGCACGTGGAGCTCGACCACCATGCTCGTGCCGTCGGCGTCGAGCGGCGGTTCCGCGAGCGCCGTGTTGGCCGATTCGTTGGCGGTGCCGAGGCCCAATGCAGGTGCCCGGAAATGGTGGGCGTTGCGCTTGCCGAATTCGCTCAGCCACTCCTCGTGGTAGTAGGTCGGGTCCTGCACGGGACCGTCGAGGTGGATGTTGATCTGGCGAATTCCGTTCTTCTCGAACTCGGAGAACTTCAGCGCGCGCCCCGTCTGGTCGACCAGCGAGAAGGTCGCGCGGATGGTGTCGCCCGGGAGGTAAACCGGCTTTTCCGGCTCGATCCTGACCCGCAGCTTGGCGCCGTATTCGTAGGTCGGCGGCACGAGGCGGATCGGAAACGTGTAAGGAGTTTCGGGTTTCTTGTCCCACACCACCCGCAGCGCGTGGGCGCTCGCCGGGATCGTCAAGCGCTTGTCGAGATCGGTCTGCACGGCGAACACGATTTTGGCGACGGCGCGCCTGGTCTTCGCCGACGCCAGGTCCTTGTGACGCGTGAAGTTCTCGTAGCGGTACTCGGCCCGGATCATGTCGAAGTCCTGCTGCTTCTGCCGGTTGAGGAAGTCGGCGTTGGTCAGGCGCAGGGGGCCGCTGACCACCTTGCCGTCGACATCGAGGACCGAGAGCTCGAGCGCGTTCGACTGGCCCATCCACGCGGCGCCGTCGAACGCGTGGCTGTAGAGATCGGCGTCGGGCCGGCTCTCGCGGTAGTTGTGCCAGTACTCGCGGGCCTCGCGGACGCCAGACCAGTCGAGCGCGCGGAACTCCGACTGGTGGCGCAGCCAGTCGAGGGCGGCCGCGCTGTCCGTGATGTCGCGGTTGTCGACCGCCAGCGTGATGCGCTGGAAGACGTAGTCGTGGCCGCCGATGAGGCTGAGCGGAGCAGGTTTGCCGTTGACGACCGACATCGAGATCCACGCCGCGGGCGCGGTCTGTGCCGACGACCGGGAGCGGGTCATCGCGCAGGCGAGGCCCGCGACGGCGAGCGCAACGAGCGCGAGCGAAAATATCCATCGACGATGGAGCGTCATCGGTCGTCCCCCCATTCGCCGGCTCTTATTAGAGGCGGGCCGGTCCCCGGATCATGCACGCTTCCGGCGAGGAATGCATGAGCCCAGGAAAAAGGGGCTGCGGTTGCCCGCAGCCCCAGTTTATCAGGGAGAACCTACACCACTCGTACGCGGTACTGGGCGTCGGCGGAGCCGACGCAGGGTCGCTGCCTATGCGACCCACCCGGGGACCCGCGCGAAGCGCCGGTCCTGGGCCTCCGTGGGCGCGGCTTGCGCCGCGCCCGATCCGCTCCTCAAGAACACCCCGAGGTCGAGCCGCAGGTGTTGCACTTGAGGCAGGTGCCGTTGCGCACCAGGGTGAAGTTTCCGCACTCGCCGCAGGCGTCGCCCTCGTAGCCCTTGAGGCGCGCCTCGCGGATACGCTCCATCTTCGCGTCCACCGTGCGCGCGACCGAGGCCGTGACGCCGAGCGACGTCGTGGTCTCCGTGGTGACGGTGGTCACCGTGGTGTTGGCCGCGACCTCGGCCCGCACCGCGGTCGCGATGGGATCGGTGTCCATCAGGTCGAGCGCCGGAGCCGCGCCGCCGGTCAGCACGTAGAGGTTCGACCGCACGTAGCCGGTGGAGGCGAGCTTGCGCACCGCGTCCAGCGTGTGGCTCGCGGCCGGCAGCGTGCCTTCCTGCTCGCCCTTGCCCATGGCGTCGGGCAGCAGGTCGGCCGGGCCGACGTGGGCGAGGTCCGAGCGGCCGAGGTAGGAGATCGCCAACTCGCGGAAGGTGTAGTCGAGGATCGAGGTCGCCATCTTGATGGCCTCGTTGCCTTCGACCATGCCCGACGGCTCGAAGCGGGTGAAGGTGAACGCCTCGACGAACTCCTCGAGCGGCACGCCGTACTGCAGCCCGATCGACACCGCGATGGCGAAGTTGTTCATCATCGCGCGGAAGGCGGCGCCTTCCTTGTGCATGTCGATGAAGATCTCGCCGATGCGGCCGTCCTCGTACTCGCCGGTGCGGAGGTACACCTTGTGGCCGCCGACGATCGCCTTCTGGGTGTAGCCCTTGCGGCGCTGCGGCAGACGCTGGCGGCCGGCGACGAATTTCTCGACGATCCGCTCGGCGATGATCGCCGCCTTCTGGGTCGGCGCCGCCTCGAGGATCGACGCCGCGAGATCGTCGTCTTCCTCGGACTCGTCGACCAGCATCGAGTTCAGCGGCTGCGACAGCTTGGAGCCGTCGCGGTACAGCGCGTTGGCCTTGAGGCCGAGGCGCCAGGACAGCATGTAGGCTTCCTTGCACTCGTCGACGGTCGCCGAGTTCGGCATGTTGATCGTCTTCGAGATCGCGCCCGAGATGAACGGCTGGGCCGCGGCGAGCATCCGGATGTGGCTCTCCCACGACAGGAAGCGCTTGCCGGTGCGGCCGCACGGGTTGGCGCAGTCGAACACCGGCAGGTGGTCGGCCTTGAGCCCCGGAGCGCCCTCGAGCGTCATCGCGCCGCAGCAGTAGGTGTTGGCGGCCTCGATCTGGCTCCTGGTGAAGCCCAAGGCCGTCAGCATGTCGAAGCCGACGTCGTCCATCTGCTGGTCGGTGAAGCCGAGCGCCGCCTTGCAGAACTCGGCGCCGAGCGTCCACTTGTTGAACGCGAACTTGATGTCGAAGGCGCTGGCGAGCGCGTTCTCGACCGCCTCGAGCGCGGCGTCGGTGAAGCCCTTCGACCGCAGCGCGCTGTGGTTGACGCCCGGCGCATCGGCGAGCGTGCCGTGGCCGACCGCGTGGCGGATGATCGTCTCGATCTGATCCTCGTTGTAGCCGAGGGTCTTGAGCGCGATCGGCACCGTGCGGTTGATGATCTTGAAGTAGCCGCCGCCGGCCAGCGTCTTGAACTTGACGAGGGCGAAGTCAGGCTCGATGCCGGTGGTGTCGCAGTCCATGACGAGGCCGATCGTGCCGGTCGGCGCGATCACGCTCGCCTGGGCGTTGCGGAAGCCGAACTTCTCGCCGAGATCGAGCGCCTTGTCCCAGGCGCGGGCCGCGGCGACGGCGAGGTTCACGTCCGGGCAGTTCTCGATGTCGAGCGGCACCGGCTTCACGGTGAGGCCCTCGTAGCCCTCGGACTCGCCGTAGGCGGCGCGGCGATGGTTGCGGATGACCCGCAGCATCGGCTCGCGGTTCTTGTCGAACTGCGGGAACGGCCCGAGCTCGGCCGCCATCTCGGCCGACGTCGCGTACGAGACGCCGGTCAGGATCGCGGTGAGCGCGCCGCACAGCGACCGGCCCTCGGCCGAGTCGTAGGGGATGCCCATGGCCATCAGCAGGCCGCCGATGTTGGCGTAGCCGAGGCCGAGCGTCCGGTACTCATAGGAGAGCTGGGCGATCTCCTTCGACGGGAACTGCGCCATCAGCACGGCGATCTCGAGGACGACGGTCCAGAGCTTCACGGTGTGCTGGTAGGCGTCGGCGTCGAAGCGGCCGTTCGGCTTGCGGAAGGCGAGCAGGTTGATCGACGCCAGGTTGCACGCCGTGTCGTCGAGGAACATGTACTCGGAGCACGGGTTCGAGGCGTTGATGCGGCCCGAGTTGGAGCAGGTGTGCCACTCGTTGATGGTGGTGTCGAACTGCACGCCCGGATCGGCCGAGGCCCACGCCGCGTGGGCGATCTGCTCCCACAGGTCGCGCGCCTTGATGCGCTTGTGGAGCTTGCCGTCGGTGCGGCGGATCAGCTCCCAGTCGCCGTCCGACAGCACCTTCTCGAGGAAGGCGTTGGAGACGCGCACCGAGTTGTTGGAGTTCTGGCCGGACACCGTGAGGTAGGCGTCCGAGTCCCAGTCGGTGTCGTAGGTCTTGAAGTCGATCTCGGTGTAGCCCTGCTGCGCGAACTGGATCACCCGCTGGACGTAGTTCTCGGGGATCATCGCCTTGCGGGCGCCGAGGATGGCGCGCTTGAGCTCGGCGTTCTTCTT
The DNA here is from genome assembly GCA_050260515.1 of Gemmatimonas sp. Taxonomy (GTDB): domain Bacteria; phylum Pseudomonadota; class Alphaproteobacteria; order SMXQ01; family SMXQ01; genus DATJIG01. The sequence goes on from JBLNCI010000005.1 coordinate 48,241, forward strand.
GGGATCGAAGCGGTCCTCGCCTTCACCGGCGTGGCACGCCTTGATCACCGCGTTGAGGTGCTTGCTCGCGAGCTTCGAGCCCGCGACGAGCGCCGCGACCTTCTGCTCCTCGACCACCTTCCAGTTGACGTAGGCCTCGATGTCCGGGTGATCGAGGTCGACGGTCACCATCTTCGCCGCGCGGCGCGTGGTGCCGCCCGACTTGATCGCGCCCGCGGCGCGGTCGCCGATCTTGAGGAAGCTCATCAGGCCCGACGAGCGGCCGCCGCCCGACAGCTTCTCGCCGTCGCCGCGCAGCTTGGAGAAGTTGGAGCCGGTGCCCGAGCCGTACTTGAACAGGCGCGCCTCGCGGACCCACAGGTCCATGATGCCGCCCTCGTTGACGAGGTCGTCGGAAACCGACTGGATGAAGCAGGCGTGGGGCTGCGGATGCTCGTAGGACGAGGTCGAGCGGGTCAGCTCGCCCGACTTGAAGTCGACGTAGTAGTGGCCCTGGGCCGGGCCGTCGATGCCGTAGGCCCAGTGCAGGCCGGTGTTGAACCACTGCGGCGAGTTCGGCGCCGCCATCTGGCGCGCCAGCATGTAGCAGAGCTCGTCGTAGAACGCGCGCGCGTCCTCCTCGGTGTCGAAGTAGCCGCCCTTCCAGCCCCAGTACGTCCAGGTGCCGGCGAGACGATGGAACACGTCCTGCGAGTTCTTCTCGCCGGCGATGCGCTCGCCCTTCGGCAGCGGCGCGAGCGACTCCTCATCGGGGACGCTGCGCCACAGCCACGACGGGACGTCGTTCTCCTCGACCTTCTTGAGCTTGGCGGCGACGCCGGCCTTGCGGAAATACTTCTGCGCGATGATGTCGCAGGCGACCTGCGACCACTCCGCGGGCACCTCGATGCCCTCGAGACGGAACACCACCGATCCGTCCGGATTGCGAATCTCGCTGGTGGCGCTCTTGAACGTGATGTCGGCGTACGGCGACTGGCCTTCCTTCGTGAAGTGACGCGCGATCCGCATGCTATTGCTCCCCAACCCCTTGGTACCGAAGGCGTATCAGCTTCTGACAGACCGACTCTGACGCCCGCGGGAACCGGATACGATATCTTGTGAGTGAGGAACTATGAGCCCCCGCTAATTGGGGCGTCAAACATATTTTGTGTCGAGATCGAAGCGTGCGCACAAAATCCTGTGGTGACAAAAGAGACGAACGACGTTCCATATCGATTTCTCGCGGGGAACCGATTCTTCGCCTTCGAACCACTTTCCTGGGGACAACATTCGCGTCGCGCGACGGCGTCGACGACGGTGACGCATCGTCGCGTTAGGCGCCCGGAAACGCGCTGCGGCGATGATGCGCGCGGGCCGCGCGCGCTTTACGAACCGGGGGGGCGGTGCCATATTCCCGCCGCGCCGAAGGCGCGGTTCACTTCAGGATTCGTCATCGTTCCATGGACATCGGCACCTGGCTCTACACCAAGCTGCGCGGCGAGCTCGTCGGCGAGGACCGTTACGGCAACCGGTACTACCGCGAGCGCGGCGGCAAGCGGAACGTCCGCAACAACGGCCGCGACCGCCGCTGGGTGATCTACAACGGCGCGCCCGAGGGCTCGAAGGTTCCGCCGGTGTGGCACGCGTGGCTGCATCACACCACCGACGTCGCGCCGGTCGGCGCCGACGGGCCGCGGTACGCGTGGGAGAAGCCGCATCAGCCCAACATGACGGGAACGCCGCTCGCGTACCGCCCGCCGGGCTCGATCCTGCGCGGCGGCCGCCAGGACAAGGTCGACGCCGATTACGAGCCGTGGCGTCCGGAATGACGCCGTTTGCGACGACCGCGCCGGTATCGGTGGCCGCGGTCCCGACCGAGCCCAGGAGGGCTTGAGCCCATGCGCAGAAATCTCATCGAAACCATCCTCGGCGGCGTCGTGCTGGTCGTCGCCGCGTTCTTCCTGATCTTCGCCTACTCGAACGCGAGCCTGCGCACGGTGCAGGGCAACGAGTACGTCGCGAAGTTCAACCGCATCGACGGCGTCAACCCCGGCGCGGACGTGAAGATGAGCGGCATCAAGGTCGGCACCATCCGGTCGGTGTCGATCGACCCGAAGACGTTCGCCGCGATCGTGCATTTCACGGTCGACCGCGCGGTCGCGCTGCCCACGGATTCGTCGGCGGAAGTGGCGAGCGAGGGCCTGCTCGGCGGCAAGTACCTGTCGCTCGTCCCCGGCGGCGACGAGAAGACGATCCCGGCCGGCGGCGAGATCCGCTACACCCAGGACCCGATCAATCTCGAGCAGATGATCGGCCAGCTCATCTTCTCCAATCAGGCCGGCGGCGCGAAGGACAAGCAGGACGGCACCGGCGCCGACGCTCCGGCCGGCGACAAGCCGGCGCCGCGCGCGCCCGGCGGACCGACGCTGTAGTCCGCGCTCCTCGCGCGGCGGAGGAGGGGCCATGACCGACTCCAAGTGGCAGCCGCCGGAGCGGTGGCTCGCCCCCGACGGCGAGCCGCTCGCCTGCCGCGACAAGATCAAGGTGCTCAACGAGAACCTGGTCGAGCTGCGCGCCATGGCGCAGGACGCGCTCGAGGACGCGGTGCTGATGGGCGGCGACGAGACCCAGGTCCGCGCCGTGCTCGCCGAGATGGTCGCCTCGCTGGTCAACCCCTACGGGAAGAAATGATGCGCACCGCGCTGCTCGCGTCCGCGTTCGCCGCCCTCGCGTCCGTCACGCTCTCGTTCCGGGCCGCCGCGCTCGAGGGCGACGGCGCGATCCTCCAGGGTCTCGACAAGGTGACAGCGCGGATCAGCACCATCGAGGCGCCGCTCGATCAGCCGGTGCGGTTCGGGACGCTCGAGATCACGGCGCTGCGCTGCACTAAGACGCCTCCCGAGGAGCCGCCCGAGAGCGCGGCGTTCCTCGTCGTCCGCGAGATCCGCACCGGCGAGCAGCCGGTCGAGCTGTTCCGCGGCTGGATGATGGCCTCGTCGCCGGCGCTGTCGGCGCTCGGCCACCCGGTCTACGACGTGTGGGTCAAGGACTGCCGGAACGCCAGGTCCGACTCGTCGAGAGGGCCGCGGTAGAACTCCGCGCCGACGTCGAGCGCCTGGGCGAGCAGCCGCCGGAACTCCGCGCGGGTGATCTCGCGGGCGCCGAACTGGCTCAGGTGCTTCGTCACGAACTGGGTGTCGAGCAGGCGGAACGCGCCGCGGCGGAGCCGCGCGATCAGATGGCACAGCGCCACTTTCGAGGCGTCCGGCTCGCGGCTGAACATGCTCTCGCCGAAGAACGCGCCGGCGAGCGCCACGCCGTACAGTCCGCCGACCAGCCTCCCGTCATGCCACGTCTCGACCGAATGGGCGTGGCCCATGCGGTGCAGCCCGACGTAAAGCCGGATGATCTCGCCGTTGATCCAGGTGCTGGGGCGGCCTTCGCGCGCCTCGCCGCACAGCTTGATGACGTCGGCGAACGCCGTGTCGACGCGGACCTCGAACCGGCCCGAGCGCAGCGTCTTCTGCAGCTTGCGGGGAACGTGGAACGCGTCGAGCGGCAGGATGCCGCGGCGGTCGGGGTCGACCCAGAACAGCGTCGGGTCGTCGGCGGATTCCGCCATCGGGAAGATGCCCGCGGCGTAGGTGCGGAGGAGGATGTCGGGCGTGAGCTCGGGCTGACGGCGGTCGGTGCTCAACAGGCGCTCCGGTGAAAGGACCCCTCGCGCCCTATGCGACACCGATCAGGCTATTTCTTCAAGCCGCAAAAACGCTCCAGCCAGTGGATGTCGTAGTGGCCGTTGATGAAGTCCGAGGCCGCGATGAGGCGCTGATGGAGCGGAATCGTGGTCTCGACGCCGTCGACGACGAACTCCTTGAGCGCGCGCTTGAGGCGCATCAGGCACTCGTTGCGGCTCTGGCCGTGGACGACAAGCTTGGCAATGAGGCTGTCGTAGTTCGACGGGATGCGGTAGCCCGCGTACAGCGCCGAGTCGACGCGCACGCCGAGGCCGCCCGGCGGATGGTAGTCGCGCACGCGGCCGGGGGTCGGCATGAAGGTGTCGGGGTTCTCGGCGGTGACGCGGCACTCGATCGCGTGGCCGTTGAACTTTACGTCCTCCTGGGTGAACGACAGCGGCGAGCCCGAGGCAATGCGGATCTGCTCGCGCACGATGTCGACGCCCGAGATCATCTCGGTGATCGGGTGCTCGACCTGGAGCCGCGTGTTCATCTCGATGAAGTAGAACTCGCCGTCCTGGTAGAGGAACTCGAGCGTGCCGGCGCCGAGGTAGCCCATGCTCTTGATCGCGTCGACGGCGATCTTGCCGATGCGCTGGCGCTCCGACGGGTTGAGGCACGGCGACGGCGCCTCCTCGAGCACCTTCTGGTGCCGGCGCTGGAGCGAGCAGTCGCGCTCGCCGAGATGCACGACGTTGCCGTGCGAATCGGCGAGGATCTGCATCTCGATGTGGCGCGGGTGGGTGAGGTACTTCTCCATGTACACTTCGTCGTTGCCGAAGGCGGCCTTCGCCTCGGCGCGCGCCGTCGTGAACGCGTGCTCGACCTCGTCGGCGGAGTTGGCGACCTTCATGCCGCGTCCGCCGCCGCCCGCCGACGCCTTGATCAGCACCGGATAGCCGATGCGCTCGGCGGTGCGCGCCGCCGCCTTGACGTCGGGCACGCCGCCGTCGGAGCCCGGCACCAGCGGCACGCCGGCCTTCTTCATCGTCTCCTTGGCGGCGATCTTGTCGCCCATGGCGCGGATGTGGTCGGGCGCCGGGCCGATGAAGGTGAAGCCGTGCTCGGTCACCATGTCGGCGAACTTGGCGTTCTCCGACAGGAAGCCGTAGCCGGGATGGATCGCGTCGGCGTTGGTGATGATCGCCGCGGAGATCACCGAGGCCATGTTGAGGTAGCTCTCGCCCGCCGGAGCCGGGCCGATGCACACCGATTCGTCGGCGAGCCGGACGTGCATCGCGTCGGCATCGGCGGTCGAATGCACCGCGACCGTCTGGATGCCCATCTCCTGGCACGCGCGATGGATGCGGAGCGCGATCTCGCCGCGGTTGGCGATGAGAACCTTGTCGAACATGAAGGGTTACGCTTCCAGGCTGCCGGGGAGGGGACTACTCGAGGATGAGAAGGACTTCGCCGTATTCCACCGGCTGGGCGTTGACGGCGAAGATCTGCGTCACCGTGCCCGCACGCGGCGCGCGGATCGGGTTCATCGTCTTCATGGCCTCGATGATGAACAGCACCTGGCCCTCGCTGACGCGGTCGCCGACCTTGATGAACGGCGCGGCGCCGGGCTCGGACGCCACGTAGATCGTGCCCACCATCGGCGCGGTGACTGCGCCCGGGTGGCTTGCGCCGACCTCGGCCGCGGGCGCCGCGGCCGCCGCGGGCGCCGCCTGCGACGCGGCGACGAGCGGCGCCGACACCACCATCTGGGCGCCGCCGCCGCGCGAGACCCGCACCCTCAGCTTGCCGGTGTCGTACTCGAGCTCCGTCAGTCCGGTCTCCTCGAGCAGGCGGGCCAGGTGCCGCACCAGGTCTTCGTCAACGCCCAAGCGTGCCATCGGTGATTCCTAACGTTCCGAATTGTTGTTCTTCAGCGCGCCGCCTTCGCCGAACGCGAGGAAGGGGCGCGTCGCTTCGCTCGTGCGGTCGGGCGCGTGAGGTGCGCGATCGCATCCACGGCAAGCTCGTACCCTTTGGCGCCGAGGCCCGCAACCATTCCGGTGGCGCCCTGCGACACGAACGAGTGGTGGCGGAAGGATTCGCGGCGGAAGATGTTCGACAGATGGACCTCGATCACCGGCGCCTCGACCGCCTTGAGCGCGTCGAGGATCGCGATCGAGGTGTGGGTGTAGGCGCCCGCGTTGACGATCAGGCCGACGACGCCGTCGCGCGCCTGTTGCACCCACGACACCAACTCCGCCTCGCTGTTCGACTGGCGGAAGTCGACGCGGAACCCGAGCTCCGCGGCCCGGGCCTTCGTCGCCGTCGCGATGTCCGCGAGCGTGGTGCGGCCGTAGATCGCGGGCTCCCGCGTGCCGAGCAGGTTCAGGTTCGGGCCGTTGAGGACGAGAATCGTGCGACCGGCGGCGGGTTTCTTCATTGCCTGTGCGGACCGATGGAGGCCGGGAAGCGGGCCAGCGCTGATTTACAGCACGATGACCGGGGCCGCAACGCGGGTGTTCGCGCGCAGCGCCGCCGCCGGCCGCGGTCGCGCCAACGCGCTTCAAATTTTACCCAAAGTTTACAGCGGCTTAATTGCCGTGGCGTACCTCTCGCCGGAGTCCAACCGCGAGCGTGACGGACGTGCTCGACATCGACACTCTCCCCGGCAAGGAGGAGAAGCTCGTCACCTTCCATGGCGAGGAGCAGAGGCTCGTCTACCGGGTGCTCGGCCATTGGCGCCGGCTGGCGGGGCATCGTGCGATGCCGCGGCTGGAGGAGTTCGACCCGTGGGCGATCCCGGAGATGTGGGACGACTGCTTCGTGATCGACGCGAGCGACCCGTCGGATCTCGCCTTCCACTCCGTCGGCGCCAGCCACATCGCCGTGCTCGGGCGCAACCCGAGCGGGCAGCGGTTGTCGAGCGTCGGGCCGAACACGCTGCTCGCGCACGCGGTCGCGTATGCGGGCAAGGTGGTCGAGCGGCGGGTGCCGATCAGCCTCGGCGGCCAGTTCATCGACGGCGGCCGGCGCATGGTTCTCTACCGCAGCATCCTCATGCCGCTCGCCGGCGACCGTGGCCTCGCGCTGCTCGGGGCGGCCAACTGCCGGGCCGTCGTGCTCGGCTGAGCGACCGGCGGCGGGGCATGCCCGCCCGAGGCGGCGAGAACCGCGGAAACGCTGGGTTTACGCCGCGTTAACCAATCTTGCCCAACATGGACCGGTGCGCACCGAGTCCAAGGGCTTACCATCGTGACCGAGTCGAGCAATCCGCGAGAACGCAGGCTGGTTCTGCGGCTCCTGGGCCATTGGCGCGAACTGGCGGGGGACCGCTCGATGCCTCGCACAAGCGATCTGGACGGCGGCCGCATCCCGGACCTGTGGCCGAGCTGCTTCCTGCTCGACGTCAGCGCCGGCGAGCCGACGTTCGGCTACGTCGGCGAGACGCACCGCGCGACCCTCGGCCGGGATCCGACCGGCACCGCATTGGCGACTCTCGAGCCCGACACGCTGCTCGCGCACGCGGCGTCCTACCACGCGCGCGTGCTGGCGCGCGCGATCCCGATAACGATCGGCGGCCAGTTCGTCGATCGCGACGGCTGCGGTATCCTCTATCGCAGCATCCTGCTGCCGCTCGGCGACGACGGCCGCATCGCCGCGTTGCTCGGCGGCGCCAACGGCCGCGCGGTGGCCGCGGACGGACCGATGGCGATGCCATGATCCTGTTCGAGATCCATCTCTTCCGCCAGGGCGCCTGGAAGGTCGACTCGGTGTTCGACGACCGCGATCTCGCCGTCTACGAGGCGCAGCGGATCGAGCACACCGGCCGACAATCGGCGGTGCGCGTGATCGAGGAGATCTACGACGAGATCACCGAGCGCACGAAGACGCGTACGATCTGGCGCTCGTCGAAGGTCGACAAGGAGAACCTCGAGAGCGGCAAGCGCCGCCTCCAGCCGCCGAACGTGCCGCCGCCCCGCCGGCGACCGCCGCCGCCCAAGCCCAAGACCTCCAGCACGCTGCTGATCTTCAACCTGGTGGTCATCATCCTCGGCGGCCTCGGCGCGCTCTACCTGCTGCAGCATTACTTTTCCGACGTGTTCTAGGCCCGCGTTCGCGCGCCCGGGCGCGTTGCACGCCTTCTCCAATCCCTCCATACTGTCGCCCCGCCCGCGACCTCGGGACCGCGAGAGCTCGCCCGGGCCCACATTCATCGGATCTCTCATGCACGTCACCATCAACGGCGAAGCGCGCGACCTTTCCGAATCCCGCTCGGTCGAGGGGCTGCTCGCCGACCTCGGCCTCGATTCGCGCAAGGTCGCCGTCGAGCTTAACCTCGAGATCGTGCCAAAGTCGGCGTACGGCCGCACGGTGGTGCGTGACGGCGACCGCCTCGAGATCGTCCACTTCATCGGCGGCGGCGCCGACGGCGGCCATGCCGACGTCGCGGACGATACCTGGACCATCGCCGGCAAGACCTACCGCTCGCGTCTGCTGGTCGGGACCGGCAAGTACAAGGACTTCGAGGAGACCGCGCGGGCGATCGAGGCGTCGGGCGCGGAGATCGTCACCGTCGCCGTGCGGCGCGTGAACGTCACCAATCCGAATCAGCCGATGCTGGTCGATTACGTGAGTCCGAAGCGTTACACGTACCTGCCCAACACCGCGGGCTGCTTCACCGCCGACGACGCGGTGCGCACGCTGCGGCTCGCGCGCGAGGCCGGGGGCTGGGACCTCGTGAAGCTCGAGGTGCTCGGCGACCAGAAGACCCTCTATCCCAACATGCCGGAGACGGTGAAGGCCGCCGAGGTCCTCATCCGCGAGGGCTTCAAGGTGATGGTCTACTGCGCCGACGACCCGATCCAGGCGAAGCGCCTCGAGGAGATGGGCTGCGTCGCGATCATGCCGCTGGCAGCGCCGATCGGCTCGGGCCTCGGCATCCAGAACCCGGTGAACATCCGCCTCATCATCGAGGCCGCGCGCGTGCCCGTGCTGGTGGACGCCGGCGTCGGCACCGCGTCGGACGCCGCGATCGCAATGGAACTCGGCTGCGACGGCGTGCTGATGAACACCGCGATCGCCGAGGCGAAGGATCCGATCCGCATGGCGCGGGCGATGAAGCTCGCGATCGAGGCGGGGCGGCTCGCGTACCTCGCCGGGCGGATGCCGAAGAAGCGCTACGCCGATCCGTCGTCGCCGCTCGCCGGCCTGATCTAGATTTCGCTCGCCACAAGGACAAGAGAATGCGGCACTACGGCTTCTTCCGCTCTTCGGCGAGCTATCGCCTGCGCATCGGCCTCAACCTCAAGGGCATCGACGTCGAGTACATCCCGGTGCACCTGTCGAAGGGCGGCGGCGAGCAGCATCTGCCGGGATTCACGAAGCTCAACCCGCAGCACCTCGTGCCGGTGCTCGAGGACGACGGCCACGTGCTGATCCAGTCGATGGCGATCCTCGAATACCTCGACGAGACGCGGCCGAACCCGCCGATCATGCCGAAGGATGCGGCGGGACGCGCCCGCGTGCGCGCGCTGGCGCAGGTCGTTGCCTGCGACATCCATCCGATCAACAACCTTCGCATACTCAACTACCTGAAGGGGCCGCTGAAGGTGTCGGAGGAGGCGACGAACGAGTGGTACCGCCACTGGGTGAGGCTCGGGCTCGAGGCGTTCGAGGCGCTGGTCGCCGGCAACCCCGACACCGGGGTCTACTGCCACGGCGATTCGCCGACGCTCGCCGACATCTGCCTCATGCCGCAGATCTTCAACGCCCAGCGGTTCAACTGCCCGCTCGACGCGTACCCGACGGTGATGCGCATCCACGCCGCCTGCCAGAAGCTCGACGCCTTCGACCGCGCCCGTCCCGAGCGCCAGCCGGACGCCGTCTAGCGCTCGTCGCGGGTCCGACGCGCCGCGTCCTTGATGTCCTGGGCCCGGAGCCAGCCGGGCGATCCGCGCGGCAGGCCTTTCTCCGCGCGGGCCACCTGATTGCGCGCCTCGCGCTTGTCGCCGCGGGCCAGCGCCGCCTCGGCCGAGGACAGCGCGCTCATGCCGAACTGGCCGTCGCGTCCGTAGGCGATGGCGAGCTGCTCCCATGCGAACGAATTGGCGTACTCGCGCCGCGTCGCGCGCTGCAGGTTGTCGATCGCCGGCTTCACCAGTTTCTGGTCGCCGCGCTCGAGCTGGACTTGCGCGAGCTCGATCCTCAGCAGCGGCGCGTCGGGCATCAGATCGACCGCCTTCTGGTACGGCGCCAGCGCCTCGGCGGCGCGCGCGTTCTCGAACAGCATCTGCCCCTTGAGCTCATGGAAGTACGGGTTGTTCGGCTCGTCGGCGATGAGGCCGTCGACGAGCGGCAAGGCGTGGGCGAGATCCGGGATCCGGTAGTAGGCGATCGCCCGCGCGTAGCGCGCCTCGATGGAGTTGTCCGACGCCGCGTACTTGGTGAGCGTGTACGAAGGCGCGTTGATGAAGGCGCTGAGCTTGGCGACCATGCGCTTGTGCATGTCCATGAGCTCTGGCGGATCGACTTCGTCCGAGTAGCGCGAGCGCGCGACGTAGTCGTCGATCGCCTGGATACGGTCGCGGGTGAGGGGGTGGGTGCGTAGGTACTCGTCCTGCCGCGTGCTGGACAGCAGCTCCTCGCCTTCGAGGTAGTGGAAGAACTCGGACAGGCCCTTCGCCGACTGGTGCGAGCGGTCGAGGAACGAGAGCGCCGCCTGGTCGGCGGCGGATTCCTGCGTCCGGCTGTAGCTCAGGATCGCGTTCTGGGCCGCGGCCTGCGAGCCCAGCACGCCGCCCATCGCCGCGGATCCGCCGCCCGCGATCGCGCCGGCGGTGCCGAGGATCGTGGCGATGATCGCGGCCTTCGACAGGTCCTGCATGTGCGCGGTGAAGCGCGCGATGTGACCGTCGGCGATGTGGCCGGTCTCGTGGGCGAGCACGCCGATGAGCTGGTTCGGAGTTTTCGCCCGGATGATGAGGCCGGTGTGGACGAAGATGTTCATGCCGCCGGCGACGAACGAGTTGAGCGTCGGGTCGTCGATCAGGTAGATGTCGACGTCCTTGGCGTTCAGGCCCGCCGCTTCGAAAAGTGGCGTCGCGTAGGTGCGGATGGTATTTTCAACCTCGGCGTCCCGGATCATCCGCCGCCCCGCGGCGTCTGCCGGGGCGTAGGGGATCACCGTCATCGCTGCCGCGATGACGCAACTGACCAGGAACTTGATGATATTCGGCACGCTTCGCGCTCCGCACGCCGCTCCGCGGCAGGGCTCCCCAGGACATCAGGTCCGAGCCGCTGATGAACGTAGGTACGGCAGGGGGCTCCGTCAATGCGGGGGCACCGCCGCCTTTACCGCTCTCGTTCTCGGTCTTTTAACGACTCTGCTGGCCGCCTGTAGCTCCGATTCGGGGCCAAAAGAAGGCACCCCGGGATTTATCACCGGATTCATCGGCGGCGCCGTCGCGGACGAGCCGCGCGCCGCCCTGGTGGCGCGCGACGTGCTGTCGGCGGGCGGCACCGCGGCCGACGCCGCCGTGGCGCTCTACTTCACGCTGGCGGTCACCAAGCCCGGTCAGGCGGGACTCGGCGGCGGCGGCGCGTGCGTGGTCTACGACTGGCGCCAGAAGCGCGCCGAGGCGCTCGAGTTCCTGCCGCAGCTCGCCCCCGGCAGCGGTGTCATCCCGGGCAACCCGCGAGGCATGCTCGCGCTGCAGGCCAAGCACGGCAAGCTGCGCTGGGAGACTCTCGTCGGCGCCGCCGAGCGCATCGCCCGCTTCGACACGCCGATCTCGCGCTCGACCGCGCGCGATCTCGCCGCCGGCCAGTCGATCATCAACGGCGACCTCGGGATGCGCGCGGTGTTCGCCGGTCCGTCGGGCGCGACTGCAAACGAAGGCGACCTGATGACCCAGCCCGAGCTCGCGGGCACGCTCGCGGTCATCCGCCGCACGCCGCAGGAGTTCTACACCGGAGCCTTCGCACGCACCTTCCTCGCCGCCGCCGCCGATGCGGGGCAGCCGATCGACGCTGCGGCGATGCGCGACTACGCGCCGACGTGGCGCGATCCGCCATTCGCGCCGTTCGGCCCCTACTCGATCCTGTTCGGGCCGACGCCCGCCGGCGCGGCCGCCGCCTCGGCGTGGACCCGGCTCGGCACCGACAGCCGCTATGAGCGCGCGTCGCCCGACGCTCGCGCCGCCTCCGTGGCGGCGGCGATCCCGGGCGCCGCCGGCGAGCCGAGCGCGGAGACGTCGTTCGTCGTCGCCGATCGCGACGGCGACATGGTGTCGTGCGTCGTGTCGATGAACCGCTTCTTCGGTTCGGGGCGGATGGCGCGCGGCACCGGCGTCGTGCTCGCGGCGAACGATCCGACCAGCCGCGACAGCGGCATCGCCCCGATGCTCGCGATCAATCCGGCGGTGCCGCGCCCGTTCGCGGCCTTCGCCGCGTCGGGCGGAGCGGCCGGCGTGCGCAGCCTGCTCGTCACCGGGCTTGCCGTGTTCGCGCTCGGCGAGGCCCCCGATGCCGCGCTCGCCGATCCGCGCCCGGATCGGGCGGGGCTGGTCAACGCGATCTATTGTCCGCGCGGCATGGATCCCTTGACCCGGACCAGCACGCCGGCTGAATGCTTCGCGCGCCCCGATCCGCGCGGCTTCGGCCTCGCCCAGATGCAGTAGCGCATCCGCAGGAGCGCAGCGGCGAATCAAAAACGCCCGGGAGCGATCCCGGGCGTTTTGTCTTCCATCGAGCGACGGTTACGACGTGAACCGCTGCCACCAGCCCTTGCGCGGCGGTCCCGAGGGAGCCTCGGGCTCGGGCGCGCTTTGCGGCTCCGACGCCGGAGATTCGCGACGCGGCTCCGGCCGCGCGGCGCGCGGCGCCGGCGTCTCGGGTGCGCGTTCCTGCGGCGGCTCGCGCGCCTCGGACGATTCGCCGCCTCGGCTGTGTTCGCGATGGTCCTCGGCGCGGCTCTCCGCGTGCTCATGGCCTTCGGCGAGCGCGGGCTGTTCGCCCTCGCTCTGGGTCCCTTCCTCCCACTGACGACGGCGGCGCCGTCCGCCGCGGCGACCGCGACGGCGGCGGCGGCGCGGCTGTCCGTCCGGACCGAGGGCGTCGTCGCCACCATGACCTTCGTGCGGCCGCGACTCGCCTTCCGGCGCGCCGTTGCCCGGCTGCACGTCCTCATCGTCCTCGTCGAGCGCCGGAACCGGACGGCCGTCCAGCATCGCGCCGACGTCGGCGGGCGTCATCGGGAAGCGTTCGCGGGGCGGGAACTCGCGCCGCGGTTCGCGCGGACCTTCTCCGCGTTCGGCGCGCTCGCCGCGCTCCTCGCGCGGGCCGCGTTCGCCACGCTCGGCACGTTGTTCGCCGCGCTCGGTGCGTTCGCCGCGCTCGCCGCGTTCGCCGCGCTCGTCGCGGCCGCCGCGACGTCCACGGCGGCGCCGACGGCGTCCGCGATGCTCCTCGCCGTGCTCGCCCTCCTCGCGTGGCGACTCCGTCGCCTCGGCAATCTCCTCCTCGACCTCGACCGGCTCGGCGACGGCCTCGATGGCCTCGTCGATCTCGGCCGGGCTCGGCATCTCGACGGCGCCGGCGGCAATCGGCGCCGGACGCTCGGACCCCGGAGGCGGCAGCTCGCGGGCGCGTACGCGCTCGAGCTTGAACGCCGGCGGGATCAGCGCGTCGTCGATGGTGACGCGCACGGTGAAGTGGTAGCGCTGCTCGATCTCGTTCAGGCGCGCGCGCTTCTGGTTGAGGATGTACAGCGCGACCGTCGGCGGCAGCGTCAGCGCGACCTCGGCGGTGCGATGGCGGATGCCTTCCTCCTCGACGCTGCGCAGCACGTGGAGCGCCGTCGATTCGGTCGAGCGGATCATGCCGGAGCCGGCGCAGTACGGGCAACGTTCCGTCGACGCCTCGAGCAGGCTCGGGCGCAGGCGCTGACGCGACAGCTCGAGCAGCCCGAACGGGCTGATGCGGCCGATCTGGATGCGCGCGCGGTCCGCCTTCATCGCCTCCTTGAGGCGCTTCTCGACGGTGTGGACGTTGCGCTGGTCCTCCATGTCGATGAAGTCGATGACGATGAGGCCACCCAAGTCGCGCAGCCGGAGCTGGCGGGCGATCTCCTCGGCCGCCTCGAGGTTGGTCTTGTACGCCGTCTCCTCGATGTTGCGCTCGCGCGTGGCGCGGCCCGAGTTGACGTCGATCGCGACCAGCGCCTCGGTCGGGTTGATGACGATGTAGCCGCCGGACTTGAGGTTGACCGTCGGCGAGTGCATCGCGTCGAGCTGGGTCTCCACCTGGTAGCGGTGGAAGAGGGGGATTTCGGGATCGCTGTAGAGCTGGACCTTCTTGGCGTGGCTCGGCATCAGCACCCGCATGAACTCCTTCGCCATGCGGTAGCCGTCGTCGCCCTCGACCAGCACCTCGTCGATGTCCTTGAGGTAGAGATCGCGGATGGCGCGCTTGATGAGGCTCGCCTCCTCGTACACCAAAGTCGGTGCGACCGATTGCAGCGTCAGCTCGCGGACGTTGTCCCACTGCCGCAGCAGGTACTCGAAGTCGCGCTTGATCTCCGCCTTCGACCGCTCGACCGCGGCGGTGCGGAGGATGACGGCCATGCCTTCCGGCACCTCCATCTCGTCCATGCACTCCTTGAGCCGCTTGCGGTCGGAGGCGCTCGGGATGCGGCGCGACACGCCGCCGCCGCGCGAGGTGTTCGGCATCAGCACGCAGTAGCGGCCGGCAAGCGACAGGTACGTCGTCAACGCCGCGCCCTTGGTGCCGCGCTCTTCCTTCACGACCTGTACCAGCAGGATCTGCCGCCGCTTGATGACTTCCTGGATCTTGTAGCGGTGGCGATACGAGCGCGCCTTGCGCCGCGCCGCCATCGCCTCCTGGGTGTCTTCCTGGTCGTCACCGCCGACTTCCTCGTAGTGGCTGCGGGCGCGCGCGGGCTGCGCACCGTTCGCGGCGGCGATGTCGGGCTGCTCCGAGGGAACCTCGGACGGAACGAGCGCGGTCTCGCCGTTGGCGGCGATCGCGTCGGCGCTCTCGGCCGAGGTCGGCGGCTCGTAGCCGGCCGGATACGGCTCGGTGTCCTGCGGCGGATGATCGCGGTGAAGCTGCTCGTCGGCGGCAAAACCCGGATCGGCGGACGGCGTGTCGGGCAGCGTCGACGGCTCGTGGCCGGGCTCGGCGCTTTCGTCGGCGACGGCCGGCTGCTCGGGAGCGATCGTCTCGGGCTCCCAGTGGTGCTCGACGGGATGTTCGCCGAGCGGCTCGCGATGCTCGGGGGCGTCCTCGACCTCGGCGCTCTGCTTGAGGTCGTGCTCCTGCTCGGCGAGGAGCGCCATCCGGTCGGCGACCGGGATCTGGTAGTAGTCGGGATGGATTTCGCTGAAGGCGAGGAACCCGTGGCGGTTGCCGCCGAATTCCACGAACGCCGCCTGGAGCGACGGCTCCACGCGGGTCACTTTGGCGAGGTAGATGTTGCCCTTGAGTTGCCTCTTGGTCGACGTCTCGAAATCGAACTCTTCCAGACGCGTCCCATTGAGGATGACCACCCGCGTTTCCTCGGGGTGGGTGGCATCCACAAGCATGCGCTTTACCATGTCTCCTTCTTCTCGGAAGCGGCGCCGGTCCGTCCCGGTTGCCCGGAAAGAACGGCGCGCGACTTCTCAATCTGCGGGGACGACGGCGGATCAGACGCGCCGGATCGCCAGCTCGTGGCGGCGATCAAGGTATCCTTCCCGCGGGTCCGCGGCGGCGGCATCACGGCCGCGCCCAGGAGTCGGCCCCAGGTTTCAGTTCAGCCTCGTTTCCGTCTAAGCGCACCACGAAAGGCCCCGGACCGTCGCAAATCCATGTTGCTGCGGACGATCCCGCGCCATGCGAGGCCTTTTCAGGCCCGGGCGCGATGCGTGCTGCGCCGCCGGACAGCCGCTTCTGCGGCTCTCCGGCCGACCGGAGGCATGAGCAACGTAATGCCGCCTGACGTTTTCCACAACGTGCAAATGCGACGCGAGCTGGGCGTCACCCCCGTCCGGATCGTTGAAACCCGCGACTTAACGGCATATTTTGTGGCTCTCGATTTTGGGGGCCCCAAGTAGATGTGGGTTTGGCGGGGACACAGGCGGGCCGGGGACGCCCGCGGCGGTGCCGCGGCGGGTTCGGGACCGGCGTTTGCAGGCGGGATTGCCGCATTTCTCCTCGGTTTTCTGCTGGTCTTGAGCACAGCGGCCCTGTCGGGTTCCGCGCTGGCGGACCCGGCCGTCGGCATCGTCGGCGCAAGGCTCGGACAGAACGGACCGGTGACCCGGTTCGTCCTCGAAACCACGGCCCCGGCCAGCACGGCCCAAGCGACCGCCCTGAGCGGCCCCGACCGCGTCGTCATCGAGTTGCCGTCGACAGGCTGGGCCGGCGGCTCCGCGCCATCCGGTGTCGGCAAGGGACTGGTCACCGGTTACACGATTGGCGCGCCGGAGCGCGGCCGCGTCCGCGTCGTGCTCGATCTCTCCGGTCCCGGGGTGGTGCGCAAGGCCTTCACGGTGCCGCCCGACGCCAATGCTCCCAACCGCTTCGTCGTCGACATCGAGCCCGCGCCCGCCGGCGCCTCCGCGGGCGCCCAGGTCGTCGCCGTCCAGGCGCCGCGCGCGTCGACGCCGCCCGCGACCAAGGTCGGCATCGTGCCGCCGCCGCCGAAGCGCCCCGACACCCGGCGGCTGATCGTCGTCGACGCCGGGCACGGCGGCGTCGATCCGGGAACGATCGGCGTCAGCGGCACGCACGAGAAGATGGTCACGCTCGCGGCGGCGAGGGAGCTCAAGGCCGTGCTCGAGGCGAGCGGCCGCTATCGCGTGCTGCTCACCCGCGACGACGACACCTTCATCCGTCTGCGCGAGCGCGTGGCGCGGGCGCGCGGCGCCGGCGCCGAGCTCTTCATCTCGCTGCACGCCGATTCGATCGGCGACCGCTCGCACCGCGGCGCATCGGTGTACACATTGTCCGAGGTCGCGTCGGACAAGGAAGCCGAGGCGCTGGCGGCGAAGGAGAACAAGGCCGACCTCATCGGCGGTCTCGATCTCTCGAACGAGAGTCCCGAGGTCGCCAACATCCTGCTCGACCTCGCCCAGCGCGAGACGATGAATTATTCGGCGCGCTTCGCGACCGGCCTCGTCGCCGAGCTCGACAAGGCGGCGAAGGTCAACGTCAACCCGCATCGCTATGCGGGGTTCGCGGTGCTCAAGTCGCCCGACGTGCCGAGCGTGCTGATCGAGATGGGCTATCTCTCGAACCTGCAGGACGAGCGGGCGCTGCGCGACCCCCGTCAGCGCAAGCGCATGGCCGAGGCCATCCTGCACGCGTGCGACCGCTTCTTCGCCGAAAAGCGGTCTTGAAATCATCGTGAAATCAGGGCTTTCCCCGGGGTTGTCACGCCCTGTTAACCGCAAACCTGCCATAATCGCGAGCCAAGGTCCGAAGCTTGGCGGTCGCTGCCGT
The DNA here is from genome assembly GCA_050260515.1 of Gemmatimonas sp. GTDB lineage: Bacteria > Pseudomonadota > Alphaproteobacteria > SMXQ01 > SMXQ01 > DATJIG01. Next base: position 65,403 of record JBLNCI010000005.1, read on the forward strand.
TCGCGGCGGGCGGCGGCAATCCATTTCCGGGGACGCCCGATCGCGGGGCTGTGACGATTTCATGATGCGTTGGCTCGTGAGGACACTCGTCCTGCTCGTCGTCGTCGCCCTCGTCGGCGTCGCGGGTGCCATCGGCGTGCTGTGGCACTACGGCCGCGGGCTCCCGGATTACCGTCAGCTCGCGACCTACGAGCCGCCGGTGATGACCCGCGTCCACGCCGGCGACGGCAGCCTGATCGCCGAGTACGCGCAGGAGCGCCGCATCTTCGTGCCGGTCAATGCGATGCCGAAGCTCGTGCTGGCCGCGTTCCTCTCGGCCGAGGACAAGAACTTCTACAGCCATCCCGGCGTCGACTTCCTCGGCGTCGCCCGCGCGATCGTCCAGAACATCATGAGCGTCGGCGAGAACCGCCGGCCGGTCGGCGCCTCCACCATCACCCAGCAGGTCGCGAAGAACTTCCTGCTCGGCAACGAGGTCTCGCTGAACCGCAAGGTGAAGGAGGCGATCCTCGCCTTCCGCATCGAGCACGCGCTGTCGAAGAACCGCATCCTCGAGCTGTACCTGAACGAGATCTACCTCGGGCAGGGCTCCTACGGCGTCGCCGCCGCGGCGCTCAATTACTTCAACAAGTCGCTCGACGAGCTGACCGTCGCCGAGGTCGCGTATCTGGGCGGGCTGCCGAAGGCGCCGAGCAACTACCATCCGGTGCGCCAGGCCGCCGCCGCCAAGGCGCGGCGCGACTGGGTCATCGGCCGCATGGAGGAGGACGGCTTCATCTCCGCCGCCCAGGCAAAGGCGGCGATCGCGACGCCGCTGGTGATGCGGCCGGCATCCGAGACCCGCGTCACCGAGGCGCAGTACTTCGCCGAGGAGGTTCGGCGCGAGGTCGCCGGGCGCTTCGGCGAATCGAATCTCTATCGCGGCGGCCTCTCGGTGCGCACGACGTTGGAACCGAAGCTGCAGGCGATCGCCGACAAGGCGCTGCACGACGGGCTGCTCGCCTACGACCGTCGCCACGGCTGGCACGGCGTGATCGCCCGCATCGACGCGGGCGAGGGCTGGCCGGAGCGGCTGCGCGGTGTGGTCGCGAAGGGCCTCGACCGCACGTGGCGCGCGGCCGTCGTGCTGTCGGCCGACGGCGACAAGGCGAGCGTCGGCTTCGCCGACGGCGCCACCGGCACGCTGCCGCTCGCCGAGATGCGCTGGGCGCGGCCGATGCGTCCGCACCAGACCGTCGGCCCGTCGCCCGCGCACGCGTCCGAGGTTCTGAAGCCGGGCGACGTCGTCGCGGTCGAGCCGGTCGCCGACCAGAAGAACGTGTTCGCGCTGCGCCAGGTGCCGGAGGTCAACGGCGCGATCGTCGCGATCGATCCCCACACCGGCCGCGTGCTGGCGATGACGGGCGGCTGGAGCTTCGAGGCGAGCCAGTACAACCGCGCGACGCAGGCCTATCGCCAGCCCGGCTCGTCGTTCAAGCCGTTCGTCTACCTCGCCGCGCTGGAGAATGGCTTCACGCCGTCGTCGCGCATCCTCGACGCGCCGTTCGTCATCGACCAGGGGCCCGGCCTCGGGCTGTGGAAGCCCGGCAACTACGGCGGCGGCTTCAACGGCCCGTCGACGCTGCGCAATGGCCTCGAGAAATCGCGGAACATGATGACGGTGCGCGTCGCCAACCAGATCGGCATCGACCGCGTCGCCGAGATGGCCGAGAAATTCGGCGTCGTCGATCACCTGCCGAGGCAGCTTTCGATGGCGCTCGGCGCCGGCGAGACGACGCTCCTGCGCATGACCACCGCCTACGCCGAGCTCGTCAACGGCGGCAAGAAGATCACGCCGACGCTGATCGACCGCATCCAGGACCGCGAAGGCAAGACGGTCTATCGCCACGACGAGCGGGTGTGCGACACCTGCTCGGGCGAGCGCGCGAGCGTCGACGAGGTCCCGGTGCTGCCCGATGAGCGCGAGCAGCTCGCGCCGGCCACCAGCGTCTACCAGATGGTCTCCATGCTGCAGGGCGTGGTGCAGCGCGGCACCGGTGTCAGCATCAACCAGCTCGGGCGGCCGCTCGCCGGCAAGACCGGCACGACGAACGACTCGAACGACACCTGGTTCATCGGCTTCTCGCCCGACCTCGCCGTCGGCGTGTTCATGGGCTTCGACAATCCCCACAGCCTCGGCCAGCGCGAGACCGGCGCGTCGGTCGCGGTGCCGGTGTTCAAGGAGTTCATGGGCGACGCGCTGAAGGACAAGCTGGCCACGCCGTTCCGGGTGCCGCCCGGCATCCGCCTCGTCCGCGTCAACGCCACCACCGGCCTGCTCGCGCGCGCCGGCGACCGCAGCACCATCCTCGAGGCGTTCAAGCCCGGCACCGAGCCCACCGGGCGCGAAGGCGTGCTCGACGGCTCGGGGGACGCGATCGACGGTCTTTCCGGCATCGGCGGCGTCAGCGCGATTCCGGCGACCGACGGCCTCTACTGACCGACCTCGCGGCGCGCCGGCTTGACGGCGCGCGCCAATGCCTCCTTGATGGCGAAAACGCCAGCAGGGGGCAGTCATGGCCGTTCTCGTCACCGGTGCGGGACTCGTCGGCACCGCGTTCGCCCAGGTCGCGATCGCGCGCGGCGAGGATGTGGTGTTCGTCGATCCCGAGCCGCGCCACGACTACCTGACCATGCGCCTCGGCGCCAAGGGCTGGCGGCTCGAGCGCGGCGACGTCCGCGATCTCGCCGGGCTGCTTGCGATCGCGCAGAAAGCCAGGCCCGCGGCGGTCGTCCACACCGCGGGGCTGATCGGTCGCCGCGTCGAGGAGTCGCTCGCGGTCGCCTTCGAGATCAACCTGCGCGGGACGCTCAACGTCGCCGAGACCGTGCGGCTCGCCGCCATCCCGCGGCTCGTCCATCTGTCGACGTTCGGCGTCTACGACTGGCGGCGCGCGATGTCGCAGCCGGTGCGCGAGGATTTTCCGCGCGGCCCCGGCCGCGGGTACGGCAACTACAAGGTCGCCAAGGAGATGATCCTCGAGGCGCACCAGCGGCTGCACGGCTACGAGCTGGTGGGGCTGAGGCCCGCCAACGTCTACGGCGTCGGCCACTTCTGGGCGGGATCGTCGGGCGGCGCCAAGATGCAGGCGCTGATCGCAGCCGGCATCAACGGCGAGACCGCGCGCATTCCGGCGGCCGAGGCGGGCGCCAACGAATACATCTACGCGAGAGACGTCGGTCGCGCGGTCGACGCGGCGGTGACGTGCGCGAAGCCGAAGGGGCTGTTCTTCAACGTCGGCACCGGCGTCGTGACGTCGTTCGCAGCGCTGGTCGAGGCGGCGAAGGCGGTGCTGCCGCGCCTGAACGTGGTCATCGAGGGCACCGTCGCCGACATCGAGCGCGGCCAGCCGCTCGATGTCGCGGCGGCCGAGCGCGAGCTCGGGTGGAAGCCGGAGTACGGGCTCGAGGCCGGTCTCGCCGCGTACGCCGAGGAGCTCAGGGCCGCGCGGCGGTAGGCTCCCGCCGCAGCGTCGCCGCCCAGACGAGGAACTCGTCCGACATTTCCGCCCCGGTGGCGGGCCCCACTTTCGGCAGCACTGCGGAGTCGGTTGGCGCAACGTAGTCGAGACACGCCACTGCATCGCCGAGGCTCACGATGACGCCCTGCCATTGGACAGGGTGTCCGCCGAACGTACCCGACGCGACGTACCGCAATTCCGGAATATCGCCGTCGATAAAGACGGCATCGCGGATTGCGACCGCTTGTGCAGCCGGCTACACGTTGGTGCTGACGTGCTCGGCCGCGATGACGCGGGCGACCGCCTCGAATCTGTCGTGCGGGACGGCGAGGCGATTCCATTCGACGGCATGGAAGCCGTTGACGCCGAACGTCAGGACGTCTCCCGCCAGGGCGAACTGCACGAACGTCTGGTCCGAGTGGTACGTCTCCTTGGAGACGCGGCATTGAGAGCACGGCAGCATCACCGAGAATTCCTTTCCCTGCACGACGTAGCGATCGCCTGCGTATCGTCCTTTCACGGGGGCGCACGCGCTCAAGCAAGACGCGACAAGGCTCATAACCAGAAGCATTTTCATGGTGAAACAGCCGGGGCAGGCGGTTGTATCTCCGGGCCGCAACGTAGCCGTTGAAAGTGCGACGAGGAAGGCGTGATACGGCGGAGCCGTCTCACGCGCCGGAGCAGAACGAACGCGCGCGTCCGGAACGGATCGCGACCGACTCTTCTACGAATCGTCGTCCGGGGGGTCATTGCGCGTCGCCCTTTCGGCGGCGCGGCGCAATTCCGTGAGCTGCCGCTCCAGCTCCTTCGCGCGGCGCTCGAGGTCCTGTGCATAGGCCGCGAGCGACGCCCGCGCGCGCGGATCGCTGGGCACCTCTTCCGCGAGGCGAAGCGCGCGTTCGACCTTTTCCCGAAGGCTGCGGATTTTGCGGAGGAGGGTGATCTCTTTCATCGGCCCGAAGCGCGCTCCACCAAGCGCGATTCATCCACAAGGTTGTGACGAATAGAGCCAATGTTGCCGCAACCGCAAGTGTTATGTCGCGTTAACGACACTTCAAAGTCGCGAACCGGGCAGACTTGCCGGCGTTTTAGGGGTGAATGTCAGTCCCCATCTCCAACGCGAATAAGAAGGCGGAAACGTCCGAAATCGCCATGGTCCATCCCGCAACCGGGCCGACCAGCAACCGACTGCTGGCGGCACTCTCGAAGAACGATTTCGCGACCCTCGAACCCCACTTCGAGGACGTGATGCTGATGCAGCATCAGGTTCTGTTCGAGCAGGGGCGCCCGATCCACCGCGCGTATTTCCCGCACGACGGATTCATCTCGCTGGTGTCGGTGTTCGAGGACGGTCCGATCATCGAGACGGCGACCGTCGGCCGCGAGGGAATGGCGGGAAGCCCGCTGTTCGTCGAGAACAAGGGATCGCCGACCCGCGCCGTCGTGCAGGTGCCCGGCTGCTGCACCATCGTGCCGACGCGCGCCCTGCAGCGCGCCATGGCCGACAGCGCGCCGCTCCGCGGCGTCATCGGCAACTACATCCACGCGTTCCTGACCCAGACCATGCAGACCGTCGCCTGCAACGCCACGCACTCGTGCGAGGAGCGTCTCGCCAAGTGGCTCCTGATGTCGGCCGACCGCGTGAGCGGAGATCGCGTGCCGCTGACCCAGGAGTTCCTGGCGCAGATGCTGGGCGTCGGACGCCAGACCGTCTCGACGGTCGCGGGCAAGCTGCAGTCGCTCGGCGTCATCGAGTACAGCCGCGGCAAGCTCGCGATCACCAATCGCCGCGCGCTGGAACGAGTTTCTTGCGACTGCTATGGCGTGATCCGCGACGCCTACGAGGCGGTCCTGCCGCTCACGTACCGCTGACGCGGTGGAGGCGGCCGGTCCGGCCGGCGCCCTTGCGCCTTAGCCCCGCGGCCGCTATATCCCGTCCGTCCACGGGAGTCCGCCATGCGCGCCGAATTACAGAACGTCGCCGATGCCGTCCAGCAGTCGCTCGCGCTGCTGAGGAGGTATCTTTGACCTCGATAAAGCGCTGAAGCGGCTCTCCGAGCTCAACGCCCTCGCCGAAGATCCCGATCTCTGGAAGGATTCCGAGCGCGCGCAGAAGGTGATGCGCGAGCGGACCCAGCTCGGCAACCTGGTCGAGGCGGTCCAGTCGATCGAGCGCGAGTACAACGACACCGTCGAGCTCGCCGAGATGGCCGAGGCCGAGAAGGACGAGGGCCTGATCGCCGAGGCTGGGCGCACGCTCGCCGCGCTCAACAGTCGCGCCGAGGAGATGCAGCTCTCGTGCCTGCTCTCGGGCGAGGCCGACCCCAACGACAGCTACCTCGAGGTCCACGCCGGCGCCGGCGGCACCGAGTCCCAGGACTGGGCCGAGATGCTTCTGCGCATGTACACGCGCTGGGCCGAGAAGCACAAGTTCAAGGTCGAGTGGATCGAGGAGAGCGCGGGCGAGGAGGCCGGCATCAAGTCGGCGACGATCCGCGTCAAGGGCGAGAACGCCTACGGCTGGCTCAAGACCGAGGGGGGCGTGCACCGGCTGGTGCGGATTTCGCCGTTCGATTCGCAGGCGCGCCGTCATACGTCGTTCTCGTCGGTGACGGTCTATCCCGTCGTCGACGAGACCATCAACGTCGAGATTCTCGACAAGGACCTGCGCGTCGACACCTACCGCGCGTCGGGCGCGGGCGGCCAGCACGTCAACAAGACCGACAGCGCGATCCGCATCACCCACAATCCGACCGGCATCGTCGTGTCGTGCCAGACCGACCGCTCGCAGCACCGCAACCGCGCGATGGCGATGCAGATGCTGAAGGCGAAGCTCTACGAGCTCGAGCTGAAGAAGCGCGAGGAGGCCGCGGCCGCGAGCCGCACCGCGAAGACCGACATCGGCTGGGGCCACCAGATCCGCTCGTACGTGCTGCAGCCCTACCAGATGGTGAAGGACCTGCGCACCGGCGTCACCACCGGCAACCCGCAGGCGGTGCTCGACGGCGATCTCGACCCGTTCATGGAGGCGGCCCTCGCCCAGCGCATCACCGGCTTCAAGGGCGCCGGCGAGGACGTCGAGGAGCCGGCGTAGGCGGCGAACGGCCGCGGGTGTCTCGAAACGGGGAGGGCGTGCGATGGTCAAGCGTGTCACGCGCAGCTCGCGGGCGTCTGCAGGACGCCGCGCCCACAATCCGGCGGCCATTCCGGCCAGCGCCAACTACTCCCACGGCATCGAGGTCCCGCCCGGCGCGCGCCTGCTGGCCATCGCGGGTCAGGTCGGCCGCGACTCCGACGGCACCATCCCCGCGGGCATCGAGGCGCAGGCCGCTCTCGCCTGGCGCAACGTCAAGGCGGTGCTGGCGTCGGCCGGCATGGAGATGTCCGACCTCATCCACTACTTCTCGTTCCTGGTCCGGCGCGAGGACAACGCGGGCTACGACCGCGCGCGGCTCGCAGCGCTCGGCGGCGCCAAGCCCGCCTCGACGAAGGTGTTCATCTCCGGCCTTGCCCAGCCCGAGCTCCTGTGCGAGGTGCAGGCGTTCGCGGCGAAAGTAGCCGCGCCGAAGCGTCCGTCTCCAAATCGCGCCAACAAGGCTGCGAAGCGGCGGCGGTAACTACCGTTCGCCCGCGGTTTCCGCGTCGATCGGGGAGAGCACTTTGCCGGACCGGTTTCGCACGGCCTTCAGGTCGCTGCAGGTGTCTTCCGGCGACGGTGCTGATGCGAGGCGGACGAGGTACATCGTGCGGGTCGGGCCCTCGGCTTTGAGCTCTGGCGCGGGGTCGCAATTGATCGCCGCTCGCCCACCGTCATGCTTCGAAGCGACGAGCAGCGTCGCAACGAACACCGCACCGAGGGCGGCGATGCCGGCCGCAAGCGCCGCGTCGATGTGACGATGCAGCGTTCCCATCGCGGTTTTCCGCCTTAGCGCCCGCATTGCAGCAGCCGGTATATGTAGTTTGGCCCGGAACGCTCGCTGTCGGACGAAGGCGCGGCCTCCTTCGCCGCATCGCACGCGCCGGGGTCCGGCTCTCGGAGAATCGGCACCGGAACGCCCCGATCTGACGCAGGCGCGGGCTTCGGGCCGGGCTGGCGGTGGATGAAATCCAGGAACTCGTCGAAGGAGAAGCACCTGTTCATCGGGAACTGCCGATTCACCATCTGGAACCACGCGCAGGTGTCATCGATGCCGGCAGCATGACGAGACGCGCGGTCCTCGTGCGCAAGAAAGCCGAATGCGGCAACGCTGCTCGCCAGAATGACGACGAGTCCGCGGTATTGGCGCAACCCGCTGAGCATGCTGGTATCACTCGTGGTGGTCGTCGTTGGCGGGAGGTGTAAGGAATGTTTCGCAGCCTTCCATCCGTATGATGAGCTGGACCGGCTCTGCATCGGTTTGCGCACCGGGGCCGACGGGCTGCCCACGCGCAGACTCGATTCGTTCGCCGGGGCGCGGCTCGCACACCAAGACCGTCGGCCGCCGTTTCCACTCCGCCACCTTCGCGGCCTCGCTCGTTTCGCGACTGGGCATCGAGCGATAGGTCAGGACACCGAAGGCCAGCAGGATCGCGGCGAGTGCCCAGAGCGGGAGTGAGATCCGCCGCTTCCAAATGTCACTTATTTTCATTTTTCGTCACGCATCGCTCTCAACCTGGCTTTCCACTCGGCTTCGCCGTGTTCTACCCATTCGCGCTGCCGCTCCTGCCATTCGCGCAACGATCTCTCGTCCTCATACCAGAACACGGCCTCGCGAAAGCTCTTCTGTGTCGGGAGCGCGTGGTAGCTGGTGACCAGCGCCCGCTGCCGCTCGGCGCTGATCGAGAGGACTGCCGCGAGTGCGACGACGCCCGCGAGTCCGGACAGGCGGCACGCGAGCGGGTGGCGATCCATCCATGCGCCGAAGCGCAGAAGCCGGGCGCGCATCTAGTTGCCAGCGGCGATGGCAAGTGCCACCGCCAGTACCGACGCCACCGCGACCAGGGCGATGACGGTTCCCGGATGCCGGAGCGTCGCCTTGAGCGCGTTCCTCTGCGCATCGTTCATGCGCGCTGTTCCGTCTGCCGCGCCGATTCATGCTCGGGACTGGACGCACCGGACGCTGTGCTCATGACGCCCTCCAGCCGTTCACGCAAATGTGGACTATAAGCCGTCGTCTTATAATCCACAATATGGTCGGCTCCCGGAATGGACGTCCGGAAGCGACTGGCCGAAAACCTGCGGCGAATCAGGCTCCAGCGCGGGATTTCCCAGGAGGCGCTGGCGCTCGAGGCCGACATCGACCGGGCCTATATGAGTGGGCTCGAGCGCGGCATCCGCAATCCGACCGTGCTGCTGCTGGCGAAGCTCGCGCGTGCGCTCAAGGTGCCGCTCGGCGACCTGATCGGCGCCGAAGGGCTCGCCGAGCCGCCCGCGCCGAACCTGCCGCGCGGCCGGGCGGGGAAGCGCAAGCGCTCGGCCAAGCCGAAATGAAGAAGCCGGGACGGTGAGTCCCGGCTTCTTCGTTTTCACAGGGGCTGAAGCGGCTGAGCGTCAGCTCTTCTTCTTTTTCGCTCCGCGCTTCGCCTTCTTCGCGGTCTTGCGCGCCGGCGCCTTCTTCTTGGCGGCCTTCGCCTTCTTGGCCGAGCGCTTGGCGGTCTTCGCCGCCCGCTTCGGCGCCTTCTTCTTGGCGGACTTCTTCGGCCCGGCCTTGCGGGCGAGCTTCACCACCTTCTTCGCCTTCTTCGGCGCCGGCTTCTTCGCGGCCGCCTTGCGCGGCGCGCTCGCGGCCGGAGCGGACGCCGCCGCGGACTCGGTCGCCGCCGCCGAGGTCGCCGACGGGATCGGCTCGCCGCGGATCGCCGCCAGCACCTGCTCGGCATGGCCGTCGACCTGGACGCTCGGCCAGATCGCCTCGACCTTGCCGTTCTCGTCGATCAGGAAGGTCGAGCGCTGGATGCCCATGAACGTGCGGCCGTAGAGATTCTTCTCCTTCCACACGTCGTAGTCCTGCACCACGGCGCCGTCGACGTCGGAAGCCAGCGTGAAGTTGAGGCCGTACTTGTCGCGGAACGCCTTGTGGCTGTCGCTGTCGTCGCGCGAGACGCCGATGATCTCGGCGTTGGCGCCGGAGAAGTCGGGAAGCTGGTCGCGGAACGCGCAGGCTTCCTTGGTGCAGCCCGGCGTGTCGTCCTTGGGATAGAAGTACAGCACGACCTTGCGGCCGCGCAGGTCGCGCAAGCTGATCTGCCGGCCGTCGTCGGTCGGCATCGAGAAATCGGGAGCCAGGTCCCCTACCTGCAAGCTCATGTGGTTCTCCATCTGCGGCTTCGTCGAAGCCCCGGTTTCGGGCCGGCCGTGTCGGGCCGTGCCCCCTGTTTACGGCGCCGCGCGGGACGCGGTCTGCCCTCCCGCCGGTCGCTCGATCAACGCGTCGTACAGGCCGACCACTGCGGCCGCCGTGTCCTCCATCGCCGCCTTGAGGGCGGCGAAATCGCCGGTGCCGGTCGCGCGCGCCAGCACCGCCTTGAGCCCCTCGGGGGCCTCGTCCTCGCGGAAGGCCCCCTCGACCGTGAGCCGCAGCAGTCCCTGCAGCGTCCGCCACAGGCGCCCCGCGGTCCTCAGGGTCGTCGCGGCGTCGGAGGCGATCGCGCCCGCCGCCGCGAGCCTCTCGTAAGCGACCGCGGTCGACCCCGAGATCGCCTCGGGATGCCGCGCGGCCGCGACGAGAATCAGATACTGAGCGATGAATTCGACATCGACAAGGCCGCCGCGGCGGTATTTCACGTCCCAGGGCGACGAACCGGGATGCGCCTCGCGGATGCGCCGCCGCATGTCGGCGACGTCGGCCAGCACCCGGCCGGGGTCGCGCGGGCGCGACAGGATGTCCTCGACGGTGGCCGACAGACGCTCGACGAGCGCGGGATCGCCCGCCACCGCGCGCGCCCGGGTCAGGGCCATGTGCTCCCAGGTCCAGGCGCTCTCGGCATGGTAGCGGCGGAAGGCGTCGAGCGAGGCCGCGATCGGGCCGGCGTTGCCCGACGGCCGGAGCCGCATGTCGACCGCGAACAGCGTGCCCTCGGAGGTCGGCGCCGACAGCGCGCTGATCAACCGCTGGGCGAGCCGCGCGTAATACTGGCTGACGGCGAGGGGCTTGGCGCCGTCCGAGCGCTCGGCCGCGCCATCGGCGTCGTAGACGAACACGAGGTCGAGGTCGGAGCTCTCGGTCAGCTCGCGGCCTCCGAGCTTGCCCAGCGCCAGCACCGCGAAGGCGCCGCCCGGGACGCGGCCGTGGGTCCCCTCGAACGGCGCGCGCACGTCGCCGAGCAGGCGCCGGATCAGCACCTCGGCGGCGTCGGTCAGCGCCCGACCCGAGGCGTCGGCGTCGAGCATGCCGTTGAGCGTGAGGATCCCGATCTGGAACCGGAGGTCGTTGAGGAAGCGGCGCGCGATCTCGAGCGTGTCCTCGAAGTCGCGCGCCTGGGCGAGGCGCACGTCGAGCTCGCCCGCCATCTGCTCGGCGCTGGGCGGCGGCTCGAAGAAGCGGCCAGCGAGCACGCCGTCGAGCAGCGCGGGATTGCCGGCGAGGTAGGCGGCGAGCCGCGGCGCGGTGCCCATCACCGTCGCGACGAGGTCGAGGAGCTCGGGGTTGTTCTGGAACAGCGAGAACAGTTGCACGCCGGCCGGGAGCTGCTTCAGGAACGCGTCGAAGTTGAGGAACGCGGCGTCGGCGTTGGCGGTCTTGGCGAGCGACGACAGGAGCTTCGGCATCAGCTCCGTCAGCAGCTCGCGGGCGCGCGCCGAGCGCGTCGCGCGGTAGCGGCCGTGGTGCCAGCCGCGCACGACCGCCGAGACCGCGTGGCCGTCTTTGTAGCCCATCCCGGCGAGCGTCTTCAGTGTCTCGGGGTCGTCCTCGGTGCCGGTGAAGACCAGGCTTCCGCCGGCGGTGCCGAGCGGCGCCGATTCCTCGAACAGCGCCGCGTAATGCCGCTCGACGCTCGACAGGTACTTCGTGAAGTCGGCGGCGAACGCTTCGGCGTCGGGATAGCCGAGGAACAGCGCGAGGTGGCGCACGCCGTCCGGCGTCTCCGGCACGGTGTGGGTCTGGCGGTCGTCGATCATCTGCAGGCGATGCTCGACGCGGCGGAGGAAGTCGTAGGCGACGTGCAACTCGTCGGCGACCTCGCGCTTCACGCGACCCGCCGCGACCAGCGCCTCGAGCGCCGCCATCGTCGCCGGCGCCCGGAGCTTCGGCTCGCGTCCGCCCCAGATGAGCTGCTGGGTCTGGGCGAAGAACTCGATCTCGCGGATGCCGCCGCGGCCGAGCTTCACGTTGTGGCCGGCGACGCCGATCTCGGCGCCGCCCTTGTGGGCATTGATCTGCCGCTTGATCGAATGGATGTCCTGGATCGCGGCGAAGTCGAGCGACCTGCGCCAGATGAACGGCCTGAGGCTGGCGATGAAGGCCTCGCCCGACTCGCGGTCGCCGGCGATCGGGCGCGCCTTGATCATCGCCGCGCGCTCCCAGTTCTGTCCCATGCTCTCGTAGTAGGCCTCGGCGGCGAGCATCGAGACGACGGGCGGCGTCGCGCCGGGATCGGGCCGCAGCCGCAGATCGGTGCGGAAGACGTAGCCGTGCTCGGTGCGCTCCTGCAGCAGCGCGACGAGCGCGTGGCTCATGCGCACGAACATCTGCTGCGCGCTCTGCCGCCCGGTGTAGCGGACCTTGTCGTCGTCGAAGAGCAGGAACAGGTCGACGTCGCTCGAGTAGTTGAGCTCGCGGCCGCCGAGCTTGCCGAGCCCGAGCACGACGAAGCCCGAGTCGCGCTCAGGATCCTCGACGTCCGGTACCGCGAGATCGCCGCGCGCGACGGCGGCGCGGAGCAGGTGGGCGACGGAGAGCTGGATGGTGCGATCGGCAAGGCGCGTCAGCGCGCCGGTGACGGACTCGAGCGGCCACAGCCCGAGGATGTCGGCGAGCGCCACGATCAGCGAAGCGCGGGCCTTGGCGATGCGCAGGCTGCGCGAGAGCTGCTTCCGCTCGGCGTCGCCGTCCTCGGCGCGCGCTTCCGCGGCTTCCTCGTCGAGGCGCGCGAGCGCCGCCTCGAACGCCTGCTCGGGGCCGTCGTCGAGGAGCGCGACCAGCGCGTCGGGGTGCGCAAGCGCCGTCTCGGTGAGGAACGGGCTGTTGCCGGCGATGGCGGCGATCAGCGCCCGCGAATCGTCGGATGCCAGCAGACGGTGCGCGACGGCGCGCGCGTACGGCTCGCCATGGCTCGCCAGATCCTGCCAGCGCTCGACCCCGAGGCGCGCGCGATCGTCGTCCGCGGGGCGCGGCAGAGTCGAGCTATCCCCAAGGAATCGAAAGGTTTTCATGTTGCGCGGCGGGCATTTTCGCTAAAACTGCCGCCATGCGCGAACAAAATCCGACGGGACCCGGGCAGGACCCTCAGCGGCCGCGACTGAGGCTGCGGCGGCATCACCTGCACCGCGCGACGCGCATCGCTATGGAGGGGTTCGCGGTCGCCGCGGCCGGGCTCATCATCCTCGTCGCGATCTTCGCGGTCCGCCTGTCGCAAGGTCCGATCGAGCTCAACGCGCTGTCGCCGACCCTGGCGCAGGCGTTGAAGGCGCTCGATCCCGAGGCCGACATCACGATCGGCGAGACCGTCGTGCTGTGGTCTGACGTGCGCGACACCGTCCAGCTCCAGGCGCGCGATGTCCGCGTCCGCGGCGCCGCCGGCGACGAGCGTGCCAATATTCCGGAGCTGTCGGTGTCGCTGTCGATCCCGGCGCTGCTGCACGGCCTGCTCGCGCCGTCGGCGCTCGAGGTCTACGGCCTCCACCTGACGCTGATCCGCGACACCGACGGCAAGATCCATTTCGGCGCCGCGACGCCGCCGGCCGAGGAGGCGGAGCAGCCGAACCCGGCGCTGTCCGGGGAGGCGGTCGACGTCCTTCTCTCGCTGTTCACGGGTGCGCCGGATCCGACCGTGCGCTCGAGCTTCCTCAGGCGGGCGAGCGTGGTCGACGCCGCCTTCACGCTCGACGACCGCAAGACCGGGCGCGTCTGGCGCGCGCCCGAGGCGCATCTCTCGATCGTGCGCGACAGAGCCGGGACGGAAGGTCGCGCGTCGCTCGTGCTCGACCTCAACGGCGAGCATCCGCGTGCGGACGTCGTGGTCCGCTACCGGCCCGGCGACGACGCGGTCGCGGTCGACGCGTCGATCCGCGAACTCGCTCCGGCGACCATCGCGGCGGTCGCCGCCGAACCGATCCTGGCGCCGCTCGGCACGCTCGACGCGCCGGTCACGGCCCGCGCGCGCGGCTCCGTCGCGCTCGACGGCACGGTCCGGAGCGTCGCCGTCGCCGCCGACGTCGGCGCGGGGCGTATCGTCTACAAGCGCGCCGGACTGGGCGGCGACGACGAGGGGCTGCCGATCAACAGCGCCCACGTCGAGGCGGACCTGTCGGAGATGCTCGACCGCGTCGCCATCCGCCGCCTCGATCTCGATCTCGACGGCGCCAAGCTCGCGCTCAGCGGCGAATCGACGCTGGGGGGCGATCCCGAGGCCCATATCGTCGTCGAGACCGCGTCGCTGCCGGTGCCGACGCTGGTGCGCTACTGGCCGCCCGAGGTCGCCCACAACGCCCGCGACTGGCTCGCGGAGAATCTCGAGGCCGGGGTCGGCGAGGACGCGCGCTTCGACGTGCGACTCGGGCCTGTCGGCGCGGACAAGCGCTTCGACATCCAGTCGCTCGACGGCAAGTTCCGCTTCCGCGACATCTCGGTCGCGTACTTCCGCCCGCTGCCGAACGCGCGCCAGCTCGCGGGCACCGCGACGATGACCGCCGACGCGCTCACCTTCAGCGTCGCCGCCGGAACGATCGACAAGGTGCGGATCACCGGCGCGACGGTGAAGGTCAATGGTCTCGACGTCCGCGATCAGGACGTCGTCGTCGACGCCACGGCCGAAGGGCCGCTCGACAGCATCTTCGGCATCCTCGACAGCCCCCGCCTCGGCTTCATCAGCCAGATCGGCGTCGATCCCAAGGCGGTGAGCGGCGACACGGCGTCGCGAATCCACATCGCGGTCCCGCTCGAGAACCACGTCGAGTTCTCCGACGTGCATCTCAAGGTCGCCGCCAACGTCCGCGGGGTGACGATCCCGAAGATCGCGCTGGGCCTCGACGTCGTCGACGCCGAGGGCATGGTCCTCGCCGACGGCAACGGCGTGTCCGTCACCGGAACCGGCAAGGTCGCGGGCAACGACGCCGAGTTCGCGTTCAACGAGAACTTCGAGGGCGGGCCGGGCTTCAAGCGCCGGGTGTGGGTGCGCGGCACGCTCGATGAGGCCGCGCGCGAGACCATCGGGATATCGCTCGCGCCGTATCTCACGGGGCCGGCGGGATTTGAGGCGGTGATCGTGCAGCCCGACGCCACGCGAACCAGCATCGAGGCGATTGCCGATCTCACGCCGTCGACGATGACGTTCTCCGACTTCGGCTGGGGCAAGGATCCCGATGAGCGCGCGACCGCGACGCTGCGGGCGACGCTCGCGAACGACCGGCTCGCGTCGATCGACCTGCTCGAGGTCCGCGCCCACGATCTCACCGCCACGGGCCGCATCGGGTTCGCCGCCGACGGCTCGACCATCGCCTCGGCGTCGCTGCCGCGGCTGGCCTACGGCGGGGACAGCGACATCTACGTCGATGCGGTGCGCTCGCCGACGACCGGCACCTACGACATCCGCGTCGGCGGCCCCAAGCTCGATGTCGAGCCGCTGCTCGATGTCGGCGACAGCGGGGCCAAGGAAGGGTCGCCGATGATCGTCGACGTCGCCGTCGGCTACGCCCGGCTCGGCGAAGGCGGCGGCGTGACGGGCGTCACCGCCCACCTCGAGCGCGACCGCAAGCGCTGGCACACCATGGAGATCGACGCCGGGCTCGAATCGGCGCGGCCGGTGACGGTGCGCATGGCGCCCGAGGGGCAAGGGCGGACGTTCTCGGTGTCGTCCAGCGACGCCGGCAACGTCTTGAAGGCGCTCGACGTCAGCCCCAACGTGCGCGGCGGACGGCTCAACCTCAACGGGCGCTACGACGACAGCGATCCCAAGTCGCCGTTCAAGGGCAAGCTCGAGATGCGCGACTTCCGCCTCGAGGGCGCGCCGCTGCTCGCGAAGGTGCTGTCGGTCGCGTCGCTGACCGGCATCCTCGACGTGCTGCGCGGGCAGGGCATCGACTTCTCGCGCTTCGACGCCAACATCACGTTCGTCGACGGCGCGGTCTACACCGACGATCTGCTCGCCCATGGCCCGGCGCTCGGCTTCACCGGCAAGGGCAACGTCAGCCTCAAGGACAAGACGATCGACCTTCAGGGCACGATCGTGCCCGCGTACTCGCTCAACTCGGTGCTCGGCAACATCCCGCTGCTCGGCCCGATCCTCACCCAGGGCGGCGGCGTCTTCGCCGCGAATTACCGCATGCGCGGCTCGGTCGACAATCCCGAGGTGACCGTCAATCCGTTGTCGACGTTGGCGCCGAGCTTCCTGCGCAACCTGTTCAACATCTTCCAGGCGCCGGCGCAGAGCGCGCCGAGCGAATCGCCCGCGCCGCCGACCGCGCCGCAGGAACCGGCGCCGCAAGGGAACACGCCGCAGCAAAGCGCTCCGCAACAGGGCGCTCCACAGGAAGCGGCGCCCCCGCAGCCCACGCCCGCCGAACCGCCGTCCACGGCTCAGTAGCGCCTCGCTTCGACTTCTCCCGAAAATTGAGCGAAATCATACGGCCGCTTAACAGCGCCGTAACTTGGCCACGGGATCGTCACACTCGTGCCAAAAAGCCAAGCGCAACCTAGCGGCGCGTTTTCATTGTGTGGGGTGAGGGGAATGATCCGACCGAAAGCAAAGCTCCGCTGCGCTCCGGCGCTCGTCGTCGCTGCATCGCTGCTGCTGCCGCTCGCCGGCTGCGCCGGCGCCGGAATGGCGGTGGCGAGCGCGGGCGCCGGCGTCGCCATGGGCACCGGCGTCGACTACACGCTCAACGGCATCGCCTTCAAGACATTCACGGCACCGATCGACGAGGTCAAGGTCGCGACCCGCCGCGGTCTCGACAACATGGGCATCGAGATCACCAAGGACGAGGCGTCGGAGAAGGGCTGGCGCTTCGAGGCCATCGCCAACAGCCGCGAGGTCGGCATCGAGCTCCAGGAGCTGACGCCGAAGACGACCCGCATCCGCGTCGTCGCCGAGGACGGCATCTTCTTCAAGGACAAGGCGACCGAGACCGAGATCATCTTCCAGACCGCCGACGCCCTCGATCATCCGAAGCCGACGCAGACGGCGAAGAAGCCGCCGAAGCCGCCGGTCAAGCCGAAGGTCGCGCCGGTGAAGGACGCATCGCGCTGATCAACCCACAGTGGAGGACATCATGAAGAAGATTGCTCTGCTCGGCGCCGCCGGCGTCATCGGCCTGTCGGGCATCGCAGCGGCCCAGACCGCGACGACCACCGGCACGACCACTGGCACGACCACCGGCACGACGGCCGGGACGACGCCCACGACCGGCACCACCACGACGACCACCACCTCGACCGCCGGCGCCTACGACAAGCTGTCGCCCGGCAACAAGTCGATCGTCGACGCGCTGTATCAGGCTCAGACGCAGCCCGCGGTCACGACCACGACCGGAGGGACCACCGCGGGCGGGACCACCACGACCACCACCGTCAAGGCGCCGCTCACCCGCGACCAGATCGCGGCGATGGGGCCGGGCAAGGGCGGCGAGGGCTGGGGCAAGGTGTTCCAGGACATGAAGGCCGCCGGCTACACCGACGCCAAGAACCTCGGCGAGGTCGTCAGCGGCTATCACCACGACGCGAACGCCGACCGCCGCGGCGACACGACTGCCTCGGGCGCGACGACTTCGTCGACGAGCACGCGCTCGTCGACGTCGGAACGCAGCGGCGGCAAGTACGTCCGCGACGACAGCAGCCTCAACATCACCACCGGCCGCGGCGCGACCGAGACCGCCGCCCGCGGCAACGACGGCGGCTCGCCGAAGTCGGGGAGCGGCTCCAATGCCGGCCGCTCGTCGTCGCACACGAACTCGGTGTCCCACGGCAGCTTTGGGGGCGGCAACTCGGGTGGCAGTTCGGGCTCCCACGGCGGCGGCCAGGGCAAGCACTAGCAGTTCAGTACGGAAGGCCCGGGTCGCGCGAGGCCCGGGCCTTCGCTTACCCGCCGCGTTGCGATTGCGGCGGCTTTTCGAGTGGAGTACCCAGCATGATCAAGAAGACGATTGCCGCGCTCCTCGCGACGGTCATTGCCGCGCCGTACGCCTACGCCGATCCGCCGCCGTGGGCGCCGGCCCACGGCTGGCGCGAGAAGCACGATCATCACGAGCATCACCGCGACGAGTATTACGAGGCGCGCATCTACCAGCCGATGGTCGCCATGCCGTGGCGCGGCGAATCGCCGGCGCCCTACGGCATCGATCACGGCACGTGCCGCCGCGATCTGCTCGGCGCGGTTCTGGGCGGTGGCACCGGCGCGCTCCTCGGCTCCACCATCGGCGAGGGCACTGGCAAGCTCGTCGCGGTGGCGGGCGGTGCGATCCTCGGCGTGCTCGCCGGCGGCGCGATCGGACGCTCGATGGACGAGGTCGACCAGAACTGTATCGGACAGGCGCTCGAGCACGCGCCGAACGGGCAGCGGATCGCCTGGAGCAGTCCCGACGGCGGTCCCGCGTACACCGTCGTGCCGATGCAGACCTACGCAATGCCCGACGGTCGCTACTGCCGCGAGTACACGACGAACGCGCGCATCGGCGGCCGGACCCAGCAGACCTACGGCCGGGCGTGCCGTCAGCCGGACGGTTCGTGGCAGATCGTGAACTGACGCCGGCCGGATCGCCGCAGCGATCGAGAAGGAGGAGACGATGCTGAAGACGTTGATCGTGGCCGCCGCCTGCGCAGTGTGCGCGTCCGCGGCGCTCGCCGATCCGCCTCCGGGCAAGGGCCGGGGGCATGGCGGCCCCGCCGTCCGCGAGACCGACTCGTCCGCCGTCGAGATCGGGCTCAGCGTCGTGTTCACGGCGGCCGAGCGCGCCACCATCGGGCAATACTTCGAGCAGCACCGCTACGGCATGCAGCCGTTGCCGCCGGGCATCGCGAAGAACGTCGCCCGCGGCAAGCCTCTGCCGCCGGGCATCGCCAAGAAGGCGCTGCCGGGCGACCTCGCCGCCGCGTTGCCGCGGCGGGCGGGCTACGACTACGTCGTCGCGGGCTCCGACGTGCTGCTGGTCGAGGTCGCGACCAATGTCGTCACCGACGTGCTGCGCGGCGTGGTGCGGTAGGCGCAAGCACGCAGAGCCTTGTTGTTCGTCATACCCGCGTAAGCGAGTTTCCAGAGTTTCTTTGCGTCAGAAGACTGGATTCCCGCGTGCGCGGGAATGACGGTGGTGACACGCCGCCTTATACGTTCGCTCTCCATCGCCGCTGCGGCTACAGTCGCGGCCGCGCGGGGTGCCCGCGCGACTTCCACGTCGATGGAGAGCGACATGGCGTTGCAGCTTCGTCCCAATTGCGAGTGGTGCGACAAGGACCTGCCGCCGGCCGCGACCGACGCGCGGATCTGCTCGTACGAGTGCACCTTCTGCGCCGAGTGCGTGGAGAGCCATCTCCACAACGTCTGCCCCAACTGCGGCGGCGGGTTCGTGCCGAGGCCGATCCGTCCGGCGACGGAGTGGCGGCCGGGGCTGTCGGTGGCCAAGCGCCCGCCCTCGACCGAGCGCGTGCGTCTGTCCTACAGCCTCGACGACATCGCCGCGCACTCGGCGCGCATCCGAGATATCCCGCCGGAGAGGCGGTGAGTTCAGCGTGGCGTGTGGCAAACCCGCGCACGCGGGTGCCAGAGTTTCTTCCGTCGACAAAAAACCTGGACCCCCGCTTTCGCGGGAGTGACGATAGGAGCGGGTGTGCGGGCTTACTTCGCCACCAGCCGGCCGATCTTCTTCTTGCCCGCCTGCAGGCGCGCCTCGCCGTTCGCGAGGTCGGACTTGGTGATCGTGCGGGTCTCGTCGCTGACCGGCTGATCGTTGAGGCGCACCGCGCCCGAGCGCACCAGGCGCCGCGCCTCGCTCTTGCTCGCCGCGAACTTGAGATGTGTCAGCGCGTCGAGCAGCGAGAGATCGCCCGATAGATCGAGCGTCGGCATCGCCGCGCCCGAGGCTCCTTCCTCGAACGCGCGGCGCGCCGAGTCGGCGGCTTCCTCGGCCGCCTTGCGGCCGTGGACCAGCGCCGTCGCCTCAGTCGCCAGCACCTTCTTGGCCTCGTTGATCTCGGCGTCGCGAAGCGATTCGAGCCGCGCGATCTCGGCGAGCGGCAGCTCGGTGAAGAGTTTGAGGAACCGGCCGACGTCGGCGTCGGCGGTGTTGCGCCAGAACTGCCAGTAGTCGTAGGGCGACAGCTTGTCGGCCGTGAGCCACACCGCGCCGCGCGCGGTCTTGCCCATCTTCTCGCCGGTCGCGGTGGTGATGAGCGGCGAGGTCAGTCCGAACAGCTCGCGGTCGTCGACGCGGCGGCCGAGCTCGACGCCGTTGACGATGTTGCCCCACTGGTCGGAGCCGCCCATCTGCAGCACGCAGCCGTGGCGCCGCGCCAGCTCCAGGAAGTCGTAGGCCTGGAGGATCATGTAGTTGAACTCGAGGAACGACAGCGGCTGCTCGCGCTCGAGGCGCAGCTTCACGCTGTCGAACGACAGCATGCGATTGACCGAGAAGTGCCGTCCATAGTCGCGCAGGAACGGGATGTATTCGAGGCGGTCGAGCCAGTCGGCGTTGTTGGTCAGGATCGCGTCGGTCGCCCCGCCGCCGAACGTGATGAAGCGGTCGAAGATGCGCTGGATGCCGGCGATGTTCCGCGCAATGTCCTCTTCCGAGAGGAGCTTCCGGCTCTCGTCCTTGCCCGACGGGTCGCCCACTTTGGTCGTGCCGCCGCCCATCAGCGCGATCGGCTTGTTGCCGGTCTTCTGCCAGTGGCGCAGCAGCATGATCTGCACCAGGCTGCCGACGTGGAGGCTGTCCGCGGTCGCGTCGAAGCCGATGTAGGCGACCTGCGGCCGGTTCATGAGCTTCGCGTCCAGCGCCTCGAGGTCGGTGCACTGGTGCAGATAGCCGCGCTCGGTGACGACGCGGAGGAACTCGGAGCGGACGTTCGACGCGGCCATGGTGTTCGCTTTGGACAGGGTGTTGCCCGCCCATTGCGGGCGGCGCCGTTCCTTAGCACAATTGGCCAAACCCATCCAACGGCCGCGCGACGCGCCGCGGCGGCCCGAGCACGGAAAACATGGCGGAATCAGTCTGGGCCGTGGGCCTGATGAGCGGCACGTCGACCGACGGCGTCGACGCGGCGCTGATCGAGACCGACGGCGTGCGGGTGACCGCGCGCGGGGCGTCGCTGACGCTTCCCTACGCCCCTGAGTTCCGCAAGCGCCTGCGCTCGGTGTTCGGCGAGTCCGCCGATCCGGCCGTGGTGGCCGAGGTCGAGGCCGATCTCACCGACATTCACGCCGAGGCGGTGCGGCGGCTGCTGGCGGAGGCCGGCCGCGCGCCGGCCGACATCGCCGTCGTGGGCTTCCACGGCCAGACCATCCACCACGCGCCGGCGATGGGCGTCACGCGCCAGATCGGCGCGGGCGACCGGCTCGCGCATGCCGTCGGCATCGACGTGGTGACGGACTTCCGCTCCGCCGACGTCGCGGCGGGCGGAGAGGGTGCGCCGCTCGCGCCGATGTATCACCTGGCGCTCGCCGCCGACCTGCCGCGGCCGCTCGCGGTGCTGAATATCGGCGGCGTCGCCAATGTGACCTGGATCGGCAACGCCGATCCCGGGGCCGACCTCGCTGCCGTTCCGGTGCTGGCGTTCGACACCGGTCCCGGCAACGCGCTGCTCGACGATTGGGCCGAGAAGCACACCGGCGAGCCGATCGATCGCGGCGGCAGGCTCGCCGCGCAGGGGCGCGTCGACGAGGCGATTCTCTCGGCGCTGCTCGATGACGGCTACTACGAGCGCCCGCCGCCGAAGTCGCTCGACCGTCCGTCGCTCGAAGGTCTCCCGGTGGCGCGTCTGTCGGCGGCCGACGGTGCGGCGACTCTCGTCGCCTTCACGGCGGCGACGATCGGCATCTCGGCCGCGCACTTTCCGGCGCCGGTGAGGCGATGGCTCGTCACCGGCGGCGGACGCCACAACCCGGTGCTGATGCGCGCGCTGAGCCAGGTGCTCGATGCGCCGGTCGGCCGTGTCGAGGACGCGGGCTGGGACGGCGATGCCTTGGAGGCGCAGGCGTTCGCCTTCCTCGCCGTCCGCGCGCTGCAAGGTTTGCCCCTCAGCCTGCCGGCAATCACCGGCGCGCGCGAAGCCGTGACCGGCGGGAAAATCCATCGGGCGCGGTAGGCGCGCGCTCGTTGCGGATCAATACGCTTCATTCTCTTCCCGTCATGGCCGGGCCTCGGACGGGTTGCACCCCGCAGATTCTTCATTCAAGAGCCGCGCTGTGCGGCGGCGGGGTCCTCCAGTCCTCTTTCTTCGTCATGCCCGGCCTTGTGCCGGGCATCCACGTTCTTTCATAGAAACACGTGGATGGCCGGGGCAAGCCCGGCCATGACGCAAAAAGAGAACCCGTCGATCCGCAATGCCTCCGCCGACCTCCCACAGGCTCTTTCGCGACGGCCCCGTTTCTCCACAGCCCCCGCGCGAACCGGCCCAGACTTTCCACAGCCCCCTTGTGCCGGATTTTGCGCGCGCGCAGATTGATCCGCGTCGCTTCGTGCGATCCACCGACTGCAGCGGTGGCCGCCCGAGGCCCCAAACGAGGAAAGGAGGTCGCCATGACAACGAATCGAAGTCGCATCACGACAGCGGTTCGCGCGGCCGCCTTTCCGAACGGAGTGAGAAAGAGCACGGCGCTTCCCGGTGTGGTTGCGACGCACTTCTTTCGGGTACCCGCCAGGCCTGTACCGCGTCGCAGCCGCGACGGAGGAGTATCAGATGGGAACGGACCGCCCGGGATATGAGCGCCCCGGCTACCTTCTGACGCCATCGCCTCCTGGGATCAAAACAAGGATGACACGCTCTCACGTCATCGGCGCCCACGTGTGTCCAAAGCGCAGGCGGTAACGTCCGCGACGCGAGACACCGAAGCTCGCCTCACCGGCCCGCTCCGGGAGCAATCCCGGAGCGGGCATGGGGCCACGCGTCACCGTCCGAAGGAAACCGAATGACAAAACAACAATGCCCGGCGCGGGGCCGGGCATCGATGCGAGGACTGTCGTTGAGGAGGTCGCGCTCAGACCGCCTTCGCGACCTTGCCCGGCGGCGCGGCGAGCGCCTTCTGGAGATACTTGTCGATCGTCGAGGTCATCTCCTCGAGGTGATCGACGAAGAAATGGTTGGCGCCCTTGATCAGCTTGTAGTCGACGGTGATGTCGCGCTGCGACTGGAGCTTGTGGGCGAGCTTCGCCGCGTCGGCCTCGGGCACGAGCTCGTCCTTGTCGCCCTGGATGATGAGGCCCGACGCCGGGCACGGCGCGAGGAACGAGAAGTCGTAGAGGTTCGCGGGCGGCGCGATCATCACGAAGCCCTCGATCTCGGGGCGGCGCATCAGGAGCTGGAGTCCGATCCATGCCCCGAACGAGAACCCGGCGATCCAGCAGCGTGGGGAATCCGGGTTGTGGGCCTGCAGCCAGTCGAGCGCCGCGGCCGCGTCGGCGAGCTCGCCCTGGCCGTGGTCGAAGGTGCCCTGGGAGCGGCCGACGCCGCGGAAGTTGAAGCGCAACGCCGCGAACTGGCGGCCGACGAAGGTGTGGAAGAGGTGATAGACGACCTTGTTGTTCATCGTCCCGCCGCCCTGGGGATGGGGGTGCAGGATCAGGACCGTCGGCGGCTGCGGCGTCTTGGCGGGCTGATAGCGGCCTTCGAGCCGGCCGGCCGGTCCGTTGAAAATGATATCGGGCATCTCGTTACCTCTTTGGGGCGCGCCGCCTCCCCCTCGATCCCCCCGAGAGGGGATCCCAACCGACGGGCGCGCCGGAAAACTCATGTTCGGTCAAGCTGGCCAGGCCGGAGACCCGGCGGCCACATCGCGGACCGGCCGGAACGCCGCCGCCGCCGCGTCTTGACCCCATACCTAAGCGGAATGTATGGTTATTCCACACTCCTTGAATCGGGTCCTTCCCCAGTCCTGTCCCGGCATCGGGACGGCGGGTCGGGCGCGGCGCGAGGGCAGTGGCGGGACTGCCCTGCGGGCGCAGCATCCCGCCCTCGGTGCACCGCCGAAGGCGGGCGACATTACCATGAGCGGGGCTAGGATGTTCAAGGAGCTTCGTGACTTCATACGGTCCATCCGTGACCGCGACCCGGCCGCGCGCTCGACGCTCGAGGTGCTGTTCTGCTACCCGGGCGTACACGCGCTCGCGTTCTATCGCGCGGCCCACTGGCTGTGGCAGCTCGGCTTCACCACGCTGGCGCGGTTCGTCTCGCACATCGGCCGCCTGCTGACCGGGATCGAGATCCATCCGGCGGCGACGATCGGCCGCCGGCTGTTCATCGACCACGGCATGGGCGTCGTCATCGGCGAGACCTCGGTGGTCGGCAACGACGTGACGCTCTACCAGAGCGTGACGCTCGGCGGCACGTCGCTCGCGCGCGAGAAGCGCCATCCCACTCTCGAGGATGGGGTGATCGTCGGGGCCGGCGCGCAGATCCTCGGGCCGGTCCGCGTCGGGGCGGGCGCGCGCATCGGCGCCAATGCCGTCGTTGTGAAGGACGTGGCCCCCGGCGCGACGATGGTCGGCATCCCGGCCCGTGCCGCCGGCGAGAAGGTCCAGACGCAGCCGCCGGTCGCGCCGGTGTCGCGCGAGGCGCGAGGCGCGGAGTTCTGCGCCTACGGCACGCCGTCCACCGATCTTCCCGATCCGGTCGCGCGGGCGATCGACGCCCTGTGCCAGGAGGTCGCGGTGCTCAAGGCCCGCGTCGCCGAGCTCGAGGCCGAGCGCGCTCCCGAGGAGCGGGCGGCGGGCGGCCAGATCGGCCACTGAACTTCGGCGACGCGCCGCAACCAACCTTTCACTCGGGAACCAGCATGAAGCTCTCGACCAAAGGACGCTACGCCGTGATGGCGATGACCGATCTCGCGATGACCTCGAGCGGGCGCCCGGTCGCGCTGGCCGACATCGCCAAGCGCCAGGAGATTTCGCTGTCGTACCTCGAGCAGTTGTTCGCGAAGCTGCGGCGCAGCGGGCTCGTGAAGAGCGTGCGCGGGCCCGGCGGCGGCTACCTGCTCGCGCACGGCGCCGAGGCGACGGCGATCTCCGCGATCATCCTCGCGGTCGACGAGCCGATCCGCGCCACGCGCTGCACGCCCGGCGCGCCGATGGGATGCACCGGGCTGTCGAGCCGCTGCATGACCCACGGCCTGTGGGAGGCGCTCGGCAAGTCGATCCACGGATTCCTCGCCTCGGTCACCCTCGCCGATGTCTGCGCGGGCAAGCTGTCGGGTCAAGGCGAGGAGCACTGCGCCGCGCACGCGCACCTGCTGGCGATGGGCGCCTCGGGCGGAGCGCCGCTCGCCGCCGCGCCGTCCCGCAGCGCGGAGTAAGGTCAATCCCGTACGGGTCTGCGATGCCGTCCCGCGTCTATCTCGATCACAATGCCGGCTCGCCGCTGCGCCCCGACGCGCGCGACGCGATCACGGCCGCGCTCGCCATCGGCGCCAATCCGTCGTCGGTGCACGCGCCGGGTCGTGAGGCGCGCGCGGCGATCGAGCAGGCGCGCGCCAGCGTCGCCGCGCTTGCCGGAGTGTCGCCGGAGTCGGTGGTGTTCACCTCCGGCGCCACCGAAGCGAACAATCTTGCCCTGAAGGGTGCTCCGGTCGCGCGACGGCTCGTCTCGACAATCGAGCACGCATCGGTGCTGGAAGCCGCACCCGACGCGGAGCGCATTCCGGTGGACGCCCGCGGCATCGTCGGTATCGCCGCGCTCGAGCGCATGCTCGCCGGCTCCGCGCCGACCCTCGTGTCGGTCATGGCGGCCAACAACGAGACCGGGGTCCTCCAGCCGATCGCCGAGATCGCGCGCGTCGTTCATGCCGCCGGCGCGCTGCTTCATTGCGACGCGGCGCAGGTGCCGGGCCGCATGGCGCTCGCGCCGATCACCGCCGTCGCCGATCTCGTGTCGCTGTCATCGCCGAAGATGGGCGGACCGCAGGGCGTCGGCGCGCTCATCGTGCGCGAGGGCGTGACGGTCGTTCCACTGATCGCCGGCGGCGGTCAGGAGCGACGTCTGCGCGCCGGAACCGAGAATCTCCTGGGGATCGCCGGCTTCGGCGCCGCCGCGCGTGCGGTGGCACGCGACGGCACCGCCGCTATGCGGCTCGCCGCGCTGCACGACCGCCTCGAGGCCGAGGCGTTGGCCGTCGCGCCGGAGGCGATCGTCATCGCCGCCGACGCGCCGCGTCTTGCCAACACCTCGGCGCTGGCGCTGCCCGGTATTCCGGCCGAGAGCCAGATCCTGTCGCTCGATCTCGCGGGCATCGCCATCGGCGCGGGCGCCGCATGCTCGTCGGGCAAGATCGCGCGCTCCCACGTGCTCGCCGCGATGGGAATTCCCGACCACATCGCCGCGGCGACGATCCGCGTCAGCCTGGGTCCGACGACGACCGACGCCGACGTCGACGCGTTCCTCGCCGCGTGGGCCGATCTGCGCGCCCGCGCACGGGCGAACCGTGGCGACGCGCGACGGGAGGTCGCGTGATGAGCGGCATCTACCTCGACCATCACGCGACGACGCCGCTCGATCCCCGCGCCTACGATGCGATGAAGCCGTGGCTCACCGAGCGCTTCGGCAATCCGCACTCCGAGAGCCATATGCTCGGTCGCGCCGCCGCCGACGCCGTCGAGGCCGCGCGCGCCCAGGTCGCCGCTCTGATCGGCGCCGATCCACGCGAGATCGTGTTCACCTCGGGCGCCACCGAGGCCAACAACCTCGCCATCATCGGCGTGGCGCGGTTCCTCAAAGCGACCAAGCGCCGCGTCGTCACCGTCGCGACCGAGCACAAGTGCGTGCTCGAGTCCGCGCGATCGCTCGAGGACGAAGGCTTCGAGGTGGTGACGGTCGGCGTCCGACCCGACGGCCTCGTCGACATGCAGGCGCTCGATCGCGCGATCACGTCGGACACCGCCGTCGTCGCCGTGATGGCGGCGAACAACGAGATCGGAACCCTGCAGCCTCTGGCCGAGATCGCGGCGTTGGCCCGTTCGCGCGGCGCGCTCGTGCACTCCGACGCGGCACAGGCCGCGGGCAAGGTTCCGCTCGACGTCGCCAACGTCGACACGATGTCAATCTCGTCCCACAAGATGTACGGTCCGATGGGAATCGGCGCGCTCTACATCCGTCGCCGTCCGCGCGTGCGTCTGAAGCCGCTGTTCCATGGTGGCGGGCAGGAGCGCGGGCTACGTTCGGGAACGCTGCCGGTTGCGCTGTGCGTCGGGTTCGGCGCCGCGTGCGAGATCGCCCGCGAGGAATTGCCGAGCGAAGCGGAGCGTGTCGCGCGGCTGCGCGATCGCCTGCAGGCGCGGCTCGCATCGGCGATCCCGGGCGCTCGTGTCAACGGCGCTGCCGCGCCGCGGCTGCCCGGCAACCTCAACATCGCGCTGCCCGGGATCGACGCCCTTCAGCTCATCGCCGCCGTGCCCGAGGTGGCGCTGTCGGCGGGGTCCGCCTGCACCTCGGCAGAGGTGGCGCCGTCCTACGTCCTCATGGCGCTCGGGCTCGACGAGCCGACGGCGCGCGCGTCCTTGCGTTTCGGCATCGGCCGCTTTAACACCGAGGCCGAGATCGACCGCGCCGCCGCGCTGATCGTGGCCGCGGTCAAGCGGCTGCGCAGCGAAGCCCGCGTCGCCTGATCGCCCGACCGCGTTCCCGAACCTTTCCATCATCCAACGTTCAGCAGCGAGACCCCAATGCCACGTATGACGTTTATCGACCGCGACGGATCACGCCACGAGGTGGACGCTCCGGTCGGCCTTTCGGTGTTGGAGATCGCCCATGCCAACAACATCGACCTCGAGGGCGCGTGCGAGGGTTCGCTCGCGTGCTCGACCTGTCACGTGATCGTCAGCCCGGAGGACTACGAGCGCCTGTCCGAGGCGACCGAGGACGAGGAGGACATGCTCGACCTCGCGTTCGGGCTCACCCGCACGTCTCGGCTCGGCTGCCAGATCATCATGAGCGAGGAGCTCGACGGTCTCACCGTCAAGCTGCCGACCGAGACGCGCGACGCGCGCGCCGACTGAGACGCGGAGGACCGCAAACGCATGGCCGCGCCGCTCGACATCGCACCGCGCACCGAGAGGGCCGTGGCGCGGCCGTCGCTCGACGATCTCGGCGTCGCCGATCTCGCACCGGGGTCGCGCGTCGCGGTCGCCATGTCGGGCGGCGTCGATTCGTCGACGGTCGCCGCACTCCTCGCGGAGGCGGGATTCGACGTCGTCGGCGTCACGCTCCAGCTTTACGATTCCGGCGTCGCCAAGGGGAAGCCCGGCACCTGCTGCGCCGGCAGCGACATCCACGACGCGCGCGCCGTCGCGCGGCACATCGGCGTCCCGCACTACGTGCTCGACTTCGAAAGCCGGTTCAAGGCCGACGTGATCGAGCCGTTCGCCGAATCCTACGCGCGCGGCGAGACGCCGATCCCGTGCGTCGCGTGCAATCGCACGGTGAAGTTCCGCGACCTGCTCGCGATCGCCCGCGATCTCGGCGCGGCGGCGCTCGCGACCGGGCATTACGCGCGGCGCGTCGTCGGCGCGAACGGCCCCGAGCTGCACGCCGCCGCCGATGCCGGCCGCGACCAGAGCTACTTCCTGTTCGCGACCCGCGCGGACGAGCTCGCGTACCTGCGCTTTCCCCTCGGCGGCGCGCCGAACAAGGCGGCGACGCGCGCCCATGCCGCGCGCCTCGGCATCGCCATCGCCGACAAGCCCGACAGCCAGGATATCTGCTTCGTCCCCAACGGCGACTACGCCAACGTCGTCGCGAAGCTCCGGCCCGACGCGATCGAGCCGGGCGACATCGTCCACGTCGACGGCCGCGTGCTGGGGCGGCACGACGGCATCATCCACTTCACCGTCGGGCAGCGTCGCGGAGTCGGCGTTGGCGGCGTCGACGGCGCGTCGAGCGAGCGGCTCTACGTCGTCCGCGTCGAGCCCGATGCGCGCCGCGTCGTCGTCGGACCGCGCGAGGCGCTGGCGACCGCGACCGCACGCGTGGTCGGACTGAACTGGCTCGGCGATGGCGAGGCGACGCCGGGCCGCACCGTCGCCGGAGAGGTCAAGATCCGCTCGGCGCAGACTCCGGTCGCCGCGACCGTGACGTTCGCCGACGGCGGCGAGGCTCGCGTGGCATTCGCCGCCGCCGAGTTCGGTGTGGCGCCGGGCCAGGCGTGCGTCGTTTACGATGGGCCCCGCGTGCTCGGCGGCGGCTTCATCGCCCGGAATTGACGCCTATATAAGGCCGGTGCGACAGGCCTTCGCCGACCAGCCTTGACACGGGGCCGGGCGGCACCCTATAGGCCTGTTTCCCCGCGGGATGGCTAGGCTTCCGGCCGATCCGGACCGCCGCGGATTTTGGGGACGAATGGCCCCGAATCGGTTGTGGGGCGGCGTAGCTCAGGGGTAGAGCAGGGGAATCATAATCCCTTGGTCGCTGGTTCAAATCCGGCCGCCGCTACCAACCCAACCTCTGCCGTCGCGCGGCAGCAGAACGCAAAAGGGCGGACGAGTGATCGTCCGCCCTTTTGCGCTTCGTCGCGGCTGCGTTTCGCCGCGGCGCGCGTGCTACTTGCCGCGGCCGCGCCGCACGGCGTTGAGATCGACGAGATTGACGTCGCCCCCCGCACCGGATGCCTTTTTCGTCACGACGGCGATGGCGCGCGCCAGCTCCGGAAGATCGTACGGCTTGCGCAGCACCGGGAACTCGTCGGTCCCCTGGTCGACCGGGGCGAAGCCCGTCGTTAGCAGCGTCGGCACGCGCGGATGGCGCTCGCGCACCGCACGGGCGAGCCCGAGTCCGTTCATCCGTCCCGGCATGATGATGTCCGAGAACACCAGCGTGACGTTCGGATTGTCGCGCAGCACGTCGAGGGCGGCGTCGGCGCTGTTGGCCATGATGGTGCTGTAGCCGAGCTCCTCGATCAGCCCGGCACTCGCGACCGCGACCTCGGGATTGTCGTCGACCACGAGCACCGTGCCCTCCGACCCTTCGATGACGGTATCCGGGCCGGATTTGCCGTCGCTCGCATCGCCGCGCACCCGTGGCAGATAGAGCGTCACGCGACTCCCGTGCCCGACGACGCTGCTCACCGTCACCGTGCCGCCCGACTGCTGGGCGAAGCCGTAGACCTGCGACAGGCCGAGGCCGGTGCCCTTGCCGACTTCCTTGGTCGTGAAGAACGGATCGAAGATCTTGGGCAGGATGTCCGCCGGGATTCCGATGCCGGTATCGGCGACGGTCACCGCGACGAATTCGCCGCGAAGACCGGCCGGCCCGCCGTCGGTCAGCGTGACGTTTTCGGCCGAGATGCTGAGCGTGCCGCCCTGCGGCATGGCGTCGCGCGAATTGATCGCGAGATTGACGATCGCGAGCTCGAGCTCGTTGATGTCGACGTTGACCGGCCACAGCTCCGGCGGGAACGAGATATTCAGATCGACCAGCGAGCCGCTCGAGCTTCCGAGCAGGTCGCGGAGGATGCCGGCCCGTGCCGGAAGATCGACCGGTGCGGGGTTCAGCGGCTGCTGGCGCGCGAACGCGAGCATCTGGCGCGTGATGCTGGCCCCGCGGTGGGTCGCGGTCTTGATCGCCTCGATGGCCCGGGTAACGCGCTCCTCGGGAAGCTGCCGCTTGCCCAGCAACTGCGCGTGCGAGCTGATGATCATCAGCAGATTGTTGAAGTCGTGGGCGAGGCCGGCGGTGAGTTTGCCGAGCGCCTCCATTTTCTGCGACCGCAGCAACTGCTCCTGGGCGGCTTCGAGGGCCGCGCGCGCCTCGCGGCGCTCGG
Source organism: Gemmatimonas sp. (assembly GCA_050260515.1). Taxonomy (GTDB): domain Bacteria; phylum Pseudomonadota; class Alphaproteobacteria; order SMXQ01; family SMXQ01; genus DATJIG01. Next base: position 95,987 of record JBLNCI010000005.1, read on the forward strand.
TCACGTCCCGGGTCATCTTGGCGAAGCCGATCGGGGTTCCCTGCTCGTCGCGGATCAGCTCCAGCACCACGCTGGCCCAGAACATCTGGCCGTTTTTGCGCACGCGCCAGCCCTCGGCGGTGTACTTGCCGGTCTGCAACGCAGCGTGCAGCGCGCGGCCGGGCACGCCGGCGAGCCGATCCGACTCGGTGTAGAACTTCGAGAAGTGCGAGCCGATGACCTCGTCCGCGGTGTAGCCCTTGATCCGCTGCGCCCCGGCGTTCCAGCTAATGATCACGCCGTTGAGGTCGAGCATGTACAGCGCGCAGTCGGTGACGCTGCCGGTGAGCATGCGGAACTGCCGCTCGCTCTGGGCGATCGCCTCCTGGGCGGCGCGGCGCTCGGTCATGTCGCGGGTGATCTTGGCGAAGCCGACCAGGGTTCCATGCTCGTCACGGATCGCGTCGAGCACGACCGAGGCCCAGAACCGGCTCCCGTCCTTGCGCACCCGCCAACCCTCGGTCTCGAAACGGCCCTCGGTCGCGGCGATCTCGAGGCTGCGGGCGGGCTTGCCGGCGGCGCGGTCCTCGTCGGTGTAGAAGCGGCTGAAATGCTGGCCGACGATCTCGCTCGCGCGATAGCCCTTGATGCGTTCCGCGCCCGCATTCCAGGAGGTCACCACGCCGCTGGGATCGAGCATGAACAGCGAGTAGTCGATGATGCCGTTCACCAGCATCCGGAACTGGCGCTCGCTCTCGATCAACGCCTGCTCGGCCTCGTGACGCGCCGTGATGTCTCGGGTGACCTTGGCGAAGCCGATGATGTTGCCGGCAGGATCGCGAATCGGGTCGACGACGACCATCGCCCAGAAGCGGCCGCCGTCCTTGCGCACCCGCCAACCTTCGCCCTCGTAGCGGCCCTCGGCCCTGGCACGGGCGAGGTTGTGCAGCGGAACCCCGGCCTTCTGGTCCTCAGGCGTGAAGAACCGCGAGAAATGGTGGCCGACGATCTCGTCGGAGCGGTAGCCCTTGATCCGTTCGGCGCCCGCGTTCCAGCTCACGACGAAGCCGTCGGCATCGAGCATGCAGACGCCGTAGTCGACGACCGAGTTGACGAGCAGTTCGAACTGCCCTGAACCGAAAGGAGGAATGTCGCGGCGAACGTTCATGACCCGTGCTTGACAGGAAACCCGGCCTACGGAGATACCCACGGGGTAGGGAGATAGCCCGCAGTCTGCTGAGAATGGCGTTGGAAGCAAGTGGTAACGGCCAAATTGCCACATCGGAATTTGTGTCGGGTGGCGAATTGACAGGACGGAAATGGCATTTTAAGGAATTGGCCCTCATTCAATGCTGGGAAAACAGCCAAGATGCTGACGAGTGCCGCTCATCAACTGCTTCCCGCCGACGGTCCGCACGGAAGCGGGCCGGGGTCCGGAATCCCGTTCGGGCTGAACCCCACCGAGCGTGAGGACTTGCCCTACCACGTCGAGCTTTGGGACGAGTCGAAGAACAGCGTCGAGCTTGTTCTCGCGGCGACCGCGAGTGCGAGCATCGGCTATGCCGCATATTTCGCGGCGACGAAGGAGTTTCCCAGTCGCTTTGTCACCCTTCGCCACCGGAACAGCATCATCAGCCGCTGGAACGGCCCGGCGCACTGAACCGGCGATCGGCATCCGCCCCATGACAGATCGGCAACGTCGGCGGGATTTCAATGGCGGCCTCTGACCCGGAGCGCAGGGACGAACCGCACCCCGCGAGTATCCCCAACGAAGCGGAGGCGCTGCCGTTCACGGTCGAGATCGCCGGTTCTGCCGGCGGGGAGCGGGTCCTCGCGCGGGCCGCGACCGCATCGCTCGCCCGGGCGATCTTCAGTGCCGCCTGCACCGAGTACCGGCAAGGCCGCGTGCTGCTGAAGCGCCGCACGCAGATCGTTCTCGACAGCGACAACTCCCGCTGACGGACCACCGGCGACTCGGCGCATCGGCAGTATCCGGCCCGGCCTCGCCGGTGTAACGTCCGCGAAATCCTCCTCAGAGCGCTCGTCCGCGCACCGCCCCCGAATTCCCGTGATCGATCGCCCCGACGTCCGTCGTGTCCCCGTTCTGATCGTCGGCGCCGGGCCCGTCGGCCTCGCGCTCGCGGCCGAGCTTGGCCGCTTCGGCGTTCGTTGTCTCCTCGTCGAGAAGCGGGATGGGTCCGTGACCGTGCCGAAGATGAGCCAGGTCAGCGCCCGCGCGATGGAGTTCTGCCGCCGCTGGGGCATTGCGGCGAAGGTGAAAGGCGCGGTGTGGCCCGAAAGCCGCGCGCTCGACTTCGTCTACGCCGCGAGCCTGACCGGGGCGGAACTGGCCCGCGTGCGGGTGCCGTCCTACGCGTCGCGCCGCCCGGACGACACGCCCGAAGGGGCCTGCCACTGTCCACAGATCTACTTCGATCCGATCCTCGCCACCCATGTGCGGTCGCTCCCGGACGTGACCGTCCGGTATCACACGGCGCTCCAATCTTTCGAGGACCGGGGAGAGGGCGTCGTCGCGCGGCTCGTGGACGAGCACACCGGACGAGAGGACAGCATCGCCGTCGAATACCTCGTGGGCTGCGACGGTCCGAGTGGAGTCGTCCGCGACGCGCTCGGCTCGACGCTCGACGGGCTCGGCGTCGTCGCCCGCAGCGTCAACGTATTCTTCCGCTCCCCCGAGCTGTCGTCGCTTCACGACAAGGGATGGGCGCGCTTCTATCGGCTCATCGACGGCTCGGGCTGCTGGTCCGAGCTGATTCCGATCGACGGCCGTGACCTGTGGCGGCTCACGGTGTTCGACGAACCCGGCGCGCCGGTCGCGGCGGACGACTACCTCACCCGGATGCTCGGCGCGACGTTCCCGCACGAGATCCTTTCGGTCATGCGTTGGGAGCGCCGCGATTATGTCGCGGGTCGATACGGCAGCGGGCGCGTGTTCATCGCCGGCGATGCGGCGCACCAATGCTCGCCGACGGGCGGGCTCGGCATGCATACCGGGATCGAGGAGGCGGTGAACCTCGCCTGGAAGCTGGCCGCCATGCCGGGGGGATGGGGAGGGCCGGCGCTTCTGGATTCGTACGCGGCGGAGCGGCGGCCGATCGCGGTGCGCAATGTCGCGCTGGCGACCCGTGCGTTCCGGTCGATCCGCGACATTCCGCCGCTCACCCCAGAGGGCCTGGCCGCGGACCTCGAGACGCGTCTTCCCGGATTGTCCGTGCCCGAGCCGATCAAGACCCATATCTGCTATGAGGACTCGCCGGTGTGCGTGAGCGACGGGACCGAGCCGAGTCCCGCGGGCAGGCCGTCGTCACGGCCCGGTGCCCGTGCTCCTCACGCGTGGATCGAGGAGGGTCGGTCGACCCTCGACCTGTTCGATAATGGCCTGACGTTGCTGCGCTTCGGAGCGGATGCTCCGGGGTTGGCCGCCGCTGCGCGCCAGCGCGGGGTTCCGCTGCGCGAGGTCGCCATCGCCGACGAAGCGATCGCCGCCCTTTATGGGCGCAAGCTGGTGCTCGTGCGTCCGGACGCGCATGTCGCGTGGCGCGGTGACGTCGATCCGGCGAATCCCGAAGCGTTGATCGACCGGGTCCGCGGAGCGGCCTCTGCCTAGGCGTGCCGGCGTCCGATCTGCTACCCTCGCCGGCATCGTTGCCGCTCGCATCATCCGATCATGGACACTCCGACCGCCGCTCTGAAGCAGGCGACCACCGCCCATCAGGCGGGCAGGCTCGACGATGCCGAGCGCTTGTATCGTTCCGTACTGGCGGCCGATCCACGGCAGTTCGATGCACTTCACCTGCTCGGCGTCGTCGAGGCTCAGCGCGGCCGCTTCGCAGCGGCCGAGCCGCTGCTGCGCGCGGCCCTCGATATCAATCCCGCCGCGGCCCAGGCGCGGGCCCATTTCAGCTTCGTCCTGACCGAACTCAAGCGGTACGACGAAGCGCTGGCCAATTGCGACGCGGCGCTTGCCGCGCAGCCGGGCGACGCCGAACTGCTGCGCAATCGTGCGATGCTGCTGACCGCGCTCCGACGGAACGAGGAGGCGATCGCTGCCTATGACCGCCTCGAGGCCGTGCGCACCGATCATCGGCTCCTCAACGACCGCGCCAACCTGCTGATGGAAGCGGGATGCCCCGACGAGGCGCTTGCCGATTATGACCGGGCCCTGTCCTTCGCGACGCTCGATGCCGCGACTCGCGCCCAAATCCTCAACAACCGCGGAGTCGCGCTCGCCGCCCTGCAGCGGTACGAGGAGTCGCTGGAAACCTATGAGCGCGCGCTTGCGCTCAAACCTGACGTCGCCGAAGCGCTCAACAACCGGGGCAGCGCGCTGTTCGATCTCCGCCGCTTCGGCGCCGCGCTCGAAAGTTTCGAGCGGGCTCTGGCGCTCAAGCCCAGGTATGCGGACGCGCTCAACAACCGAGCCAACACACTGGTGGCGGTCGGTCGCCACGAGGAGGCGCTTGCCGCCTTCGACCGCGTGCTAGCAGAGCGCCCCAATTGGCCCGCCGCGCTGGCGAACCGCGCGAATGCGCTGATGGAGTTGCGGCGGTTCGATGCCGCCGCCGCCGATCTCGCGCGGGCCGTCGCGGCCGAGCCCGGTCTCAAGTACGGACGCGGCAAGCTGCTCTACCTGCGGCTCCATTCCTGTGACTGGAGCACGCTGCCGGGCGAGATCGCCGGCATCGAGTCGCACGTCGACGCCGGACGACGGGTGGCCACGCCGTTCGCGATGCTGGCCTTCTCGGACTCTCCCGAACGCCAGCTCACGGCGGCGCGTCTGTACGTCGAGGACACTTGTCCGCCGTCGCCATCGCCGCTGTGGCGCGGCGAGCCCTACGATCACGAGCGGATACGCGTTGCATACGTGTCGTGCGACTTCCGCGAGCATGCCGTCGGCTATCTGATGCCGGAGATGCTGGAGCGTCACGACACATCGCGGTTCGAGACGTTCGGCATCGCGTTGGTCGACGAGCCCGCCTCGCCGACGCGTCGCCGGATCGCCGACGCGGTCGAGCATTTCATCCCGGTCGACAAGCTGAGCGACGCGGATGCCGCCCGTGTCATGCGCGAGCACGAAATCGACATCGCGGTGGACCTCTCGGGGTTTACTCAGGGCGCGCGGCCCGGGATCCTCGCGCACCGGCCGGCTCCGGTGCAGGTGAATTGGTTCGGCTATCCGGGCACGATGGGCGCCGACTACATCGACTACATCATCGCGGACCGTCTGATCATTCCCGCCGAGCATGAGGTGCATTTCGCCGAAAAGGTGGTGTGCCTGCCGGACAGCTACCAGCCGAACGATTCGCGGCGCCCTTCCGCCGCCCCCCCGCCGAGCCGGTCGGACGCGGGGTTACCCGACCGCGGCTTCGTGTTCTGCTCGTTCAACCAGACGTTCAAGACTCTGCCCACCGTCTTCGACATCTGGATGCGATTGCTGCGCGCGATCGACGGCAGCGTCCTGTGGCTGCTCGATCCCGGGAAGGCGGCCGCGGCCAATCTGCGACGTGAGGCACAGGCGCGCGGCGTCGCCGGGGAGCGGATCGTCTTCGCGCCGCGTGTCGCGAGCGACCGGCACCTCGCGCGCCACGCGGTCGCCGACCTGTTCCTCGATACGCTGCCGTACAACGCCCACGTCACGGCGAGCGACGCGCTGTGGGCGGGTTTGCCGATCGTCACCTGTCCCGGGCGCACCTTCGCCGCGCGCGTGTGCGGCAGTCTGCTCAGTGCGGCGGGAGTGCCGGAGCTCGTCGCCCGTTCGCTCGCGGACTACGAGGATCTCGCGCTCCGGCTCGCGCGCGACCCATCGGCACTCGGCGCCATTCGGCGCAGGCTCGTCGAGAACCGCGCAACCTGCCGCCTGTTCGACACCGACCGCTTGCGACGCCACATCGAGGCGGCGTACGAGATCATGTGGCGACGTACGAAAACTCGCCTGCCTCCGCAGGCGTTTTCCGTGCCGCCGCTCGATTGATCACTCGCTCGCCTGCCGCGCTTGGAGCGCGCGCGCCTTGACGTCGGGCGTTACCGACAGGGTCTCGGCGACGATTTTCTGCAGGCCCTCGCCGTCGAGCGGGCCGATGTCGATCCTCCGCTTCTCGGCTTCGGCGAGGAACTCGGGATCCCTGGTCATCGCCATGAACGCCGCGCGCAGCGCCGCGGTGCGGTCGGCCGGCAGGGCCGGAGGCGCGAAGGTCGCGCGGCCCATGGCATTGCCGTAGGCGAAGAACTTGAGCGCCTGACTGTCGGCTTCGGTCGACCCGATCTCCATCATCAACGGCACGTCCGGCAGGTCGTCGGGCTTGTCGAGGGCGAACTGCAGGATGATGTTGACCTTGTGCTCCTTGAGCCAGTCCGGGTTGTCGACCTTCATCGACGCCCACGACTTGATCGATCCCTCGACCTCGCCACGCTCCATCGCAAGGTTCACCTCGGTGGTGCCGCCGAAGCCCGAGATCGCCTTGAACTTGGTGCCGGCGAGCACGTTGAGCTGCTTGAGGTAAGTAATGGTCGGCGACGTCGGGCCGGTGCCGCCCATGATGGTCTCGCGCGTCTGCGCGTCCTTGAACGTCTTCGTCTTCGACGTGTGCCACGTGTACATCACCTCGACGACCGGAGCGGCGCGGCCGATGTAGGTGAACTTGCCGGCGTCGTACTGGATTCCCTTGGATCCCAGCACCTGCTCGATCGCGAGGGCCTGTGGCGGTCCGGCGATGGCCGTGCCGTCGCGGGGTGCAACGTTGTAGAGCCAGTTCGTCATCGTGAGCCCACCGGCGCCCGGCATGTTCTTCGGCACGAGGGTCGGGTTGCCGGGAATGTGCTTGCCGATGTACTGGGCCACGAAGCGACCGTAGAGGTCGTAGCCTCCGCCTGGGACCGTGCTGATGTAGTACGTCACCGTTTTGCCCCGGAAGAAGTCCTCGACGCCATTCGCGGAGGACGGCACCGGCAGAAGCGCGATGACGGCGGCGGTCGCGGCGAGAACACGCGTGATCGACATACAGGCCTCCCGCATTGTTTTTGGCGATCGCCCAAACTGAAGCGCGGATCGTGGCGCGTGGCAAGCCGTCGATGCGCCTACACGGCAGCGTCCTCCACGACGGGATCCATCGGCAGGCTGACGGTGACCCGCGTCCCGACGGGCGCGTTGGCGGCGATCGTGATGCGTCCGCGATGCGCCTCGACGATCTCGCGACACAGTGCGAGCCCGAGGCCAGTGCCCTCGATCGCTCCAGTATTGGAGGCGCGGTAGTAGGACTCGAAGACGCGTGGCAGTTCGTCCGACGGGATGCCGATGCCCTGGTCGATTACAGTGATAGCAACAGAGCGTTCGACGCTGCGTGCCTCGACAAGGATGGGCGCCGTGGCCGGCGAGTACTTGATCGCGTTGCCTACAAGATTCGAGATCATCTGACGTAGCAAGAGCGCGTTGCCGGGAATCGGCCGGTCGGGCCAGGTTCCGGTGGCGATGATGGACCGGCCCGGAGCGCTGATGCGCTGAAGGTCGCAAATCTCGTCCACCAATACTCGGATGTGAAGTCGCTCCATCCGCGGTCTCTGAATGGCGCCACGGTTCACCGCGCCATCCTGCAGAGCGGTCAGCAATTCGTTCACACGCCTGATCTCGGCCCTCATCGATTCGAGCGACGCGATGCTGCCGTCGTCTCCGCGTCTGCGGGCGGCTCGCCGCTCGTTTTGTGCGATCAGATCGATCGTGGTGAGCGGGGTGCGGAACTCGTGACACATGGTCGCCACGAGATTGCGCAAAGCCTCGCGGGCAGCGCGTTCGCGCCTGAGGGCTGCGGTGAGTTCACCGGCCTGTTCCCTCAGTTCGGTAGTGGTGCGATGCAGGTTGCGCTGTGTGGTTCGCAGGTATCGAGCGACCCGACCGGTAGCAATGGCCACGGCCGTCAGCATAAGGAGCGCGTACGAGACCTCCGGGCGTTCGATGGCGAAAGACTGCGGTGGGTCGGCAAAGAAGTAGGCGTATGCAAGGGCTGACAGGACGCTCGCCAGCAGCAGGAAGGGCGTGCCGAAGCGAAAGCCGATGCCGACGATCGCCAGCATATAGAAAGTATAGATCGTGGTGTCGCCGACGAAATAGTCGGCGCCGGCGGTGATGATGGTCGCCAGGATTACGACGCCGATGACGACGAAGAAGGCAAGAAGCGAGCGCATCAGCGCCCTGGGTTGCATGCGGGCACGGGCCCCACGCCAGAAGACGCCGAGACGTCGGCCGCCGGCCGCCAATGCGTCCTGTCCCGCGATCATCATAGCGCCCCGCGGCCCAGCAGCCGGGCGCATCGCCGAAGCGTGTGCGCGCCCTCGTAGTCCAACGACCGAGCAGACCAGCGTTTCATCTATGCCTCCCCGACTCCCGCCGGCGCGTTCTGCTTGGCCGCCGGCTAGCAAACGTATTTCACAGTTGCCTGCCGGGGCCTAGTCGTATTTGGCCGCCTCCGACATCGGCTGGACGTTGGGTGGATGGTGGCGTCCGGCGCCTCCGCGGAGGTATGCTCAGCGTTCCACCGCCGTGACGGAGGCCGCCGTGCACAAGGTTGAAATTCCCCAGTGGCTCGTCGATCGCGTCGTCGCTCGTCGCGGGCGTCGCCATTCGTTCGCCGACATGACCGGGCCCCGCACCGCGCTGCTGGTCGTCGACATGCAGAACGCGTTTCTGATGGATGGCGTTGGCCACAACGTGATCGCGCCGGCACGGGACATTGTGCCGAACATCAATCGTCTGGCTTCGGCGTTGCGTCCGCTCGGCGGCACCGTCGTGTGGATTCAGGCGACGGCGGACGAGCGCGCCGTCGCCGAGTGGTCGGTCATGCACGACGACATGATGACACCGGACGCTCGTGACAAGCGGATCAAGTCGACGTGGCGCGGGAGCCTCGGCCATCGGCTGTGGGCGGAGCTCGACGTCCGTCCGGGCGATCCAATCGTCGAGAAGTCGCGCTACAGCGCCTTCATCCAGGGCTCGTCCGATATCGAGGCGCTGCTGCGCTCACGTGGTATCGATACGGTGATCGTGACTGGCACGGTGACGGGCGTGTGCTGCGAGTCGACCGCGCGGGACGCCATGATGCGCAACTTCCGGACCATCATGATCACCGACGCGAACGCGGCGCGGACCGACGACGAACACAATCGGGCGCTGTGCGCATTCTATCATACGTTCGGCGACGTGATGTCGACCGACGAGGCGATCGAGTACCTGACGATCAACACCGCGGCTCCGTCGCGCGCGGCGGTCTGACCCAAGCAACCAAGACAAATCGGGGAGAGCAATGGCTTACACAAGTTGGCGTGGCGTGGTCGGGTGCGTGAAGCCGACCATGCGCCCGGGATCCATCGAGGAATTGATCCGTATCCTGCCGGAGGGCATCGGCGTCCTACCGCTGTTCCTCGATATCCAGGAGGGCACGACCGACGAATTCAAACGCGCCGTCGACCCGTACGAGCCGATGGTCGCCAAGCTCGCCTCCAAGAAGGTCGATCTCATCCATCCCGAGGGCGCGCCGCCGTTCATGTTCCTCGGCCACAAGGGGGAGGCCAGGCTCCTCAAGAAATGGGAGGACAAGTACGGCATCCCGATGTTCACCTCGGGTACCAATCACATCCGTGCGCTCAAGGCGCTGGGGGTAAAGCGATTCGTCGGTGCGACGTACTTCACCGGCAAGATCAACGATCTGTTCGCGAAATATTTCGAGGACGCCGGCTTCGACGTCCTGGGAATGGATGGGATCGACGTGCCGTTCGACCAGGTCGGTCATCTGTCGCCGCACGAGGTTTATGCGCACGTGAAGAAGGTCTTCCTCAAGCACCGCAAGAAGGCCGAGGCGATCTACCTCTTGGGCTCCGGCTGGCGGGTGATGGAGGTCATCGACGTGCTCGAGCAGGACACCGGAGTGCCGGTGATCCACCCGGTGCCGGCGCGCTGCTGGGAAATCCAGCGGCGACTCTCGATCCATCAGCCGGTGAAGGGGTATGGACGGCTGCTGGCGGAGATGATTGCGGACTGATGAGAGTTATCTTCGTCCAACGGGCCGCGGCGCTCGCCGCGGCCCTTTTCATTCTCGGCTTGCAGAGCGCAAACGGCGCCGCGGCGGAGGACGACGGCTGGTTGCACCGCAACTGCAACACCTTCACCGCGGAGATCGAGAACGATCTCGTCCAGCACAGCGATCGTCACTACACCCACGGCACGCGCTTCACCTGCACTCAGCGCGATGGGAGCGCGCCCGAATCGGCGTCGGACTCGGCTGCGGCGTTGGGCCTCTTTGCGGACGGTGGTCATCGGCGCCTCGCCCTGACCCTCGGCCAGAACATCTACACCCCGAACAACCTCGCCGCGGAGGATGCGCCGCTGACCGACCGGCCCTATGCCGGCTGGCTGTACGGCGGGGTCGGGATGACCTCGGACACCGGCGTTCGCTACGACGCGCTGGAGCTCGACCTCGGCATCGTCGGTCCGCAGGCGTACGCGAAGGAGACGCAGCGGTTGTTTCACGGCATCCCCGCCGTCCACGCGCGGACCAAGCGCCCGGCCGGATGGAGCCACCAACTGAAGAATGAGCCGGGCGTGGTCGCGACATACGACCATGTTTGGCGGGCGGTGTCGGAGCCGGTCCCGCTGGGGCTTCGCGCGGAAATCCTGCCCCAGGGCGGGGCGGCTGTCGGTAACGTCTTCACCCACGCCGAGGGCGGCGCGATGATTCGTATCGGGCGGAACATTCCCGCCGACGATTACGGCCCGCCGCTGATCCGCCCGTCCGCTCCGGGTTCATCGCCCGCGGGCGCCGACGGCTTCGGATGGTACGTGTTCGCCGCCGCACAGGAGCGCGCGGTCGCGCGGAATATCTTCCTCGACGGAAATACCTTCGCCCACAGCCGCTCGGTCGACAAGAACACCTGGGTCGGGGACCTGTCGTGGGGCGTGGTGTTCACATGGGATTGGGCGCGACTCGCCCTCGTCGAGGTTTACCGCACGCGGGAGTTCGAGGGACAGGAGCACCCGGACTCCTACGGGGCGATGACCCTCGGCATCCGTTTCTGATCGGCGACGCTGTGAAAGACCGCTAGAAGCCGCTGTCGGTGCTGACGCGGAGCTTGCGCCCAAACAGGAGCGTGATGTTGATGCGGCGATCCTCGTAGGCGTCGCGGAAGTCGATCGCGTCGGTTTCGTGGAACAACGCGGAGTTGAACACGACGGCGCGGTTGGCACGGTACGGCACCTTGATCGCCTTCGATCCCGACTCTTTGAGGAAGTTGCGGACACGCGGGCCGGCCACGTTGTACTCGTGGAACGGCCAGTCGGGAGGGCTTTCCTTGTCCCACAGAACGAGTCCGCCGGAGCCCGCATCGAGATTTGCCTCGTCCGGCGTGATCCAGAAGTTCACGTTCACCGCGGCGAAATCGGCGTGGAGCGGAATTCCGCGCAAGGTGCTGTCGTACTTGATGCCCCAGGCGAGATAAAGCCTGTGCGGACCGAAGATCCGGGGCAGCCGGACGCGCAGCTCCTCGGTGATTTGCAGCAGGAGCGGCGTCGCGAATCCGTCGTAGATCAGCGAGCTGAGGTACCCGGGCGCGAACGATTTCTTGAAGACGGTCGCCTCGAGGCAATATCGCCGCAGGGCGGCGAGGGCTTCGGGTGCGAGCAGGTCGTCGATCACCACGACTTCGGGCTTCACCCCGAAGTACGTCTCCTCGATCGCCGGCAGGTCGAGATCGGGATTGATGACGACAGGCAGGCGCGGGCAGGGGCCGCCGTCATAGACGATCTCGTGGAACGACGGGCCGAGCGCCTCACGCTCCTCGGGGGACAGCTTGATGCCCTCCGTGCGCGCGCGCTCCTTGTGGCGGGCCCACAGCTCAGCCAACGTGCGGCGCCACGGCTCTCGCTCCGGCGGCAACAGCCCGCGGGCGGCAATGTACTCGGCCTGCTGATGCTCGTGCAGGAGACGAAACGGCATAATGACGTCGTTGGTGTCGAAGCGGCGCCGCAGTTCCTGCTGGTACGCCGTCGCGCGCCTGAACTGCGCCAGCGACTCGTCGGGCTTGTTCTCATACAGCTCAATCATGCCGAGATTGAACGCCGCGTAGGCGTGGAGCGGATCCAACTCGAGGCAGCGCTCGAGTTCGGCGCGGGCCTCCGGCAGGCGATCGAGCACGATCAGAGCGATCGCCAGATTGAAATGGATTGCGGTGGCCGTGTCGTCGAGGGCAATCGCGCGGCGAAACACGTCGACCGCCTCGGCCGTGCGCCCGCACTCCGCCAGCGCCACGGCCAGCCCTTCGACCACGGTCGGCTGGTCCGGCGCGAGCTCGACGGCGCGCTCATAAGCAGCGATCGCCTTGTTGAAGCGCCCAAGGTACTTGAGCGCGGTGCCGAGCGCGACGTGGCCGGCCACGTTGTCCGGGTCCACGTTGATCGCCCACCGGAACGGCATCACCGCTTCCTCGTAACGGCCGGCAGCCGCCAGGGCAGTCCCCAACGCGGCATGCGCGGCCGGGTCATCGGGCGTCAGCACGGCAATTCGCGCCATTGCGTCGATGGCGACGTTTTGGTCTCCCGTTTTTTGGGCGGTGGCGATGATGCCGCGCAGTCGGCGCAACTCGGCGTCGGTGGCGGCTTCGCGGGTTTCGCTCATGGGCTGCGCGTGGGTCCTGGAATGTAGGCCCTGGCCGCGCGCCAAGGCGTCATTACTGCTCCGATTGAATTATTATAGCCCGAAGCTCCCGGCCTGCCGCCAGTCCGTTGCATCCCATGATCGTTACCCGCTTCGCGCCGTCTCCCACCGGGCCTCTGCACCTCGGGCATGCCTACGCTGCGCTGTTCGCCTTTCGCGCCGCGCGCGAGGGCGGCGGACGGTTCCTGCTGCGCATCGAGGACATCGACACGGCGCGCAGCCGTCGCGAGTTCGAGGCGGCGATCGAGGACGACCTGCGTTGGGTGGGCGTGGAGTGGGAACTTCCGGTACGGCGTCAGTCCGAGCACATGGCCGACTACCGGTGGTCGCTCGATGCGCTGCAGGCCGCGGGACTCGTGTACCCCTGCTTCTGCACCCGCCGGAGGGTCGCAGCAGAAGTGGCGGCGGCCGGGGCGGCGCCGCATGGCCAAAGCGCGGTCTACCCCGGCACCTGTCGCACCCTGTCGAAGGAGGAACGCACGGATCGTATCGCCGCCGGCGAGCCCTATGCGTTGCGTTTCGATGCGGCCGAGGCATCCCGACGCGCCGGGCCGCTGACCTTCAGCGATGCTGGTCGCGGCGAGGTGGCGGTCGACGTGGCCGTAATGGGCGACGCGGTCATCGCCCGCAAGGACGTTCCGGCAAGCTATCACCTCGCAGTCGTGGTCGACGATGCCGCGCAGGGCGTGACGCTGGTCACCCGCGGCGAGGACCTGTTCGAGGCGACGCACCTGCAGCGGCTGCTGCAGGCGTCGTTAGGCCTTCCGGAGCCGCACTATCATCATCACCGGCTGATTCGGAACGACGCCGGGGAGCGCCTGTCGAAGCGCGATGGGGCGCAGGCTCTGGCGGCGCTGCGCGCCGCCGGCGTCACGCGCCCGGAGGTGCGGGCGCGCCTGGGCTTCGCCGACTAGGCCTTCGCGCTCTCGACGCCCTCGCGGCCGAGCGCCGCGGTCTTCGGGAACACCAGCGACTTGATGACGACCGGCACCGCACCCGAGGACGGGAGCAGCGCGCCGATGTCGATGAAGTCGAACTCCTTGAGCTCGACGCCGTCGATCGACACCACCGCGTTGGAGAGCTTGAGCTCCTCACGGCAGTGGATGCCGAGCAGGCCGCCGATGTCCCCGTCGCTCACGAGGACCAGCGGGTGCCCCTTGCCGAGCACTGTCTTGAGCCCCGCGCTCACGCCGGCGGCGAAGGCGTGCAGGCGCTGGAACGTCGCCGAGCCCTCCCAGTTGAAGCAGACGGCGACGGCGGTGTCGCCGGAGTCGAGGTCGAGACGGCGGAGCGCGGCCTCGGTCTCTCGCGCGATCGTCTTCGCGTCGAGATCGTCGCCCGCGAGGTCGAAGTTGGGGGCGATCACCGGCACGTTGCGCAGAGGCAGCGTGTCCGGCGGCGACACGAAGATAGTGCTGCCGGAGACCTGGATCGTGTATTGCGACGCGCCGATCACGGTGGCGCGGATGCCTTCGACGGGCTCCATGAGCTTGAGGCCGGACTCCTCGACCCGGGCGCGGATCGCCGCGGCGAGATACGGACCGAGGTCGCCGAAGTTCGAGGTTTCGTAGCCGTAGACGAATTCGGATACACCGCCCGAGAAGGTGATTGCGTCGATCGTGCCGCGGTAGTCCATCGCCGGCAGCCGGAGCAGGGCCTCGGTGTCCGGCGACAGCGGCTTGAGGGCGATCACCTCCATCAGCCGTTCCGCCATGCGCTCGGCCATGGCTTCCATCGCGGTGGCCGCGAGCGGCACGCCCAGGGCGAGGTCGATGCCGGCGTCCTTGGCGAAGCGGCGACCGGCCTCCTCGATGCGGGTGACGATGCCTTCGCGATTGAGCGCGACGAGGCGCGCGCCGATGTCGATGGCGGTGAGGTCGACGACCTTGCCGCCGGCGCACACCGCGATCTTCGAGGTGCCGCCGCCGATGTCGACGTTCATGACCGTGGCGCCGACCGCCTCGGAGTTGCCGACGGCGCCCGAGCCGTAGGCGGCCATCGTCGTCTCGAGGTTGTCGCCGGCCGAGACGGCGACGAACTTGCCGGCTTCCTTGGCGAACAGCTCGCCGATCGCGCGAGCGTTCTGGCGGCGGACGGCGACGCCGGTGAGGATGAGCGCGCCGGTGTCGATCTGGCTGGGATCGATGCCGACCGCCTCGTACTGCTCGGCGATGAAGCGGCCGAGCTTGTCGGAGTCGATGGTGTTCTCGTCGCGGTACGGCGTGAGCAGGATGTCGGACTCGTAGAGCACCTCGCGGTTCTTCACCACGTAGCGGCTGTCGCGCTGCTCGAGCTCGAGCCGCGAGAAGACGAGGTGGGAGGTCGACGACCCGATGTCGACGCCGACGCTGGTGAGCTCGATTTCGTCCTCGTCGACGATGTGGCGGTTGGCGTTGGAGAAAAAGACGCGCCCGCCCTCTTGCTCGGCCTTGGGAGCTTCATCGGTCATCGTGGTCTCGCTCTACTGCGGTCTCGATAAAGAACGGAGGGCGGGTTGCCCCGCCCTCCGATAACGCACGCGTTCGTAGCGTTCAGTCCTGGAACGAGAAGGTCGAGCCCTTCTCGTAGAACTTGTCTTCCATCCGGTTCTCGACGCCTTCCCGCTTGAGGGTCTCGGCGTACTCCTTGCGGATGTACGGGTCCTCCATCCAGTACGGCACGGCGGTGCCGCCCTCGGTCAGATCGATCGCGCCGTAATCGGTGTGCGGCGAGCCGGGAGCGCCGGGCTCCTTGCCGGGGGCGTTGGGACCGAACCAGGCGGTGAGCCGGAACGGTTCCTTCGAGACGCCGAAGTGCTGGTGGAACCAGCGCGCGCCGCCCGGCGCCGCCGTGACCATGCCGACCGGCTCGTAGTCGAGGCGGCGGACCTGGTCGGCCTTGCCGTTCTTCCACGGGTTGGGGCCGATCTCCTCGGGCCAACTGTAGGTGTAGCCCTTGCCCTTGATGCAGATGAGGACGGCTGCCGAGGTGTGGGCGTGGGCCTTCGAGTAGCGGCCGTTCTCGTGCTGACCGATCCACAGATAGAACGAGTTGTCGGTCATGTACGGCTCGATGCGGCGGTAGCCCGGCGAGCGACGGTTGTCGAGCGGCAGCTCGCAGTTGACGATGTCGGGGAACAGGTTCGAGCGCCGCATCGCGAGGCCGCGCACCGGATCCGGCTCGATGTCGTCCTTCGGCTTGAAGAAGTCGTCGGCGCCGTTGAAGCGGTCACGGAACACGTACGGGCTGTTGAACACCGCGTCGGTGCTGTTGAGCAGGTTGATCAGGTTCGGCGCGGTAGTGCCGCACAGGATCAGCGCGGGCGACGAGGTCGCGTTGACGATGCGGTGATAGGCGTTCACCGGGATCGAGAACAGCGAGCCCTTCTGCCACTCGAAGACGTGGCGCTTCTTGTCGCCTTCCTGCCACACCTCGGTGGTGCCGCGGCCTTCGACGACGAGGCAGATCTTCTCGTAGAGGTGCTTCTCGACGTTGAGCGCGCCGGCGCCCGGGACCTCGACGATGTACGAGCCCCACTTGCCCTCGGTGCCGTAGAGCTGGATGTAGCTGCCCTTGCCACCGAGGCGCTTCCACGGCTTGGTCGGCAGGTTCTGGACCTTGCTGATGCCGATGTCGCGGAAGATCGGAATCTCCTCCGAGTCCATGAACAGGTCGTAGGCGGACTTCGGACGGGCGAATTTGCCGTAGCCCGCCTTCTTGTTGGCGCTTGGCTCGTGCCAATGGGTTTCGGTAGCCGTGTCGTGCGGCATCGTGTTCTCCCTTAAAGACGGCGCGTCGGTGACGGGCGAAGGCTCGAGACCGGCCGGCGCGGCGAGGCTGGTGCCTCAGAAGCGTGGCGCGGCGAAGGGGCGCTACCGTAGTGCCGCCTTCGCCGGAAGACAACGGCGGAAGCGCCCCGCGGCTGCGCCGGCCACGCCGGTTCACGCATGTTGGCTCGCAACGACCATAGCGCCGCCAACCCATATCATTCCAATGCTTTCGAAGACCGGAATGATATCATGCCTGCATAAGCGCTAAGGCCAGTAGGAGGGAAGCCGTGGACAGCAAAGCAGGGAGCGGCGGCGCGGCACCGCGCGGCGACCGGCTGCCCGCCGACCGCTCAGGCAAGCGCCTCGACTGGCGCCAGCTCGAGTATTTCCGGGTCGCGGGTCGTCTGCAGCACGTGACCCGCGCCGCCGAGCAGCTCGGCACGAGCCAGCCAGCATTGAGCCGCGCGCTCGCTCGGCTGGAGGCCGACCTCGGCGTGCCGCTGTTCGAGCGCGTCGGTCGCTCGATACGCCTCACACGTTACGGCGAGGTGTTCCTGAAGCGCGTCGAAGGCGCGCTCGCGCAGATCGAGGAGGGACGACTCGAGCTTGCCGATCTCGCAAAGCCGGGCCGCGGCACCGTAGCTCTCGGTTTCCTGCGCTCGCTCGGCGCCAAGTACGTGCCGCAGATGGTGCGCCGCTTCGGCGTCGCGCACCCCGAAGTACGCTTCACATTCACGCCGAATAACAGCGGTGAGCTCGAAGCGCTGCTCGAGCGCGGCGAACTCGATCTCGCCTTCACGACCGTGCCGGTGACGAGTGGGAAGCTCGCCTGGGCCCGCGTCACCGACCAGGAGCTGGTGCTGCTGGTCCCCAGCGACCACAGACTCGCGCGGCGGCGCCAGGTGAGCCTGCGCGACGTGCAGAAGGAGCCCTTCGTCACCTTCAAGCGCGGCCACGCATTCCGAAGGCTGACCGAAGGCCTGTGCGAGGAGGCGGGGTTCATCCCCTCGATTACGTTCGAAGGCGACGACTCCAGCAGCATTCCGGGATTCGTCGCTGCCGGATTCGGTGTCGCGATCGCCTCGCCGGAAAGCGGCAACTTCAACGGGGTGGTCGGACTCCGGATCGCCGCGCCGGCGGCGCGGCGGGCGATCGGCCTCGCATGGGCGAAGGATCGCTATCTGCCGGCGGGCGCGCGCACCTTCCGCGACTTTGCCGCCGCAGATGCCTCCCGGCGCCGCACCAGCACGGCGTAGCGGGCGCGACACTGCACGCATAGCAATACGCCCGGCGTGTTGCCGGGCGTATTGCCTGTGCCAGTTTGGTCGACTAATCGTTGTCGAGGGCTTCGCGGACCTTGTCCTTGGCGCCGCCGACGGCATTCTCGACCTTGCCTTTGGCCTGGTCGACCTTGCCCTCGGTCTTCAGCTTCTCGTCGCCGGTCAGCTTCCCGGCGCCTTCCTTCAGCTTGCCCTTCATCTGGTCGCCGGCACCTTTGATGCGATCGTTGTCCATTCTGCATCTCCTCTGCGGGTCACAGCGGATCAACGCAGTGCGACAGCGTTCGTTCCGACCGGGAACTGTTCGAATAATTCCCGTAATCACTCACGCTTGAAACGAAAGGGGGCGCCGCAGCGCCCCCTCGCAACAGGAATACGCGTTGCCGATCACGGTCCCGCGTTGGCGAACGCGGGCTCCTCGGCGTCGGCGTTGGCGGGATCGTACAGCGAGTCCGGCATACGGGTTTCCGCGCCGTTGTTGCGCAGCGTCTCCTCGAACTCCTTCCGCAGGTACGGATCCTCCATGTAGTAGGGGATCGCGCTCCCGCCCTTGTTGATGTCGATCGCGCCGTAGTCCTTCAGGTCCTCGCCGGGAATCCCGGCCTTGCGCGACCGCTGGTTGTTCGGGCCGAACCACGCCGTGAGGCGCAGCGGCTCCTTCGAGACGCCGAAGTGCTGGTGGAACCAGTCGCCCGACATCGGCGCGGCCGTGACCATTCCGACGGGCTCGTAGTCCTGGCGCTTCACGCCGTCCGCCTTGCCGTCCTTCCACGGAGTCGGCCCGAGGTTCGCGGGCCACGTGTAGGTGTAGCCCTTGCCCTTGATGCAGATGAGCACCGCGGCGGAGGCGTGAGCGTGCGCCTTCGAGTAGCGGCCGGTCTCGTGCTGGCCGATCCACATGTAGAAGCGGTTGCCGGTCATCGACGGCTCCATGCGGCGGTAGCCGGGCGAGCGGCGGTTGTCGAGCGGCAGCTCGCAGTTGACGATGTCGGCGATGAGATTGGTCTTCTTCATCGCGAGACCGCGCACCGGATCGGGCGAGATGTCGTCGTTCGGCTTGAAGTAATCCTCGGTGCCCGAGTAGCGATCGGTGAAGTTGTAGGGGCAGTTGTAGACGAAGTGGGGGTTGTTGAAGAGGTTCATGACGTTCGGCGCCGACGTGCCGCCGAGCAGGAGCGCAGGCGAGTTCGTCGCGTTGACGATGCGGTGCCACGCGTTCACCGGAATCGAGAACAGCGAGCCCTGCTGCCACTCGAACGTCTGGCGCTTCGTCGATCCTTCCTGCCAGACTTCGGTCGTGCCACGGCCCTCGACGACGAGGTACTGCTCCTCGTAGAGGTGACGCTCGGCGTTGAGCGCGCCGGCTGCCGGTACCTCGACGACGTAGGAGCCCCACAAACCTTCCGTGCCGTAGAGCTGGATGTACGTGCCTCGGCCGCCCATCCGCTTCCACGGCTTCAGCGGCAGGTTCTGCACCTTGTGGACGCCGATGCCGCGGTACACCGGGATGCCCTCCGCCTCCATGAACTGGTCGTAGGGCAGCGGCGGGCGCTTGAAGGCGCCGAAGCCCGCCTTCTGGTTGGCGGACGGCTCATGCCAGTGGCTTTCCTTTGACGGCGCGTCGTGCGGCATCGATGTCTCCCCTGAAGCGTGTTGGCGGCGGCGCAGATTAGGACCGGGCGCGACCGCGGTCAAAACACGCCCACGGGGCACATCCGGTGGTGCGTTGTCGTGCTGAGGGCGAGGGGCTAGACTTTCGCGTAAAGCAGAAGAATCAGGCGCGGGAGGCCAAGACCATGTCCCGTTGCGTCGCTGTCGGACTTGCGTTGGCGATTCTGGCGGCCGCGCACGCGGGCTCCGTCGCCGCGGATCCCGTAGCGGACTTCTACAAGGACAAGCAACTGAAACTCGTCGTCGGATATGGCACCGGCGGCGGGTACGACGTCTATGCGCGTCAACTCGCGCGGTATTTTGGCAAATACCTGCCCGGTATGCCCACGGTGGTGGTGCAGAACATGCCGGGCGCGGGCAGCCTGCGCGCCGCGAACTTCATCTATTCGGTTGCGCCGAAGGACGGCACCGCGATCGGCACCTTCTCGCGGAACATGCCGTTGATGGGGCTCGTCGGTAAGAACGACAACGTGCAGTACGATCCGCGGCGGTTCACCTGGCTCGGCTCCTCGTCGAGCTACGCCAACGATGCGTACGTGATGTTCGTCCGTCCGGACACGCCATTCCGCAGCATTGCAGATGTGCGTGTTCCCGGCGGTCCGTCGCTGGTGCTGGGCGGCACCGCGGAAGGTGCGACAGGAAACGATGTCCCGGTGATCCTTCGCGACGCACTCGGGCTCAACCTCAAGATGATCACCGGCTACCCCGACGGGAACGCGATCTTTCTCGCCGTCGATCGCAAGGAGGTGGACGGCCGCACCGTCGGCATGTCGGCCGTGCAGTCATCCCATGCCGAGTGGCTCAAGCCGGGGGCGATGCATCTCCTCGTCCAGTTCGGTCGCGCGACGCGGCTCTCGAGCCTGCCCGACGTACCGACCGCGCGCGAGCTCGCCACCACGGATGCCCATCGCGCGTTGATCGAGCTTGCCGAACTGCCGTACAGCCTTGCACGTCCCTATGCGGCGCCTCCCGATCTGCCGAAGGATCGCGCGCAGGCGCTGCAGGCGGCGTTCCTCGCAACCCACAAGGATCCGCAGTACCTCGCGGAGGCGGCAAAGCTGAAGATCGACGTCAGCCCGATCGACGGCGCCGCGGTCCTCGCAGCGCTCGACCGCATCGCCGATGCGCCGCCGGATGTGCTCGCCTATATCGGCAAGCTTCTCGCGTCGGCCAAGGAATAACGTCAGAGATATGTAATTTACAATAAATAACACCTAATGATTGACAATCTGTGATGAACAGCGCAGGTTGTCGATACGGGCGCAGTTCGCCCTGGTGAGGAATGCCGTGCCGTTTTCCCGTCCTGCTCGCTCCATTGCCGCACGCCGCGATGGGATTGCCATGAGCCACACGGTTCCAACCGGCCTCTGTTGACGCTGCGGAAAGACCGGCCGCTTTGCGGCCCCCGAAGATCCCCGTCATCGCCCGACAGGCATTCGCGAGCCGAGCGCTCGCGTCAGGAGACCGATATGTCGACGTTCACCGATCATCACCCCATCGCCATCGCCAACGACAACCAGGGCAGCAGCGCCTTCATCGTCGAGAGCGGCGACGTGCCCGCCGGCATCATCGTCCGCGAGGGGCGAAGCTTCCGTTTCTTTTCGGCCCATCACGACTTCCGCACCCTCGACGGGCAGTACTACGCGACACCGCGCGCCGCGCAGAGCGCTGTCGATCGCATCCGGGCGGCAAACGATCGCAAGGTCGCCGATGCGCGCCCCAGTCTCTGGAGCGTGCTGACGCTCTAGAGAGCAGAAAGCCAAGCCCCGGTGGCCCTGCGCCGCCGGGGCTTTTGTTCAGGTGTATGCTGGCCGCAAAAGCCGATACGCCCATGGTTGCCCCTCGCCTCACGCCCGCACCGAATTTTGATGATGCCTTCCGCGCGCGGCTCGCCGAGCTGATCCGCTGGCGTCGCGACGTACGGCGCTTCAGACGCGACCCTCTGCCCGACGGCACCCTCGACCGGCTGGTCGAGCTCGCCATTCGCGCACCGTCGGTCGGCTACAGCCAGCCATGGCGGTGGGTGCGCGTCGTCTCCCCGGACGTGCGCTCGGCCGTCGCGGACAATTTCTCGCACGCCAACGCGGATGCACTGCAAGGGTACCGCGGCGAACGCGCGAAGCTGTACGCGTCGCTGAAGCTTGCCGGTCTCGACGAGGCGCCCGAACACCTCGCGGTCTTTGCGGAGGAAGACGAGCCGGCGGGACACGGACTTGGTCGCGCGACAATGCCCGAGACGCTCGCCTATTCGGTGGTCATGGCCATCCACACGGTTTGGCTCGCGGCACGTGCCGAAGGCATCGGCCTCGGCTGGATATCGATCCTCGATCCCGATCGCCTCGGACACGTGCTCGACGTGCCGTCGAGCTGGCGTTTCATCGCGTATCTCTGCATCGGATATCCCGCCGAGGAGACATCGGTGCCCGAACTCGCCCGCAGCGGCTGGGAACGCGCAGATTCCCGCGCGACGACAATTCATCGCCGCTAGCCGCCGGGGGTGCGTGTTTGCCGGGATTCTTTTCGGTGTATCCTCCGATGGTGCCGTTTGGTGGTGGTTGGGAGAATCGAGTGAAGTACGTGATCGCCATTGCCGCGCTGCTCGCGGCCGTTGCCGCTCCAGTCCAGGCACAGCCCGCGCCGGGCGATACCTTCAAGGGCAAGGAACTCAGGATTCTGGTCGGATACGCGACCGGTGGCGGTTACGACAACTATGCGCGCATTGTCGCGCCGTTTCTGAGCAGGCACCTGCCGGGAAGTCCGACGGTGGTGGTGCAGAACATGCCCGGAGGCGACGGTCTTGCCGTCGCCAACTACATGGCGCAGCTCGCGCCCCGCGACGGCACCGCCATTGCCCTGACCAACCGCAATCTCGCGGTTGCTCCGCTGCTCGGTATGATCGAGCCGGGCAACGTCCGCTACGATCCCAAGCAGTTCGTCTGGCTGGCCAACCTGAACTCCGAGGTCAGTGTCCTCATCGTCCGCGACGATGCCGGAGTGAAGACGCTCGACGATGCCCGTTCGCGCCAGGTCGTGGTCGGCGCCACGGGACTCACCGCGAACAACGCGGTGTACCCGTACGTCGCCAACAATGTGCTCGGCACCCGGTTCAAGGTCGTTGCGGGCTATCCCGGCACCAGCCATCTGCTGCTCGCGCTCGAGCGCCGCGAGATCGACGGAATCGGCGGTTTGGCGTGGTCGAGCCTGCAGGTCCAGCGGCCCGACTGGATCGCGGGTCGCAAGGTCATTCCCATCATCCAGCTCGGCCTGACGAAGGTGCCGGAGCTCGCCGACGTCCCGCTCATTCTCGATCTGGCGAAATCCGACAAGGACCGCGGCGCGCTCGAGTTGGTGTTCGCGCCGGAAGCACTCGGGCGGCCATTCTTCGCGGCGCCGCAGACTCCGGCCGGCGCCGCCCAGCAGTTGCGGGGCGCCTTTGCTGCCGCCGTTCAAGATGAGGGCTTCAAGGCGGCGGCCGAAAAGGCAAATCTCGACGTGTCGTTCATGGATGGCGCGACGCTCGACGGCATCGTCCAGCGGCTGAACGCGTCGTCGCCCGACGTGGTCGGGCTCGCGCGGCAAGTCATGCAGCGCGGAAAGACCGAAGTCGAGCAACGCTAACAAGAGCTGCGAGACGTCCAATGACGCTGATCATCAGCAACGCCGACATCGAGAAGGTCCTGACGATGAAGGACACCATCGCGGCGCTCGAGAAATCGTACCGGAATCTCGCCGTCGAAGACGCCGTGTGCCGGCCGCGCATCGACATCCAGATCCCGACGAAGGATCCGAAGAAGGTCTATCAGTGGGGAACGATGGAGGGCGGATCCGTCGATGGCTACTTCGCCATACGGATGAAATCCGACGTCATCTACGAGCAGGAGTACAACGGCGCGGTCACTCAGGAGAAGTACTGCACGAAGCCCGGTCTCTACTGCGGGCTCATCCTGCTCGTCTCGACCGAGAACGGCGAGCCGGTCGCGATCCTCAATGACGGCGTACTCCAGCACATGCGCGTCGGCGCCGACGGCGGCATCGGCGTGAAGTACATGTCGCGCGAGGATTCCCACGTCGTCGGCATCCTCGGCTCGGGCGGCATGGCGCGCAGCCACATGGCGGCGTTCATGGAAGTCCGCGACATCAAGAAAGTTCAGGTCTACAGCCCGACTCCCGCCAACCGTGAGCGTTTCGCCGAGGACATGCGCGAGCTGTACGGCGTCGAGGTCAAGGTCTGCGACAACCCGCGCGACATCTACAAAGGCGCCGATATCGTTGCGGGCCTCACCGACTCGGCGGTGCCCGTGCTCAACGGCGAGTGGGTCGAGAAGGGCACCCACGTCATCAACGTCGGCGCCGGCGGTGCGCCGGACGAGGCGACGATGCGGAAGATCGACGTCTACTTCCGGTTCGGCAACGCGCCCGGTCCGTGGGGGATCCCCGAGATGGCGCTCTCCGACGAGTACGTGACGTACGCCGCGCGGCCCAATTTCAATGCGAACTTCAAGCTCAAGCGGGCGGGCAAGCGCGGGCACCGCGAGGTGGCGCCGGATCGCATGGTGATGTTCAAGGATCTACTCGCCGGGTCCAATCGCGGCCGCACGTCGCGCGACCAGATCACGTTCTCCGAGCGAGGGAACCTGCAGGGCGCGCAGTTCTACGCCGTCGCCGGCGTCGCCTACGAGAAGGCGAAGGCGAGGGGGCTCGGGTATCAGCTCCCGACCGAATTGCTGCTGCAGGACATTCGCGACTAGCGCCCGCTGCAGGAGTACTGTCCGGGCGAGGGAGCTTGCCATGCGAACCATTGTCGCGGTGGCGTTTGCGTTCTCGCTGTCGGGCGAATGCGCGGCGGCGGAGTATGCCGTTACGTTCGAGGGTAGCGGCGGGATTCCGCTCGCGGGCAGCCTGATGTTGCCGACGGCAGCGGCACCCGGCGGCACCCCGGCGATTTTGCTGCTCCAGGGCAGCGGTCCGACCGACCGCGACGGCAATCAGCGTCCGGCGTTGGTCACGGATCTCGAGCGACAGGTCGCGGAGTTGCTCGCCAGCGAGGGCGTCGCGTCTCTGCGCTACGACAAGCGCGGCATGCATGAGAATCGTTCGACCATGCCTGCCGATGCGAAGGACCTCCCTTCATTCTTCGCGTGGTCCGCGTTTGTCGATGATGCGCGAGCCGCCTTGCGTTTCCTGTCCGCGCAGCCCGGAATCGATGATCGGCGGGTCGGCGTTCTCGGCCACAGCGAGGGCGGCCTGTTTGCGGTGGCGCTCAGCGCATCGGAATCCCCGAGGATCCTGGTACTCGCGAGCACCCCGGCGCGTCCGCTCGGCGAGGTGATCCATGATCAGATCGCCAGGCACCTGGACCGCCAAGGCGCGACCGAGGCGCAGCGCGCATTCTTCCTCGATGCCGATCTCCGGGTGCAGTCGCACATCCGCGCCACCGGGCTGGTGCCGGCTGACGTTCCGGCGGGCATCGCCGCCTTCTATCCATCCTATCTCGGGCCGTACCTGCGATCTGCGCTGGAGTTCGATCCAGGGTCTATGGTCAAGCGGCTGCGCATTCCGACGCTGGCGATCTACGGCGGCGCCGACGCGCAAGTTTCCGCCGAACGAGACGCTCCTCTGATGGCTTCGGCTCTGGACCGCCGAAGCGATGGCAGCAGGAACGTCGTCGTGCCCGGCGTCAGCCACAACCTGAAGAAAGTTGCGAGCGCGGAGGATCCAGGGTTCGCGGGACCGCTGGATGAGGCAGTGAAGCGCGAAGTCGTGACGTTCTTGCGCAATGCGCTGCAGCGCTAGCGCGCGAGCGGCGCCGACTGGATGCCGCCGCCGCGCGGCGCCGGCGAGCTGTAGCCGCCGCCCAAGCCGCCGCCGCTTCCGTTCGCCGCCGGCGCGACAGTGATCTCGATTTCGGATCCGCCCAGCGTCGTGCCGGTGATCTGGATGGTCGCAACGCGGTCGCCCCGCGTGTAGGTCATCGCCGACGTCGAGCCGCGTACCACCGCGACAGGTTGCCAGCCGAACCGCGGCATGCCGTTGGCGTAGAAATCGAACGCCTCGGCCGCCGAACTCGACGAACGGAACACGAGCCGGCCGAGCCATGCGTCCTTCGGGCCGAGGATCAGCGAGCGATCGATATTCATCCGCGCGCTCGCCGGAATTGGCAGATCCGAAAAGTCGGCGAACGACGGCTGCAATGCTTCGTTCGGCTCGGTCTTCGACGACGGATTGAGGCTCGTGCCGCCGCAGCCGGCGAGCATCGCCGCAAGCGCGAACGATGCTACCGCCGATGCAGCACGCATATTGAACACGCGGGGCGCGCTCACCGTGTGCGGTCTCGCGGCGATCGGCGCGGAAATCGTCGAAGAGGAAATCGTCGAAGATGAGATCGACGGCAGCGGACGGTTTCGCTTGCAAAAGCGACCGCGCGATACGTTTTCGGCGAGTGCTTCGAGGTGGGACGATGACGTGAGCAGGCGCAGAAAGCGCCCCTTGCGGGCCGGACTGTCGGTCACTATCTCTACCCTCGGACCCCTTGTTCTTTGAGGTTTCTTGGCCTTGGCGCGGGCGACAATTTTTGCGCCGGAGTGACGCGAGAGTATCTAGACTTTCTTAACGCGTCACCCTATATTGCCCCTCGTACCCGGCGCCCTGTTGGGGACCGGTCGGGACGTTCCTGAAACCCTTCACTCACTGCGACAGAGCCCTGCTCTAGGGTGTCGTCGCGCCGCCGTCGAAAGGCGTCGGACGTGAGGTTTTCGGCTTCGTTGCGAGCAGTCATAAGTCGCTCGCAATAAACTCTGAAAAGGGTTTGACAGGCCGGAGGTCGAGGCTTATAAGGCGCGTCCTGCCGCACGGACCGGCAACTTCGGCGAAAGCCAAAGCCCAGTCCCTGCGGCATAAGTTTGAGAGTGCCAACGATCCGGTACTCGGCTGTTTGACATTGTGAAAACGGAAGGGATGCGCAGGCGGCGGTGTGTCGCAATGCGATACGCCGAAGCAAGCGCATCTAGTTCGATCATCGGTTCATCGACCGATGATAAACATGCGCTTGTGATCGGCTCTTTGGCTTCGAACGGGGTTCGCCTCGTTCGGCAAGTCAACTTGAGAGTTTGATCCTGGCTCAGA
>JBLNCI010000006.1:0-111026 GCA_050260515.1 Gemmatimonas sp.
CTGGGATCAAAACAAGGATGACACGCTCTCACGTCATCGGCGCCCACGTGTGTCCAAAGCGCAGGCGGTAACGTCCGCGACGCGAGACACCGAAGCCCGCCTCAGGCCCCCGCTCCGGGAGCAATCCCGGAGCGGGGTGGCGGCATGCCATGAATTCCGGCGGTCGATCTCGGCGGCGCCGCGCCCTCGATTTACTCCCGCGCTGCCCCCGTGTAACGTGCGCGGGCGCGCGTTTCCCGAGCCCCGGACCCCTTATGTTCATCGAGACCGGCTACACCGTATTCCGCAACGCGATCCCTCCGCTGCTCTGCCGCTACATCGCGGAGGAATACAACCTCATGCTGAACAACGGCTTCCTCGCCTACGACGACAAGCAGGTGGAGAAGGCGTACTTCGCCTACGCCTTGCCCCAGAGCGAGGCGCTGCTGACGATGCTGCTGCCGACGGTCGCCAAGGAGATCGGCGCCGAGCTTCTGCCGACGTACTCGTACTCGCGGGTGTATCTGCCGGGCGCCTGGCTCAAGAAGCACGTCGACCGCGCCGCGTGCGAGGTCAGCGCCACCGTCGCGCTCGCGCAGAAGACGGCGAAGCCGTGGCCGATCTACGTGCAGTCGAAGGACGGTCAGACCGTCGAGGTGATCCTCAACCCGGGCGACATGCTGATCTACGCCGGAATGGAGATGCCGCACTGGCGCGATCCGTTCGACGGCGAGTGGCAGCTCCAGGCGTTCCTGCACTACGTGCGCAGGGACGGCCCCAACGCCGACTGCGCGCTCGACAAGCGGCCGCGGCTCGGCGCCGAGAAGGCGCGCCCGGCGACGCAGCAGGCCGAGCACTAGCCGGATCGCGCCGTGGCGGCTCCGCGCGGGGCGCGTTAGTCTTTGCACCGGGAACACGCCGCGCGGCGCGGTCGCGGCACATCAGCGGACGGGAGGGCGGTCATGGCAGTCGCTACGGATACGAAATTCAACGTCGGCGGGGTGCTGCTCGATCAGCCGTTCAAGATCCGCCGCCTCGGCCATTTCGGCATCAACATGTTCAAGATGACCGAGGGGCTCCACTTCTACAAAGACCTGCTCGGCTTCAAGATCGTCGACGTCCGCGACGCGACCCAGGGCGGCAAGACGCAACTCCCCGACGAATTCAAGGCGTTCGGCGACTGCAACGGCTATTTTTTCCGCTACGCCCACGACCACCACGCCTTCGTCATCTACAACCACCGCTTCCGCAAGGCGACCGACACGCGCGGCCGGGTCAAGGACGGCGTGACCGTCAACCAGATCTCGTGGCAGATCGGCAGCCTCGCCGAGACCGTCGACTCCCACAACTGGTTCACCTCGCGCGGCGAGAAGGTGGTGCGCAACGGTCGCGACATGCCGGGCTCCAACTGGCACACCTATCTGATGGACCCCGACATGCATCAGAACGAGCTCTACTGGGGCATGGAGCAGATCGGCTGGAACGGCTACTCGAAGCCGTGGGACATGTTCGACCGCGAGTTCCACAAGACGCCGCCGCTGCCGCAGATCAACGAGCACCAGGAGGTCGACGAGGCGTTGGCGCGCGGCGTCGATCTCCTCAGCGGCTATCGCCACAAGGAGGCCCTGCCGATCAAGTACGACGTACAGGGAATCCTGCTCGCCCGGCCGTTCAAGATCGTCAAGCACGGCCCGGTGAACCTGTTCGTCGCGGACATCGAGGCGTCGCTGAAGTGGTACCGCGAGATGCTCGGGTTCATCCTCACCGAGGAGACCACCTACCAGGGGCATCGCTGCTATTTCCTGCGCAACAACACCGAGCATCACTCGCTGGCGCTGTTCCCGACCGCGCTCCGGAAGGCGCTGGGCCTGCGCGAAGATTCGACGACGTTCTCGTTCGGGCTGCAGCTCGGCAACTACCAGCAGCTCCTCGACGCCGTCGCGTTCCTGAAGTCGCACGGCGTCACGATGCGCGAGCTGCCGCAGGAGCTGACGCCGGGCATGGACCACACGATCCTCGCCCACGATCCCGACGGCGGCGCGGTGCAGCTCTACTGGTCGATGGAGCAGGTCGGCTGGGACGGCAAACCACGGCCGGCGATCCAGCGCCGCAAGGTGACGCCCGGCGCGTGGCCGAAGGCGCTCGAGGGCAACAGCGACAGCTTTACCGGCGAGCCGCTGCTCGGGCCGTGGACCTGAGGGAGCGCGCGGACGGGATCGGGCCCGGCGACAAAACCCGGAGAAGGCGGGCGATATCCGCCACAGGGAGACGAAGATGAGACTTGCGACTGCAGCCGCGCTGGTGGCGGCGGCGCTCGCGACGGCCGGAGCGGCATCCGCCGCCGAGCCGTTCGCGGGCCAGACGATCTATTTCAGCTCGTCGACGGACCCGGGCGGCGGATTCGACGTCTACGTCCGGCTGCTCGCCCGCCACATCGGCCGCCACATCGCCGGCAATCCGACCGTCGTGCCGCAGAACCGCCCGGGCGGCGGCGGGCTCGTGCTCGCCAACCACCTCTACAACGCGGCGGCCAAGGACGGCACCCAGGTCGGCCTCATCCCGGCCTACGTCCTGCTCGAGGAGCGCTGGAACAATCCGCAGGCGAAGTTCGATCCGACGAAGTTCGTGTGGATCGGCAACATGAACCGCGAGGTCGACCACTGCTCGGTGTGGCACACGACCGGGATCACCAGGCCGGAGGATTTTTTCGACCGCGAGGTGATCCTCGGCGCCTCCGGCGTCAGCGGCGGCTCCTACACCATGCCGATCCTGATGAACGAGGAGCTCGGCACGAAATTCCGGCCCATCCTCGGCTTCGAATCGAACGCCAACCGCACGCTGTCGATGGAGCGCGGCGAGATCATGGGGCAGTGCGGCACGTACCTGTCCTCGATCAAGAACAGCTCGATCCACGAGGTCGAGGCGGGACGGCTCAAGATCATCTGGCAGATGGGCCTCGAGAAGCACCCCGATTTCCCGAACGTGCCGCTCGCGATCGAGTACGCGAAGACCGACGAGGCGCGGCAGATGCTGGAGATGTTCTTCGCCTCGGCGACCGTGGGCCGCGCCTTCGCCGTTCCGCCCGGCGTGCCTGAGGAGCGCATCGCCGCGCTGCGCGCCGGCTTCGACGCCACCATGACGGATCCGGCGTTCATCGCCGAGTCCGAGCGCACCAAGATCGAAGTGCGTCCCGCCTCGGCGAAGGAGATGGAGCCCGCGCTCCACAAGCTGCTCGGCGCCTCGCCCGAGGTCGTCGCCAAGGCGGCGGCGATCCTCGAGAACGCGCGCAACCGCGGCAAGAAGCAGGAACAGGAGCTCAAGGCGAAGTCGGCGCCGGGCGGACGCTGATGGCCGGCATCGATCTGGGCGGCCGCGTCGTCATCGTCACCGGCGCATCGCGCGGTCTCGGCCGCGCGATGGCCCAGGCGCTCGCCGAGGCCGGCGCGAAGGTCGTCATCGCGGCGCCGGCGAGCGAGATGGAGCGGATGAAGACGGCGGTGGCGGAGATCGACGCGGCGACGACACCGGGCACCGCTCATGCCGTCGCCGCCGACATCGTGAAGCCCGAGGATTGCGACCGGCTGGTGGAGGCTACGCTCGAGCGGTTCGGCGCGCTCCACGTGCTGGTGAACAACGCGCGGCGGCTGCACCGGGGCCCGGGCATCCCGCCCGAGGGCAACTCGCTGCCGGTCTACGAGACCGATCCCGCGATCTGGCGCGAGACCATCACGGTCAACGTCAACGGCACGTTCAACGTGACACGCGCGGTGCTGCCGACGCTGATGAAGCAGAAGTGGGGGCGGATCATCAACCTCACGACCTCGCTCGGCACGATGCAGCGGCGCCACAACTCGCCCTACGGCGTCACCAAGGCGGCACTCGAGGCCGCGACGCTGATCTGGGCCCAGGACCTCGCCGGCACCGGCGTCACCGTGAACTCGCTGATCCCGGGCGGGTCGTGCGACTCCGACCCCGACCGGCCGCCGACGCCGGGGCTGCTGCCGGTGACGATCATGAATCCGGTCGTGGTCTGGCTCGCCTCGCCGCGGTCGGACGGGCACACCGGCGAGCGCTACGTCGGCAAGCTGTGGGACCCGGCGCTGCCGCCGGACCAGGCAGCGGCCGGCGCGCTCGAGCCGCCGGTGCTGCGGCCGTCGCCCGGCCGCTAAGCGGCCGGTGGGCGGCCCCGCGGAATCCGCTACAATCCGCCGCAAACAGGAATCCATAACCGGAGGCTTCCATGTCCGTACGTGCCCCGCGGCTTTCGCTCCTCGCGCTGTCAGCCCTGCTGTCGACCGTCGCCGCCGGCGCGGCTCTGGCGCAGTCCGGCGAGCCCTACTTCAAGGGCAACACCATCACCATCAACGTCGCGGGCACAGCGGGCGGGCTGTTCGACATCATGTCGCGCACGCTGGCCGACCATTACGGCAGGTTCCTGCCCGGCAACCCGCAGTTCGTCGTCAAGGACCAGCCCGGCGGCGGCGGCATCGTCGCCGGGAACTCGCTCTACAACCTCGCTCCGAAGGACGGCACGGTGCTCGCCTACGTCGGCCCGATCGCGATGGAGCCGCTGCTCAACCCCGAGGCCAATCGCGCCAAGTTCGACGCCACCAAGTTCACCTGGATTGGCAGCCTCGGCACCTCGCACTCGGTGCTGGTGATCTGGAGCGCGTCGCCGATCAAGTCGGCCGACGACCTGTTCACGAAAGAGACGATCGTCGCCGGCACCGGCGCCGGCGCGACGACGGATTTCTACCCGAAGGTGCTGAACGACGTCCTCGGCACCAAGTTCAAGCTGATCACCGGCTACCAGGGCAGCAAGGAGACCTACATCGCGATCGAGCGCGGCGAGGCGTACGGCCGCTTCAACTCGTGGGACGCGCTCAAGTCGACGCAGATGCACTGGCTGAACGACAAGAAGGCGAGCGTGATCCTGCAGGCCGCGTTCGCCCGTCATCCGGAGCTCCCGGACGTGCCGAACATTCTCGACCTCGCCAAGACCGACGAGCAGAAGCAGACGCTGCGTTTCATGGTGGCGCCGTCGGAGATGCGGCCGATCGCCGGGCCGCCGGGCATTCCCGCCGACCGTGCGAAGCTGATGCGCGATGCGTTCATGAAGACGGTCAACGATCCCGCGTACATCGCCGACACCAAGAAGCGCGGATATGACTCCGTCAACACGATGGACGGCGAGGCGCTCGACCGCGCGATCAAGTCGATCTACGAGACCCCGAAACCGATCGTCGAGCGCGTCGCCAAGGCGATGCACTGACGCCGGACGCCGCGCCGCCCGGCGCTCCGGGCGGAGGGTTCGTTACCGGCCGAGCAGGCCCTTGAGCTGGCCACCGACGTCGCTGGCGGCCCCGCTCCCGCCGCTGGCGCCCTGGTTGAGCAGGCCGCCCGCGCCGGAGCCGAGCCGGTCCAGCAGCCGCTGGGCGTTGTTGCCGACCGCGTCCTTGGCCTGCTGCTCGACCCGCGCCATGACCTGCTCGGCGATCTTGGCCGGCGGCAGACCGCCTTCCTTGGCGCCGAGGTCGCGCATCTCGATGGTCGGCAGCGTCACCGAGGTGTTGGCGTCCTGACCGACCAGTTGCGTCGCGCCGGCGATCTGCGGCAGCGCGACGGTCGCCTGGGCCTGGCTGATGACCAGGTGGTCGATAATGAACTTTTTCTCAGGCCCCTGGGCGCCCGCCTCCTTTGTCGCCGGCGGCTGCGCGCCGGGCGTCTGGGTCGCCTTGGCGACGTTTTTCTGGATCACCGACAGGTTGTTCGACCCTTGGCCCGGCTCGTAGGTGATGCGGGGCGCGACGATCGCGATTTCCTTGACGTGAATGACGTCGGACAGCACCGATCGCGGCTCCACCGAGAGCGACGCCTTGCCGATTGCGATCGCCTCGGGACTCTTGAATCCCGCCGGGTTGCCGATGACGAGATCGCTGATCGAGGCGGAGCCGCCGAACACCGACGCGGTGACGCCGCCGAGGGTCACTTTCGTCTGCGTCATGCGCGGCGCGTAGGTTTCCACGCCATGCTTCACGAGGCTCGAAAAGGTGAAATACACGTAGGCCCCGGCGCCGATGACGACGACGAGGACCAGGGCGGCGACGATGCCGAGAACCCGTTTCATGGACGACCCTCCTGTAGGCCGAGAGCGAGGCGTCGCTCATCGCCGCAACATTAGGCAACGCTTCGGGGCGCGTCTACGACACGCGATGTGACAACGCGTTCCCGCGGCCGTGGCGGGCCGGCCCGGAATGTGTTGGAAGCCTAATTGGCGGCGACGGCACGCGCCGTCTGGGCCCGCCGGCGCTCGGGCGGGAAGGCGATCGTCACCGACGTCCCGGTGCCGACCTCGCTTGTGATCGAAAATGTCCCGCCATGCGCTTCGACCAGCGCCCGCGTCAGCGGCAGGCCGAGGCCGGTGCCGTTGTGGCGCCGCGACAGGGAGCTGTCCACCTGGCCGAACGGGGCCATCGCCTTGGGCATGTCCTCCGGCGCGATCCCGATGCCCGTGTCGCGGACGACGAGCACCACCGCCCCGGTGGGATCGGTGCGCGCCGATACCGTGAGGGTGCCTCCCGGGGGAGTGAACTTGATCGAGTTCGTCAGCAGGTTGAGAAGCACCTGCCGCAGTTTGCGCTGGTCTGCCCAGAGGCTCGGCAGATCATCGATGAAGTCGGCGGCGATCGTCAGCTTTTCCTGGACGGCCCGGTCGTGGACGAGCCGCACGCAGGCCTCGACGGTGCCGCGGAGGTCGACCACCTCCTCGATCAGCTCCATCTTGCCCGCCTCGGCTTTCGCCACGTCGAGGATGTCATTGATGAGGCAGAGGAGGTGCGTGCCGGACTCGTGAATGTCGCGCAGATACTCGCGGTAGCGCGCATTTCCGATCGGCCCGAACAGCTCCGCGGTCATGACCTCGGAGAAGCCGATGATCGCATTGAGCGGCGTCCGCAGCTCATGGCTCACATTGGCGAGGAAGTCGGTCTTGGCGCGGCTCGCGAGTTCGGCGGCCTCCTTGGCTTCCAGCATCCGCTGCTCGGCATCCTTGCGCGCGGAGATGTCGCTGATCGAGCCGGCCATGCGGTGGACCCGGCCGTCGTGCCCGCGAAGGGCCAGTCCGCGGTCCAGCACCCAGCGATAGCAGTCGTCCTTGCCCTTGATGCGGTACTCGCACTGGAAAAGCTCGGTTTCGCCGGCGAAGTGGGCGCGAACCGCGGCCTGGTACCGCGCCACGTCCTCGGGATGGATCAACGCCGGCCACCGCTTGGCCGAGATCTGCGGCGCCATGAAGTCGAGGTTCGCGATCTCGCGGACACGCGGCGACAGGTAGACCTCGTCCCGGGCCACGTTCCAGTCCCACAGCCCTTCGTTCGCGCCTTTCATGGCCAGCGCGTAGCGCTCCTCGCTTTCGCGGATCCGCTCCTCGCGGGCCCGCTGGCGGGTCACGTCGTCGACCGTCGTGACGCAGCCGCCACCCGGCATCGGCTCGCGGCGGATCGAGAGCGCGGTGCCGTCGGGGCGCATGTATTCGTGACGGTAGTGCTCGTTGCGCGCGGCGGACTCTCGCTTCGATCGCACAAAGGCATCGACGTCGCAGTCACCGAACTCACCCTGCTCGGCCAGGTGGCGCATGATTTCCTCGCGCGTGCGCCCGGGCCGGATGAAGCCCGGAGGGAAGCCGAAGAGGTCGATGTAACGCGCGTTCCAAGCGGAGACATGGAAGTCCGCGTCGTAGACGACGATGCCCTGCGAGATCGCGTCGAAGGTGCTGCGCAGCAGCTCGGCCTGGCGCTGGATCTCCTGCTCCGCCTTGCGCTGCTGGGTCACGTCGGTGCAGGTGGTCACGAACCCGCTACCGTCCTCGAGGGGGCTGCGCAGCATCAGGATGGTGCGGCCGTCCGGCGAGCGGTGCTCGAAGTGGCGGAGCGAGGGGTCCTTGTGGCGGCGGATGCGGATCTCCGCGAGCTCCGCAGGGTCACCGGGCCCGAAGTCGCCGCGGCGCGCCCGGTAACGCAATGTGTCGAAGAAGTCGGCGCCGATGCGCGCGATGTCGTCCGGCACCTTGTAGATATCGAGGAAGCGCCGGTTGAGATTGATGATCCGGTACTCGTGGTCGTACACGACGATGCCCTGGACCATATTCTCCTGGGTCGCCTTGAGGAGCGCGGAAGTCTTTTTCACCGCCGACGAGGCTGCGACCTGCTCGGTGATATCGGTGTAGGTGGCGGCGAATCCGCCGCCGGGCAATGGAGCGCGTGCAATCGCGATATACGCGCCGTCGCGGCGGCGGTGGGTAACACGGGAACATTGACCGTGCCGGGCACTGTCGATCCGTTCGCGAATGACGTTTCGCGCCCGTTCGGGCGGGCAGCGATCGTTCATAAGCGCGTAGGACAAGAGCTGCTCGTACGTCATGCCGAGCGTGACGAAGGTGCTCGGATAGCCGAGGATCCGGACGAACGCGTCGTTGAAGAGCTGCAGCCTGAGCTCGCGATCGAAGATCGCCAGGCCCTCGTCCATAACGTTGAGGGTCGCGGACAGCAGCGTGGATTTGTGCTCGACCTCCGCCTCGGCACGCTTTGCTTCGGTAATGTCGGTGAAGGTCGAGACGAACCCACCGCCAGGCAAGGGCCGGCGCTGCACTTCGAGAACGCGCCCGTCGGAGAGGTACCTGACGTGACGCTCCTCAGAGTGGAGCCGCGTGGACTCCAGGCGGGAACTGACGCACGCTTCGGGATCGGCATTGGGACCGAAGTGGCCGCGCTCGGCGAGCTTCCGGACGACCTCCGCATAGGAGATGCCGCGGCGCACAAATCCGTCCGGGAGCCGCATCAACTCGACGTAGCGCCGGTTGAACGTCGTGAGCGTGAGATCGGCGTCCCACGCCACCACGCCTTGCGACATGGCCTCGAGAATGATGTTGGAAGCGTCGGCCGGCAGCTCCCCGGGAGCCGCGGGCGGCGACAGCGACGGGTGAATCACTGCAGTTCGTCCGATCCGCGCAAGACCCCCGCAGAATTGCGTCTGCAGGCTTAACGAGCCGTTAACGCCGGCAACTGCGCCGGCACTTTCAATGTGATACCCGAGATCAACTGTCGTAGGACAAGAGCGACCCGAACGGCATCGTCAGCCGCTTACGGCCGTCGAGAAAGCTCAGCTCGATGATCGTCGCCGCGCCGACCACGTCGGCTCCCACCTTGGTCAGAAGCTCGCCGGACGCCTGCAGCGTTCCCCCGGTGGCGAGCAGGTCGTCGACGATGACGACCCGCGCACCGCTCGGCACGGCATCCTCCTGGACCTCGACGGTGTCGGAGCCGTATTCCAGCGCGTAGCTGTGGGGGATGCAGCGCCCGGGAAGCTTTCCCTTTTTGCGCACCATGATGAACCCGAGCCCCATCGCGAAGGCGACCGGAGCCGCCACAAGGAAGCCGCGGGATTCGATGCCCGCCAGCATGGTTGGCCGCCACGGCGCGATCAGCGTCGTCATGCGCTCGACCGTCGCCTTCCAGGCGCGAGGATGCGCGAGCAGGGTCGAGATGTCGTAAAAAAGGATCCCCGGCTTCGGAAAGTCGGGGATCTGCCGGATGTGGCCTTTAAGGTCCATGTTCGGGACGTTCGCTGCGCGTTTGGAACTCGCCGCGGCTGCCGCGAGCGGGCGCACTGTAGCCGATCGTCCGCGACCGCGGCAATTTTCGCCCTTACTTGCCCGTGGTCTTGAGGTACGCGATGACGTCGTCGCGGTCCTTTTCGTTCTTGATGCCCGGGAAGGCCATCCGCGTGCCCTTCACGACCTTCTGCGGATTCTCCAGGTACTCCTCGAGGTGCTTGTCGTCCCAGGTGATCCCGGAGTCTTTCATCGGTTTCGAGTAGTTGAAACCGGGGGCCTCGCCGGCCTTGCGGCCGACCACGCCCGCGAGCGACGGGCCGACGCGGTTCTCGCCGGGCTTGTCGGAATGGCAGACCGAGCACTGCCGGAACACCGATTTGCCGTGCTCGGCGTCGGCGGCGTTGGCGACGGTGGACGCGGCGGAGACGCACACGACGGCGGCAAGCGTGAGGACAAGCGGACGGAACACGGCGATTCTCCTGGTCAGGTGGTCAAGGGGGGCAGGTGGTGAAGGCGCGCGAGTATCGCCAATGGATTCACGCAGCGCAACCCGCGGTGCGCCGCCGGCGGTGGTATTTCGGTAGGCAGTGCGTGTTGAGCGTAGGTGACGGCATGGATACGATGCGGGAAAGCCGCACGGCGCCCATGGTTGCGATGATGAACGCAGATGCCGCCTCCTCCCGGGCGATCGAAACGGCCATAGATCTGGCCAAGGCGGGCCGTCTCGACGAGGCGGAAATCCTTGCGCGCCGGCGCCTCGCGGCGGACCCGGCCGACCCCGATGCGCTCAACCTGCTGGGGGGTATCGCTCGCGCCCGGGGCGATCGCGAAGGCGCGGTCCGCCATTTCGCCGAGGCGCTCCGGGCCGAGCCGCAACACTCCAAGGCTGAGGGCAACCTCGGGGCGACCTTGCTGGAACTCGGATGCCGCGACGACGCGCTTCGGCATCTCCGCGCGGCGGTCGCCCGCGACGCGACGGCGCACGACGTGCGCGTGAACCTCGGCACCGCGCTCGTGGAGACGGGCGATTACGAGGCTGCGGAGATGGAGCTGCGGACCGCCCTTGCGGCGGCTCCGGACGACGCCTTGGCCTGGAACAGCCTGGGCAACGCATTGTTCCATCGCGGCCAGGTGGATGCCGCCATCGACGCCTTCGAGACCTCGCTTCGCCACGATGGGACGCTTGCGATGGCATGGAACAATCTCGGGAGCGCCTGGCGAGAGAAAGGTGACGCGGTCAAGGCCGAGGAGGCGTTCCGTCACGCCATCGCGATCCGTGCCGAGTTTCCCGCGGCATGGACCGGCCTCGGCGTCGCGCTGCGGGAGCAAGGACGATTTGCCGAGGGCCACGCCGCCCACGACCGCGCGCTGACCATCGATCCCGGCTTCGCCTCGGCGCGATTCAACCGGGCGGTGATCGACCTTGGCGAGGGCCGGTTCGCGGACGGCTTCCGCGACTACCGCGCTCGGCCGCTCGATGTGCGCGACGGTATGGAGCGCGAATCGCTGCCCGACGACCTGTCGGGGCGGCGCGTGTTGCTGCTGCCGAATCAGGGCCTCGGGGACGAGCTGTTCTTCCTGCGCTTCGCTCGTCGGTTGCGGAATCGCGGCGCGCGCCTGATCTATCGCGCCGGAGCCCCGATTGCCTCCATCGTGACCCGCGCACAGATCCTGGACGACGTTCTGACCGGCGACGATCCCGATCCGCCGCACGATCTCGCAATCTCGATCGGCGACCTTCCGTACCTGGAGAGCGTGTCGGCGGTCGCCGACATCCCGCCGCCGCTGTCCTTGGCGGTGTCGGCAGAACAGCGCGCGGCAATGGCAGCGCGTTTGTCGGATCTGGGCCCGCCGCCTTACGTCGGCTTGACCTGGCGGGCCGGCACGCGGGAGTGGAACGCCCTCCTGAAAGAGATCGCGCCCGAGACCTTTGGCGCGGCACTTCGCGGGGTCCGGGCGACGTTTGTCGTGTTGCAGCGCGCACCGGACGAAGGGGAGGTGACCGCGCTGTCGCATGCCCTCGGCGCTCGGGCGCACGATTTGTCGGCGCTCAACCGGGACCTCGAGGCGATGCTGGCTTTGCTGCACACCATCGAGCTCTACGTCGGCGTGAGCAACACCAACACGCATCTGCGGGCCGGCACCGGACGTCCGTCGCACGTGCTCGTGCCCCATCCGCCGGAGTGGCGGTGGATGCACACGGGCGATCGCTCGCCATGGTTTCCCACCTTTCCGCTGTACCGGCAGGAGCGCGCGGGCAGCGGCCGCTCGGGATGGGAAAACGCGCTTTCGGCGCTGCGACGCGATATACTCGCGGGGCTGCCGGAAGGGTGATGATGGCCGATCCATTTCCTGTGTACGTCGGGTTCGATCCCGGCGAGTCCGTTGCCTACGACGTCTGCCGCCATTCCATTCTTGCCCGCACCCGTCATCCGGTCTCGGTCATCCCGCTGGTCCAGAAGGAGCTTCGCGACCGCAAGCTGTATTGGCGGACGGGAGACCCGCTCGCGTCGACCGAATTCACCTACACCCGCTTCCTGGTGCCTGCCCTCGCGGGCTATCGCGGATGGGCGCTCTACTGCGATTGCGACTTCCTGTGGCTCGCCGACATCGCGAATCTGTTCGCGCTTGCGGATGATCGCTATGCGGCGATGTGCGTCCATCACGATCACCGGCCGACCGAGGCGATGAAGATGGATGGCCGCGTCCAGACGCTCTATCCGCGCAAGAACTGGTCGAGCCTGATCCTGTGGAACTGCGGACATCCGTCGAACGCGGCGCTCACCCCCGAGGTGGTGAACCGCGAGACCGGAGCGTTCCTGCATCGCTTCTCATGGCTGAAGGACGAGGAGATCGGCGCAGTGCCCGAGACCTGGAACTGGCTCGAAGGCTGGTCGGCGAAGCCCGCCGGCGGACCTCCGAAGGTCGTGCACTACACCCGCGGCGGTCCGTGGTTCGACGAATGGAAGGCGGTCGACTACGCCGATCTGTGGCTGGCCGAAGCGGCGGCGATGAACGGCGAGGAGCCGGCCCGTTCGGCGAGACCGTAGCGTCCGCTGCGGATACGAAAAAACCCTCCGATTTCTCGGAGGGTTTTTCTTAGATGGTCGGGGAGAGAGGATTCGAACCTCCGGCCCCTAGCTCCCGAAGCTAGTGCTCTACCAGGCTGAGCTACTCCCCGTGGCGGCGGCCCTTATAGACTGCCCGGCCGGGAATGACAACGTGCGCAACGGGGGACGAGCGTTGCACCGGGCGGGAGGCCCAAAACCGCTCGTTTCCGCTGCAAAACCCTAATAGCTGCGCTGCAAATTGAACGCGACCGCGTCGAGCAGGGCGGCCTTTTCCGGACCGGCGGGGAACATGTCCAAGGCATCCCGCGCCACGGCGGAGTAGTGCCGGGCGCGCTCGACGGCATCGCGGAGCGCACCGTGGCGGTTGAGCAGGGCTATGGCGCGCTCGAGATCCCCGGGCTCCTGCTCCAGTCGCTCGAGCGTCCGGCGCCAGAAATCCTGCTCCTCGGCGCCGCCGCGGCGGAACGCGAGCACGATCGGCAGGGTGATCTTGCCCTCGCGGAAATCGTCGCCGACGTTCTTTCCCATGGTCGCGTCACGCGAGGTGTAGTCGAGAACGTCGTCGACCAGTTGGAAGGCGATGCCGAGATTGAGGCCGAAAGTCTCCAGCGCCTCCTCCTCGACCTTGGGCCGCGCCGATACGACAGCGCCCAGACGGGTCGCGGCCGCGAACAGCTTCGCCGTCTTCGACTTGATGACGTCGAGGTACTGGGTCTCGGAGGTCTCGGTGTCGTTAGCCGTGGTGAGCTGAAGCACCTCCCCCTCCGCGATCACCGCCGACGCCTCGGACAGGATCGCCAGCACATCGAGAGACCCGTCCGCGACCATGAGCTGGAATGCGCGCGAGAACAGGAAGTCACCGACCAGTACGCTCGGCTTGTTGCCCCACACCGCGTTGGCCGTAGCGAGCCCACGGCGCAGGTCGCTGGCATCAACGACGTCGTCGTGTAGCAGGGTGGCGGTGTGAATGAACTCGACGGCGGCGGCGAGGCCGATGTGCCGCTCGCCGCGGTAGCCGCACATCCGCGCGCAGGCGATCAGCAGCATCGGGCGCAGGCGCTTGCCACCGGCGGCGATGATGTGGCCAGCGAGCTCGGGGATCAGCGCCACCGGGCTGTGCATGTGACGGATGATCAGCGTGTTCACGGCCGACAGGTCGGTCGTCACCAGCCGTTGGAGCGCCTCAAGCGTCGGCTGCGGACCCTTCCCGCGTGCGCTGTCCATATCCACCACTGAACCCACGGTCGCGCCTCTCGTATCGCTCCAGGGCCTTTTCTTGACGCCCCGGGGTGTTCCCCCCATCCTAGGCGGGGGAGCATAGAGGCCGTGCCGGGGGCGGGCAAGCAAGCGCCGCCGCGAGTCCCGGCCGGGCTCGGATCGCAGATGAAAGACATCCTCCGCACCACCGATCCGGTCCTGCTCTCGTTCGCGGAAAGCATGCTGGCCGCCGAAGGAATCGCAACCGCGGTGTTCGACACCCACATGTCGGTGGTCGAGGGTTCGATCGCGGCGATCCCTCGGCGGCTCATGGTCGCCGATGAGGATGAGGCGCTCGCCCGCAGCATCATCGATGCGGCGATCGCGAGTCGGTCCTGATGGCCGCAATGCCGGAAGAGGATCCGCTCGACATACCGCCCACCGGCGGCGTGACTGACGACGCGTTG
Organism: Gemmatimonas sp.; assembly: GCA_050260515.1. Lineage (GTDB taxonomy): Bacteria > Pseudomonadota > Alphaproteobacteria > SMXQ01 > SMXQ01 > DATJIG01. The sequence goes on from JBLNCI010000006.1 coordinate 14,325, forward strand.
CTGGGCGGACGTATCCACCTCCTGCAGCCCGAGAACGGTTACCGCGCCGCAATCGATCCGGTGTTTCTGGCCGCCGCCGTTCCGGTGCGCGCGGGCGAGCGCGTGCTCGATGTGGGTGCCGGCACGGGCGCTGCGTCGCTGTGCCTCGCCGCGCGCGAGCCCGAGTGCCGGATCTCGGGACTCGACGTCGATCCCGCCATGGTGCGCGTGGCCAACGAGAATGTCCGGCGCAACGGCGTCGCCAATCGCGTGAGCGTCATGATCGGCGACGTCGTCCGACCGCCGGTGCGGCTCGCGCCCGGCACCTTTGATCATGCGATGGCGAACCCGCCCTACCTCGAGTCGGGAAAGGCCACGCCCCCTGCCGATCCCGGACGCGCGGGCGCCCATGTCGAGGCGCACGCCTCGACCGCCGACCTCGGCACGTGGATCCGTTTCGCGCTGTCGATGGTGCGGACCAAGGGTACGTTCACGCTCATCCATCGCGCCGATCGTCTCGACCACGTGCTGAGCGAGCTGCATGGCCGTGCCGGCGGCATCGTCGTGTTCCCGCTGTGGCCTGACGCCAGCGCCAAGCCCGCCAAGCGGGTGCTCGTCCATGCCGTAAAGGGATCTGCGCAGCCAATGCGGTTGGCGGCGGGCCTGATCCTCCATGAGGTAGGCGGCCGGTACACCGCCGCCGCGGAGGCGATTCTCCGCCACGCCCAGCCGTTGGAGCTGTAGTCGGACATGCTCGGGCTTTCCTTCGGCAAGCTGGTCCTTCTCGTTCTCCTCGCGCTCGTGGTGTGGATGGTCTTCCGGTATCGCGCGCGCGTGCGGATGATTCGCCAGGCGTTCCGGGAGATGCAGCGCCAGGCGGAGCAGGCGGCGCAGCAACCGTCGCGACGCGAGCCGGTGAGCCTGACGGCGTGTCCCGTCTGCGGGGCGTACGTTTCGGCGGATGCGTTGCCGTGCGGCCGTCCGGACTGCCCGCAGCGGCGGCGTTGACCGGGCCGGGGGCGCTGTCTAAGGTGCGCCCGCGCCGGAATTCTCCCGCGCCGGTGCTCCCTGCAGATCGCGCTCTCCGCAAACCGCGCTCATGGCTTCGACGCTCTCCTTCCAGGATCTGATCCTGCGGCTCCAGACGTTCTGGGCGCGCAAGGGTTGCGTGATCCTGCAGCCGTACGACATGGAGGTCGGCGCCGGTACGTTTCATCCGGCGACGACGCTGCGCGCGCTCGGCCCCGAGCCGTGGAAGGCTGCGTATGTCCAGCCGTCGCGCCGTCCGAAGGACGGGCGCTACGGCGAGAACCCCAATCGCCTGCAGCACTACTACCAGTTTCAGGTCATTCTCAAGCCGTCGCCGGCCGATTCGCAGGAACTGTATCTGCAGAGCCTGAAGGAACTCGGCATCGACCCGCGCCATCACGACATCCGCTTCGTCGAGGACGACTGGGAAAGCCCGACGCTGGGCGCCTGGGGCCTCGGCTGGGAAGTCTGGTGCGACGGCATGGAGGTGACGCAGTTCACCTATTTCCAGCAGGTCGGCGGCATCGAGTGCAATCCGGTCGCGGTCGAGCTCACCTACGGTCTCGAGCGTCTCGCGATGTACGTGCAGGGCGTCGAGAACGTCTACGACCTTGACTTCAACGGGGCGGGCGTGAAGTACGGCGACGTCTTCAAGCAGTCGGAGATCGAGTACTCCGCGCATAATTTCGAATTCGCCGACACGGCCATGCTGTTCCGCCATTTCGAGGACGCGGAGAAGGAATGCCGCGCGCTGCTGGACCGCAAGCTGCCGCTGCCCGCCTATGACCAGTGCATCAAGGCGAGCCATCGCTTCAACCTGCTCGACGCGCGCGGCGTGATCTCGGTGGCCGAGCGTCAGGCCTACATCGGGCGTGTGCGCGCGCTGGCCAAGGCATGCTGCGAAGGATGGCTCGCGTCGCGCCCCGGCGTGGGGAGCAAGGCCTGATGGCGGAGCTTCTGCTCGAGCTGCTGTCGGAGGAGATTCCCGCGCGCATGCAGGTGCGCGCGGCGGACGATCTCAAGCGCATCGTCTCCGACGCGCTGAAGGCCGCCGGCCTCGAGTTCACGCAGGCGAGCGCGTACGTGACGCCGCGCCGGGTCGCGCTCGTCGTCGATGGCCTCCCGACGAAGCAGCCCGACGTGACCGAGGAAAAGAAGGGCCCACGCGTCGGGGCTCCCGACCAGGCGATTCAGGGTTTCCTCAAGGGGGCCGGCCTTGCGAGCCTCGACCAGTGCGAGAAGCGCACCGTCGGCAAGGCGGAGTTCTGGTTTGCCGTGGTCAGCCGCAAGGGACGCATCACCGCCGAGGTGCTGGCCGAGGCCCTTCCCGATGCCGTCGCGCGCGTGCCATGGCCCAAGTCGATGCGCTGGGGATCGGAATCGGTGCGCTGGGTGCGGCCGCTGCAATCGATCCTGTGCGTGTTCGACGGCCGTGTCGTGCAGTTCGCGTTCGGCCCCGTGCGCAGCGGCGATTCCACGCGCGGTCATCGCTTCCTCGCGCCCGGCGCGCTCCAGGTGAAGAGCTTCGCCGAGTATCGGCAGAAGCTCCGCAGCGCCTACGTGGTGATCGATCACGGCGACCGCGCCAACGCGATCTGGGCCGATGCGGGCACCCAGGCAAAGACACTCGGGCTGACGCTGAAGGATGATCGCGGGCTGCTCGAGGAAGTCGCGGGGCTCGTCGAGTGGCCGGTTCCGCTCGTCGGCACCATCGACGAATCGTTCATGGATGTCCCCGCCGAGGTGCTGACCACGGCGATGCGCACCCATCAGAAGTACTTCGCGCTGCTGAAGGACGACGGCAGCCTCGCCAACAACTTCGTGACGGTCGCCAACATGCTGACCGACGACGGCGGCCAGGCGGTGGTCGCCGGCAACGAGCGCGTGCTGCGCGCGCGGCTGTCCGACGCGCGGTTTTTCTGGGATCAGGATCGCAAGGTGCCCCTCGCCGAGCGCGTGCCGGCGCTCCGCGAGATCGTCTTCCACGCCAAGCTCGGGACGGTGGCGGACAAGGTCGAGCGCATCGTCGCGCTGGCCGCGGAGCTCGCCCCGGTGGTCGGGGCCGACCGCGATCGCGTGCGTTCTGCGGCCGAGCTGTGCAAGGCGGATCTCGTCACCGGCATGGTCGGCGAGTTCCCGGAGCTGCAGGGCATCATGGGCCGTTACTATGCCCTGCACGGCGGCGAGGCGGTCGAGGTCGCCAACGCCATCGCCGAGCACTACGCCCCCAAGGGCCCCAACGATGCCTGCCCGCACGCGCCGGTTTCGGTCGCGGTGGCGCTCGCCGACAAGATCGACACGCTGGTCGGGTTCTTCGGCGTCGGCGAAAAGCCCACCGGTTCCGGCGATCCGTTCGCGTTGCGGCGCGCGGCGCTCGGCGTGATCCGCATCGTTCTCGAGAACGATCTGAGGCTGCCTCTGGCCAAGGCCTTCCGCTCGTCGGAGCGCACCTACGAGGAGTCCGCGCCCGGCCGCCTTGGCGAGTCACAGGTCGGCGATCTGCTCGCGTTCTTCGCCGATCGTCTCAAGGTGGCGCTGCGCGAGAAGGGCGTGCGCCACGATCTGATCGACGCGGTCTTCTCCCTGGGGGGTGAGGACGATCTGGTGCGCCTTGTCGCCCGCGTCAACGCGATCGACGGATTCCTCAAGACCGCCGACGGCGTCAATCTGCTGGTCGCCTACCGCCGCGCGGCGAACATCGTCGCGATCGAGGAGAAGAAGGACAAGGTCGCCTACGGCGGGGACGTCGACGAGGCGCGTCTCGCGGCCGGCGAAGAGAAACGCCTCGTGCAGGCGCTCGCGGTCGCTCGCATGGGCATCGATGCCGCCCTCGTCAAGGAGGATTTCGTCGGCGCGATGGAGGTGCTCGCGGCGTTGCGGCCGGCTGTGGATATCTTCTTCGACAAAGTGACGGTTAACGCCGACGACAGGGATCTGCGGGCGAACCGGCTGCGGTTGTTGGCCGCGATCCGCGACATCATGAACCGCATCGCCGATTTCGCGACCGTCGAAGGCTAGCCGCTCCGCGGTGCCGGTTTCGCCGCTGTGCCAAAACGGTGCGGCGCGGGTGACAACGACCGGTCTTTTTTCGGGGTTTCTGCTCCGAAGGTGTCACGGGAAACGCCCCTGACACGTGTCGCGCCCTCCCTACACTCTGGCGTCTCGCGCGCTTGCGACATTCGCGGTGCTTGTGTGGCCGACGTTCCTCCCTCGAGCCTCGGAGGGGTCGATCGCCGGAAGCCTGTCGACGTGTGCGCGCCTCGCCGTCAACAAGAGGAGGAAACACACATGGCGAAGTGGGTCTACAAGTTCGGTGCAGGCTCCGCCGAAGGTCGTGCTGACATGCGTGAGCTTCTGGGCGGCAAGGGCGCCAGCCTTCATGAGATGAGCTGGCTCGGACTGCCGGTTCCTCCGGGCTTCACCATCACCACCGACGTCTGCACCTACTTCTATGCCCACGAGCACTCGTACCCCGGCGGTCTCAAGGCGCAGGTCGAGAACGCCATGAAGCGCGTCGAATCCCTGGTTGGGATGACGTTCGGCGATCCATCCAACCCGCTGCTCGTCTCCGTCCGCTCCGGCGCCCGCGCCTCGATGCCGGGCATGATGGACACGGTCCTCAACCTCGGGCTCAACGACGTGACGGTCGAGGGGCTTGCACGCCGCACCAGCGACCCGCGCTTCGCCTACGACTCCTACCGCCGCTTCATCCAGATGTACTCGGACGTCGTGCTCGGCCTCGACCGCGATGCCTTCGAAGAGATCCTCAGCGAGCACAAGGAAGCCAAAGGGTACCGCGCCGACACCGAGATGAAGGCCGACGACTGGAAGGAGATGGTCCGCCGCTTCAAGGATCAGGTCGCCGAGCAGAGCGGCGCACCCTTTCCCGACAGCCCCGCGGAGCAGCTCTGGGGCGCGATCGGCGCCGTCTTCCAGAGCTGGATGAACCAGCGCGCCATCACCTATCGCCGGCTTCACGACATTCCCGAATCGTGGGGCACGGCCGTCAACGTGCAGGCGATGGTGTTCGGCAACATGGGCGAGGACTCCGCGACGGGCGTCGCCTTTACCCGCGACCCTTCCACCGGCGAGAACGTCTTCTACGGCGAGTATCTGGTCAACGCCCAGGGCGAGGATGTCGTCGCCGGTATCCGTACGCCGCAGCATCTGACCGCCGCCGCTCGGTTGGCGGCGAAGTCCGACCTGCCGTCTATGGAGGAGGCGATGCCGGACGTGTTCCGGCAGCTATCCGACATCCGCGCCTCGCTCGAGAGCCACTATCGCGACGTCCAGGACATGGAATTCACCGTCCAACAGGGCAAGCTGTGGATGCTCCAGACGCGGGCCGCGAAGCGCACGGCGCGCGCTGCCGTGAAGATCGCCGTCGATCTGGTCCGCGAGGGCGTTATCACGGAAACGGAAGCGCTGATGCGCGTGGAGCCGTCCGCCCTCGACCAGCTGCTCCATCCGACGCTCGACCCGAAGGCTCCGCGGGACGTGCTCGCGAAGGGCTTGCCCGCGTCGCCCGGCGCCGCGGTCGGTGCCGTCGTGTTCTCGGCGGATGAGGCCGAGGAGCGCGCCGCCGCCGGCGAGAAGGTGATTCTCGTGCGTGTCGAAACGAGCCCCGAGGACATCCACGGCATGCATGCGGCCGAAGGCATTCTCACGACCCGCGGCGGCATGACCAGCCACGCGGCGGTCGTCGCGCGCGGCATGGGACGGCCGTGCGTCGCCGGTGCGGGCGACATTCGCGTGGACTATGCGGCGCGCGCGTTCACCGCCAACGGGACGACGATCCGGGCGGGCGACATCATCACGCTCGACGGAACCTCGGGCGAGGTGATGAAGGGGGCAGTGCCGACCATCGACGCCGACGCAGCCGCAGGTGATTTCGGTACGCTGATGGCGTGGGCCGACAAGACGCGCACGATGGCGGTTCGCGCCAATGCCGACACCCCGAACGACGCCGAAGTGGCTCGCGGCTTCGGCGCGGAAGGCATCGGTCTCTGCCGCACCGAGCACATGTTCTTCGATCCCGCGCGCATCATTGCCGTGCGTCGCATGATCATGGCCAAGGACGGCGCGGCCCGTCGCGAGGCGTTGGACGAGCTTCTGCCGATGCAGCGGAGCGACTTTGTCGGCATCTTCAAGGCCATGGGCGGGCTTCCGGTGACGATCCGCCTGCTCGATCCCCCGCTGCACGAGTTCCTGCCGAAATCCGACGCCGAGATCGCCGAGGTCGCCGCCGCAGCCGGGGTCAGCGCCGACGACGTCCGTCGCCGCGCGTCCGAGATGCACGAGTCGAATCCGATGCTGGGCCATCGCGGCTGCCGACTTGGCATCACCTGCCCGGACATCTACGAGATGCAGGCACGTGCCATTTTCGAGGCGGCCGCCGAGGTCGCCCGCGCCCGGATCATCGTCACTCCCGAGGTGATGCTGCCGCTGATCGCGACCCGTGCCGAGCTCGAGGTCCTCAAGAGCCTCATCGACACCGTCGCCGGGGAGGTCAAGGAAGAGACCGGCATCAAGATATCCTACCGGGTCGGCACCATGATCGAGCTACCGCGCGCCGCGCTGCAGGCCGGCAGCATCGCCGAATCGGCGGAGTTCTTCAGCTTCGGCACCAACGATCTCACCCAGACGACGTTCGGGTTGTCGCGTGACGACGCGGGCGGGTTCCTCGAAACCTACCGCAGTCGGCACATCCTCGAATCCGACCCGTTCGCGACCCTCGACCGTGATGGCGTCGGGGAGCTGATCAAGATCGCCGCCCAGCGCGGGCGCAAGGTGCGCAAGAACCTCAAGCTCGGCATCTGTGGCGAGCACGGCGGCGATCCGGCATCGATCATGTTCGTGGCCGAGATCGGCCTCGACTACGTATCGTGCTCGCCGTATCGCGTGCCGGTCGCGCGCCTTGCGGCAGCCCAGGCGGAGATCGCGCTGGGGGCCGGCAAGCAGTCGCCCGCGGAGATGGTCGCCTGAGGCGTGAGATCCCGACCGGATCCCGACGTTTACGGGATCCGGTCGGGAGATTCTTCGCCCTCGGGCCTGTCGTCGGTCTCCAGCGTCAGCCAGCCCGGGTGGACCACGTTGATTCCCGCACCGGCGGCGGTCAGCGGCTTCTCATCCGCGACCGCGCGATCCAGCAGCTCCATGCGGAACAGCGCGATGCCATGGCCGTCGAACGACGTGCGCATCTCGCCGATGTCCTCGCTGCCGTCGGTGACCGCGGCCCCGAACGGAGGCGGCTCGCCTTCGATCTGAACCGGCAGCAGCCGCTTGCGGACGAGTGAGCGGTAGCGGGTCCGCGCCGTCAGCTCCTGGCCGACGTAGCAGCCCTTGTTCCAGTCGATGCCATGGAGGTCGTCGAAGCCGGATTCGAGCAGGAGCGCCTTTTCGACAGGCAGATCGCGGCTGCCGTCGGGCAAGCCGTAATAGAGGCGTAGCCGCTCGTACGCGTCGGGGCTGCGTTCCTCGAACCCGGCCTCGATTAGCTCGCCAATGCCGGCGACCGGCAGCAGGACGCGCGCGCCGACCCCCGCATACCGGGGATCGACGTAGCAGAAGCCGCCGGCAAACGGCCCACCTCGTCCTTCGAAGCCGCACAGCGCTTCGCTGTCGTGCGGGCCGTCGCCGAGCAGCGCGATCACGCGAAACCGGTCGCTCACGTCCTCGAGCGTCACTTTGGATCGTAGCTTGTACGCGGTCAGCCGCTTGAGGAGGTCGGCTGCTCGGGAGCGTTCGCAATCGATGTAGAGGGATTCACCGCCGCCCTCGTCGGGCAGGACGACGATGAAGAAGTCGTGAAGGTACTTTCCCTGAGGCGTCAGCAGCGCGGCGTAGATGGCGCGGCCGACGACGGCTTTGTTGACGTCGTTGGTAACGAGCCCCTGGAGGAACGGGCGCGCTTCAGGGCCGCTGACGCGGAGTACGCCGCGGTCGGCGAGGGGAACGAAGGTCTTCTGCCCGAATGCAAACATGCGTTGTCAATCCCGATCGTCGTGTCGCAAGAGGTAATCGTCCGGAGCGCACCGCGCAAGGAGCTCGGTTTTTCAGCGGGATGGCAGCCGGTCGGGCCCTCCTTGTCGCGATCAGCGCCCGCGCGTATAACCCCGGTCGCGCGGCGGCTCTCCGACCGGCGGTCAACGGACGGTTCTACCCGACACATGCGTATATTGTTCGTAACCTCGACGCGGATCGGCGACGCGGTCCTCTCCACTGGTCTCCTGGCTCACCTGATGGCGCGGCATCCGTCCGCCCGAATCTGGGTCGCCTGCGGCGCGCAGCCGGCCCCGCTGTTCACCGCCGCGCCTCAGGTCGAACGCGTCATCCCTATCGTGAAGAAGCCGTTCGCGCTGCACTGGCTCGCGCTCTGGGGAAAGACCGTGCTTAAGCCGTGGTCGCTCGTGGTCGACCTCCGTGGATCGGCGCTCGGCTATTTTCTCGTGGCCAAGGAGCGCCGCGTGTATCGGGCGTCGCCGGACCCGCTCCATCGCGTCGAGCAACTGTCGCGCTTCTGGGGTCTCAAGGAACCGGTCTCGCCCCGGCTTTGGCTGCGCAGCCGGCATGAGGACACCGCGCGACGGATGATCCCGCCCGGCGGTCCCGTCCTGGCGCTGGCGCCGACGGCGAACTGGCGCGGTAAGGAATGGCCGGCCGAGAATTTCGTCGCACTGGCGGAGCGTCTCACGCACAGCGGGGCTCCGCTCGCGGGTGCCCGGATCGCGGTATTCGGTGCGGCGAGCGAGCGCGAGGCGGCGCTGCCCGTGCTCAAGGCGTTTCCCGAAGGCCGGTTGATCGATCTCGTCGGTCGCACCGATGTGCTGACCGCAGCGGCGTGTCTGGCCCGTTGCTCGTTCTTCGTCGGCAACGACTCTGGGCTGATGCATCTCGCCGCCGCCGCCGGTGTCCCGACGCTCGGACTGTTCGGTCCGAGCCGGCCCGAGCACTATGCGCCGTGGGGCCGTCGGGCCGCGTACGTGACGACCGCGACTCCACTCGACAAGATATTCCCGCCCGGATACGACCGTAAGACGACGGGTAGCCTGATGGGCAGCCTGTCCGTCGATTCCGCGGAGGCGGCAGCGCTGGATCTGTGGCGCAAGGCTTACGGGGCGGCGGCGTGAGCTTGGCTTGCGGCCGTCCGGCGGGGGGAGACCGCAATGGCAGTGCTCGATAGGACGCGGGCCTTGTACCGGCGCCGGACCGTGACACACCGGCTCGCCCATGGCCGCTGACGCCGTCGCAGCCCGACCGGGACCCAAGCTGTCGGCGCTGGTCGTCGCGCACAACGAGGAGCGGGAGCTCGCCGAATGTCTCGCAACTCTCACGTTCGCCGACGAGATTGTCGTCGTGCTGGATCGCTGCACCGACCGCTCCGCGGAGATCGCGCGTCGCTTCACGTCGCGCATCATCGAGGGCGCATGGGAGATCGAAGGTCCACGGCGTAATACCGGGATCGATGCTTGCGCCGGCGACTGGATCCTCGAGGTGGATGCCGACGAGCGGGTGAGCCGGGATTTGGCGGCGGAGGTGCGTCGGGTGATCGCCGAGGCGCCATTCGGCTACTTCCTCATACCCTACGACAACTACGTGGGCCGGCGTCTCGTGCGCTACGGGTGGGGCGCGGGATGGGGGGTCAGCGCCACCGTCCGGCTGTTCGCGAAAGGCGCCAAGCGATGGGGCGACCAGCGAATCCACCCGTCGGTGAGCTTTTCCGGGCGGAGGATGTGGCTCAAGGAGCGGATGATCCACCACGTCGACCGCGATATCTCGGACATGCTGGCCCGTCTCGACCGCTACACGACGGCGCGTGCGGCCGATCTCCGCGCGCGCGGCGAGGTCGGCAGCTTTCCCGACAATGTCCGCCGCATGTTCTCGCGGTTCCTGAAGTGTTACATCGGGCGGAAGGGATACCGCGAAGGGCGGTATGGTTTTCTCATCGCGTTAATGGCTGGTCTGTACCCGCTGCTCTCGCACCTGAAGGCCCGCGAGGACGAAGCGGGCGACGCAAGGTCCTGACGCCATCGTGGCCCATCCCCGAATACTCCATGCGATCGCCGGCGCGGAAGTGGGCGGCGCCGAGGCCTTTTTCGAGCGCCTCGCCGTGGCGCTTGGCGAAGCCGGGTTGATGCAGCATTGCGTCATTCGACGCAATGCCGCCCGTCGTGCCCTTCTGACCACCGCGGGGATACCGGTCACCGAAGCGCCGTTCGGGGGGCTCTTCGATTTTTCGACGGGGTCGCGCCTAAAGCGCTCCATCGCCGGATTCCGTCCCGATGTTGTGCTCTCATGGATGAGCCGCGCGACGGACTTCGTCCCGCATGGACTTCCGGAGGAGAAGGGATTCGTCCACGTCGGACGACTTGGGGGCTACTACGATCTCAAGCACTACCGGCATTGCGACCATCTCGTCTGCAACACCGAGGATCTCCGAACGTACGCCGTGCGCGGCCGATTCGCTCCCGACCGCGTGCACTACGTCCCCAACTTCGTGCACGCCGAGCGGGCCATGCCGATTTCGCGGGCGACCTTCGGCACTCCCGGCGATGTGCCGGTCGTCGTCGCAGCGGGACGGCTGCATCCCAACAAGGCGTTCGACGTGCTGATCCGCGCCATGGCCCAGGTCCCGCGCGCCCACCTGTGGCTGGCGGGCTCCGGACCGCTGGATGCCAGCCTGAAAGCGCTCGCAGGCTCGGTCGGTATCGCCGATCGCGTCCATTTCCTCGGCTGGCGGCAGGACGTCGCATCGCTGATCGCCGCTGCAGACGTCCTCGCCTGTCCGTCGCGGCAGGAGCCGCTCGGCAACGTGGTCCTCGAGGGTTGGGCTCAGGGGACGACGGTCGTTGCCGCCGCCGCCGTCGGGCCGGCATCGCTGATCGACGACGGCATCTCGGGACTCCTCGCCCCGGTCGATGACAGCGATGCATTCGCGGCGGCATTGAACCGCGTGCTGTCGGACGCGCAGCTAAGGACAAGGCTCGCCGACGGCGGCCGGGCGGCATTCGAGGCCGATTTCACCAAGGATGCGGTGGTCAAGCAGTACCGCGACCTGTTCGCCGCCATCGCCCGGCCGTTGGCGGCGCATCCGGTTGACCGTAAAGTCTGACCGATGTGCGGTATCGCCGGTCTGCAGCTTCGCGACGGTCACCCCGACGAGCAGACCCTTGCGGTCCTCGCGGAGGCCCTCGGCCATCGCGGCCCTGACGGCGACGGCCGGCTCGTCTCGGGAAATACCGCGCTCCTCCATCAGCGGCTCGCGATCATCGATGTTGCCGGCGGCCGTCAGCCGCTGGCTGAGGATGGCGGAGCGGCGTTGATCGCCAACGGGGAGATCTACAACTACCGCGAGCTTCGCGAACAGATGCCGGGCGTCAACTTCCGCACGGGGTCCGACTGCGAGCCGGCGTTACATCTCTTCCGCAAGCTCGGGACCGCGTTCGTCAAGCATCTCCGTGGCATGTACGCGATCGCGATCTACGATCCTCGTGAAGGCACATTGGTGGTGACGCGCGATCCATTCGGGATCAAGCCGCTGTATTACGCGGAAGGCGATTACGGCTTCGCGTTCGCATCGGAGCCTCGCGCGCTGCTCGCTGCGGGCCTCGGCAAACGCGCCGTGAACGACCGTACCCGCCGCGAGCTGTTGCAGCTCCAGTTCACGACCGGTGCTGAGACCATCTTTCCGGGAATCCGCCGGGTTCTGCCCGGTGAGACGATCACGGTGACAAATGGGCGCATCGTCTCCCGTGAGCGCCACGATGCCTTGCCGGCGGGCGGGCCCGCAGAGTGGACCGAGGAGGACGCCCTCGAAAGGCTCGACGCCGCTCTGCTCGATTCGGTGAACGTTCATCAGCGGTCCGATGTCCCATACGGGATGTTTCTGTCCGGCGGCATCGATTCCGCGGCTGTCTTGTCGCTGATGTCGCGCCTTAACGACCGGCCGGTTCTCGCGTTCACGGCGGGCTTTCCCGACCTCGACGGCGGGGACGAGCGGAACGCGGCGCGGGCCATTGCCCGGGCACTTGGCGCACGCCATGAGGAGGTCGAGGTCACGGCGCGCGATTTCCACGAATTGTTGCCGCAGGTCGCCGCGGCGATGGACGACCCCGCCGCCGATTATGCGGTGTTACCGACGTACAAGCTCGCTGCCGCCGCGCGCCGGGAGGTGAAGGTGATCCTGAGCGGCGAAGGCGGCGACGAGATGTTCGCGGGGTACGGGCGCTACCGCAGCGTGATGCGTCCGTTCTGGTTCGGCGGCCGTACGGTCCGCGCGCGCGGCATCTTCGACGGGCTCGGTGTGTTGCGCATCTCGACGACGGGATGGCGCGACGGAATCGCCGCCGCTGAAGCGCGGGCGAGTGCCCGCGGCGGCAGCCGCCTTCAGATCGCGCAGGCGGTCGACTTCGCCGACTGGCTGCCGAACGATTTGTTGGGAAAGTTGGATCGCTGTCTCATGGCCCACGGACTCGAGGGGCGGACGCCCTTCCTGGATCCGGCGGTCGCTCAGGTCGCCTTTCGTCTTCCCGATCGCCTGAAGATCCGGCGTGGACTCGGCAAGTGGCTGCTTCGGAAATGGCTCTCGGAGCGTGTGCCGGCCGCCGATGCTTTCGGGTCCAAGCGCGGGTTCACCGTGCCGGTCGGCGCCTGGATGGCAGCGGATGGTGCGCGTCTCGGCCCGCTCGTTGCGAACGTGCCTGCGGTTCGGGAGATTGCCGAGCAGGATCGCGTGAAGCGTCTGTTCGTAGCCCAGGGCAAGCGGGAGCGCTTCGCCGCATGGACGATGTTGTTCTACGCGCTGTGGCACCGCGCGCATATCCTTGGAAAAGCCCCGGACGGGGATCTCGCGCATTGCCTTGCCGAAAGCTGAGCCCATGACGGCCGATACCATCGAGATCATCTCTCCCGACGACTGGCACGTGCACCTGCGCGACGGTGCGATGCTGAAGGCGGTCGTCGCAGCGACCGCCCGCGTGTTCTCGCGCGCTCTGGTGATGCCTAATCTCAATCCGCCGGTGACGACGGTCGCGGACGCGCGAAGCTACCGGGAGCGCATCGTGCTCGCGCTGCCGAAGGGCGCGTTCTTCATCCCGCTGATGACCTGTTATCTCACCGACGAAACCAACCCGGATGAGCTCGAGTTCGGTTTCCGGCAGCGGATATTCCTCGCCGCGAAGCTCTATCCGGCTCACGCGACGACCAACTCCGCCCGCGGAGTGACCGATATTGCGAAGATCGAGGACGTGCTCGCTCGGATGGAAGAGATCGGGATGCCGCTCTGCATCCACGGCGAGGTGACCGATCGCGATGTCGATATCTTCGATCGCGAAGCGGTGTTCATCGACCGCATTCTGGCCCCGCTGCGGAATCGACATCCCGCGCTGAAAATCGTGTTCGAGCACATCACCACGAAAGAGGCCGCCGAGTACGTCGCGGAGGCGGATCCCGGCATCGCCGCGACGATCACCCCGCACCATCTGATGATCAACCGGAACGCGATGTTCGAGGGCGGCATACGGCCGCACCACTATTGCCTCCCGGTGGCGAAGCGCGAGGTGCACCGGCTGGCGCTCCGAAAGGCGGCGGTCTCCGGAAACCCGCGCTATTTCCTCGGTACCGACTCGGCTCCGCACCAGCGGAACGCCAAGGAGGCCACCTGCGGGTGCGCCGGTGTCTACAATGCGCCGGCGGCGATCGAGGCCTACGCGCAGGTCTTCGAGGAGGAAGGCGCGCTCGATCGCCTCGAAGGCTTTGCGTCGAAGTTCGGCCCCGCGTTCTATGGCCTGCAGCCGAATGCCGGACGGCTCAAACTCGAGCGCAGCGCCTGGGTTGTGCCGGAGAAGTTCCCCGGGGTCGGCAATGACGCCGGGTCGGAGCTCACGCCGTTTCTCGCCAATCGCGAAATCCGCTGGCGGGTCGTCACCTAGAGCGGCGTCAGTCGTGCGGTTTCGCTACGTCGCATGCTGCACCCTGGCAGCAATCCTCGACGTTGGCGCCGCAGGTGGCGCACTGCGCGTGACCATGCACGTAGTGCAGCCCGGCGGCCGACCCGCAGCGGGGACATCTGGGGCGCGGAGGGTTGTCCGACGGCGGTTGCGGGAGTACCGGACGCATCGTTGGAATCTTAGCGAGGCGATGCGCCAGGACGCAAGCGAGGCTCGTTACGTCCGCCCGCCCCACAGCACACGGAACGGGCGGCTGCGCGCGGTCTGAGGGTCGCGGGGCGCGCGGTCATGTTGCCCGGCGCGGCGGGCCGCGACGCGTTCGTATTCTTCCGCGACCGTAAGGATGAGCATCCGCGCACGTTCCGATTGAACCGAGGCCGCGCGCGCCCGCAAATCTTCCGCCTTGCGCAGCAGGAACTCAGGCGCGTCGTGCCCGGCCGGCGGCGGAGCCGTCGGTACGTCCTCTGTGGGTTGAGTGCGCTTGCGGCCGAACATCCAATGACCGACGGCGGAAAAGAGACGCATCCCGGCACCTGGCGGATCGTCGAGGATCCGAGTATCGCGACCGGTGTCCGCCGCCGGGCGGTGAAGTACGTGTCATCGTCGTACACGGATCGTGCCATCTCTCCATGTGCCTCCACCGTTGTGTGTGCGAGGCGAGGCACCGGGTGGCATTCCGGCATTCACGACGTGGCGCAAAAATGGCAGTGCTGTCCTATCGCCGCGCCACGGTGCTGGCGATCCGGGTCAGCACCAGACGATGGATGGCCCGCAGCGTGCGCTCGGAGCGGCCGTCGAGGTCTTCGATGCGTCGCCATGGGAGCCGGAACGCCCGCGCCATGACGAGGCGACGCTCGCCATCGTCGAGCGGCCAGAGCCATGTCAACGTGACGTCAAGGCGGTCGATGGCGTCGGGCGACGGGGCGGCTGGCCGCACCCGGGCATCGCTCCAGCCGTAGGCGAGCATCGCCTGATGAACGACGTCGGGCCAGACCGTGAGCTGCGGTCGCGGGCGATCGCGGGGACTTATCCGCAACGCGCGAAGTGTGTCGGCAGCCTCCTCGAAGCGCGCTTTCACCACTTCCGCGGTGATGTCGCTCGCCGTCATCGATCGCGATCCTGCTCGTCTAACGTGATGCGTAGATTGCGGATCCCGAACAGCCTGTTGGCCGTCTCGATGAGCAGGCGCCGGCTTTCCTCGTCTGAGATGTCTTCCGGCTTCATGACCGCGATCCCCGATTCGCGCCACACACGGCGGCGCAGTGCGAGCATCTGGTCGGCATCGAGCGGGGCCTGGCCGATGGCGCGGCCGAGCGGTGATACGGGATGACGGCGGAACGGGTAGCGGAGGCTTGGCATTAGCAGGTTCCTTCCTGTTCGGGGGGCGTGGTGACTTGCGGCGCCGGAGCGGGCTGCACCGGGCAACCCGCGTTGATCCATTCCTGAACCAGCATCCGATCGAGCAGCTCCATGCTCCGTGCCTTCGCCCGCGGGTCGTTGGCGATGTAGCGCTCGTATGCTCGGATGCTGTAGATCACCGTCGAGTGATGGCGGTGGAATTTGCTAGCGATCGCCGGAAGTGATTGGTCGGTCATCTTGTCGGCGAGCCACATGGCCGCCTGCCGTGCTCGTGAAATGCGCCGACGGCGGTCGCCGCTGAGGATGTCGCCGGTCGTAAGCCCGTCCATCGCTGCTGCGGCGGATATGAGTGCGTCTATCTCGAGCATCTGTGGTGCTCCGTGCCTCGGGATTGGGATTTTGCGCGTTGCGGAATGTTGCGACTATCGCAACTTGACGTCAACGCGGAAATTGCTATAACCGCAATACCTGTGGAAAGTCGGCTGGCGCGTTCTTATGCGCCAGCGGGTTAGAGGGCGGCGGCGCGAACGATACGGGGCGCGAAGGGACACGGGCGCCGAGAGACACGCGGGACAAGCGACACGCGAGGTACGGGCGGGCAGCAGGCGGGACAAGCGGCACGGGCCGCGAGGTACGGGCGGGCAGCAGGCGGGACAAGCGACACGGGCCGCGAGCTGCGGGCGAATTGCGGCGAGCTACGGGTGGGCGACGGGCGGGCGACGGGCGGGCAACGGGCGGGCGAGGACAGGCGGGGGAGTTCCGCACGACGCGGGCAATCCCCGGCGAGCATTCCCCGGCGGGGCAACGGGCGGGCGAGCGGCAGCGGGACGAATTACGGGCGGCGAGCTACGGGTGGGCGACGGGCGGGCAACGGGCGGGCGAGCGACAGGCGGGGAGTTCCGCACGACGCGAGCAATCCCCGGCGAGCATTCCCCGGCGGGGCACCCGGGCGAGCGACAGGCGGGGAGTTCCGCACCACGCGAGCAATCCCCGGCGAGCATTCCCCGGCGGGGCACCCGGGCGAGCGACAGGCGGGGGAGTTCCGCACCACGCGAGCAATCCCCGGCGAGCGACACCGGGGCGAGCCACACGCTGAGGAACAGACGGAGGGCGGGATGGACATCGTGGCATGGATCCGACGCGGGCTGGGGAAGCCCGGCAAGTCGCAGCGCGGCCTCGCGACCGCGCTCGGGATCGATCCGGCGGGCGTCACGCGCCTGCTCAAGGGCGAGCGTCAGCTCAAGGCGGCCGAGATTGCCAAGGTCGCGAGCTACCTGGGCGAACGGCCGCCGCTCGCGGGGCGCGGGGTCGCGCGCTCCGAGCGCGACGAAGGCGACGACGACCGCTATGCCCGGGTCGCCGTGTACGACGCCCGGGCGGCCGCCGGCGCGGGCGGCGTGGGCTCCGAGATGGTCAAACATTTCCTCCTGTTCCGCGAGCAATGGCTGCGCCAGGTCACGGCGGCGCCGATCGAGGAGCTCGCGGTCATCGAGATCGACGGCGACTCGATGGAGCCGACCTTGCGCTCCGGCGATCACGCGCTGATCGACCGCACCGAGCGGCGGCCGCGCCAGAAGGACGGGCTGTATGTGCTGCTGGTCGACGGCGGGCTCCAGGTGAAGCGTGTCTCGGCTCACCCGGTGAGCGGACTCCTCACCATCACCTCCGACAATCCGTCGTACCGCAGCTACGGCGACATCGAACCGGCCGACGTGGAGGTCGTCGGCCGGGTCATCTGGATCGGCCGCCGCATGTAGGCCTCAGCGCCGGCCGTCCGTTGCGGCGCGCGGGTGGCCGCCCGGGCCAGCACCAGAGTGGCGGTCGCCGCCTTGCACAGCCGCGGCCATCGGGCATCCAGCGCGTGGCCGATGAGGATGATGTCGGCGGCCGCCGCCGAGAGTCGCATCCGTTTGTCGTTGCGCATGATCCGGCGGCTCGCGCGCCAGTAGGCCCGGGTCGCGTTCTCCCGCGATGAGCTCACAGCCGCTGCTCCCGGTGGCCGCAGCCATCATCGCGCGCCCGCTCGCGCTCGAGTGCCGCCAGCCGCTGTCGGCGCGACCGCCACGCCGCGAGGTAGATGCGGCCGTCGGTCAGCGCGCGCCGCACCGCTCCGTCGTTGCGCACGGCTGGCCGCATCTTTCCGCAGCGGCGAGCGCGAAGAACCATCGCGCGGAAGAACGCGATCTCCGCCCGCGTCTCGGCGATGTCGGCCCCTGCCGCGGTTCCGTGGCGCAGTGCGCGCCGTTCATCCGTTGGAACAGGTCCGTCGTAGCGCGCCTCGAGCTCGGCGAGGCGTGCGAGCGGCGAACTGGCTGATGGAAAACTCTGCATGATGTGGCTCCGCATTGTGGAGCCACACACCTACGCGCCCGCGAAGCCAACGGGCAGGGGGCTGTGGAGAAATCCCGCGCCCGCTGTGGAAAGTCCGTCGGTGCGCCCGCGTCATCTAACGTAGAAGGAGCGACTGATCGCGAACATGCGCAGGGAGACGGCGCGGGCCGGGTCGCCGCCAGCCGTATCATCGCAGCGTCGGAAAGTCCCGGTCGGAAGGTCCCGTCGGTGCGCGACCAGACCGACGGCGTGGGTCCTGGCCGACCTGAGATGGCTCGCGCTCTCGTCTCTCCCTTCGCGTCGCCTTCGGCCGCTCGTGCCGGATACCCTCAGCCGAACACCTTCTTCAGGAGATCCGTCGTCCGCGCCGCGGGATTGGTGCGGATCGCGTCTTCCTGGACGGCCAGGTAGTGGAACAGACCGTCGAGCGCCTTGCCGACGGTGAAATCCGTCAGGTTGAAGCCGGCGACGCTGCTGCCCGCGAGCGGCAGGGTCGAGGCCTGCGACTGGACCGACTTGAATGCGGTGACCGCGCCCGCCGTCGACAGCGTGTTGTCGACCACGGGGCGGAACGACTTCGTCAGATCCGTCGACGTGGTGCGGCGGAAATAGCTGGTCGCCGCGTCCTTCGGCCCGGTGAGGATCCCACGGGCATCGGCGATCGACATCTTCGAGATCGCATCGGTGAAGATGGCGAGGGCTTTCGGCGCGGCCTGCTCGGCGGCGCGGTTCATCCTGACCTGCAGGTCATCGAGCATCCCCGAGGCGCCCACCGACTTCAGCGGCCCGGCGATCTGCTGAAGCGGTCCCGGCAGCGGAATGCGGATCGCGGGATCGGCGTTGTAGCCGTCCGTCCTGCCGAGTTGGGCGACGACGCGTTGCGACGCCACCCGGAGCGCGTCCTTGAGACCGCTTCCGATCTCGCCGTCGCTGAGCGCGGCTCCGGATTTCGAGCCGCCCGTGGCCGGAGCGCCGCCGAGCAGGCTCTTGCCGCGGTCGAGCAGCGATCCCTGCGCGCGCGCGGCCGCCGGCAGCAGGGCGAGCACGGTCATGAGGGCGGTGCGGCGGGTGATGACGGAACAGACGGGCATCGTGTGCCTCCATCGAGTGTGTCGGCGTCCACCCGATGCATTGTTGCTCCGCGGAGCCGGGTGAAATCCAGCGGCAACCTCCTGTCATCGCCACGGGAGACCCGGCGCTGGCCGGGGTATTGCGCCGTCGAGCCGCGAGGCCCGGACCGACTTTCCACAGCCCCGGTCGGGACCCTTGCCGTCGTTTCCGGGAATCGGCATGCTTTTGGACGATGATGGCCGCTCTCCGCGAGCGGCCTTTTTCTTTGCCCCACGACTTGAAGGAGGCCCGATGGCCAGACCTGACGTCTGCACTGACGAGGTGCTGATGCGGCTGTGCGCGCGATACGCGGCGGGACGGCCGCTGCGCGCCATCTGCAACGACGACGACATGCCGCGATTCGATACGGTGCTCGGGTGGCTGATGACGAGCGATGCGGCGCGGACGGCGTTCGACCGCGCGCGTCGTCTCGTCACCGAGCTGCTTGTCCAGGAGGCGGTGGCGATCGCCGATTCGGTGGCCGATCCGCGCTCGCTCGCGGGTGTGCGGCTGCGCATCGAGACGCGCCAGTGGGCGGTGGCGGAGCGCGGACGGATCGGCGCCGTGGTCACCGCGACGAAGACTGTCGCCGACGCGGACGCCCCGCCGAAGGGCACGGTGTTCCATTGACGCCGGTCCTGGCCGTCTCCCGATGCGACCGCCGCACCCGGTGAGCGGGCGTCTTCATCTGCGGGTGCCGCGCTCTCCGTTCTCGATCGCCTTCATCTCCGCGAGCGCTGCAGCGTGCTCGCAGGCGGCGACCGCCTGCAGGAAGGTCGCGCGCATCTCGGGGTGGGTGGTCGCGGCGGCCAGCTCGCGGTAGTGCTCGGCGCGCCGGCGACACTCGCTGGCGACTTCGGACTGAGACTTCGGCATGCGGGACTCGGTACTCACACAACGGAACAAGACTGCTTTCGGCTATACGGCTCGCCGCGTAAACCGGACGTTAAAAAAAGATGCAAGTCGATGCATCGCCGATGGATGCGCCGCGCTTGCACGGACTTTCCACAGGCCATACGGGAACACTTGCCGTCCTTTCCGGAAATCGGCATCATTTTGGGTAATGATGGCCGTTCCTCGCGAGCGGCCTTTTGTCTGCGGGGGCAAACCCGAAAGTCCTCGGGCCGTTCCTCCGAGCGGGTGACACCGCCCGGCCCGTGCTGGCACACTGAGATCACCCCGGGTTACGAAGCGGCATCGAAACGATGGTCATGCGCATTGCGGGCGTGCTCTCCGTCTTGATCGTGTTGGCGGCGGCGCTCGCTCCGGCGCTCGCCCACGATGACGACGAGAGCACCGCCTTCGGCGAGCCCGGGCTCGCCAGCATGGCGACCCGTACGATCGTCGTGAGGATGGGCGACGATATGACGTTTTCACCGTCCGACATCATCGTGCGAGAGGGCGATACGATCCGTTTCATCGTCCGCAATCCCGGAGCCATCCGCCACGAGATGGTGCTCGGCACGGCGGAGGATCTGCAAGTCCACGCCAAGCTGATGGAGCAGTTCCCCGAGATGCAGCACGAGGAGGCCCACGCCATCACGGTGGAGCCGGGCAAGGAGGGCGAGCTCGCGTGGAAGTTCACCGTCCCGGGAGACTTCGAGTTCGCGTGCCTGGTTCCCGGCCATTTTCAGGCCGGCATGAAAGGCAGGATCACCGTCGAGCCGGCGCCAGGGAGAACCCAGATCGGGCGAGCGGTCGACCTTCCGTCACGCACCGCGCCGAGCGTCGAACACGGCCAGAGTGAAGGCGATGTTCGCCGCGTCGATCTGGCCAATGGAAAGATCACGATCCGCCACGGTCCCCTCGTCGGCATCAAGGACGACGAGGGCAACGACATGCCGGCGATGACGATGGTGTTCGCGGTCAAGGACCGGCCGGCGTTGACCGCGTTGAAGCCAGGCGACCATGTCCGCTTCACGGTGGTGCGGGACGCCGGCGGCCTTGCGATCCAGTCGATCGATCGCGCGCCCACGGATCCGCGCAGGTCGGCACCGAACTAGGCGCCTGTTACTGCTCGGCCCCAATCGGGAGCATCAGCGTCGCCGACACCTTGTCGAAGTCCGAGAGCAGCCCTTCGACGCGAATCTCCCAGGTGCCGGGGACGGTCAGCGGCATCTTCTCGACGCGGTAAGTGCCGTCCGCGCGACGCACGGCCGGGCGGCGGATGGGCTCGACGGCTGCTGCTTTCAGGGTGGCGGACACGCTCACCTCTTGTGGGGCGAGATGCACGCCTTTCGCTTCGTCGAAGAAGTGGACGACAAGATCATTGGGCCCGGGGGTCGCCGGGTCGGCTTCGAGCAATATCTCGACTCCGTCCTGCACCGCGTCGACCACTCCGCCGTCGGTTGCTGCCGGATGGTGCGCCGCCTGTAACGCCGCCAGCGACCTCGGGGGAACAGACGATCCGAGCGCTGCCGCGAGAGCGACCGCGCCCGCCATGACGACGGCTTCCAACGCGATCGACGACCTCAGGCGCTGCGCCGCGCCCGGAGCGCCAGACGCGAAGACCGGCGTCAGCCATAGCTTGTTACGCACCGCGATCGCCACGACGACGGCGACGAGGGCCAGCTTTGCCGTGAGAATCCAGCCATAGAAACCCATGCGCCAGACGGGCCCGAGCCAAATTGAAGGGGTCGGGCCGGTTTGCACGACCGCCACCGCAATCCCCGCGGCCAGCAGCAGCCCGACTCCCCATACCGCGAGGCGGGAGAAGCGGGCGACGATCTGGTGGGCGACGGGCAACGGCTCCCGAGCGACCGCGACGATGAGCAGAGGAAGTGATCCGAACCACGCGGTCGCTGCCGCGGCGTGAATCAAGAAGGCCGGCAGCGATACGATTGTTGGTGTGGCGAGGGCGGCATGGCTGGTAAGGGCAAGGCCGACCAGCGCACTCGCGAACGATATTGCGACCGCACTGCTCCGTTGCGACCACACGGCGCCGCTGACGAGGGCGACCGCGATCGCGACGAAGCCCGGGCCCACAGTCGAGCGGAACGCGATCCGCCACGGGGCGGCGGCCAGGAGCTCAGCGGGCTCGGAGTCGAGCAGTCCGGCGCCGCGGAGGCCGATGGCGGCGAGTGCTGTGATCGCCCCCACGGCCGCCGCCGCGGACGCGATGCGTTGAGCGGCGGCCGCGGTTCGCGTCGCGTTTACCGGGAGGACGAACAACCGTAACAGGGCGCCGCCGAGGACGAGCGACACCGCGACGAGCGTGATGGTGCGAGCCATCGGGAACCAGAACTCCCAGTCCGGCGCGTTCGCGCGCGTCGGCGGAACGCGTGCGCCGGCACCGACGGTGAACACGAACGAACCCCCGACCGGGTGACTGTCGAGGGAGATGATGCGATAGCTGACGATATACCCCCCGTCGGGAAGACCCTCCGGCAGCTGTCCGACGATACCGGAGTCGATCGTGCTGAACGGGAGGTCGCGCGGGCCGCCATCCTCGCCGATAAGACGCAGCATGATCGGCGTCACCGGCTCATTGAAGGTGAGCGTCACCTGGTCCGGGGCGCTGGTGAGAGTCGCGCCGTCCGCCGGGATGCTGCCGAGTAGCACTGCGTGTGCCTGCGCGGACGCGCTGATGGTCGCCATCAGGGCGACAGTCATCAGGATGTCCCGAAGGCGACCGGTCATCGTGACCCTCGGTAAAGGAGAATCACCGCTGCGGTTTCGGCTGCAGGATCAATTCCGGCGCCGGGTGCTCGTAGTCGTTACGGTTTTCCCCCGGCTTGGGGATCTCGATCCAGCGTTCCACACCGTGTTCGCATTCCTGGATCGCCGGGAAGTAGAGCGTGCGGCCCGGAGTGTCCGGTAGCTGCGCGCGGAAAACAAACTCGTCGTAATAGTCGTCGGGAAGCTTGCCGCCGCTCCACGCCAGCTCGCGGACGACCTCTGTAATCTGCCGGCCGTGCTCCAGCGTCATGGGGTTCGCGAGCTTTTCCGTGACGGAGGAGATCGTCCAACCGGGTTTCGGCTGCGGCTTCACGTTCAGCACACCGTCCGGAATCCGCACGCGGAGCCGGACCATCGGTGAGCCGGCGCATCCGTGCGGGACGCGTAGCACCGCCTTGTACGTCGCGCCGGCTTCGGCGGTCTGCCGTTCCAGGGTGATGTGGGCCTCGGCCGCGCTGCTCAGCGCGATTGCGACCGCAGCGCAAGCGGCCGCACACATGCTCCGGACCATCGTCACTCTCCGTCTCGCTCCGATCGTACAGCCCGGCCGCTGATGAACCGGGCGCATCCGCCGCCGACATTAGGACGGGATGCGATCCGTGCAAGCGGTTTGTCCACAGGTCGCACGCGAAGGCTTGCCGTCCTTTCCGGAAATCGGCATCATTTCGGGTAATGATGGCCGCTCCCTCGCGAGCGGCCTTTTTCATTTGGCATCCGGAGCGGGCGCCTGACGCTCCGCCACCTCGGCGGCGTTCTCGTACGCGTCGACGAGGCGCAGGAGCGTTTCGCGCATCTGGATATCGGAGGTGGATTGCGCGAGCCAGCGGACGTTGCTGGCCCGCTCACGGCAGTCGCGCACGAGATCGGCGTGAACCCACATGGGACACTCTACTGTCTCAACTGTCTCAGATCGCGCCGGCCTCGAACGAGAAACCTGCGCGTCCAATACGACACCAGAAAACGGTGACGGGTCGATGACACCGCGGAGCGTGCTGCGCAGCGCTGACGTTCCGCTGCCGACTTTCCACAGGGCACACGGGAACACTTGCCGTCGTTTCCGGAAATCGGCATCATTTTGAGTAATGATGGCCGTTCCTCGCGAGCGGCCTTTTTTCTTTCGTATCGCCTTCGGACGCTCTCGCGAACGCGCATGGCGCGCTCGCGTCGTTCGCGCGCCAGATCGGCGTGAAATGACATACGCATCTCAGTAGCGCAGATCGTGGTCCGCTCGTCGCGGGCTTTGAAAACGGGGCTCGACGTTCGATGCCGATGTGAGGCAGCCGCCTGATGTCGGCACTTTTTCTCCATGCACCCGACCCGCGGCATGGCGTCTTGCACGCCATGCCGTCTTTCAAACACCGGAGCCGCCGAAAGGCGGCTTTCTTCTTTCCTGGAGGGCTCATGAAACTCTCGCGCAGGCCCGCCCGCTGGCTCGCCGTGCATCGCCCGCGGAAGTGCAACAAGCTGGCGACGCGCCGTGTGTGTGCGCTGATCCGCCAGGGCTTCGGACTCCGCGAGATCGCGCGACGGCCCGGAATGCCGACGCTCGACACGCTGACGCGCTGGATCACGGAGGAGGACGCGTTTCGCGTCGAGTACGACCGCGCGCGCCAGACCCAGACCGAAGTCTATGCCGACGACGTCGTGGCGCTCGCCGACGCTGTCGCTGACGGAGACCTCGCCGGCGTCAAGCTGCGGGTCGACGTGCGGAAGTGGCACGTCGTGCTCACCCGGGGCGCCGCGCGCCCCGGCGGCGACAAGGGGCTGGTGGACGAAGAGGTGTTACGGCGGTTCGCGGCCGCAACGGAGCGGCTGGCACGATTCGAGGCCGACGAGCTCGGCGTTGGGCCGAAGGAAAATGCGCCGCAATCCGGCGATACCATGCACGAGGACGACCGATGAGGTGGGCGACACGGGATCTCGCCACGGTCACCGCGCTGGGCGGGTGCGCAAGCGATCCGCTCCGGTTCGTGCTGACCGCGTTTGCGTGGGGTGAGGGCGAGCTTGCGGACCACGCCGGCCCGGACAAGTGGCAGACCGAGGTGCTGCGCGCCATCGGCGACCACCTCAGGCTCGAGAAACCGTCCCGGCCCTTGCGCGTTGCCGTCGCGTCTGGCCACGGCGTCGGCAAGTCGGCGCTCGTCGCGTGGCTCATTTTGTGGGCGATGACCACCCGGCCTCACCTCGCCGCGGTTGTCACGGCCAACACCCAGCGGCAGCTCGAAACGAAGACGTGGCGGGAGCTCGCGCTCTGGCACAAGCGGCTGGTGAACCGTCACTGGTTCGCCTGGTCGCAGTCGAAGCTGGTCATGGTCAATCATCCGGACACCTGGTTCGCCGCCGCGGTGCCGTGGTCGCGGGAGCGGCCGGAGGCTTTCGCCGGGCTGCACGGGCGACACGTGATGGTGATCTACGACGAGGCGTCCGCGATCCCGAACGAGATCTGGGACGTGTCGGAAGGCGCGATGACGACCCCGGGCGCGATGTGGTTCGCCTTCGGCAATCCCACGCGCAACACCGGGCGGTTCCGCGACTGCTTCATGAAGTCGCGTACCTGGACGCGATTCAAGGTCGACGCGCGGACGTCGCGGCTCGTGAACCAGGCGCAGGTGCAGGCATGGATTGCCGAGCATGGCGTCGACTCCGACTTCGTGCGCATCCGCGTGACCGGTCGCTTTCCGAGCCAGAGCAACTGGCAGTTCATCTCGCGGGAGCTGACGGATCGCGCGCGCGCATCGCCCGGCGTCCCCTTCGGTCCGCTCGTCATGGGCATCGACGTGGCGCGGTTCGGCGACGATCAGACGGTGTTCCTGCTGCGGCAGGGCGAGGCGATCAAGAGGATCGAGCGGATACGCGGCGCCGACACGATGCGGGTGGCCGGCCGCGCGGCCGAGGCCATCGACCGATCGCGGCCGGCCGCGGTGTTCATCGATGGCGTCGGTGTGGGCGGCGGAGTGGTCGATCGGCTGAAGCAGCTCGGGTTCCCCGTCATCGAGGTGAACGGCGGAAGCCGGGCGACGGACGATCGCCGCTATGCCAACCGCCGCGCCGAGATGTGGGCGCGCGTCCGCGAGTGGCTGCAGGCCGGCGGCTGCCTGCCGCGGGAGGATGCGGCCCTGGCGGATGAGCTGTGCGCCCCCGAATACGGCTACGACGCCAGCAATCGCATCATCCTCGAGAAGAAGGACGACATGAAGAAACGCGGGCTCGCGTCCCCCGACGCGGCCGACGCGCTGGCGCTCACCTTCGCCGATCCGGTGTGGGTGCCGGCCGACGACGAGCCGCCGCCGCGCATCGAGACCGTCGCCGACTACGACCCGCTGAAATGGTGACTTCGAAATGGTGACGTCGCTGCGCCCCCTCGACCGCGACGCCGTCGCGTTCGTGGCTGCGCACATGCGCGCCTGCGACCGCGAGGAGATCTTCGCCACACGCTGGGACGACGATGCCAGCGCCATCGCCGACGAGACGGTAGCCTGCGCCCGCTTCGGCGTGGTCGCGTGGGCGTCGGGCGCGCCGGTCGCCGTCGTCTGCGCCATGCCGCTGTGGCCCGGCGTGTGGACGGTCGCGATGTACGCCACCGACGCCTGGCTGATGGTCGCGGGTGCGGTGACGCGCTGGATCCGCCGCGAGCTGATGCCGAATGTCGCGGCCACGGGCGCGCATCGGGTCGAGTGCCGCTCGCTGGCGTCGCACGGGACGGCGCACCGCTGGCTGGAACGGCTCGGCGGGCGCCGCGAGGCGACGCTCACCGACTACGGCCGCAACCGCGAATGCTTCTACGTCTACGCGTGGACCTTGACCGACCTGACAGGAGATCACGATGTGCTTCGACAGCCCCTCGCCACCGCCGCCGCCACCGCCGCCGGGTCCTGACAACGCCTCGGTGGAAGCCGCGGCGCTTGCCGAGCGCGACCGCCTGCGGCGGGCCAGGGGCCGCGCCGCGACCATCCTGACCGGCGGCCTCGGCGACACGTCGCCGGCCATGGCCGCGGTCAAGCGCCTGCTGGGCCAGTGACGCGTCGATCTTTTCCACCCTTGAGCTCCCCCTCACCCTGACCCTCTCCCCGGTGGGGAGAGGGATTTCGACGAGCGACACCGGCCACCGTCGCGCGCTCACGATGCTCCCGCCGAGAGGCGGTCGAGGATTGGCGACGGGTCGCTCCGAAAACCTTCTCCCAGAGGGAGACGGTGGGGTGAGGGGGCTTCGTGCACCCGCGAACCACAACCGACGAGACATCCGATGACCGACCTTTCCCCGTCGGCGCTGATCGAGCGCGCCGACGCCCTGAAGTGCGAGCGCGCCGCGCTCGAGCGCACCTGGCAGGAGATCGCGCAGGTGCTGCGGCCGGCGCGCGCCGACTTCGGCCTGCCGCCGACCCAGGACCGGCCCGAGCGCCGAGTGTTCGACTCGGCACCGGTGCTCGCCGCCGACAACCTCGCCGCCGGTCTGTGGGGGATGATCACCAACTCCGCGAACGCGTGGTTCGAGCTGCGCCACCCGGTCGCGGCGGTGAACGACCGCCAGGACGTGCGCCTGTGGCTCGACGCCTGCACCCGCATCCTGCGCGAAGCCTTCGCCGCGAATGGCCAGAAGTTCTACGCGCGTGTGCTCGAGCTGTACCAGGACCTCGTCGCGTTCGGGACCGCGGTGTTCTACGTCGACGAGGTGCCGCCCAATGTGACCCGTGCGGCGAGCCTGCACTTCTCCTGCCGCCATCTCGGCGAGTGTCTGATCGCGGAGAACGAGCTCGGCGAAGTCGACACGGTGTACCGCCGGTTCGCTCTGACGGCGCGCCAGGCGCAGCGGAAGTGGGGCGAGGCCGCGGGGTCGCGCGTGGCGCGGGCGCTCGAACGCAACCGGCCCGAGGAGCGCTTCGAGTTCCTCCACGCCGTGCTGCCCAACGACGAGCGCGACCCGGCGCGGGCCGACGCGAAGGGCATGGGCTGGCGCTCGGTCGTGATCGCGGTCGACGACCGGCGCGCCGTGAGCGAGGGCGGCTACCACGAGTTCCCGTTCATGGTGCCGCGGTGGGCGACGTCGGCGCGGCAGGTCTACGGCGACTCGCCGGCACTGCTCGCGCTCGCCGACGTCAAGGTGCTGAACCGGATGTCGAAGACCACCGTCGTCGCGGCCGAGAAGACCGTCGACCCGCCGTTGCTCGCCGCCGACGAGCGGGGCCTGCGCGGCATCCGCACGACGCCCGGCGGCATCATCTACGGCGGCATCGATTCGCAGGGTCGCGTCCGCTATCAGCCGCTGCAGACCAACGCCCAGGTGAATCTCGGGCTCGAGTTGACGGAACAGCGGCGTCAGGCGATCCGCGAGGCGTTCTACTCGTCGCTGCTGCTGATGGTCGCGTCGCCGAACGCGACCGCCACCGAGGTGCTGGCGCGCGAGCAGGAGAAGCTCCGGCTGATGGGGCCGCACCTCGGCCGCATCGAATCCGAGTTCCTCGACCCGTGCATCGATCGCGTGTTCGCGGTGCTGATGCGGTCCGGCGCATTGCCGCCGCCGCCGCCGGCGGTGCTGGCGGTACCCGGCCTCAAGGTCGAGTACGTGTCGCCGCTCGCCCGCGCCCAGAAGGCGCAGGAGGGTGAGGCCATCGTCCGGACGTTCGAGGCGATGGCGCCCCTGATGGCCGCGGCGCCGAGCGTCGTCGACAATTTCGACGTCGACGCGGTCGCCCGCGCGCTGGCCGATGCGTACGGAATGCCGGTGCGGGCGATGCGCGACCCGCAGCTCGTCGCGACGTTGCGGGCAAGCCGCGCGGCCACCGCAGCACAGATCGGCGCGTTGGCGACGCGAGGCGCGGCCGTCGCCTCGCCGGACGGAGCCGCGCGATGAAGGCGGGACTCGTCTGGATCGCCAACGCCTTCGGCCCGCGCCGCGGCGCCGCGATCGCCGCCGCATACCGCGCGGTGTTCGCCGGCGATGAAGGTCGGCGTGTGCTCGCCGATCTCGCCCGCTATTGCCGGTTCGGTACCACGAGCTTCGTCGCCGGCGACCCGCATCAGACCGCGTTCAACGAGGGGGCGCGCGACGCCTTCCTCCACATCGTCGAACTGACGGGCATCACGGCGACCGAGGCCGCCGATCTGCTCGCACTCGACCAGTCCCACTCGCAACAGGAGCCCACATGACCGAAGTCACCACCACTCACGCTGCTCCGGCCGCGACGCCGGCCCCGACCGCAGCGAGCGCGACAGCCCCAGCCACAACCGCCGACTGGAGCGCGTCGTTCGATGCCGATGCGCGGGCGCTGGTCGCGGCGAAGGGTTGGCGCAGCCCGGCGGACGCGCTCAGGAGCTACGCCCATCTCGAGCGGCTGATGGGTGGCGACCGCATCGCGGTGCCCGCGGCCGACGCCGCACCCGACGCGTGGGAGGCGGTCTACGCGAAGCTCGGTCGGCCGGCGAACGCCGACGGCTATCGCCTGCAGCGGCCCGAGGGCTTCGACGGCTACTCGGAGGATCTTGCCGCGGGATTCCGCCAGGCGGCATTCGCCGCCGGCTTGTCGGACCGCCAGGCCCGGACGCTGCACGACTTCTACGTCGCCACGGCGGCCGAGCGCGCCGACGCCGAGGCCGAGCAGGCGCAGGCGGCGAGCGCGGCGCTCGACCGCCACCTGCGCGCGACGTGGGGTCCGCAGTACGAGGCCAACGTGGCGCTGGCCAGGCGCGCGGCCCGCGCCTTCGCCCCGCCCGAAACGCTGGATGCGCTGCATGGGGCGATGGACGCGCCGGCGGTGCTGGCCCTGTTCGCGCGCATCGGCGCGGCGATGGGCGAGGACCGGCTGGTCGGCGACGGAGATTCGTCGCACGCGCTCGCGCCCGAGCAGGCGCGCAGCGAGATCGCGCGGATCGAAGGGCAGATGACCGATCCCCGCAGCGCGCTGATGGACCGCTCGCATCCCGAGCACGACACGCTGGTGCGCCGCCGCGACGCGCTCTACCGCCTGGCGTTTCCGGGGTGAGGGGATCGGGTGCGGCGCGCTTTCCTTTTGGCCGCACCTGTGGCGTGATGCGGCGGCTCACAACTGTCGCGACCACCAGGCGAGCACTCGGGGGACCATGACGACGCATCCGCATCACCGCCAGAGCTACAGGTACTACGACCTTCTCCTCGGCGCGTTCATCACCGTCTACCTCTGCTCGAACCTGATCGGCCCGGCGAAAGCCGTGTCGATGTGGGGATTCACCTTCGGCGCCGGCGTGCTGTTCTTCCCGATCTCCTACATCTTCGGCGACGTGATGACCGAGGTGTACGGCTACGCCCGCGCGCGCAAGGTGATCTGGTGCGGGTTCGGCGCGATGATCTTCGCCTCGATCATGGCGACGGTCGTCGTCAAGCTGCCGCCGGCGCCGGGGTGGCCGTTCCAGTCGGCCTACGAGGAGATCTTCGGCCAGACGCCGCGGATCGTTTTCGCGTCGCTGGCCGCGTTCTTCGCCGGCGAGTTCGTGAATTCCTACGTGCTCGCGAAGATGAAGGTCTGGACCGAGGGGCGCTGGCTGTGGACGCGCACCATCGGCTCGACCATCGCGGGCGAGGGCGTCGATTCGCTGATCTTCTATCCGCTGGCGTTCTACGGCACCTGGGAGACGCCGCTGGTGATGAGCGTGATGATGACCAACTACGTGCTGAAGGTGCTGGTCGAGGTGGTGATGACGCCGGTGACCTACAAGATCGTCGGCGCCCTGAAGCGATCGGAGCAGGAGGACTACTTCGATACCAAGACCGACTTCACGCCGTTCAGCCTGAAGACGTGAGGCGGCGGTGACGACGTCTGCGAGGCCGGCAACGCCGGCGACGGCTGCGGCGCGAGTCCGCCTCGCGTACGTGATCGCCGCCTTGCCGCCGCTGTTCTGGGCCGGGAACTTCCTGATCGCGCGCGCCATGCGCGACGCGATCCCGCCGCTCGAGATGTCGTTCTGGCGCTGGACCGTCGCGTTCCTGATCCTGTTGCCGTTCGGGGTCGGGGCGATCCGTTCCAGTCTGCCGCAGATCCGCCGCGAGCTGCCGATGCTGAGCGTGCTCGCGCTGCTCGGGGTCACCGGGTTCAGCTCGCTGGTCTACGTCGCGTTGCACCACACGACAGCGGTCAACGCCGCGCTGATCAACTCGCTGATGCCGGTCGCCACGTTCCTGTTCGCGCTGGCGCTGCTGCGCGATCGGCCAACGGCGGCGCAGACCGTCGGCGTGGCGCTGGCGCTCGCGGGTGCCTCGACCATCATCGCCCGCGGCGAGATCGGCAACGTGCTGGCGCTTGACGTCAACCGCGGCGAGCTCCTGGTGATCGCGGCGCTGGTGTGCTGGGCGCTCTACACCGTGCTGATCAAGTGGCGCCCGACGCGGCTCGCGCCGTCGGCGTTCCTGCCGGTAACGTTCGGGATCGGCGCCGCGTTCCACGTGCCGTTCGTTGTCTGGGAGCGCCAATGGTCGGGCGGGTTCGCGGTGACGACGGAGGCGGTGGCGGCGATCCTCTACTTCGCGGTGTTCCCGTCGATCCTCGCGTACGTGTTCTGGAACCGCGCCGTCGCGGCGCTCGGGCCCGGACGCACCAGCACCTACATGTATTTGATGCCGATCTTCTCGGCGGCGCTCGGGGTCTGGCTGCTGGGGGAGCCGTTCGGCGCCTACCACGCCGCCGGCGTCGGCCTGGTGTTCGCCGGCATCGCTCTCGTCACCCGGCGGCCGAAAGGCGCCTGACGATCACTTGATGTCCCGTTTGATCCAGATCAAAGCCGCGGACGAGCCGGCGCGGAGAATGCCCCCTCATTGGGAGGGGATATCATGGTCTACAGCGCCGAGAGCTTCGTTGACCGCGCCGAGGAATGCGTGCGGCTGGCCAATCTCGCCGAGGACGAACTGATCCGGCAGGAGCTTCTGCAGCTCCGCCAGTCGTATCTCCAGACCGCGGAGCGGCTGCAGAAGATCGCGCGCGGCGCGAAGAGGTAACGCGAGACTTTCCACAGGGCGGCCGCCGACGGTTGCCGTCCTTTCCGGAAATCGCTATCGTTTTGCATCATGATCGGCGTCGGGTCTCCCGGCGCCGATTTTCATTTTCGGGCACCTTCCGGTGCCGCGTTTCGGGGCAAGCCGCGGCCACTCGTCCGGTGGAGCGGCTCCCGTGACCGCCGCAAAGCCGGCCGACGACGGCATCGTCATGCCGAGGACCGCGGGTCCGCGCTCGTGAGAGCCGGGCAACCCCTCCGACCGAATCGCAACCCGACTCACGGAGGGCTCTTCATGAGCACCCAGATCACGACCGCGTTCGTCGAACAGTATTCGGCGAACGTGCTTCAGCTTTCGCAGCAGCGCGGAAGCCGGCTGCGCGCCGCCGTGCGCGTCGAGCCGGTGACCGGCAAGACCGCGGTCATCGACCGCATCGGCGTGGTGGCGGCGAAGCGCCGCACCTCGCGCCACGCCGATACCCCGCAGCTCGACACGCCGCACTCGCGCCGGCGCGTGTCGCTGGTCGACTACGACTGGTCCGACATGATCGACGACGCCGACAAGGTGCGGACGCTGGTCGACCCGGCGAGCCCGTACGCCATGGCCGGCGCATGGGCCATGGGCCGGGCGATGGACGACGAGGTCATCGCCGCGTTCACCGGCGCGGCGAGCGCCGGCGTCGACGGCTCGGTGTCGGTCGCTCTGCCCGGAACGCAGCAGATCGCCCACGCCTCGGCGGGGCTCACCATCGACAAGCTGCTCCAGGCGAAGGAGCGGCTCGACGGCGCGGACGTGGACGACGCGATGGCGCGCTACGTCGCCGTCACCGCGAAGCAGGTGACCAACCTGCTCTCGGCCACCGAGGTGAAGTCCGCCGACTACAACACGGTGAAGGCATTGGTGCGCGGGGAAATCGACACCTTCCTCGGCTTCAAGTTCATCCGCACCGAGCGGCTGGGCAAGGATTCGGGCGGCAACCGTCAGGTGATCGCCTGGGCCGAGGACGGGGTCGTGCTCGCGGTCGGCAAGGAGCCGGTCGCGCGCGTCACCGAGCGGGCGGACAAGAACTACTCGACCCAGGTGTTCTACTCGATGGCGATCGGCGCGGCCCGCCTCGAGGAGGCCAAGGTCGTCGCGATCGCCTGCGTCGAATCGTGAGCCGCAGCGGGCAGGAGAACCAGAGATGACCGCTTACAAGTCCGACCAGGTGACGGGGCTCGACGCCACGCCGCCGTCGCTGCCCAAGGCCAACGAGCGCCACGGCCGGGTGCGGCTCCACTACTGGAGCTTCACGACCGGGGCTTCCGCCGGCCCGGCGGTGAACGACACGATCGTCGTCGCCCGGCTGCCGCAGGGTGCCCGCATCCTCGGCGGCCGGCTCGCCAACGAGGCGATGTCGACCGGCGCCTCGACCGCGCAGGTGACGATCGGGGTCGCCGGCGACGCCGCTCGCTACCTCGAGGCGAGCTCGGTCGATGCGGCCGGAGGCGTGTCGTTCGCCGACACGCCGGCGCGCAACTTCGGCGACGAGTTCGCGGCGGCGACCGACGTCGTCGCGACCGCGCTCGGCGAGGCGTGGGCCGCCGCCAGGAAGTTCAACGGCTACATCCTGTACGCCGTCGACTAGGCGTCCGGCCACGGACGCGTGACGAGGGCGGCGGGGCGACCCGCCGCCCTTTTTCTTCATCCCGATCGGAATCCGCCATGACCTCGGTCGTCGCCATCTGCAACCGTGCGCTCGACATGCTGGGCGCCGAGCCCGTGACGTCGCTCGCCGACAACACCAAGGCCGCGCGCCTGTGCGCGCGGAATTTCGACGCGGTCCGTGACGCGGTACTGCGCGCCTATCCGTGGAACGCGGCGGTGCGACGGGCGTCGCTGGCCGCGCTGTCGGAGCCGCCCGCGTGGGGTTTCGCGCGGCAGTTCCAGCTTCCCGAGGGGCCGGTGCCCGAACCGTGCCTGCGGATCCTCGCCATCGACGGCGAGACCTGCGGGATGCGCTACCGCATCGAGGGGCGACGCGTGCTCAGCGACGCGGCCGCGCCGCTCGATGTGCTGTACATCGCGCGGATCGAGGATCCGGCGCAGCTCGATCCCATGCTGCAGGACGTGATCGCGACCCGGCTCGCGGCCGATCTCTCCTACAGCCTCACCGCGTCGGCCGCGCTCGGCCAGGCGCTGATGGAGATCTATCAGGCCAAGCTCGCCGAGGCGCGGGCGACCGACGCGCAGGAGGGCACCGCCGACCGTCTGTTCGCGAGCTGGGGCGTCGACGGAGACCAAACATGACGCGCGCCTCTCCGCTGCTCGCCTCGTTCAACGGCGGCGAGTGGTCGCCCAACCTGTACGGGCGCAGCGATCTGTCGCGGTACGGCAGCGCCTGCAAGCGGCTCGAGAACTTCATCCCGCTGGTGCAGGGCGCGGCGACGCGGCGTCCCGGGACGCGGTTCATTGCCGCGACCAAGGACACCGCCGGGGTCCGGCTGATCCCCTTCGAGTTCTCGATCGCCCAGGCGTACGTGATCGAGGCCGGCGACGGCTACTTCCGCTTCTACATGGGCGGCGGGCGCATCGAGACCGCGCCGGGCATGCCGTACGAGATCGCGACGCCGTTCCTTGCCCAGCACCTCGATCGCCTCAAGTGGACGCAATCGGCGGACGTGCTCTACCTCTGCCATCCCGAGCTGCAGCCGCGCAAGCTCACCCGCACCGGTCACACCAGCTGGACGCTGACGCCGCTCGACGCCCAGGACGGCCCCTACCTCGACGTGAACGGGGACGCGGCGAAGACGCTTCAGCCATCCGGCACGACCGGGACGATCACCGTCACCGCCGCCGGATTCGCCCCGTTCGCGGCGAGCGACGTCGGCCGGCCGCTGCGGATCCGTCACGGCGTGACGTGGGGCTGGGCGCGGATCACCGCCTTCATGTCGCCCACCCAGGTGACGGCCGACGTGAAGGCCGCGTTCGCAAGCGCCACCGCCTCGTCGGAGTGGCGGCTTGGTGCGTGGTCGGCGGCGAACGGTTGGCCCGGGTGCGTCAGCTTCCATGAGGAGCGCCTGGTCTTCGCCGGGAGCCTCTCCAACCCGCAAACGCTGTGGCTGTCCGTGTCGGGCGAGTTCGAGTCCTTCACGCCGACGCGGCCCGACGGCACCGTACTCGACGACTCGGCGATCACGGTCACCATCGCGGACGACCGGGTCAACGCGATCCGCTGGCTGTCCTCCGGTAAGGAGCTTGCCATCGGCACGGTCGGCGGCGAGTTCACCGCGGCCGCGTCGAGCCTCAACGAGGCGATCACGCCGTCCAACATCACCGTCCGCCGCGAAAGCACGATCGGCGTGGCCGACGCCATGCCTGTCCGCATCGGTCAGTCGGTGCTCTATGTCCAGCGCGCCCGCCGCCGCCTGATGGAGTTCGGCTACTCGCTCCAGAGCGACGGCCATGTGTCGACCGAGCTCTCGATCCTGGCGCGGCATCTGCTGCGGTCCGGACTGAGGCATATCGCCTGGCAGCAGGAGCCGTGGTCGGTGCTGTGGGGCTGCCGCGACGACGGCGCGCTGATCGGCGTCACGTACCTGCCGGAGCAGCAGGTTACCGGGTGGCACCGTCACAGCCTCGGCGGCACCGGCGTCGCCGTGCTGTCGCTGGCGACGATCCGTGGCTCCGATGGCGACGAACTGTGGCTCGCGGTCGAGCGCACCATCGGCGGTGTCCCGAAGCGCTCGATCGAGCTTCTGCAACCGGACTTTGCGCCGGATGACGAGAGCAATCGCGGCGCCGCATTCTTCGTCGACTGCGGGCTGACGTTCGATGGAACGATGAACGTCGCGCTGACGCCGGGCGCCACGGCCGGCCCCGACGTGATCTTCACCGCTGGCGGCGCCGCCTTCGACGCCGGCAGCGTGGGACGCGAGATCCACCGCCGTTACGGTCCGGGCGACGCACGACTTGCCCGCGCGGAGGTGACGGCGGTCGCGTCCGCGACGCAGGTGCACGCGCGGATCATCGCGCCCTTTCCGGACACTGTGACGATTCCCGCCGGCAGCTGGCGTCTGACCGCGAGCACGCTCGGAGGTCTCGACCATCTCGAGGGCGAGACGGTGCAGATCCTCGCCGATGGCGCGAGCCACGCCGACAAGCAAGTGAGCGGCGGAAGCGTCGTGCTCGACCGCAACGCGGCGGTCGCTCACGTCGGATTGCCCTACCGCAGCACGCTCGAAACGCTGTCGCTGGAGGCGGGGTCGCTTGCCGGCACGGCGCTATCCAAGGCGAAGCGCATCCATCGCGCCGCGGTGCGCCTACTCGACACGCTCGGCTGCCGGGTCGGGCGCGACGGCACCCTCGACGAAGTTCTGTTTCGCTCCAGCGCCGATCCGATGGACGAGGGGCCGCAGCTCTTCACCGGCGACAAGGTCATCGAATTCCCCGCCGGGTGGGATCGCGAGATGACGGTGACCGTGCTTCAGGATCTGCCGTTGCCCTGCACCGTGACCGCGATCGTTCCCCAAGTGACGACCAATGACGGCTGATCGGCCGCTGGACACACCAAGAAAGGATTTTTCCGATGTGCTACATGGCCGCAATTCCGATCGCCCTGGCGGCGGCATCCACTCTCCAGAGCATGCAAGCCGCGCGCGCGCAGGCGTCGGCCCAGCGGCAGATCGCGGACGTCGCTCGCGAGCAAGGCCAGATCGCGGCGGAGGCCGTGCGAAATCGCTCGGCCGCGACGCTTGCGTCGGCGCGGGTGGGACTTTCGCGCGCGGGGATCACTCCCGACGGCTCGCCCGCGGATGTGCTCGCTGCCAATGCAGCGGCCGACGAGCTCGGCGCCCAGACCGCGGCGTGGCGTGGCCTCGCCCGCCCTGGACCGTATGGCGGCGCCGTCGCGCAATCGAATCTCCGAGCCGCGTCGCTTGCCATCCGGCAGCTCGGCTCGATGTGGGCCAACTGATCCCAGCACTGGTGAGGAAGCGATGACGATCTCCACCACCACGACTCGCGTCGCCTATGAGGGCGACGGGGTCACCACCGCGTTCGCGGTGCCGTTCCCGTTCTTCGCCGCCGCCGAACTCGAGGTCATCGACCGCACCGAGTCGTCCGGCGCGGAAACGACGCTCGCA
Source organism: Gemmatimonas sp. (assembly GCA_050260515.1). Classification (GTDB taxonomy): domain Bacteria; phylum Pseudomonadota; class Alphaproteobacteria; order SMXQ01; family SMXQ01; genus DATJIG01. The sequence goes on from JBLNCI010000006.1 coordinate 50,837, forward strand.
CTCGGCATCGATTACACGGTGACGGGAGGCCAGGGCGGGACAGGCACCGTCAGCGCTACCGCCGCGCCGCCGGCCGGATCGCAATGGGTGATTCGCCGGAAGACGGCGAAGACCCAGACGACCGACTACGCGCCCAACGATCCGTTTCCGGCCGAGACCCACGAAAAGGCACTCGACCGCCTGACGATGATCGCCCAGGAGCTCGGGGAGGCCGCGGACCGTGCGGTCAAATTCCCGAAGACCGATGCCGCGACACTCTCCGCCACGCTCCCCCCGAGCGTCGATCGCGCGACGAAGGTCCTCGCCTTCGACGCGTCCGGCGCGCCGACGGTCGGAACGATGACGCTCGCCGCCCTCGAGGCCGGGGCGACCGATGCCGCGGCCTCCGCCACCGCTGCCGCGGCATCGGCCTCCGCCGCCGCGACCTCGGCGACCGGGGCCTCCGCATCCGCCACATCGGCCGCGACCTCGGCCGCGGCCGCGCAGGCGGCGGCGGCCAGCGTCGGCTTCTCGGACGTGGTGTTCCTGACCGTCGCGGACAGCCCTTACACCATCACCGCGGCGCACAGCGGCAAGCTGTTCAACGTCGACACCTCGGGCGGGGCCTTCACGTTCAACCTGCCGCAGATCTCGACGCTGACGCTGCCGTTCATGGTCGGCATCAAGAAAGCGACCTCCGACGCCAACAACGTCACCGTCAATCGGGGCGGAACGGATCTTTTCGACAGCGGCGCGAGTTCCAAGACCATCGGCAGCGTGTTCGGGACGACGCTGATCCCCGACAAGGACCCGACCCCGGACAAGTGGACGGCGGCGGACTGGGCCGGGGCGTCGATCGCCGGCAATAGCATCACAAACGGCCTGCTCGCCCAGATGCCGGCGCGAACCATCAAGGGCAACAACACCGGAGCGACCGCCAACGCCTCCGACATCGCGGCCGGTCAGCTGCCGGCGACGAACACGAATGACGCCGCCGCGTCTGGCTCCGTCGGCGAATACATCGAGGCCACGGCGAGCAACACGTCGGCCACGGTGACGATGACCATCGCGTCGCCGTGCGTGGTGACGTGGTCGGCGCACGGCTTCTCGACCACGACCCCGACGCCGGTATTTTTCACGACCACGGGTGCGCTGCCGACCGGGCTCTCGGCCAACACGACCTACTGGACGATCCCGAGCAGCGTCACGCCGAACACGTTCCAGCTCGCGTCCTCGATCTCGAACGCCTACGCGGGCACGGCGATCAACACGTCTGGTTCGCAGAGCGGGACGCACACCGCTTTGAACAATAACGCTCTCACAAACGGATCTGCGCTCGACTGCTTGGGCGTCCAGCTCACCGCCGGAGATTGGGACGTCGAGGCAATGGGCTATTTCACGTTCGGAGCGTCAACGACGACCACGTTCCAAAAAATCGCCGTCGCCACGTCCTCCAACGCATCGGTGATCACGCCGGGGAAATTCCAGGCCAACTCCGCGACGATGCCGACGGGTCCGAGCGATTTCGGTCTAACGCTGTCGAGGGTCCGCTTCAGCCTGAACGCGACCACCATCGTGTATCTGAATACCCGCGCCAATTTTGCCGCGAGCACGGCCTACGGGTTCGGCACCATGACAGCCAGAAGGGTGAGGTGATATAAATGTCGGCAACCAATGGACCGGCGCGGATTCCTGACTGCTCTTGCGCTCACGGCGGCATGGCCTCTAAGGAGCCTCGCTGTGGCTAGAACCTTTTGGACAACGCGCCCGACGTTCCACGTCGATCCCGTCAATGGCGACGACTCGAACGACGGTATCGCGCTCCCCTTCAAGACCATCGCCGGGGCATACAAGGCCCTCAAGTCGAAGCACGACTTCGGAGACAATAGCCCGATCGTTCAGCTTGCCGATGGCAATTACTACGCCGGACCGGACGGGTACGTTCTTTTCGCCTTCGGAACGCCGGTCGGTGCCGAGCTGATCAAGATCGTCGGCAACATGGCTCACCCCGAAAACGTGAAGATATGGGCCGATGCCTTGATGCCGGCGATTTATCTGCGGGACCACGCGATCCTCCAGATCGATGGCGTTACGTTCAAAGCCTCCGGCAGCTATTCCAAGGCGGTCTTCAACGAGGGACAGGGCGCGGTCGTCGATATTGCGAACTGCCGTTTCGACGCGATGCCGCTCGGGACTCACCTCGTCGGCAACACGGGCGGCTTCTTCAACGTCGGTGGACACAACTACATCGACGGCGGGGCATACGCCCACCTCCGCATTTCGAGTGCCGTGCAGTTCTCCTACAACGGCACGCTGACCGTCGCTGGTGGGCTGGAGTTCCGGGACGCCAGCAACAACCGGGGGCCATTCGCGCAGGTCGCGGACGGAGCGCGCCTTTATGGGGGCGTGACAGTGGACGGTGCCGGTGCGGGCTCAAACACGGTGGCCACGAAATATCAGGTGATCAACGCCACGCTGATTTCGGACGGCACCGTGTGGCCCGGCGACGTCTCCGGCACGATTTCCTAACAGCGCGCACCCGGTAGCGGCGGCAACCACCAGCGGATCACCTTCCCTGTAGGAGAAAGTTTTGTCCGGAAGTTTTTTTCGAAGGATTGACCTCGCTGGGATCTCCGCGCTGAAGAAAAGCACGCTGGACTATCTCGTCGAGAAAGCCTCGAAGACAATCGAGGATGAGGCAGCTGTCAGTGAACTTCATCGGCAAATTGCGCAGCACCAGGCGACGATCGCGCAGATAAACCAAAAGCTCCATGAGGTTTCGATCGCCCTCCAGGAGAAGGAAAGCCGTGACTATCAGTCGGTCATGGCGCTCCAGGCGACGCTTGCGGGCCTCAAGGATCTAGATCCCGGCTTTGCCCCCATCTACGAGGCGTGCAAGCCATTCACGATGACCTCTGCAGAGCGACTCTACGGCCTATACAAAGCCGTGGAGTACATCGTGAACAACAAAATCCCGGGGGATCTGGTCGAAACCGGCGTCTGGAGAGGCGGCAGCATGATGCTCGTCGCTCAGACGCTGCTCGCATTGGGAGAGAAGAACCGCCGCCTCTTCCTTTTCGACACCTACGAAGGGCATCCCAAGCCCGACGCCGAGCTCGACGTCGATCTCTGGGGTAATCGAGCAATCGAAGATTGGCAGCGTCACCAGAAGACGGATGAAGGAAGTGGCTGGGGCTACGTGTCGCTCGAAGAAGTTCGGGCGAACATGCAAAGCACCGGCTATCCGATGGAGAACGTCGTTTGCGTCAAAGGCATGGTCGAAGAAACCGTCGCGGAAAACTCGCCGGGCCAGATCTCGCTCCTTCGTCTCGATACCGACTGGTATCAGTCGACAAAGATCACGCTGGAGATTTGCTACCCACGGCTGAGTCCGAACGGTGTCCTCATCATTGACGATTACGGGCATTACCGGGGTCAGCGTCAGGCCGTCGATGCCTATTTCCGCGATCGACAGATGCCCCTCCTCAATCGTCTCGATTACAGCTGCCGCTTGGCGGTGAAGCCCACCGATCAAGGTTGAGCCATCAACGCGCACGCCGATCCGTTGCGCGCCGTATTCGCACCCTGACATCGCAAAATTGAACCCCCGACCGGATGTCTCCGGCGGGGGCCGCACGTCGTCCGTTGGCGCGGACGGCGCATGCACGCACCACCTCATCGGGGATTGCCTTGAACCACGACACAGCCAAACACGCGGCCGATTGGGCCGCGGGCGGGATCACGCTCGCGGTCATTGTGCAATGGCTTCCCCCGGTCGCCGCGGCCGTGACGATCATCTATACGCTGATCCGGATCTGGGAGACCCAGACCGCGCGTCGACTGCTCAGGGCCGTGTGCGAGCGGTGCGCGGCATGGTGGGAGGCGTGACGTTCGACCTCGCGGCACTCACCGCCGAGCTGATCCGCGACGAGGGGCTGAAGCTGAAGCCCTACCGCTGCACGGCGGGCCGACTCACCATCGGAGTCGGTCGGAACCTGGTCGACAAGGGGATCACGGAACCGGAAGCCAAAGACCTCCTGGCCAACGACATCGTTGACGCCGCCGATGGGCTCGACAAGGCCGTGCCGTGGTGGCGGTCGCTCTCGGATGCTCGGCAGAGGGCTTTGATGAACATGGCCTTCAACATGGGAATTGCGGGGCTTCTCGGCTTCCGCCGGATGCTCGGATTCATGGCGAAGGGCGATTTCACCAGCGCCGCCGCGGAAGCGCGGGCATCGAAGTGGGCCGCGCAGGTTGGCTCCCGCGCCCAGCGCATCGCGCAGATGATCGAGGAGGGCTAGATGGCCTTCGGAATAGACGACATCGTCGGCGCCGGCTTGCGGATCATCGACAAGGTGATTCCCGATCCGGTCGCGCGGGAACGGGCCAAGGTCGAGCTGTTGAAACAGCAGCAGGCGGGCGAGCTGGACGAGATCAAGGCGTCGCTCGCGGCCATTATCGCCGAGGCCCAATCCGCCGACCCGTGGACCAGCCGGGCCCGGCCGACCTTCCTCTACATCATGTACAGCGTGATCATCCTCGCCTTCGTCGGCGGGGTCATCGGGATCTGGGCTCCGGCGCATGTCGACCGGGCCGCCGCCAACATCGGCAAGCTGCTCGCCGCGATTCCCGACAGCCTGTGGTGGCTGTTCGGCGCGGGCTACCTCGGCTACACGGGGGCGCGCTCGTTCGACAAGTGGCGGGGCGGCGCCCGCTGACCGTCGTCAGCCCACGACGTTGACCGGAGCGCCGCGCTCATACGCCTCGATGTTGTCGATCAATTGATCGCACAGGCGCTGCATCGCGCCGATGCTTGCCCAGGCTACGTGCGGCGTCACGATCGCGTTCGGCAATCGCGCGATCTGCATGGCCGCGGAGTCCGCCGCCGGCGGCTCCCGCGATACGACGTCGAGCGCCGCTCCCGCGATCCATCCCTCCTGCAAGGCATGCAGCAGCGCGTCCTCGTCGACGATGCCGCCGCGCGCGGTGTTGACGAGGATCGCGTCCGGCCTCATGCGCCGCAACTCCTCCCGTCCGATCATTCCCCGCGTCTCGGCGGTGAGCGGCAGATGCAGCGTGACGACGTCCGACAGGTGCAGGAGTTCGTCGAGCGATACGAACCGCTCGCCCGGAGGAGGGACCGTCACGTGCGGGTTGCAGAACATGATCTTCATCCCGAACGCGTGACCCAGTGCCGCGACCGCGCGCCCCAGCGCGCCGGACCCGACAACGCCCAACGTCGCTCCGGCCAGATCGCGAATGGGCCGATTGAAGAAGCAGAACTGGCCAGCGTCCTGCCAGCGGCCGGAAAGGACCTGGTCGCGGTACTCGACCAGGTTGCGGCGCAGCGCGAGGATCAGGGCGAACGTGTGCTCGGGGACCGTCGTGGTCGCGTAGCCGCGGATGTTGGAGACCGTGATGCCGCGGCGGCGACACTCCGGCACGTCGATGACGTCGGTTCCGGTGGCGGCGACCGCGATCATCCGCAGTCGCGGTAGCGCGGCAATCGTCTCGGCGCGCAGCGGCACCTTGTTCGTGATCGCGATCTCGGCGTCCGCGAGGCGCTCGACGATCCGGTCCGGTGCGGTTTGCGGGTGATCGATCCACGCGTGATCGAACTGCGGGCGGCGAATGGTGACCCCCGGGCCGATCGTCGCGCGGTCGAGGAAGACGATCGTCGAGCGAGCCATAGCGCGATTCCAGGCCATGGCGGCGCCCGAGTCAAATGCCGCCGGCTCGTCGGGAACGATGATCGCGTCACGGAAGGATGACGCGAGCCGCTGCGATCGTTACCGGGCGTTTAACGCCCGGTCTGCCGCTGTCGATCGGCGCTGGCCGAGAGGCTGCCGTTCGGTCGCGATGTGGGAATGGTGCCGCCGAGTGGAATCGAACCACCGACCCCGTCCTTACCAAGGACGTGCTCTGCCCCTGAGCTACGGCGGCATGGGGGAAAAAAGAGGCGCGCAACTTGCCACACAGGATTCCGCAGCGCAACCTTTGTGGCCGCGGCCTCTTCCGCGAAGATCGCAGCGCGCCCGCATTGCGACCGCGCCGGGAGCGGGGCATCCTAGATGGCGGTATTGAAGGAACCCTTACCTGCCGCGTCCCGCTTCCATGGCCGATCAGCCGAGAACTCCAGCCAAACCGCGCCCTGCGGCATCCGACACCGGGTCCAAGACCCCCCGGGCGGAACGCCTTGCCCGGGCTCTCCGCGACAATCTGGTGAAGCGAAAGGCCCAGGGCCGTGCCCGGTCCGGAGACGGCAACTCCGACCACAACAAAGGGTGAGACGGCGAGCCGTGCCTTGAACGGACTCGCCCTGGTGCGCTAACAAGAGCGCGCCGGCGCGATACCCGCGCCATCCGCTAAGGACGATTTCATGGGGATTTTGCCCGATACCTGGATCCGCGATATGGCGACGAAGCACGGCATGATCGAGCCGTTCGTCGAGAACCAGAGGCGGGAAGGGGTGATTTCGTACGGGCTCTCGTCCTACGGCTACGACGCCCGCGTCGCTCCCGAGTTCAAGATCTTCACCAACGTCGACTCCGCGGTGGTCGACCCGAAGAAGTTCTCGTCCCAGAGCTTCGTCGATCGCACCGGCGACACCTGCATCATCCCGCCCAACAGCTTCGCGCTCGGCCGCACCGTCGAGTATTTCCGGGTTCCCCGTGACGTGCTGGTCATCTGCCTCGGCAAGTCGACCTACGCGCGGTGCGGCATCATCGTCAACGTGACGCCGCTCGAGCCCGAGTGGGAGGGCCACGTGACGCTCGAATTCTCCAACACGACGCCGCTGCCGGCGCGCATCTACGCCAACGAAGGCGCGTGCCAGTTCCTGTTCCTCAAAGGCGAGGGCTCGTGCGAAGTCTCCTACGCCGATCGCGGCGGCAAGTACATGCGCCAGACCGGCGTCACCCTCCCCAAGCTCTGAGCGTCTGACCGATGGATCGCATTCGTATTCGCGGCGGGCGCAGGCTGCGCGGCGCCGTGCCGATCTCGGGCGCCAAGAACGCGGCGCTCCCGCTGATGGCGGCAAGCCTGCTGACCGACAAGCCGCTCACGCTCATCAACATCCCGCATCTCGCCGACATCTCCACCATGGCCGATCTGCTCGCGCAGCTCGGCGTCGGCATCGAGATGAACGGCCACGCGAAGAACGGCGGCAACACCGGTCGCGCGCTGACGCTCTCGGCCGGCACTATCCGGTCCACCGTGGCGCCCTACGACCTCGTCCGCAAGATGCGGGCGTCGGTGCTGGTGCTCGGCCCGTTGCTGGCCCGCGAGGGGAAGGCCAAGGTGTCGTTGCCCGGCGGGTGCGCCATCGGCAACCGGCCGGTCGATCTTCACGTGAAGGCGCTGCAGCAGATGGGCGCCGAGATCGATCTCGAGGGTGGCTACATCACCGCGCGCGCCAAGAGGCGACTGAAGGGCGCGCACATCGTGTTCCCGTTCATCTCCGTCGGCGCCACCGAGAATCTCCTGATGGCGGCCTCGCTCGCGAGCGGCTGCACGGTCCTCGACAACGCCGCCCGCGAGCCCGAGATCGCCGACCTGGCCAAGTGCCTGGTCGCCATGGGCGCGAAGATCGACGGCATCGGCACGGAACGTCTCACGATCGAAGGCGTTTCCAAGCTTCACGGGGCCGATCATCCGATCGTCGCCGACCGCATCGAGATGGGCACCTACGCGATGGCGGTCGGCGCGGCGGGCGGCGAGGTCGAGTTGATCGGCGCGGACATGGCGCTGGCGGAGGCGACGTTCGCGAAACTGGTCGAGGCCGGACTCAAGGTTTCGGCGACCAAGCGCGGCGTGAAGGTCGCCCGCGGCCAGCGGCCATTGAAGGGCGTCGACGTCATGACCGAGCCGTTCCCCGGCTTCCCGACCGACCTCCAGGCGCAGATGATGGCGCTGATGTCGACGGCGTCCGGCGCGGCGATGATCACGGAGACGATCTTCGAGAATCGGTTCATGCACGTGCCGGAGTTGTCGCGCATGGGCGCCAACATTACGGTCCACGGCGCTTCGGCGATGGTGCGGGGAGTCAAGGAACTGACCGGTGCCCAGGTCATGGCGACGGACCTCCGTGCGTCGGTGTCGCTGGTGGTCGCCGGCCTCGCCGCGGGTGGAGAAACCGTCGTGAACCGGGTGTATCATCTGGACCGCGGCTACGAGCGGCTCGAGGAGAAGCTCTCGACCCTCGGCGCCGATATCGAGCGACTGCACGACTAGCGCCTGCGCGAGTGGGGCTCACGATGGCCGAGAAGCTGAAGCTTCGCGCCGAAGACGAAGAGGACGTTCAGGTCATCTCAGCGTGTCTCCAGGACGCGCTGGTCGCCGTCGGCGACATGTGCTTCCTCAAGGACGAGCACCGCTTCGTGCTCGTCGCCAATCGTTTCTGCTGGGAGGATGTCAGCGCCGATTCGCTGCCGGAGATCGCCGACGCGGACGGCGACGAGGACGTATCGCCGGACGAAGAGGAGGACGCCGGATATCAGCGTGTCCATTGCGGCCTTTGCTTCGAGACCGTCACCGGCGTGAAGGTCCGGGGCTTCGACCCGCGCGACTCCAGCCGGATCCTCGAGTTGCTGGCGCTGACGACGGAGGGCGAGGACGGCAGCGCCGCGGTGCGGCTGATCTTCGCCGGCGACGCCGAAATCCTGCTCCGGACCGAGCGCGTCGAGTGCCGGATGGAGGACCTCGACGAGCACTGGCCGACGGCCTTCCGTCCGAAACATCCAGTGGCGCCCTCGGGACAAAACCGCTAAAACTCCCGCCTTCCCGCGATTGCGCGGGCTCTGTCCGCAATAACGCTTTGATTCTGAAAAGCTTCTCGGCCGCGCCGCGCGGCCGAAGCCGTGGAGATCGGGCCGTGGAGCCGATGCCGGCCACCAACAAGCCGCTCGTCATGGCGCTTCCGAAAGGACGCATCCTGGACGAGTTCCGACCGCTGATGGACCGGGTGGGAATCCGCCCGGAGCCGGCGTTCGACGACCCGAAGACCCGGAAGCTCAAGTTCACCACCAATCGGCCCGATCTCGAGATCATCTCGGTGCGCAGCTTCGACGTCGCGACCATCGTCGCCTTCGGCGGCGCCGAGCTCGGGGTCGCCGGCAACGACGTCCTGATGGAGTTCGATTACGCCGAGATCTACGCGCCGCTCGATCTCGGCATCGGCCGTTGCCGCATGTCGGTGGCGGAGCCGACGGAGCTTTCCACCGAGGACGATCCCCGGCGCTGGTCGCACGTCCGCGTCGCCACGAAATATCCCGAGATCACCCGTCGTCACTTCGCCGCCCGCGGCGTCCAGGCCGAATGCATCAAGCTGAACGGCGCGATGGAGCTCGCTCCGTCGCTTGGCCTGTCCCAGCGCATCGTCGATCTGGTCTCGACCGGCGCCACGCTGAAGGCGAACGGACTGGTCGAAGTCGAGCAGATCGCCGATGTCACGTCGCGGCTGATCGTCAACCGTGCGGCGCTGAAGACGCGCCCGGACGAGGTGAAGTCACTGATCGACGACTTCTCGCGCGCCGTCGCCGCTACGCCGCAGGCCTGACATGGTCGCCCGGCTTGCCACCTCCGAACCCGATTTCCCGCAACGCCTCGATGCTTTCCTGGCCGGTCGGCAGTCGGAAGAGGCGAACGTCGACCGTGTGGTTGCCGCGATCATCGCCGATGTCCGCGAGCGGGGCGACGCGGCGGTGCTGGACTACACGGCGCGTTTCGATCGGCTGACGCTCACCTCCGGCACGATGTCGTTGGGCGCTTCGGACATCGCCAGGGCGGCAGCCGAAGCGGAGCCGAAGGCGGTCGCCGCGCTCAACCTCGCGGCTGAACGGATCTCCGCCTATCACAAGGCTTTGCTGCCGAAGGACCTTGCCTGGACCGACGCCACCGGAGTGCGTCTCGGCGCGAAGTTCACCGCCATCGGAGCCGTCGGCATCTACGTGCCGGGCGGGACCGCCGCATATCCGTCGTCCGTCCTGATGAATGCGCTGCCGGCGAAGCTCGCGGGCGTGCCGCGCATCGTCATGGTGGTGCCGACGCCCGATGGAAAGATCAATCCCTTGGTCCTCGTTGCGGCGAAGCTTGCCGGCGTCGACGAGATCTACCGGATCGGCGGGGCTCAGGCGGTGGCGGCGCTCGCCTTCGGCACGAGGACGATCCGTCCGGTCGACAAGATCGTGGGGCCGGGCAACGCCTACGTCGCCTCGGCGAAGCGCCAGGTGTTCGGCACCGTGGGCATCGACATGATCGCCGGCCCGTCGGAGATCCTGGTCGTCGCCGACGCGCAAAACGATCCCGATTGGATTGCCGCCGATCTCCTCTCGCAGGCGGAGCACGACGAGAACGCCCAGAGCGTTCTCGTTACCGACGACGCGCGGTTCGCGCAGGCGGTCGAGTCGTCCGTCGAGTCGTTCCTGAAGACGCTACCGCGCTCGGCCATCGCCGCCAAGAGCTGGCAACGCTTCGGGGCCGTCATCGTCGTCCGGTCGCTCGATGAGGCCCCTGCGATCGTCGACCGGATCGCTCCCGAGCACGCCGAGATCGCGGTTGCCGATCCGGCGTCGATGGCCGACCGGATCCGCAACGCGGGTGCACTCTTCCTCGGCCGCTACACGCCCGAGGCCGTCGGCGACTACGTCGCCGGCCCAAATCACGTTCTGCCGACCTCCGGCGCGGCCCGGTTCTCGTCGGGCCTATCGGTCACCGACTTCATGAAGCGGACCTCGGTCGTCGCCTGCGATGCCGAGTCGCTGCGCGCCATCGGTCCGGCGGCGATGAATCTCGCCGCCGCCGAGGGGCTGGCGGCACACGGCCTGTCGGTCGGTGTCCGGCTCAACGTCGGACGCGGCGATTGACCGGAATCGGCATCATTACGGCATCCCGGCCCACGTATCCGGCCTTGACCGGGTGCGCGCCAACGACCATTTTCTAGGCCGCAACCTCGACGCGAAGGACCAATGCCAAAGGAAGATCTTATCGAGTTCAGCGGTACGGTGACCGAGCTGCTGCCGAACGCCATGTTCCGGGTGAAGCTCGACAACAACCACGAGATTCTTGCCCATACCTCGGGCAAGATGCGCAAGAATCGTATCCGCGTGCTCGCTGGCGACCGGGTCAACGTCGAAATGACGCCGTACGACCTGACCAAGGGTCGCATCATCTTCCGCTTCAAGTAACTCCGGATGCAGCCGCCGGGTGGGCGTCTGATCCTGGCGTCCGCCTCGCCGCGGCGACTTGAGCTGCTGCGCCAGGTCGGCATTGCGCCGTCCGAGATCGCTCCCGCCGATCTCGATGAAACCCCCCTTTTGCGTGAACGCCCGCTCGCCTTTGCCCGGCGCATCGCCGAGGCGAAGGCACTGGCCATCGCCCCCCGCTTTCCGAGCCACTACGTGCTGGCCGCCGATACGGTTGTCGCGGTCGGCACACGTATGCTCGCGAAGCCGAACGACGTATCCGAGGCGCGGCGCTTCCTCGCGTTGCTCTCCGGCCGTCGCCACCGCGTCATCGGAGGGGTCGCGGTGGTCGCGCCCTGCGGAACGGTTCATCGGCGGACCGTGGTGAGCGCCGTCCGCTTCAGCCGGCTCACGGCCGACGAAATCGAGGCGTATCTCGCCAGCGACGAATGGCGCGACAAGGCGGGTGGTTACGCCATCCAAGGAAGCGCGGCTGCATTCGTCTCGTTCGTTTCCGGATCGTATTCCAACATCGTCGGCCTTCCGCTGTTCGAGACCGCGCGCCTTCTACGGGGTCTCGGCTTCGGCGCGGCTCGCCCGTGATCGACGAGATCCTCGTCTCGGTATCGCCGGGGGAAACGCGGATCGCGTGTCTCACCGGCGGCCGCGCGGTCGAACTCCACCGATTCCTGCATGGTCGGGCCACGACGCTCGGCAACGTTTACCTCGGCCGCATCACGCGCGTCGTCGCCGGGATGGGCGCGGCGTTCGTCGAAATCGGAGCGTCGAAGGCAGGCTTTCTGCCGGTTCCGGCGGACCCAGCGGCTCGCGCAGCCCTGCACGAAGGGGCACGAGCGATCGTCCAGGTCACCCGCGAGCCCGAGCGCGGCAAAGGTGCGCAACTCAGCGCTTCTGTGCGCCTTCCGGGGCACTTCCTCGTCTACATGCCGACCGGTGACGGCATTCACGTGTCGCGCCGCATCGGCGAAGAAACCGATGCCGGACGAATCAAGGCCGCGCTCGAGGCCTTGTCCCTTCCCGGCGAAGGGTGGATCGCAAGGACCAACGCGCCCGACGGCACCCCGGCGCAATTCGCCCATGAAGCCGGCGCGCTGCGCGCGCGCTGGAACGACATTGGCCAGCGCGCAGCGGCTACGACTCCCCCATCGCTTCTTTACTCGGAGGCATCTCCCATCGCGGGCATTCTCCGGGACAAGGCATCCGCAGCGGTGCGGCGCATCGTCGTGGACGATGCGGACGCATTCGCGGCTGCGGAAGCGTTCTTGAGCAGCTACCGACCCGAATTGTCCTCTGCGTTGAGCCGCCATACGGGACCAATTCCGCTTTTCGAGATGGAAGGAATCGAAGTCGAATTCGAACGGGTGTGGGACCGTCGAGTCCCGCTTCCGTCGGGGGGAAGTCTCGTCATCGAGCGCACCGAGGCGCTGTGGGCGATAGACGTGAACACCGGGAGGCATATCGGCGGCAGTTCCGCCGAGGCGACGATACGCGCGACCAATCTCGAGGCGGCCGTCGAGGCCGCGCGGCAGATTCGGCTGCGGGACCTCGGAGGGCTCATTGTCGTCGATTTCGTGCACATGGACGAAGATGCGACCGGACGGGAACAGGTCCTTAACGCGTTCCGAGACGCGCTCGCTGAAGATCCCACGCCCGTGCGCCTGACGGGATTCTCCGACCTCGGCCTTATCGAGTTGTCTCGCCGACGGGGCCGCCCAGCCGTCGACCAGCAGTTCGAGGTGCCGTGTGAGGTGTGCGACGGTACCGGTTTCGTTCAGGTGCCCCTGCTCACCGCGCTCGCGGCGTTCCGAGAGGCTGCTCGTGGGACAGCCGCGGGCGGTCCGATTCGGATTGCCGTTCCGCCCAGCGTGGCTGCGGTGATGGAGACTCCCGAGGCCCAGGCGGCCCGTCGCGAACTTGTCGCGCGGTCCGGGCGTTCCGTGGAAATCATCGTCGACTCGACCGTCGCCGCCGATCGGTTCAGACTGGATTGACAGCCATGACCAACGACAAGCCATCGAAGCCTGTGGATGCGCCGGCTCCGCCCGAAGGGGCGACGTCGAACGTGGCGCCATTCGCCGCCACCGGTCGAGGCAAGCCGTGCCCCATCTGCGGCCGACCCAGCACGGTCGAGATGCGGCCGTTCTGTTCGAAGCGTTGCGCCGACATCGACCTTGGGCGGTGGCTCGGCGAGGCTTACCGCATTCCGACGGCAGATCCGGCCTCGCCTGAGGACGATATCCAGACACCCCCCGCCGGGCCGCCGAAACCCTAGGGAAGCGGGGCGCCCAGCCTTGCCACGGCAGCGGGTATTGTCTATAAGCCCGTGTTTCCCGCGCGGGTACGCTCGTGACCCGTGTTCTCCGGGCCCAGGTAGCTCAGTTGGTAGAGCAGCGGACTGAAAATCCGCGTGTCGCTGGTTCGATTCCGGCCCTGGGCACCATTCTCCCTTCCGCGCGTTCCGGGTGCTTTCGCGGCTGTGGCGGTTTGACACAGCGCAGCGCTGCCGCCGATAATCCGCGCTTTCCGTCGCTGTAGAAGAAAGGGAGGCGATTATGACCTTCACCGCTTTCGCCACCGCCCGGCAAACTGTCGCCGTCGCGGCAGCGGCCATGGCCGTTCTCGGCTGGTCGCCGGTTGCTCGCGCCGATCAGGCACAGCCGACCGTGCAGGTCGCCCAGGCCGGCCCGTCGTGGATCGACCCCAAGCTTCTCGCCGACGCGAAGAAGGAAGGTTCCTTCACCCTTTACGGCTCGATGAATGAAGAAGAGGCGCTGCCGCTTCTGAAGCTCTTCGAGAACTCGACAGGCCTCAAGACCGAGTACGTCCGCAACTCCGACACCGGCCTGATGGCGCGGATCATGGTCGAAGCGCGCGCGAACAAGCAGTCGTGGGATGCTCTCCAGACCACCACTGTCAGCAAGATGCCGGAACAGCTCTTCGTCGCCTTCGACCCGCCCGAGGCGAAGAATGTGATCCCCGAGGCGCGAGGGCCGAACAAGAAGTGGTACGGCGTCTACGCGAATTACAATTCGCCGGGGTACAACACGAAACTCGTCAAGAAGGAAGACCTGCCGAAGACGTACGAGGATTTCCTCAGCAAGAAGGACTGGGTGGGGAAGGTCGCCATCGACTTCAGCGACCGCGAGTGGCTGCGCGCGATGTATGAGCATTACGGCGACGCAAAGGCCAAGAAGCTCGTGGATGACCTGATCAAGACCCTGAAGGTGGCCACCACCAACGGCCACCTCGCACTGGCCCGCTCGGTCGGCGCCGGCGAGTACGCGGTCGAACTCAACAACTACACGAATCTCATCGTCAACGTGAAGCTGGCGGGCGGGCCGACGGACTTCTGGGTGGTCGATCCGGTGGTCGTGTTCTTCGGGCAGATCGGCGTCAACGCCAAGGCCCCGCACCCCAATGCCGCTCGGCTGTTCGCCAACTTCATGCTGAGCCCCGAGGGCCAGAAGCAGTTGACCACGGCCGGTCGCATTCCCACCCGTCCCGACGTCGAGACGAATCCGCCGGGCGTGCTCAAGGCGTTCGAGGGCCACAAGCTGAGGGTGTCGACGATGACGTCCGAAGAGGACGAGCGCTGGCAGAAGCTCTTCAAGGAGACCTTCAGCCAGCCGCGCTAGCGCCGTTGTTCCCGCCGGGGGAACGCGCTAAACATCGACTGCAACGGCCGGCCTCTGCGGGGCCGGCCGTTTGCGTACCAACCCCAGGCGCCGCCGCGCGTCCGTAGGGAGGATCGTTTGGCCGCCGTCGACACGATGCAACGCCTCCCCGAGCCGCTGGCGCGGCTGGCGGGCCTGCTCAAGCCCTGGACGCTGCTGCTGATCGGCTGCACCGCTGTTGCGGTCTGGCTCGTTTTCGTGCCGGTCGGCGCGCTTTTCTACACCGCATTCTCCGAGGATACGCCGTTCGGGCCCGGCGCGTTCACCTGGGCGAATTTCATCCGCGCCTACTCCGAAAACCAGATTCCGCTCCTGCTGTGGAATTCGGTGGTGTTCGCGCTCGGCACCGGCGTGCTGACGTTTCTGCTCGGGGCGCTGGTGGCGTGGGTGGTGGAACGCACCGATGCCCCGGGCCGTGGTCTCTTCCACACATTGGCGTTGCTGTCGTTCGCGCTGCCGGGACTGCTGACGACGATGGCGTGGATGCTGATCCTCAGCCCGAACATCGGGTGGCTGAATACCGAGGTGAAGAACCTTTTCGGTCTCACCGATGCTCCGTTCAACATCTACACGATGACGGGAATGATCTGGGCGCTGTCGAGCCACTACTTCCCGCTCGCCTACCTTCTCATGGGCCCGGCGTTCCGGGTCCTGGACATCCGCATGGAGGAGGCCGCGGTGATCTCCGGTGCGCGGACCTGGCAGGTCGCGACGCGGGTCACGCTGCCGCTGCTCCGTCCGGCGATCCTGTCGACGATGTTGCTCCTGTTCGTGCGCGGGCTCGAATCCTTCGAGGTGCCGCGGCTGATCGGGATGCCGGCGCGGATCCACGTGTTCACGACCGAGATCCAGGCGGCGACCCATGAGGTTCCGCCGCATCTCGGCGCCGCGGCGGCGCTCGGCATGGCGCTGCTCGTGATCTGCGTGGCGGGCGTGTACCTCTACCGCCGCGCGACCGCCAATGCCGAGGCGTTCGCGACGGTGACGGGCAAGGGCTACGCGCCGACGCCGCAACGGCTCGGTCGGTGGCGTTGGCCGGTGTCGATTCTCACCGGCCTGATGTTCATCGTGACGCTGGGGCTGCCGCTCTTCACGCTGGCGTGGCAGTCGCTGTTCCGGAACGCGACGCCGCCGTCGCTGACCGTGTTCGGCAACATGACGCTGGACGCGTACCGCTACGTGCTCGGCTATCCCGTGTTTCTCAACGCGGTGAAGAACAGCGTCTTCCTCGGCGCGATGGCCGCCACGTTCGTCATCGGCCTGACGTTCGTGATGGCGTGGCTCGCGCAGCGTTCGATGAAGCGGTACGGCTGGTTGCTGGACACGCTGGCCTTCGTCCCGATCGCGGTGCCCAGCGTCATTATCGGGGCGAGCATCCTGTTCGCCTACCTGGTCCTGCCGATCCCCGTCTACAACACGATCTGGATTCTGCTGATCGCCTACGTGACGATGTACTTGCCCTACGGCATGCGCTTCACCTCCGGCGGCATCGTCCAGATCCACCGCGAGCTCGAGGAGGTCGCCGAGGTGTCCGGCGCGTCGCCGCCGCAGATCTTCGGCCGCGTGCTGCTGCCGCTGCTGGCGCCCGTCCTGCTCGCCGGATGGCTGTATGTGTTCGTGCTCGCCGTGCGCGAGCTTGCGGCCTCGATCTTCCTCGCCGGCCCGGGCACTAACGTGCTCGGCACCATAAGCCTGACGATGTGGGAGGAGGGCGGCAGCTACGGCGCCGTCTGCGCCATGGGCATCGTCCAGATCGTGCCGCTGGTGCTCATCGTCATCGTCATGCGTCGTTTGGAGGAGCGGGTCAGCGCTCGCCGCTAGCAGAGGGAACCATGCTCCAGATCGAACATCTCCATAAGGAATTTGCCGCGGTCGGCAGCGTCAAGGTGGCCGCGGTGCAGGACGTCAGTCTGTCGGTGCCCGAAGGCAAGCTCCTCACGCTGCTCGGCCCGTCGGGCTGCGGCAAGACGACGACGCTCCGCTGCATCGCCGGGCTGGAACGGCCCGACCAGGGGCGGATCATGATCGGCGGGCGGACGGTGTTCGACGCCGCCCACGGGGTCTTCGTGCCGCCCGCCGAGCGCGGCATCGGCATGGTGTTCCAGTCGTACGCCATCTGGCCGCACATGAGCGTGTTCGAGAACGTCGCGTTTCCGCTCCGGGTCTCGCGGACCCGCCGCTACAGCTCGGCCGAGATCGGGGAGAAAGTCCGGCGCGCGCTCGAGACCGTGCGTCTCGGCGGCTACGAGAACCGCCGGGCGACCCAGCTCTCCGGCGGGCAGCAGCAGCGCCTCGCGCTCGCCCGCGGTCTGGTCGGCGAGCCCAGGCTTCTGCTGCTCGACGAGCCGCTGTCCAATCTCGATGCCAAATTGCGCGAGCAGATGCGCTTCGAGCTCAAGCATCTCCAGATGACGCTGGGGCTCACGGCCGTGTACGTGACCCATGACCAGTCCGAGGCGCTCGCGCTGTCGGACGAGATCGCGGTGTTCAACCAGGGGCGCGTCGTCCAGCGGGGCTCGCCGCTCGATATCTATCGGCATCCGAACTCCGAGTTCGTCGCCGACTTCGTCGGCTCCACGAACTTCCTGCGCGGCGCAGTCCGCGCGTCGGCCTCGGTCGGCGCCGTCGGGCAGGTCGAAACCGCTCAGGGAACCTTCGCCTGCACGTTCGCCGCGCCGCTCGCCCAGGGCTCGCGCACGGTCGTCTCGATCCGCCCCGAGGACATCGGGATCGCCGCCGACGGGGAGGGAGTCCGCGGCACGATCACCGCGAAGGTGTTCCTCGGCGAGGTGATCGACTATCTGGTGTCGCTCAAGGGGCAGGAGCTCCGCGTGCGGCACCGCGCCCGCCGCGAGTACGACCATCCGGTCGGGGCGCAGGTGATGCTCACGCTGCCGGCGGACAAGGCGCTGGCGATGATCGACGAGAAGTCGGCCTGACGTGGAAGACCAGGAAATCCTTCCGCTGCTGCGCACGGCCGTCGAGCGGGGCGACGTCGAGGTCAGCCTCGACGTCAAACGCCAGCACCACGTGGACTCGCCGCTCTACCGCGAGAGCGATTCGTCGCCGTTCATCTACGTCAGCATGGTGGTCATCGGTGTCGCCGCCTGGTTCCTCGGCTGGCAGGCGGGCGTCGCGGTGTTCGTGCTCGCCGGGCTCGCCTACATGCTGGGGGTGCGCCGCTACGTCGCCATCCGGATGCGCAAGCGTCTGAGCGACGTCGTGCTGGCCGACCCCGAGCAATTCCGCAAGGCCTGGAGGCTGAAGGGCATCAGCTTCCGCCACACGGCGAGCGGCACGGTGTGCGAATCGCCCGACGGCCGCTGGCGCAGCTTCGTCCTCGAGCGTTGCCGCTGAGGCGCGACGCGTCGTCCGTCAGGACTTGTCGACGAACTGCCGCACCTTCTCCACCACCGCGGGCGGCGCGCGGTACATCTTCTCCAGGATCTGCTGAATCGCTTCGCCGCCGACCGGATCGATGTCGAGCTGGCGCTTCTCGGCCTCGCTGAGGAACGCCGGGTCCTTCATCGTCTCGTCGAACGCGCGGCGCAGCGTCGCGACGATCGGGGCGGGCACGTCAGGCGGGACGATGTACGGCCGGCCGAACTCCTGCGGGCCCAGCAGCAGGTCCATCGCGGCGCGGTCGTCGTCGTTGCGGGCGTAGTCGTAGATCCACGACACGTCGGGCAACTCGGGGTGCTTCGACAGCCCGAACTGGATGAACACCCGGACCTGCTTGCTCTTCAGCCATTCGCCGCCCGTGGCCTTTAGGCTCGCCCAGGTGATGCCGACGTTGCCGGTCACCTCGCCGCGTTCCATGGCCAGCATGCCCTCCTTCGTTCCCTTGTAGCCGGAGACGACCTTGAACTTGGTGCCGAGCAGGCCATTGGTGAAATCGGGGTAGGTGTCGGTCGAGCCGCCCGATCCGGCGACCACGAGCTGCTCCTTGAAGGCGTCGTCGAACGTCCTCACGGTGGTTGTGTGCCAGGCGACGCCGACGTGATTTTCGGTCAGTGCGCTGCCGATCCAGTTGAACCGTCGCGGGTCGAATTTCACGCGATCCGGATGGAACATCGGGTCGAGCGAGATCTGCGGGTTCACCGCGCCGATCTCCGTCCCGTCGCGCGGGCCGAGGTTGTAGACGTGATTGGCGAGCACCAGCGATCCCGCGCCCGGCATGTTCTGGACCATGATGGTCGGCTGCCCGGGGATGTGGCGGGGCATGTGCGCCGCGATCACGCGCGCGAAGGTATCGTATCCGCCTCCGGTCGACGATCCGACGTAGAGCCGGATCTGCTTGCCTTTGAAGGACTGGCTACCGTCCTGCGCGCGCGCCGCGGTCGTCGCAAGGACGGCCAACGCTGCGAGTGACGCGACACACCACGCAGACGCCGTCGAACGCCGCATGCTCGTCTCCCATCGCCTATGCCCTGTGGCTCATCGTTCCGCCGGGATTCCGAGCGACGATGAACCTTTTGCGAAAGCATAGCGCGCGCTGACAAACGCGGCGAGCGGAAGACGAGCGACGCAGTGTGGCGGCAGGAACGCGCGATCGCGCGCAGCGGCGACATCGCCATCGCGCAGTCGCCGCGGCCCCGCAAGACGCGGTCGGCATCGAACGCGCCCCCAAACTCCACAAGCAATGTACGGCGCGGATGCGCCGACGCGGGTCGGGCCCCCGGCGGCACGTTGCCGCGGCGCCGGCGCGGGTGGCCGCGAGCCCCGGACCTTTCGTGGAATCCCCTATGATTCATCGCGTTACGTGTATATACGCACTTGAGAGTGTAAATACCTATAAAGAACATGATCCGTGGAATCACTCAGGCGTGACACGCAAGATGTTTAAAACATGTTGTTTTTCGGATCGCACTCAGGCATGCACTAGCGGCGTTCCGGTTGTGTTATAAGCCCGGATCGCTGGCGGTAACGCCAACGGGGGGACTTTGAAGAACGTCATCGGATCTGCCACGGAGACAGGGCGGTATCGGCGCATGCGCGCGGTTCTCGCCATCGTGTTCCTCGTGGCGTCGCTGATCGGCAGTGGCGTCGATGCGGTCGCTTCGCTCATCGAAACGGACGACGTCGAGCGCGCGCCGGTCGTCGAGGTCCTCCTCGTCGAGGAGCGGCGTGCGGACGACGACGACGCGATCCGGCTCGCGCGGCGCCTGCCCGCGACGGAATGCCGCTCCGTCACGTCGGCATATTCCAGCAGCGGATCGGCTCCGGCGGACAGCCAGGTGCTCTCGCGGCTGAGAAACAGTGGGATACAACGCGCGACCCATCCCACAGGACCTCCTGCGGTCCTCGCCTAACTCGCCCCGCCTTCGAACGGGCGAGCGCTACCCCGCACACGATCGGCCGATCACCAAAGGTGACGGCGCAACAAGAAGCCCAACCGAAATATGCCCGGAGTGTGCCAGGCGCAGTGTGCGGGTCTGTTTTTTTAACGAGTCACCGAAGTGATGGATGACACATGGACGCGATAGCACAGTTTTTTGCGAACGAAGGAGTCGTGGCGGCGGCGGCCGGTAAGGCGTTCCTCATCATGATGGACCCCGTGCGCCTCGGCTTCCTCTGCGCGGGGGCGATCCTCGGCCTCACGCTCGGCATCATCCCGGGCATCGGCGGACTGGCCGGCACCGCGATGCTGCTGCCGTTCACGTTCGACATGGACCCCTACACGGCGTTCGCCTTCCTGTTGGGCCTCGGCTCGACGACGGCGACCGGCGATCCCATCCCCGCGATTCTGTTCGGCGTGCCCGGAGGTGCCGCCTCCGCGGCAACCGTGCTCGACGGCTATCCGATGGCCAAACGCGGTGAGGCCGGCCGGGCGCTGTCGGCGGCCTACATGTCGTCGCTGATGGGCGGCCTGTTCGGCGCCGCGCTGATGGCGATCACCATTCCGATCCTTCGCCCCGTCATGCTGTTCATCGGCTCGCCCGAGCTTCTGGGCTTCGCCGTGTTCGGCATGTCGATGGTCGCCGTTCTGTCGGGCAGCGCGCCGCTGCGCGGCGTTGCGGCCGGCTGCTTCGGCATCATGCTGGCGATGATCGGCTCCGATCCGCAGACCGGCACGCTGCGGTGGACGTTCGACAGCCTCTATCTGTGGGACGGCCTGCCGCTGACGCCGCTGGTGCTCGGCCTCTACGCGCTGCCCGAGCTCTGCGACCTCCTTGTCCTGCGCACGTCGGTCGCCGCCGGCGGCGTCGGCCGCGAGGTCTACAAGGGCCAGTGGCAGGGCGTGAAGGACTGCTTCACCCACTGGTGGCTGATCATGCGCTGCTCGTGGATCGGCGGCGGCATCGGCTCGATCCCCGGCATCTCCGCCGCGGTGGTCGACTGGCTCGCCTACGGCCACGCGCTGCGCACCGAGAAGGGCGCGTCCAAGACCTTCGGGTCGGGCGACGTCCGCGGCGTCATCGCCTCGGAGTCGTCGAACAACGCCAAGGAGGGCGGCGCGCTGGTCCCGACCGTCGCCTTCGGCGTGCCGGGTTCCGCCACCATGGCGATCCTGCTCGGCGCGTTCCTGATCCACGGCCTCGTCCCGGGCCCGGACATGCTCACCAAGAACCTCGACATCACCTTCTCGATGGTGTGGTCGATCGCCTTGGCGAACATCCTCGGCGCCGGCATGTGCTACGCGTTCAGCCCGCAGTTCGCCAAGCTCGCGACGCTCCGCTACACGCTGGTCCTGCCGGCGGTGCTGGGCATCGTCTATCTCGGCGCCTTCGAGGCGACCCGGCAGTGGGGCGATCTCTACGCCCTGCTGTTCTTCGGGCTCCTCGGCTGGATCATGAAGCAGTTCAAGTGGCCGCGGCCGCCGCTGCTTCTCGGCGTGGTGCTCGGCGACATCATCGAGCGGTACCTGTTCATCTCGGTCGAGCGCTACGGCATCGACTGGATGGCCCGCCCGGTGGTGGCGATCATGTTCATCCTCGCCTTCATCGGCCTGTTCAAGCCGTTCATCCAGGACATCCGCATCCAGGGTGGCGTCGGCAAGATGCTGACGCAGTGGCAGGCTCCGCGATTCAAGGTGTCGCAGCTCTTCACGATCTTCTTCCTCGTGATGATGGCTTCGCTGCTGTGGATGGCGAGCAAGTGGAACTTCGACGCGCGCATCGTCCCGATGATCGTGGGCGGTATCGGCACCGCGATGGTGGCGATCAGCCTGTTCAACGAGATGTGCCGCAAGCCGACGGCGAAGAGGGTCGAAGGTCTGGCCGAGGCGGCGGAGCACGAAGTCGAGCAGAAGATCCACATGGACCTCGACTCGGGCACCAGTCACCTGTCGAACTGGGAGGTGATCCGCCGCGCGGCCCTGTTCTTCGGGTACCTGCTCGGCTTCATGGCGGTGATGGCCGTCATCGGCCTGATCCCGACCGCCGGGCTCTTCATCGTCTTCTTCATGCGCTACGAAGGGAAGGAGCGGTGGACCCTGACGCTGACGTACGCGGCCTGCACCGTGCTGCTGATCTACGTCATGTTCGACCAGGTGATGGCGGTGCCGTGGCCGCAGACCCTGCTCGGGCAGTGGTTCCCCGAGTTGAAGAACATCATTCCGTCCGTCTGAATTCCCCCTGCACGGACGCTGGGGCGGGTGGCGACACCCGCCCCTCTTTTTTTGGTTCAGCGGCCGCGCGCGGCGGCGGCGAGATCGGCGAATTGCGTCCGCCACGCCTCGGACAGCGCCGGCAGCGCGGCAACGGCCTCGAGACGCGCGGCGTCGTCGCGCGCCGTCAGATAGATCCCCATCAGATCGGCGATGGTCAGCGGCGTCGTCGCGGTGTGGGTGCGCACGACCGCGTCTCCGGCAGTCACCGCGCCGGGCGCGATCACGCGAAGATAGAAGCCGACCCGGAGCGCTTTCGCGAACGCGGCCGGGAAGCGCTCGTCGCCCATGTGGATGCCGAGCTTGTAGCAGGGCACGCGCGGCTGGGTGACCTCGAACTCCGCGGCGCCGATGCGGAAACGGTCGCCGACGTGGACCGACGTCGACGGGAAGCCCTCGATCGACAGGTTCTCGCCGAACGCGCCCGGGCCGAGCGGCCGGCCGAGCCGGTCCTCCCAGAGCCCCGCGTCGGAGCGATCGAGGACATAGATCGCCTTGTCGGCGCCGCCGTGGTTGACGAGGTCCGCCTGTCCGTCGCCCGCGAGCCCGTTCGGTCCGGCCGCGACGGGCCCGGCGACCGGCGCCTTGGCGATGCCGGACGTCACCGGCTCGCCGCCGCGCATCCCGATGACCCGCGGCCGGCCGACGTTGACCGACAGGACCCGTCCGGTCACTTGGTCCCGATCTCGCGCTCGAGGAACGCGAGCGCCTTGGCCCAGGAATCCTCCGCCTGCTTCGGCCGGTGCTGCTCGGGGCGGACGAAGTTCTGGAACGCGTGCGCGGCGCCGTCGTAGCGGTGGAACTCGTGGCGCACGCCGAGCCGCGTCAGCTCGGCGTCGATGCGGTCGACGTCGGCGGGCGACGGGTTCTTGTCGTCGTTGCCGAAGAAGCCCGCGACCGCCGCCTTGAGCCCGCTCAGGCGCTCGAACGCCGACGGGCCGCCTTCGCCCCACGGCTTGAACATGTTGCCGCAGTAGTTGATCACCGCCGCCCGGAAGTAGGGCGTCGACGAAGCGCCGACGAAGGCCGCGCGTCCGCCCATGCAGTGGCCGAGGATGGCGAGGCGGTCGGCAGCGACGATGCCGCCCCGGATCAGATGCTCGGCGGTCGCTTTCGTGTCCGCGAGCACCTGGTCGTCGCGCAGCAGCGTCAGCGCGTCCGGGTTCTCCGGCCCGCCGGCGGAGCGATGGAACAGATCGGGGGCAGCGGCCGCGAACCCCGCGGCGGCGAGACGGTCGACGCGGTCCTTGGTGAACGCGTCGATGCCGGCGCGATGGAACATGACCACGACGCCGGGAAACGGCGCGGTGCCCTCCGGCACGGCGACGTAGATCGACATCGGCTTGCTGTCGACGGTGATGGTGTCCATGCGCGACGGCATCGCTTCCTCCCGTAGATCGTTGCGGCGGCAACTCTACGGGCGGTCGTGGCGGGCGTCAAAAGCGCGGGCCTCAGTGCACGCCGATCGCCGGAGGCACGTAGAAGGGCGGGTCGGGCCAGTAGTCGACGAACATGTTGACGCGCCGGGAGCCGCCCGCGTTCTTCACCGAGTGCGTCACGCGGTTGTTGAAGTCGTAGACGCGGCCGGGTCGCATCGAGAACTTCTTCTTCGCGATTTTGTAGCGGACGTCGCCGGCGCCGGTGAGCGGCACGTGAAGGCGGTGGCACACGGCCGCGTACGGCTGGCCGTCGATGTGGGGCAGGATCTCCGCGTGCGGATTGAGCGCGACGAGCGCGATCCGCACCACGACGCCGCGCGGCGTGCGCACCGGGCGGATCGCCTGCTCGACCAGCGGTTCGAGCAGGGGCCGGTACTCGTCCCACTCACGGAACGTGTACACCGGCCCCATCGCCGTTTCGTCCTTGCCGACCGGGAGGAAGGGCGTCGGATCGAGGCCCTTCGGCCGAGCCCACGCGCGCACGAGGTCGCCGAGCTCATGGGCGCCCCACGGGTTCTCGTCGCGGACCCACTCGTGGCGCAGGATGATGGTCTGGGTCGCCGCGTGCACCTTGTCCGCGAGCATCTCCTGGCGGAACGTGTTGCGCGTCCACGCGTCGTCTGGCAGCCCGGCGACGAAATCGGCGGCCGCGCGCACGTCGATCGCGCCGAGGTCGCGGTAGGGGACGCCGATATCCATGTCGATCTCCGTGGCGCGCCGCCGCTGGCCGCCGGGGAACATTTTATCGGCTGCGGCGCTTTCGGGACAAGGAAGCCGATGTCACGGCCGTGCCGTGATCCAGGTCAAGGTGGCGGCCCGGCCGGGCTCCTAACGTTCGAAATTCCACCAGCAGAAGGAGGTTTCCATGCCCAAGAACGAACCCGAGGTGCTGTCGGCCGAGAAAGCCGGTGTCCCTGCCCGTGGCGCGTGGCCGTTGATGGACCTTCACCGGGAGATCGACCGTCTGTTCGACGACTTCGGCCGCGGCTTCTTCGACATGCCGTCGTTTCGCCGGGCGGAGGCGATGGTCCCGCAGCTCTCGACCCGCACCAACGTCGCCGAGACGGACGGCGCCTATGAGATCGAGATGGAGCTGCCGGGCATCGAGGAGAAGGACATCGACGTGAAGATCGCGGGCGATGTCCTGACCGTCTCCGGCGAGCGCAAGGAGGAGAAGGACGAGCAGAAGAAGGAGTATCACCTCGTCGAGCGCAGCTACGGCTCGTTCCGCCGTTCCTTCACGCTGCCGGAAAACGTCGCCCAGGAGAAGATCGCCGCGACCTTCAAGAACGGCGTGCTCTCGGTGATGCTGCCGAAGAAGGAAACCGGCAAGTCGGCGCAAGGCGAGAAGAAGATCGAGATCAAGGCGGGCTGAGGCGCCGACACGCCTGCGGGCGCGCCCGGTCCGGCGCGCCTCTCTTCTTCTCTCTGTCTTCGGCTAGAGGCGCTCGAGGTACGCCGGCACGGCGAACGCCGCGCGGTGGATCTCCGGCGTGTAGTACCGGGTGCGGATGCGCGACGCGCGGAACCGCCGCGTCAGGGTCGCGAGCGACACCGTGCGGTTCTTCGGATCGAGACTCGACCAAGACAGCGCCATGGCGCCGCCGATGTAGGTCGGCACCGGGACGAACAGGAACGCCGTGTCGTTGAACAGCTTGCGCAGGCGCTTGCGCGTGGTCGCGAGTTCGTCGCCTTGGAGGAACGGCACGCCGTTCTGGGTGACGAGGATGCCGCGCGGCGTCAGGCAGCGCTTGCACGCCGCGTAGAAGTCGGTGCGGAACAGCACCTCGGCGGGGCCGATCGGGTCGGTCGAGTCGACGAGGATGACGTCGAACCGCTCGCGCGTCTCGGCCACGTACTTGACGCCGTCGGCGATGACGAGATCGGTGCGCTTGTCCTCGAATGCGCGCCCGCAGATCGACGGCAGGTACTTCCGGCAGACCTCGACGACCGAGCCGTCGATCTCCACCATCGTCGCGCGCGTCACGGTGCGGTGCTTCAGCACCTCTTCGAGGATGCCGCCGTCGCCACCGCCGATGATCAGCACCTTGCGCGCGCGGCCGTGCGCGAGCAGCGCCGGGTGCACCATCATCTCGTGGTAGAAGAACTCGTCCCGCTCGGTCGTCTGGCACACGCCGTCGAGCGCGAGCACGCGGCCGAACGCCGGCGTCTCGTGGATCTCGAGGGTCTGGTAGGGGGTCTTCCTGCGGTAGAGCGTGCGGGTGACGAGGAAACGCTGCCCGTAGTCCGGGTACAGCGTTTCCTCGAACCACCGCTTGGTCACTCGACCATGCCCCGCTTGTGCTCGGCGATCTGCACGTGCGAAGGCCGGAAGCACGCGCGCAGCACCGCGATCGCCTTGTGGGGCTCGGCGCTGCCGCACATGAAGATGTCGACCGCCGCGTAGCCTCGCTCCGGCCAGGTGTGGATGCTGATGTGCGACTCGGCCAGCACCGCGACGCCGGAGATCCCGCCGTTCTCGCTGAAGCGGTGAACGTGGAGATAGAGAAGGGTGGCCCCGCACGTCTCCGTCACGTCGCGCAGCATCTGCTCGACGGCATCGCCGTCGTCGAGACCGCCCGCGCCCCACAGGTCGACGATGAGGTGCGTTCCGGCGAACTTCAGCCCGTTTTTCTCGACGAAGTAGTCCTTGCCGTTGGACGTCGTATCGCGATCGGCGGCGAGGGCGACGCCCTTGGCGACCTGACCGAGTTCGACGACGACGCCCGAGTTCCGAGCGGACAGTTTGCGCGGCATTCCACCCCCTCCATCGGGAAGACGTTGGGTCCAAAAGTCAGGGGGCGTATGTGGGGCAAATCACCCCCCAATGCAAGAAAAAATCCGCCCCGTCCGCGGGCCGCCGTCGCATGTCACGCCGACGGCGGCGACCGCTTCGTGACACGAATTCCGAGTCGGGGACTAGAGGATCTTTCCGGGGTTCATGATGCCGGCGGGATCGAACGCGCTCTTGATGCGCTGCATCAGCTCGAGCTCGAGCGCGCCGCGGTAGCGCTTGAGCTCGCCCTTCTTCAGGACTCCGATGCCGTGCTCGGCCGAGAACGAGCCGCCGAGTTCGGCGACGATGTCGTGGACCACGCGGTTGAGCCGCTCCCAGTCCTTGAGGAAGGTCGCCTTGTCCGCGCCGACGGGCTGGCTGACATTGAAATGGATGTTGCCGTCGCCCATGTGGCCGAACGCGAACACGCGGGCCCCGGGAAGCGCCGCCTCGACGGCCTTGGTGCCGCGCACGATGAACTCCGGAATCCGCGACACCGGAACCGAGACGTCGTGCTTGATCGAGCCGCCCTCGCGGGTCTGGCTCTCCGGCAGGATCTCGCGCAGGCGCCACAGCGCCTTGCCTTGCGTCTCGCTGGCGGCGATCGTGCCGTCGACGATGCGCCCTTTTTCGAGCGCGGACTCCAGGATGCCCTCGAGCCGGCGGCGCAGGCCGTCGCCGGTTTCGGGCGAGGTGAGCTCGATCAGCACGTACCACGGCGAATCGGTCGCGAGCGGCGTGCTGGTTCCCGGAAAGTGCTTGGTCACGAGCTCGATGCCGATGCGCGGAATCAGCTCGAAGGCGGAGACCGCCTCGCCGGACGCGGCCCGCGCCTCGTTGAGCAGCGCGAGCGCGGAAGCGACGTCGGGCACCGCGAGGAACGCCGTCTCGCGGCTGGCCGGCAGCGGGAACAGCTTCAGCACCGCGGCGGTGATCACGCCGAGCGTGCCCTCGGCGCCGACGAAGAGATGCTTGAGGTCGTAGCCGGTGTTGTCCTTCCGCAGGCTGCGCAGGCCGTCCCACACGCGCCCGTCGGGCAGGACGACCTCGAGCCCGAGCACCAGCTCGCGGGCGTTGCCGTAGCGCAGCACCCCGACGCCCCCGGCGTTGGTCGAGAGATTGCCGCCGATCATGCAGCTCCCCTCGGCACCGAGGCTCAACGGAAACAGCCGGCCGGCGTCGCGCGCCTTGTCCTGCAGGTCCTTGAGCACGCAGCCCGCCTCCACGGTCATCGTGTTGTTGGCCGGGTCAATCGCGCGCACGCGGTTCATGCGCCCGAGGCTGAGGACGATGCCCTTGGCGCCGGCCGGCGGCACCGAGCCGCCGACCAGCCCGGTGTTGCCGCCCTGCGGCACGATCGGGAGCCGCGCCTCGGCGGCGATGCGGACGACGTCCGAAACCTCTGCGGTGGATGCCGGGCGGACGACGGCGAGCGCGGTGCCGTGGAACAGGTCGCGCTCGTCGTTCACGTGAGGCGCGATCCCGGACGGGTCCTCGATCATTCCCTTGGCGCCGACGACCTGACGGATGGCGGCGAGCGCTGCCTGCGGATCCATGCACCTCTCCCGAAAAGGCGATTAAAGCCCGCGACGCGCGCAGCGGCAATCGGCGGGTGATTTTGCCGGGCGGCGACTACGCCGGCGTCGCCGCGCGCTTGAGGCGGTCGTTGATCGCTTCGCCGAGCCCGTCGGCGGGGATCGGCATCACCGCGATCGCCGAGTATTGCGGTCGGTCGAGGGCACGGAGCATCCGGAACAGATTGGCCGCCGCCTCCATGAGGTCTCCCGACGCGCTGAGATTGAGCACGCCGTCGCCGCTCGGCGCGCTGGGCCCGAATGCGAGCAGCGCCTCGCCGGGATTGCGCTCGTGCGCGCCGAGGCGCACCGGACGGCCGGGCGCGTAGTGGCGCGCCAGCATTCCGGGGGACGCCAGTCCCCGGCCGTCCTCGGCGACGGGAGCGCCACGCGCGAGCTCGCGACCGAGCGCTTCCATGAGCGCCGCGCCGGTGACGGCTCCCGGCCGCAGCAGCACCGGCATCGCCCCCGAGAGATCGAGCACGGTGGATTCGATGCCGACCGTGCACGGTCCGCCGTCGAGGATCAGATCGACGGCGTCGCCGAGCGATGCCGCGACGTGCTCCGCCGCCGTCGGGCTGATCTCTCCCGAGCGGTTCGCCGAGGGCGCTGCGATCGGCACTCCGGCGGCGCGCAGCAGATCGCGCGCGACGGGATGCGCGGGGCTCCGCACCGCGGCAGTATCGAGGCCGGCGGAGACGAGAAGCGACAGCCTGCAATCGCTGCGGCGCGGCAGGACCAATGTCAGTGGCCCCGGCCAGAAGCGCTCGATGAGCTGCGCGGCGAGCTCGCTCACCACCACGTGGGCGGCGGCCGCCTCGCGGTCGAGGACATGGACGATGAGCGGGTTGAAGCGCGGCCGGCCTTTTGCCGCGAAGATCGACGCGCAGGCGGCGTCGTTGGTCGCGTCGGCGCCGAGGCCGTACACGGTTTCGGTCGGGAACGCGACGAGGCGGCCCGCGCGCACGAGCCGCGCGGCGTCCCCGATCGCGGCCGGCGTGGCGGCGACGATCTGACGGTGCGGGTCGGCCATCACATGCGCCCGCGGGCGACGAAGCCCGGGTTGAGGAAACCCTTCTTCCCGTAGCGCATCGGCGCGCCGTCGAAGGTCGTCACGGTGCCGCCCGCCGCTTCGAGCACCGCCTGGCCCGCGGCGATGTCCCACTCCGAGGTCGGGCCGAAGCGCGGGTAAAGGTCGGCCGCGCCCTCGGCGATGCGACAGAACTTGAGCGAGCTGCCGACCGGCTGACGCGCCGCGACCTTATAGGTCTTCAGGAAGGCCTCGATATCGGCGCTGTTGTCGTGGGACCGGCTCGACAGCACGACCACGCCATCGGCGGGTACCTTCCGCGCGGCGATCGGCCGCAGCGGTCCGCCGATGCTCCCACCGTGCGCGGTGCCGGGCCCGGCGCCGGTGTAGATGGTGCCCATGGCCGGAATCGACACCACGCCGAGCGTCGGACGGCCGTCCTCGACGAGCGCGACGTTGACGGTGAAGTCGCCGCTGCGGGCGACGAACTCCTTGGTGCCGTCGAGCGGATCGACCAGCCAGAAGCACGATCCGACGGTGGCGATCGCGTGCGGTCCCGCCTGCGCCTCTTCCGAGATCACCGGCACGTCCGGAAGCAGCGCCTGCAGCCGCGGCATGATGATCCGCTCGCCGGCGAGGTCGGCCTCCGTCACCGGGCTCTCGTCCGCCTTGGCGCGCACGGTGAATGCCGTGTTGTAGACGGCGAGGACCGCCGCCGATGCGGCCTCGACCGCGGCGACGACCTCGGGAAGAAGTTTGGCGACAGCGATGGCCATCCGTGTCCTCGGGTTGCCGCAAGGCGATATAGCGGATGGCGACGGCGGGCAAGCGCCGCAACGGAAGCCGCAAAGGAAAGGGCGGATCGCGTCGGATCCGCCCGCTGAGACGTTTGCGATGGGCCTTTCTGCACAGGGACGATGGCAGGACCATGCCTGTGCAGAAGTGTCCCATCTGTCCCAGGTGTCCCAAATGGTCCCCGATTCCCGGTGTGGGACAGTGGGACACTTTTGCTTAACGCATTGGAATGGCTACGTAATCCGGGGTTTCAAGTGTCCCACGGCGGGTCCGCTGTCCCAGCGGTGCCGGGTCGTGGTCAGCGCAGTCCGTAGAGCGCGCGGGCGTTGTCGCCGAGGATCTTGTCGACCACCGCGGGCTGTAGCCCGCCCCTGGTCTTGAGCAGCCGCAGGGCCTCGATCTCGCTCGACGTGTCGTTGTGGCCGTAGTCGGTGCCGACGACGAGGTTGTCCGAGCCGACGAGGTCGACGATCGGGCCGAGGTCGTCGGTGACCTGCATCGCCACGTACATGCGGTAGTCCTGCAGGATGGTCGGCGACAGGCGCTTGCCGCGGCGCTTGAAGCGCAGGCCGAGGTCGTTGAGCACGTACGGGAGCCATTGGCTCGACACCTCGACGAAGCCCCAGCGGGTCTTCGGGAACTGCGCCGGGAGGCCGGTGAAGATCAACTCGTGGAAGGCGCTGACCACCGACAGCTTGAAGCGGCTGAAGCCGCTGTCGTCCTTGAAGAAGTCGTGGACCTGGAACGCGCCGGTGCCGGAGTGCAGGCACAGCGGCAGGTCGAGGTCGCCCGCGATCTCCCACAGCGGATGGAAGTACGGGTCGATCAGGCGCCGCTCGCACTCGAAGCCGCGCAGGAAGATGCCGCACGCGCCGTTGTCTTTCGCCCACGCGAGCTCCTCGCGCACCTTGCCCATCGAGAGGAGCGGCGGGCAGGCGACCCACGGCAGGCGCCCGTTGCTGCGTTTCCAGATCTCGGCGAGCCAGCGGTTGTAGGCTTTCGTGATCGCGAGCTCGCACTGGACGCTGAGCGTGAGCGGCCGCAGGAACACCGTCGGGTAGAGCACCTGGATGTCGACCTCAAGCTCGTCCATGTGCTTGAGGCGCGCGCTGATGTCGCGCATCTCCCGCGACTCCTCGGCGGTGTCGCGGCCGACGTTGGCCTCCTTGGGCTGGAGGCGGCCGTCGATGACCCAGAACTCGCGCTGGGTCGCGCCGGAGCCGGCGGCGACGTCCTGCGCCGACCGCACCACCATCGGCGCGTACCTCTTCAGCGCCGGGTCGACGAACTCCCACGTGTACGGGTTCTCGAGCACGTGCGCGTCGGCGTCGATGGTGCGAGCGAGGGACGGCGGGGCGTTCATGACACTCTCCCGGGGCGTGGATTCCGGCGCGCTGAAGACAAAATACCTACAGCGCGAAGGGGTATGGCGCAACGCTCGGATCGGGGCTTATTCTCGACGCGTCCAAGGGAGGACCTCATGAGAAAAATCGAAACGATCGGCCTCGCGCTGGTGGGCGCGCTGTTCGCGGTCTCCGCCGCTGCCGCGGACCTCAACTTCGCCACCGGACGCCAGGGCGGATCGCAATACCCGGTCTCGGTTGCGCTGGCGCAGGTCATCGAGAAGGTCCCCGGAGTCGATCGGGTGTCGCTCGTGCCCGGCGGCGGCACCGGCAACGTCATTTCGGTGGGAACCGGAAAGACCCAGCTCGGCATCACGCTGTCGAACGACGCCATCGCCGGCATCGAGGGGCAGCCGCCCTACAAGGAGAAGCTTCCGGACATGGTGCAGCTTCTCGCGCTGCACGCGTTCAACGTCGCCATCATCGTGCCGGCGGATTCGTCGATCCGCGAGTTCAAGGACCTCGCCGGACACAAGGTGAACTCCGGCCCCGTCGGCTTCACCATCAACACGCTGTCGCGGCACGTCTACCAGATGACCGGCATCGAGAAGCAGGTGCAGCAGGGCTACCTGCAGATCGGCGACGCCGTCGAGCAGTTCAAGGACGGCCACATCGACGCGCTGTTCTACGCGCCGAGCGACTGGTTCGGGCCGTTCATCGAACTTGCGGAATCGCGCAAGCTGCGGCTGATCCAGCTCCCCCAGGACGTCATGGACACGCTCCTCAAGGAGGACCGCAGCTTCATCGTGAAGAAGTATCCGCTGCAGGCGGGCATCTACAAGAATCTGGAGAATCAGGTCGACACCCTCGCCAACCGTAATCTGATCGTCGCCAACCGGAAGGCGATCGACGACAACCAGGCCTACGCGATCGTCAAAGCGGTCGCCGAGAACTGGGACAAGGTCGCCCCGTCGGAGCCGTCGTTCCGCCTGTTCAAGGCGCCGGAGCTCGCCGAGAACTCCGGGATACCGATCCATCCCGGTGCGCTCCGCTATTTCCGCGAGCGCGGCTGGGCGCAGTAGCGTTCGAGCGGACGGCGCGCGGCCGAGAGAGCCGCGTCGCCGCGCGGGGCCCCCGATGAACCGTAAGGAATTTTGGCTGTTTGCCAGAGCGGAAGCGGCGCGCTGGGTGGCGATCGCCATGGCGCTGTTCCACCTCTACACGGCGCTGTTCGGCAACTACGACGCGCTGATCCAGCGCGGCGTACATCTCGGATTCGCCATCGCGCTGATCCTGCTGCTCCACCCGACGGCGCGGCGGCTGCCCGGTCGTCTGGGAGCAGTCGCGGCAAGCGCCTTCACCGCGGTGCTGGCCGTCGCTTCGTTCGCGCCGCTCGCGTATCTGCTGGACCATTACACGTATCTCACCGGCGAGCGGTTCCAGTTCGTCACCGATGTGACACCGGTCGAGCTGGTGATGGGCACGGCGTTCATGCTGGCACTCCTGGAACTGTGCCGGCGCGTCGCCGGAATCGCGCTCGCCGCGATCACGCTGGCCTTCCTCGTTTACCTGTTCGTGCCGGGGCTGCCGGGCATCTTCGGACACGCGGGGTTCGATCTCGCGACCCAGGTGGACGAGCAGTATCTCGGCCTCGGTGGAATCTTCGGCGTGCCGCTCGGCGCGTCCGCGAGCTACATCGCGCCGTTCGTGATCTTCGGCGCGTTCCTCGAGCGGAGCGGGCTCGGCGGCTTCATCATGGATTTCGCGACCGGCCTCGTCGGCCGCTTTCGCGGCGGGCCGGCGAAGGTCGCGGTGATCGCCAGCGCGTTCCACGGAACGATCTCCGGCAGTGCCCCGGCCAATGTCCTCACCGTCGGTCCCGTGACCATCCCGATGATGAAGCGTCTCGGCTTCCCCGCCCACATGGCGGGCGCGATCGAGGCGGCGGCGTCCACGGGCGGCGTCATCATGCCGCCGGTGATGGGCTCGGTCGCGTTCATCATGGCCTCGTTCATCGGCGTTTCGTACTCGGTCGTCGCGCTCTACGCCGTGATCCCGGCGCTGCTCTATTTCTTCGGGGTGTTCTGCGCCGTGCACTGGACCGCAGTGCGCTACGGCATCCGCGGCCTTGATCCGTCCGAGATGCCGGACTGGAGGCGGAGCTTCCGCGAGCGCGGCCATCTGCTCGCCCCCGTCGCCGTGCTGGTGACGTTGATGTCTCTCGACTTTTCCCCGCAATACGGCGCGGCCTACGCGATCCTGTCGGTGGTCGCCGTGTCGTGGCTCCGGCGCGGTACGCGGATGGGACCGCGCGCCATTCTCGAAGCCCTGGAAGCGGGCGCGAAGGGCGCCGTGCTGGTGGCCATCGCCACGGCTGCCGCGGGCATGATCGTCGGCGCCTTCGAGCTGTCGTCGGTCGGCCTCAAGCTCGCCCAGAGCGCCAGCGCGCTGGCCGGCACCTTGATGACGGGCCTGCTGCTGACGATGGTCGTGTCGCTCCTGTTGGGTGCGGGCGTGCCGCCATCGGTGGCCTACATCGTCCAGGTCGCGGTGACCATTCCGATGCTGCAGACGTTCCTCAAGTCAGACGGCGGCGTCGACCCGGCGACGGCGGTGGTGCTGTCGCACTTCTTCGTCATGTACTTCTCGTCGCTCGCCGTGCTGACCCCGCCCGATGCCCTGGCGTCGGTGGCGGCGGCGGGACTGGCCGGCAGTCCCTTCGTCAAGACGGGACTCGCGGCGACGCGGGTGGCGTTCGTCGCCTTCATCGTGCCGTTCATGTTCGTGTACCGTCCGGCGCTGCTGACGCTGGGATCGCCCGCCGAGATCGCGGAAGCGTTCGTGTTCTCCGCGCTCGGGGTCTACATCGCGGCGATCGCCTTCGAGGGCGTGTTCCGGCGACCGCTCGCCTGGTGGGAGCGCGGGATCGCCTTCGCCGCGGCGGCGGCGCTCATCTTCCCGGGTTGGGAGAGCGACCTCGCGGGCGTCGTGCTCTTTGCGTTTTTCCTGGCGCTGCAGTATTCGCGTCGGCCAGCGCTCACAACCGAATCCCGTACCCAGTAGGAGACAGCTATGGCGAAGGAACGAATCGGCCTGGTCGGACCGGGCCGCATGGGACTGGCGATGGTCCGGCACCTTATCAAGGCGGGCTACCCGGTCACCGTCACCGACCTGAACCCGGCGGCGATCAAGAAGGCCGAGGCGCTGGGCGCCCAGGGCGCCGCGACCGCCGCCGACGTCGCGCGGTCGTCGAAGTTCATCATCATCGCGGTCGGCTTCGACGACGAGGCGATGGCGGTGACGTCGGGCAAGGACGGTCTCATGGACGGCTTGCAGCCGGGCTCGATCGTCGCCGTCTCGTCGACGGTGTCCCCGGATACCGCGAAGAAGCTCGACGAGATCGTGCGCGCGAAGTCGAGCGATGTCCTCGACGCGCCGATCTGCCGCGGCGGGTGGGCGGCCGACGACGGCACGCTGCTGGCGCTGTTCGGCGGCAAGCGCGAGGTCGTCGACCGTGGACGCCCCGTGTATTCGGCGTTCTCATCCGACATCGTCCACGTCGGCGACGTCGGCCATGGCCAGGTCGCCAAGACCATGAACAACATGCTGCTGTGGGTGAACGGCGTGGCGCTGATGGAGGCGGGCAAGCTCGCCGAAAGCACCGGCATCGATCTGCCGAAGCTCCGCGAGGCGCTGATGATGAGCTCCGGCGATTCCGCCGCGCTTCACGACTGGGACATGATCACCTTCACCTGGGCGCTGAAGGACATGCAGATCGTCACCCAGATGACCGACAAGGCGGGGCTGTCGCTGCCGATCACCGGCGCGATCAAGGAACTCGTCAAGGACGCGAAGCGCCTCAAGTCGGGTGGCGGGGCGCCCGACTGGACCGGAAAGAAGGCCGCCAAGGCCTAGCGACGGCGGCCGAAGCCGGACAACGCGATCTCCCCCGCCGCTCTTGAGCCGGCGGGGGAGGTGGCGGATGATGACGGTCAAGGGCGCCGCGCGAAGCGGCGGCACCGGGATCGGGGAGAGCGCCATGAAGTTCGGGACATTCGTCGGCCGGAGCGTTGTCGCGGCGATCGCCGTCGTCGGCCTCGCCGCAGTCGCGCGCGCGCAGTCGGTGCCGGAGGGATATCCGGCGAGTTACCAGCAGACGATCGACGCGGCCAAGAAGGAGGGCAAGGTCGTCGTGTACTCGAGCACCGACGCCGCGTCCGCCGGCCCGTTGCTCAAGGATTTTCAGGCTGCGTTCCCCGGCATCACGATCGAGTACAACGACCTCAACTCGACCGAGCTCTACAACCGCTTCATCTCCGAGGCCGCCGCGAACACCGGCGGCGGCGACCTCCTGTGGTCGTCGGCGATGGATTTGCAGGTGAAGCTCGTCACCGACGGCTACGCCCAGACCTATATGTCGCCGGAGGCGAAGGCGATCCCGGACTGGGCGCACTTCAAGGATCAGGCGTACGCGACGACGTATGAGCCGGTGACCTTCGTCTACAACAAGCGGCTCGTTCCGGCGGCCGACGTGCCGAAGACCCACGGCGACCTGCTGAAGCTCCTGCAGACCAAGCCGGACGCCTACAAGGGCAAGGTCACGGCCTACGATCCCGAGCGCTCCGGCGTCGGCTTCCTGTTCTTCACCCAGGACGCCAAGCACTTCCCGCAGGCGTGGGACCTCAACAAGGCGTTCGGCAAGGTCCAGCTCAAGCTCTACACGTCGGCGGGCGCGATGATCGAGCGCGTCACCTCGGGCGAGCACACGATCGGCTACGGCATCTTCGGGTCGTACGCGCTGGCGCGGCAGAAGAAGGACCCGAATCTCGGCGTGGTGCTGCCGGCCGACTACACGCTGATTGCGACCCGCGTCGCGTTCATCGCCAAGTCGGCGCAGCATCCGAACGCCGCCAAGCTGTTCCTCGACTACCTGCTCTCCAAGCGCGGCCAGAACATCATCGCCAACCAGGCGGATCTCTATTCGCTGCGCGCCGACGTGCAGGGCGAGGCGACCCTCAAGGCGGTCGAGTCGGCGATCGGCGACAAGGCGAAGCCGATCCCGGTCGGGCCCGAGCTGCTCGAGAGCCTCGACCAGAAGAAGCGGCTCGACTTCCTGAAGCAGTGGCAGGCCGCGATGAAGGGCCAGTGACCCGCGGGCGCTTGCCGCGGGTCCGCCGATGCGCGTTTCCGGATACGGGCTGTTCCGCCTCGCGGTGATCGCGGTGATCGCGCTGGCGGTGCTCGCGCCCCTGGCGCTGGTGTTCTACCAGAGCTTCCTCGACGCGCCGTTCTTCCAGCCGTCCGCCAAGCTCTCGCTCGACGCCTACGACTTCGTCGCCTCCGACGGCGATTTCTGGGAGGCGTTCGGAAACTCGGTGATGCTCGCCGCCGGGATGACGGCGATCGCCGTCCCGCTTGGTGCCGTCCTCGCGTTCCTGATGGTGCGCACGGACCTCCCAGGGCGAGCGATCCTCGAGCCGCTGCTGCTGGTGCCGATCTTCATCTCGGCGATCGTGCTGTCGTTCGGCTACGTCGTGGCGCTCGGGCCCGTCGGCGTGCTGTCGATCGCCGCCAAGGACGCCTTCGGATTCGTCCCGTGGAATCTCTACTCGTTCCCGTCGCTGATCGCGATCGCCGGGCTGATGCACGTCCCCCATGTCTACCTCTACACGGCGGCGGCACTCCGCGGAGTCGGTGCCGATGTCGAGGAGGCGGCGCGCGTGATCGGTGCGGCGCCGTGGAAGATCGCCTTCACCGTCAGTCTCCCGTTGGTCACTCCGGCGATCCTGTTCGGCGGCGTGCTGGTGTTCTTCTTGGGTTTCGAGTTGTTCGGACTGCCGCTGGTTCTCGGCGACCCTCAAGGCCTGCTCGTGCTCTCGACCTATCTCTACAAGCTCACCAACAAGCTCGGCGTGCCCTCGTACCAGCTCATGGCCGTGGTGGTGGTCGCGATCGTCGCCGTCACCGCGCCGCTCGTCGCCCTGCAGCGGCGGCTGCTCAGGTCGGCAAACCGCTACATCGCGATGCGCGGCAAGGGCGCGCGGTCCGATCTGATGCGCCTCGGCGGCTGGCGCTGGCCCGCGCTGGCGATCGTGCTGGCGTGGTTCGCGGTCACCGTGGCGATCCCGCTGTTCGGGATCGCGCTGCGGTCGGTGGTCACATCGTGGGGCGAGGGCGTGCGGCTCTCGGAGGTGCTGACGCTCGCGCACTACCGCGACCTGTGGGACTACCCGAACGTCGTCCGGGGCATCGTCAACACCGTCGGCATTGGAGTCATCGGCGGCGCGGCGGCGGTTGCCTGCTACACGCTGCTCGCGCTGGTGGTTCATCGCTGGCAGTCCGGGTGGACGCGTCTGGTCGATTACATCGTGATGGCGCCGCGCGCGATGCCGGGCCTCGTCGCCGGCCTCGCCATGCTGTGGCTGTTCCTGTTCATCAGGCCGCTCAATCCGCTGCGGGCGACGATGGTGTCGGTGTGGCTCGCCTACACCGTGGTGTGGTTCGCCTACGGCATGCGCCTCGTCTCGGGCACGCTCCTGCAGGTTGCCCCCGAGCTCGAGGAGGCGGCGCGGGTCGCCGGCGCGACGCCGGGTCGCATCCAGCGCGACGTCACGGTGCCGCTGGTGCGTTACGGCGTGCTGGCGAGCTGGCTCCTCGTCTTCCTGATCTTCGCCCGCGAGTACTCGACCGGCATCTACCTGCTGGCGCCCGGCACCGAGGTGATCGGCTCGCTGCTGGTGTCGCTGTGGGGCACGGGGGCCATCGACATGGTGTCGGCGCTGTCGGTCATCAACGTGCTGATCATCGGCCTCGGTCTGGCGGTCGCGATGCGCCTCGGAGTGCGCCTTCATGCCTGATCTCTCGATCGACGATCTCCATGTGCGGCTCGGCGACAACGACGTGCTCAAGGGCGTGTCGTTCACCGTCCCGCAGGGTCAGGTCGTCGCGCTGCTCGGGCCGTCGGGATCGGGCAAGACGACGATCCTTCGTTCGGTCGCGGGCCTCGAGCGGCCTTACCGCGGCACGATACGTATCGGCGACACCGTGTTCTTCGACGGGGCGAAAGCCATCGACGTTCCGGCCGAGAAGCGCGGGCTCGGGCTGGTGTTCCAGTCGTACGCGCTGTGGCCGCACCGCACCGTGTTCGAGAACGTCGCCTATGGCCTCAAGCTGCGCGGCATCGGCCGCGACGAGCTGGCGCGGCGGGCGAAGGCCGCGCTCGCCCAGATCGGGCTCGACCATCTCGCGGAGCGCTATCCCCATCAGCTCTCCGGGGGTCAGCAGCAGCGCGTCGCGCTTGCCCGCGCGCTCGTCTACGAGCCGCCGGTGATCCTGCTCGACGAGCCGCTGTCAAATCTCGACGCGAAGCTCCGCGAGGAGGCGCGGGCGTGGCTCAGGCGCCTGATCACGAGTCTCGGGCTGTCGGCGCTGTGCGTCACCCACGACCAGGTCGAGGCGATGGCCATCGCCGACCGCGTGCTGCTGCTGGAAGGCGGGCGCATCGCCCAGGCCGGCACGCCGACCGAGCTTTACGGCGCGCCGACGAGCCTCTTTGCGGCGGAGTTCATGGGCGCGAACAACCGCATCGCGGGAGTCGTGGAGACGGTCGAGGGCGGTGCCGCCGTCCTTCGCGTCGGCCCGCAGCGGTTGTCGGGAATCGCCCGAGGCAGCCTCACCGTGGGTGCTTCGGCCTGCGGCGTCATCCGCATCGAGCGGATGCGGCTCGCCGACGGCCCCGGCGAGAATCGCGTCGTGATGAGGATCGCCACCTCGATGTTCCTCGGCGAGCGTTACGAGCACGTCTTCGAGACCGATGGCATTTCGATCCGGGTCTTCACCCCCGGTCCGATCGAGGGCACCGAGCGCTGGCTCGAATTCCCCCGCGAGGCGCTCTGGATATTCTGAGATTTGCCAACGATCTCAACCGGTCGCCGGACCTCCGCTTCCACCGCCGTTAACTCGTCCAAAAAGGGTAATGCGACCTTGCGCCGGAGCGGATAGCCTTTCACCAATATTCAAGGGGGGAAGGCGATGCACAAGATAAGTGTCACGGGGCCGACGACTGCCGTAGCGCTGTTGCTTTCATTGTTCGCGGTCGCGGGTTGCCAACATCCAAGTCAGAACGCCTACAGCTACCGCGAAGTCGGGAAGACCTCGGCGGTGAGCTTCGGGACGATCCTCGCCGTGCGCGACATCGACATCATCGGCAAGAACACCGGGGCAGGCGCGCTGGTCGGCGCCGCGGCCGGTGGGGGCGCGGCCAGCTACGCGGGCGCCGGCAGCGGCAGGAACTGGGCGGTGGGGGCGGGCCTCATCGCAGGCGCGATCGCCGGAGGGCTCGCCGAACAGGCGATGTCGGACCGCAAGGGAATTGAGTACACCGTGGTGCTGGAATCCGGCGTCACGCTGACGGTCGCGCAAGAATTGCCGAAAACAGAGACGGTGATCCCGGTGGGCACGCGCGTCATCGTGCAGAACAGCGGCGGATACCAGCGCGTGCTTCCCGCGACCAACCTTCCGACGGAAGTGAAGCGGCCGCAGGGCCTCAAGGTCGTCGACTAGGCTGCGATTATGCGGGCGATAGTCGTCGTTGTCGCGGCGCTACTTGCGTCCGCGTGCACGGGGCAGGCGGTTGTTCCTTCCGTCGCTGTCGAGATTCCGGCCGGGCAGAAGCCGGTAGCGGGCAACTACGCGGCGACAATTCAAACCGGCGGATGGGCTCTGCGGACCAAGTCCCGGGGAACGTCGTGCGGTGTATGGACGTTCGACACGGACGTAAACTCGTCCTACGAGGGCGCCATCCGTGACGGACTCATGCGATCGCTGGAGAAGGTCACCTTCACGCCGGAGATTCTGTCGCCGGAGCAGCTGAAGGAGAGTGGTTACGACGCCCAGGTCGTCGTCCACCAGGGAAACGCTTCTTCGACGTTCATGCTGTCGCCGAAATTCTTTTCCGCCTCGGCCCGTGGCGAGGTGGTCCTCTCGGTGATCCTGGCCATTCGCGACGGGAGCGGAGTCACGTACCAGAACACGGTCACCGGAAAGGGCAGCGGGAGCAAAGAGGTCTTCGCATGTCCCGCGATCGGTCAAGCTGTCGGCGCCGGTGCGCAGGATGCGGTCAGGACAATCGTCCGGGAGATCGTGCTCTCTGTGCGGGACGGATTGCGCGACCGCCGGGTTGCGGCGAAGCCGCAAAGCTGATCTGCCGCGGCTCCGGACCGGAGGCGAAGCTGCGTTCGCTCGACCTCCGGCTCACTCGTCGCTGGCACAGTGGCCGCCGGAAATGCTAACAGACGATCCAGTCCCCCGCCTCGTCAGGCCGGCACCCGCCGTTTCTCCAACGCGAAGGATCCTCCATGCAATCGTTCACACCGTTCGTGCTGTCCCTGCTCGCGTTCGCCGCGATGACCGCCGCGACGCCGGCGCAAGCCGCTGAGCGCCTCGTCCTCGAACTCACCACCGGGCCGGTGGTGATCCAGCTCCGCCCGGACCTCGCGCCGAACCACGTCGCGCGCATCAAGGAGCTGGCGCAGCAGGGCTTCTACAACGGCATCGTCTTCCATCGCGTGATCGAGGGCTTCATGGCCCAGACCGGCGATCCCACCGGCACCGGCACCGGCGGCTCGGGCAAGAAGCTGAAGGCGGAGTTCAGCCAGGCACCGTTCGCCCGCGGCACCGTCGGGATGGCGCGCGCCCAGTCGCCCGACAGCGCCGACAGCCAGTTCTTCATCTGCTTCAAGCCGGCGCCGTTCCTCAACGGCCAGTACACCGTGTGGGGCTCGGTGATTCAGGGGATGGAGAACGTCGACAAGATCGCGCGCGGCGAGCCGCCGCGGAACCCGGACAAGATCGTCAGCGCCCGCGTCGAGTCCGACTAGCGCGACCGCCTGTCGGGAGGCAACCACACGCGCCGGTCCGCTACACGCGGCCGGCGCGTTCTCCATACAGGAAAGTGATGTTGATGCGGCGGTTCTCGTAGCCCGGCTTGAACCGGATCGTATCCGTCGCGTGGATCAAGTCCGAGTTGAAGATCACCGCGCGGTTCTGCCGATGCGGGATGCGGTGGACCTTGGCGCCCGATTCGTCGATGAAGCGTCGCATCGTCGCCTGGTCGACGTTGTACGTGCGGAAGTCCCAGTCCGCCGGCGCCTCCTTGTCCCACACCATCAGTCCGCCGGACTCGGGGTCGAGATTGGCATCGTCGGGCGTAACCCAGAAATTCACGTTTACCGCGGCGAAGTCGGCATGCAGCCCGATGCCGTCCCGGCGCTCGCCGTATTTGAACGCCCACACCTTCAGCAGCGGACGGTCGCCGAAGATCCCGGGCAGGCGCTCGGGCAGCTCGCGCCCGATCTGCAGCAGGAGCGGGCACGCGAAGCCGTCCTCGCCGAACGCGCCGAGGTATCCGTTGGTGTAATTGCTGCCGAACCACACGGTGGACTCGAGGCAGAAGCGCCTGAGCGACGCGAGTGCCTCACGGGTGAGGAAGCCGTCGACCCACGTGATGCCCGGGGCGCGGGCAAAGTAGTCGCGCTCGATCGCCGCACGGTCGAGCGCACTTACCGCTCCCGTCGCGATCTCGGGCGCCGGCGCGACGTGCCACAGGCGGTTGTAGGTGTCGCCGATCTCGCGACGGCTCGCGTCATCGAGCTCCACGAGCTGGTTGTCCGCTGCGCTCGTGGGCAACCGGAGGCGCGCCCTTTCATAGCGGGCGAGCAGGGACGGGTCCGGCAGTTCGCCGAGTGCGAGTAGGTGCTGAATCTGCTCGATGTCGTGGTCGAGCTTCCCGCGGGTCGTCTGCCGGAAGGTCTGCAGTCCAGAGAACGGCGACGGCCCGGGCTTGCGCACGATTTCGGTCGCTCTCATGCGCGCCGCGAACGCGTCCTCGGTGCGGCCGGCGCGGAGCAGGGCGGCGCCCAGCGTCTCCCATGTCTTCCAGTCGTCGGGCCTCTGCTCGCTGGCGGCGCGGGCAAGCGCGATGGCGCCGGCAAGGTGGTCCTCGGCTTCCCGTGCGGCCTCATCGCCGGCGGTATGCGCCGAACGGGCAAGGGCGATCGACAGCCGGAGCCGCGACTCCGCGTGCTCGGGTCTCAGTGCGCACGCCGCGCGCAACGCGGCGACCGCCTCGTCGTAGCGACCCGCGAGCGACATCGCCTGACCCAGCCCGCTCTGCGTCTCGGCGCTGGCCTGATCGATTGCGAGCGCCCGCCGGAAGGCGGCGATGGCGTCCTCGAAGCTTTCCTGGGCGGTGAGGACGTTGCCGAGGTTGCGAAAAGCTTCCGCATAGCCCGGCGCGAGGGTCGTCGCGCGGCGGAAGCACTCGGCCGCCTCGGTCGACCGGCCGATGTGGAACAGCGCCGTGCCAAGACTGTTGTGGGCGAGTGCGAAGTCGGGCGCAACACGAAGCGCATCTTGGAGGCGGGCGATCGCGCCGTCGGCGTCGCCCGCTTCCAGCAACGCATTGCCGAGGTTCGCGTTGGCTTCGGCGAAATCCGGAGCAGCGGCGATGGCCCGCCGGAACACCGCCACTGCCTCATCGCGACGCCCGGCCCCCTTCAGCGCCAGACCCAAGTGGTTCAGGACCGGGGGGAGGTCAGGGGCTATGTCGAGGGCGCGCTCGAAACAGGCGATCCCTTCCGCACGGCGTCCCTGGAACACATGCACCATCCCGAGCAGATCCAGCGCCTGCGCATGTCGCGGATTGCTCGCCAGCACGCGCTCATAACTCGCGCGCGCGGCGTCGAGTCGCCCGGCGCGATGATGGGAAATCCCGGTCTCGAGGTCGGGGTTGTCCGAAGGGGATGCGGTCGACACGACGGTTCCGTTGCTGCTGGACCGACTATATCTACTCCACGTCGTCTCGTCAGGGGCGACGGGATGCGTTGTCCGAAGCGTTGCGCTGCGTGTACTGTGATCGGAAAGGATGATTGCGGTGCCGGATTCAGAAAGCCCCACCCTGCAGATTCCGGCGCCCACGCAGGGACCGGGCGGCTTGCTCGCCCCCTGGCGCGCCGCCCATGCCCGCTTTCATGCGCTTGCCCCGAACGCGCGCGGTGCGGTGCTCGTCTCCGCCGGCTCGGTGACGCTGGTCGTCATGGCGATGCTGGTCAAGTTCCTCGGCGACCGGCTGTCGAGCTTCGAGATCCTGTTCTTCCGCTCCGCGATCGGGTTCTGCTTCGTCCTGCCGCTGTTCGCGCGCAATCCGATGGAGCCGCTGCGGACGAAGCGGCTCGGCATGCATTTCCTGCGCGGATCGAGCGGCGCGCTCGGCAATGCCTGCTTCTTCTGGAGCATCACCCACATGGTGCTCGCGGATTCGATGGCGCTGCAGTTCTCGCGGCCGCTGTTCATGATCCCGCTCGCGTTCTTCATCCTCGGCGAGGTGGCGGGCTGGCGACGCTCGCTGGTGGCCGTGGTCGGATTCGTCGGCATCGTGCTGTACGCGCGGCCGTTCACATCCGGCTTCGACTACAACGCCATCATCGGCGCGTCGGGCGCGCTGTTCGGCGGCCTCGTCGTCCTCGGCATCAAGAGCCTCGCGCGTACCGAGCCGACGCGCGTCATCATGTTCTATTACGGCGTGTGGAACACGGTGTTCGCCGCAATCCCCTGTTTCTTCCTCTGGATCACGCCCACCGTTCCCGAAATGGCGCTGCTCGTGGTCGTCGGGTTTCTCGGCATCGCCGGTCAGAGCATGATCACCCACGGCTTCACCCAGGGCGACGCGACCGCACTGGTGCCGCTCGACTACTCGCGGATCGTCTACTCGGCGGCGCTCGGCTACCTTGTGTTCGGCGAGGTGCCGGGCGTATGGAGCGTCGCCGGCATGGCGCTGATCGTCATGGCGTCGCTCTACCTGGTGCTGACGGAAAAGAAGAAGGCGCGGGGCTGACCGACGGTTTCGGCTCCTGTAGATATGAGACAAGAGCCGCGCTGCGGGAGGCGACGGCCGAACGGG
Organism: Gemmatimonas sp.; assembly: GCA_050260515.1. Classification (GTDB taxonomy): domain Bacteria; phylum Pseudomonadota; class Alphaproteobacteria; order SMXQ01; family SMXQ01; genus DATJIG01. Next base: position 95,215 of record JBLNCI010000006.1, read on the forward strand.
GAAGAGATCTCATGCGTGCATGGCTTTGCGCGGCGTCCGCGGCAGTATGCCTCGTTGGCTGTGGCGGTTTTGGCGAAGTGCGTGCGGCCGAGCTGCCGAAGGCGACCCAGCAGGCGCTCGCGGGCGAGAAGATCGATCCCGGACTCCTCGACGGCCTCGACGCGGAGCTCAACGTGCCGCCGTCCTGGATCGAGGCCGCGCGCCGTGAGAAGGACGTGGTGATCCTCGGCACCTGGAACGACCGCGACTTCCGTGCGCTCACCGAGCCGTTCAAGGCGCGCTATCCGTTCGTCAACCTGCGCTACACCCGCACCGGCACCGCCGGGCGCGGCATGAAGGTGCTGGTCGCGCTGCAGGAGGGCCGCGTGATCGCCGACGTGCTGACCAGCATCGGCGACTCGACCGGCGCACTCGACGAGGCCAAGGCTCTCGCGGATCTCCGCGACCTGCCCGGGTACGCGAGCGTCCCGCCGGAGTACGTCGCCGACGACGGGACGTGGGTCAGCTACAAGCTGTCGTTCCGCTGCATGGCCTACAACACGACGAAGCTCAAGGCGGAGGACATGCCCGCGACCTGGGACGAACTGGTCACGAGCCCGAAGCTGCGCGGCGGCAACCTCGCGCTGTCGAACCTCGCCGACAGCTGGCTGCTGGTGCTGTGGGGCACGAAGGGCGAGGCGTGGGGTGCCGATTTCACCCGCAAGCTGTTCCAGAACCTCACGCCGCAGCGGCGCAAGGAAGGCATGAACGCGACCGCCGGCCTCGTCGTCGCGGGAGAGGCCGACGCCAGCCTGCCGGCCGGCGAGGATCGTGCCCAGCAGTATCGGGCGAAGGGCGCGCCGGTCGGCTATCACTGCCCGGCGCCGATCACCCTCACCGTTTCGCAGATCGCGATGCTGGAGCAGTCGCCGCACAAGAACGCGGCGCGGCTGTTCATCAACTGGATCCTCAGCCGCGAGGGCCAGATCCTCCAGCACACCGCGACGCACTCGGTGCCGGTTCACAAGGACCTGCAGACGCCGACGTTCCTGGCCTTCCCCGAGACCATCGTCGGCAAGCCGCGCGTGGTCCGCGACGACGCGCTGATCGGCAGCGATCTGGCGAAGCGCATGCAGGCGGTGTGGAACGAGCAGTGGACGGCCACGACCGCCGGCGACAAGGCGCGATGACGGCCGTGCTCGGAGACGTCCGACAGACGAGGCATTCGACGTGAAGCTCAATATCGGCTGCGGCCATCGCAAGATCGACGGCTTCGTCAACGTCGACAAGTTCGCCGCGTGCGCGCCGGACCTGCAGCTCGACATCGAGATCACGCCGTGGCCGTGGCCGACGTCCTCGGTCGAGGAGATCCGGTTCATCCACGCGCTCGAGCACATGGGGCAGGATGTCGCGGTGTTCCTCGCGATCATGCAGGAGATCTACCGCGTGCTGGTTCCGGGTGGACGCCTCGTCGTCCACGTGCCGCACCCACGCAACGACGATTTCCTCGGCGACCCGACCCACGTCCGGGCGATCACGGCGCAGCAGATGCGGCTGTTTGATCGCCGGCTCAATGACGAGTGGAAAGCGTCGGGGCGGAGCGCCGCGACGCCGCTCGCCCACTACCTCGGAGTCGATTTCGAGATGGTCGAGATGCGCCAGCTTCTCGAGCCGCGGTACGCGGAGGCTCTCCAGGCGGGGCGCATGACCTACGAGGAGATCGGGCGCGCGGCCGAAGAACGCAACAACGTCGTCGCCGAGATTCACATGACTCTCGTCGCGCGGAAGGGCTGAGCGATGCGCCTCGGCCTCATCCAGACACGCGGCATCGGCGACCTGGTGATCGCGCTGCCGATCGCCCAGCATTTCGTCGCCCTCGGTCATGAGGTCCACTGGCCGGTGGACTCGCGGTTCCTGGGCTTCATGGCCGCGGCGGCGCCGGAGGTCCGCTTCCATCCGATCGATCCGTCGGACACCGGCGACCAGACTCCAGCCTATTTCTACGACGCGCCGCTCGCGGTCCTGCAAGGACTCGGCTGCGATGCGATCCAGTGCCTGTACTCGTATCTGACCGGGCGCGACGTCGTGAACGAGAAGCTCGCCCGCGCGCTCAAGTTCGACGAATACAAGTACGCCGTGACCGGCGTGCCGTTTTCCCGGAAGTGGGACCTCAGGATCCGGCGCGACGCCGCGCGCGAGCAGGCGCTGTTCGATTCGCTCGGCGTGCGCGGGCCCTACGTGCTCGTCCACGCAACAGCGTCCGGCGCCTCGATCAACGTCAACCTCGCGCCGCAGCTCGTGGCCGGCCGGCAGGTGATCGAGCTGACCGAGCGCACCGACAATCCGTTCGACTGGCTGCTCGCGCTGGAGCGGGCGTCGCTGCTGGTGCTGATCGACAGCGTGTTCGCGAACCTCGTCGAGCAGCTCAATTTTCCCAATCCCAAGATTCTCATGCTCAAGGCCGCCGAGGTGCCGTTCACCCCGGTGTTCAAGAACGGCTGGACCTTCTACTAGCGGCGAATGGGCGAGCGATGAAGACGACCTGGATCATCACCAGCGCGCTCGACACCGGCGCCGGGGTCTACGACGCGAAGCCGTCGGGGCGCATCCTCTACGATTGACCGCGGACGCAGCTTCGCCGTCGCTGCGGCGAAGTCCGGCTTCGTAGGTGCGGAGGGGAATGGTGGGCGCTGCAGGGATTGAACCTGCGACCCCATCCGTGTGAAGGATGTGCTCTCCCGCTGAGCTAAGCGCCCGTCCCGGCCCGACAAACGGGCGGCGGAATGGCGCTTGGTATACGGGCGCATCGGCTCGCAGTCAAGGAACCGACCCCCCCCCGGTCAGCGGGCTGGTTGCCCCGAATCGGCCCCATTGACCGGGTTCAATGGCGGTATGCTGGCAGGTCAGTTGGGGCAGGTGGTTCGATGACGTGGAACGCCGGCTTGCGACGTGGGCGAATGGCGGTGAGCGCGATCGGCGCGGTCGCCGCGCTGGTGGCCATCGGTCTCTCGGCGGCCGCCGCCCAGGACACGGCGATGGTGGCGCCGCCGGGCGCCGGCTATCGCCTCAACGACCGCACCCTCGTTCTCACCTACGACGTTTACATCGGCGGGCTGCACGCGTTCCGCTTCGACGCGACGGTGGGCGTCGACGACCGCAGCTACGAGGTGGCGCTCGACGGCGGCACGTCGGGTGTCATCGGCCGGCTGTTCTCGTGGCGTGCGAGCCTCCGTTCCGACGGCGCGGTCGCTTCGACGCAACCCGTCCCGGCGGGGCTCTCGGCGGCGCGCTTCGAGAGCGCGACGGCGTGGCAGGGCAAACCGCGGCGCACCTCGCTCACGTTCACCGGTGACGGCCGCTACGACGTCGCGCTCGAGCCCCCCGAGGACGCCGACAGCGTTCGCGAGGACGGCGGACTCCCGTCCATCCTGCCGCCCGGCACGATGGATCCGGTGGCGGCGTCGCTCGCCGCGCTGTCGGCATCGGCGCGCGACGGCGCATGCGCGCGCCGACTTCCGGTGTTCGACGGCAAGCGCTACTACGAGCTGATCGTGCGCGACGGCGACGGCGACAACGTCGTGCCGCCGAGTCACTTGTCGGCGTTTTCGGGCCCGGCGCTGAAATGCCGCATCGCGATGCGGCGCCTCGCCGGCTTCAGCAAGCGGCGCTATGCGCAATACTGGGACGACGAGAGCAGCGATCTGCCGACGATCTGGTCCGCGGCGCTGGCTCCCGGTATGCCGCTGGTGCCGGTGCGGTTTCTCGCGCCGATCCACATCGCCGGCAATCTGGGTACGATGGTGATCCACATCGTCCACGCCGAGCTGCGGGCCGGGGCCGGCACCCGCGTGCTGGTCGACCAGCCGCGCGCCCGCTAGGCGCCGATCCGAAACCCGATCGATTCCAGCGTCGGCAGCAGCGTCGCGAAGCCGTTGGTGGTCGCGTCGGCCCCGGCCTCGATCAACGGTCCCCGCACGTAGCCGTGGCCCAGCAGCACGACCGCGATACCCGCCGCGCGCGCCGTCGCCACGTCGACCTCCGAATCCCCGACCAGCACGGCGTGGCTCGGCGAGACCTCGATGGTGAGCAGCGCCTCGCGCACCATGGTCGGATCGGGTTTCAGCGGCGCCGCGTCGGCGCCGACCACTCCGTTGAGCAGGTCGTCGAGGCCGCTGTCGCGCAGCACGTCCCGTGCCGCGGCGCTCGGCTTGTTGGTGCAGACGACGAGGCGCACGTCGGCGAGCCGCAGGCGCTCCAGCGCCTCGCGCGCGCCCGGGTACGCCGCGGGTGCCGGCGCCTCCAGCATCAGCGCCCGGTAGCGCAGGACCGTCCGGACGTGATCGTCCGGCGGCAGCGGTCCGCCGGTCGCTTCCGCCGCCCGCTGGATCAGGCGGTCGACGCCGTCGCCGATCATCGGCTTCACCTGGGCGACGGCCAGCGGGGCGCGCCCGACCTCGCGCAGCACGCGGTTGAGCGCCTCGGTCAGCCCCGGCGCGGTGTCGAGGAGCGTGCCGTCGAGATCGAAGACGACCCCGTGAAGCGCTCGCGTCGACGCCGTCTGCACCATGCGTGTATTCTCCGGACCGATTTCAGCCGCGAGCGCGGAAATGTTGAGCAACAACAGTTGATTTGGACTTGGAAACGCCTTTGTGGCACGTTCCCGTCGGCTCCTGGATGTTTACCATACGGCGCCGATGACCGGAGGTGCCGCGCTTTGCATCCCCATCGTTTGATGCATTCCGAATGTTAGAAGCCGCTCCTGCGCGCCGACGTCCCCGTCCTGCTCTTGCCGTCGTGATCCTCGCCGCCGGGCAGGGCACGCGGATGCGCTCGTCAATGCCGAAGATTATGCACCGGATAGCGGGCCGCCCGCTGGTCGGGCACGTGCTCGCCTCGGCCCGCGCGCTCAAGCCGGAGCGGCTCGTCGTCGTGCTGGCGCCGAAGATGGACAGCGTGGCGGGCTACGTCGCCCCGGCGACCGTCGCGGTGCAGGACAAGGCGCGCGGTACCGCCGACGCGGTGTCGGCGGCGCTGCCCGCGCTGCGCGGCTTCGAGGGCGACGTGGTGATCGCGTACGGCGATCAGCCGCTGATCACCGCGGCGACGCTTCGCCGGCTGCGCGGCTGTCTCGACGACGCGGGGCTCGCGGTGCTCGGGTTCCGGCCGAGTGCGCCCGCGGCGTACGGCCGGCTGCTCCTCGACGAGTCGGGGGCGCTCGCGGCGATCCGTGAGCATCGCGACGCAAGCGCCGAGGAGCGCCGCATCGGTCTCTGCAACTCGGGCGTGATGGCGGTCCGCGGCGACGTGCTGCGCCGCCTGCTGCCAAAGGTCGGCTGCGACAACGCCAAGGGCGAGTATTACCTCACCGACCTCGTCGCGCTGGCGCGCGCCGAAGGAATTCGCTGCGCGGTGTCCGAGGGCGACGAGGACGAGCTGCTCGGCGTCAACTCGCGCGCGGAGCTGGCCCAGGCCGAGGCGATCATGCAGCGCCGGCTGCGCGCCGGGGCGATGGAGAACGGCGCGACGCTGCTCGTGCCCGAGAGCGTCTATTTCTCGTTCGACACGCGCCTCGCCCGCGATGTGGTGGTGGGTCCGAACGTCTTCTTCGGCACCGGGGTCTCGGTCGGCGAGGGATCGGAGATTCACTCGTTCTGCCACTTGCTCGAGGCGAAGGTCGGCAAGAACACGTCGATCGGGCCGTTTGCGCGTCTGCGTCCCGGCGCCGTGATCGGCGACGGCGCCCACCTCGGCAACTTCGTCGAGATCAAGGCCTCGACGATCGCCGCCGGCGCCAAGATCAACCACCTCACCTACATCGGCGATTCGAGCGTCGGGTCGGGCACCAACGTCGGCGCCGGCACGATCACGTGCAACTACGACGGCTTCATGAAGCACCGGACGAAGATCGGCCGCAACGTGTTCGTCGGCTCCGACACCGCGCTGGTCGCGCCGGTGACGGTCGGCGACGGCGCCGTGATCGGCGCGGGGTCCGTCGTGACCAAGGACGTCGCCAAGGACGCGCTGGTGATCGCGCGCGGCGAGGAACGTCACATCAAGGGTGGCGCCAAGCGCTACCGCGCGAAGAAGGCGGCGGAAGTGGCGGCCAGGAAGAAGGCGGCGAAGTCGCCCGTTCGCGCCGCGGCGGTACGGGCATCCAACACCAAATCGACGACGCGAGCGGGGTTGGCGGGGCGGCCGCGAGCGTCGGCGAATAAGAAGAGCGTTGGCGTGGCGGCTGTGCGCGACGGCGAAAAGTAACATGTGTGGAATCGTCGGCATCACGGGCAAGCGCGAGGCGAGCCCGATTCTCGTCGAGGCGCTGCGTCGTCTCGAGTACCGCGGCTACGACTCGGCGGGCATCGCCACCCTGGTCAACGGCCGCATCGAGCGCCGCCGCACGGAAGGGAAGATCAAGGACCTCGCCGAGCTGGTCGCGCGCGAGCCGATCGCCGGGACCACCGGCATCGGCCACACGCGCTGGGCGACCCACGGCGTGCCCAACGAGGCGAACGCGCACCCGCATTCCGACGGCACCGTTGCCGTCGTCCACAACGGCATCATCGAGAACTTCCAGACGCTGCGGAACGATCTCGAGCTCGACGGCGTGAAGTTCACCAGCGAGACCGACACCGAGGTCGTCGTCCATCTCGTCAGCCGCGAGCTGAAGCGCGGCCTCGAGCCGATCGAGGCGGCGGCGAAGGCGATCTCGTATCTGGAAGGCGCGTTCGCTCTCGCGATCGTGTTCCGCGGCCGCCACGGCCTCGTCGTCGGCGCGCGCCGCGGCAGCCCGCTGTGCGTCGGCTTCGGCGACGGCGAGATGTTCCTTGGCTCGGACGCCGTCGCGCTCGGACCGCTGACGTCGCGCATCGCCTATCTCGAGGACGGCGATCTGGCGGTGATCACGCCCGACGGCATGGCCGTGCGCGACGCGCTCGGCAAGACCGTCGATCGCCCGGTGCAGGAAGTCGCCAAGCTCGGCAAGGAGATCGGCAAGGGCAACTTCCCGCACTTCATGCTCAAGGAGATCTACGAGCAGCCGACGGTGATCGGCGATACGCTGCTCTCCTACATCCACTACACGACCGGCGCGGTGCAGTTGCCGACGCTGCCGTTCGATCTCGGCAAGGTGCCGTCGGCGCGCGTCGTCGCCTGCGGCACGTCGTTCCACGCCGGGCTGATCGCGCGCTACTGGCTGGAATCCCTGGCGCGGCTTCCGGTCGAGGCCGACGTCGCGTCCGAGTTCCGCTACCGCAACCCGCCGATGCAGGACGGCGGGCTCGGCATCTACATCTCCCAGTCGGGCGAGACCGCCGACACGCTGGCCGCGCTGCGCCACGCGCGCACCCACAACCAGCGCACGCTCGCCGTCGTCAACGTGCCGCAGAGCTCGATGGCGCGCGAGGCGGAAGCCGCGTTGCTGACTCACGCCGGTCCGGAGATCGGCGTCGCCTCGACCAAGGCGTTCACCACCCAGCTCGTGGTGCTGGCGTCGCTCGCGCTCGCGACCGCGCGCGCCCGCAACACCATCGCCAAGGCGCGCGAGGCCGAGCTCTCGACGGCCATCGCCGAGGTGCCGGCGCGGGCGACCGAGGTGCTGGTCCACGACAGCCGCATCAAGGAGCTCGCCGCCGAGGTCGCCAAGGCGAAGACCGTCCTCTACCTCGGGCGCGGCACCGCCTACCCGGTGGCGCTCGAGGGCGCGCTCAAGCTCAAGGAGATCTCCTACATCCACGCCGAGGGCTTCGCCGCCGGCGAGATGAAGCACGGGCCGATCGCGCTCGTCGACAAGGACGTGCCGATCATCGTCATCGCGCCCTACGACGACCTGTTCGAGAAGACGGCGTCGAACATGCAGGAGGTCAAGGCGCGCGGCGGCCGCGTGATCTTCCTGTCGGACGCCAAGGGCATCGCCCGGCTGGGCTCGCTCGCGGAAGCGGCGATCGAGATCCCGACCGTCGATCCGTTCGTGGCGCCGATCCTCTACACGATTCCCGTGCAGTTGCTCGCCTACCACGTCGCCGTCATCAAGGGCACTGACGTCGACCAGCCGCGTAACCTCGCCAAGTCGGTGACGGTGGAGTAGGGGCAGCCCGCGCCGCCCTCCTTCGATCAGAGTGACAACGCCAGCGCGACCACGACGCACGCGACCCCAAGATAGAGAACCATGAGCAGGGTCGCGGTCTGCAGGTTGCGGCTCAATGCTGCGGCCAGCCACGCGTCGGCCCTCAGCACGAATGGATCGTTGCACATCCGCCAAGCATAGCGCCGGCGGCGGCGCGCGCCTGACCGAATCGGCGTCGGCTCGGCTGCCGCCGATCCGCGGCGTTCGACGCAGCGGCTGGTCGTCTCGCAAGGCCGCCCACGCGCCGGTAACCCCTCGCAAAGCGCGCTCCGGGCACCCATCTATTTGCCGCTTAACACCCGTCCCGCCCGCGGGTTATAGGCGGCGGTATGGCTGCCATACGGCGGGTTTCAAGGGGTTAACAGGCCTTGGGCCGAACGCTATAGTGCGCCCCTCGCGGCCCGCCCGACCGCCGTTCTTTAGTCATATTGGGCCCATTTCACTCCCGCAGAGGACCTCCATGAAGCTCAAGGATCCGAGCCTGCTCCGCCAGCAATGCTACGTCGACGGCCAGTGGGTCGACGCCGCGGACAAGGCCACCTTCGAGGTGAAGAATCCCGCCAACGGCACGCGCGTCGGCACCATGCCGAAATTGAGCCGCGCCGAGGTGGCCAAGTGCGTCGACGCCGCCAACGCCGCGTTCCCGGCGTGGCGCGCCAAGACGGCGAAGGAGCGCGCGGCGCTGCTGCGCAAGTGGTTCGATCTCATCGTCGCCAACGCCGACGACCTTGCGCTCATCATGACCTACGAGCAGGGCAAGCCGCTCGCCGAGGCCAAGGGCGAGGTCGTCTACTCGGCGAGCTTCATCGAGTGGTTCGGCGAAGAAGCGAAGCGCGTCTACGGCGACACCATTCCGCAGAACGTGCCCGGCCGCCGCATCGTCGTCCTCAAGGAGCCGATCGGCGTCGTCGCCGCGATCACGCCGTGGAACTTCCCGTCGGCGATGATCACCCGCAAGGCCGGCCCGGCGCTCGCCGCCGGCTGCACCATCGTCGTGCGCCCCGCCTCGCAGACGCCGTTCTCGGCGACGGCGCTGGCCGAGCTCGCGCACCGTGCGGGCATCCCCAAGGGCGTCATCAACGTCGTCACCGGCTCGGCCGGCGAGATGGGCGCCGAGCTCACCTCGAACCCGATCGTCCGCAAGCTGTCCTTCACGGGTTCCACAGAGGTCGGCAAGCTCCTCATGGAGCAGTGCGCCGGCACGGTGAAGAAGACCTCGATGGAGCTCGGCGGCAACGCGCCGTTCATCGTGTTCGACGATGCCGACCTCGACGCCGCGGTGCAGGGCGCCCTCGCGTCCAAGTACCGCAACACCGGCCAGACCTGCGTCTGCGCCAACCGCCTGCTGGTGCAGGACAAGGTCTACGACGCGTTCGTCGAGAAGCTGACGGCCGCGGTGAAGAAGCTCAAGGTCGGCCCGGGTTGGGAAGAGGGCGTGACCCAGGGCCCGCTCATCGACCTCAAGGCGGTGGCCAAGATGGAAGAGCACATCGGCGACGCCGTCGCCAAGGGCGCCAAGATCGTCCTCGGCGGCAAGCGGCATTCGCTCGGCGGCAGCTTCTTCGAGCCGACGATCGTCACCGGCGTCACGACCGAGATGAAGGTCGCCCGCGAGGAGACCTTCGGGCCCCTCGCGCCGATCTTCCGCTTCAAGACCGAGGAAGAGGCGATCAGGATGGCGAACGACACCGAGTTCGGCCTCGCCTCCTACTTCTACGCCCGCGACATCGGCCGCATCTGGCGCGTCGCCGAGGGGCTCGAGTACGGCATCGTCGGCATCAACGAGGGCATCATCTCGACCGAGGTGGCTCCGTTCGGCGGCGTCAAGGAGTCGGGCACCGGCCGCGAGGGCTCCAAGTACGGCATCGAGGACTACCTCGAGATCAAGTACCTCGCCATGGGCGGCATCGGCGCGTAAGCGCCGCGCTCAGCGGGAGTGGTTCGGGACGGCGGCGCGCGAGCGTCGCCGTTTCCGTATGGAGTAAGGAAGCGGGGAACGGCCATGGCCTACGACTTCGACCTGTTCGTGATCGGCGCCGGATCGGGCGGCGTGCGGGCATCGCGGCTGGCCGGTGCGCACGGCTGGAAGGTCGCGGTCGCCGAGTGCTGGACGGTCGGCGGCACCTGCGTCAATCGCGGCTGCATTCCGAAGAAGCTGTACGCCATCGCCGCGCATTACGGCGAGGACTTCGCCGACGCCAAAGGCTTCGGCTGGAAAGTCGCGAAGCCCGCCTTCGACTGGAAGAAGCTGGTCGCGGCCAAGGTCAAGGAGATCGACCGGCTCGACGGCATCTACGCGGGGATCCTCGAGCGGAACAACGTCCGCTACATGGCGGGCGAGGCGACGGTCGTCGATCCGCACACGGTTAAAGTCGGCCGCAAGCGGTACACGACGGAGCGCATCCTCGTCGCGACCGGCAGCCGGCCGACCAAGGTCGAGTTCCCGGGCGTCGAGCACACCATCACCTCGGACGAGGTGTTCGACCTCAAGACGTTCCCCAGGCGCGTGCTCGTCGCCGGCGGCGGCTACATCGCCGCCGAGATGGCCTCGATCTTCAACGGGCTCGGCGCGAAGACGACGCTTATGTACCGCGGCCAGCGGCTGCTCCGGTACTTCGACGACGACGCGCGCCTGCACGCGCAGGAGGAGATGAAGAAGAAGGGCGTCACGGTCCTGCTCGAGACCATCATCGACCGCATCGACAAGAAGCGCGACGGCCTCCACGTCGTCTGCAACACCGGCAAGAAGCTCGTCGTCGACGCGGTGCTGATGGCGGTCGGGCGGACGCCCAACACCCACGGCCTCGGACTCGCCGAGGCGGGCGTCGAGCTCACGCGCGAGGGCGCGGTGATGGTCGACCACCTGTCGCGCACCTCGGTGCCCGGCATCTACGCGATCGGCGACTGCACCGACCGGCTCAATCTCACGCCGGTCGCGATCCACGAGGCGGTGTGCCTGATCGAGACCATCTGCAAGGACAACCCGACGCGGCCCGATCATCGCGACGTGCCGACCGCGGTGTTCTCGTCCCCGCCGCTCGCCTGCGTCGGCATGACCGAGGCCGAGGCGCGCGAGGAGTTCCGCGACGGCGTCGACGTCTACCGGACGACGTTCCGGCCTTTGAAGCACACGCTGTCGGGGCGCGACGAGAAAGTGCTGATGAAGCTCGTCGTGAAGCGCGAGGGCGGCCAAGTCGTCGGCGCGCACATGGTCGGCGCCGACGCGCCCGAGATCATCCAGGCGCTCGCGGTCGCGGTGAAGGCGAAGCTCACCAAGGCGCAGTTCGACGCCACCATGGCGCTCCATCCGACCACGGCGGAGGAGTTCGTGCTGATGCGGACGCCGTCGTAGAAGCACCGCGAAGGCACCGCGAGAGGTGCCCTCTGGCGCGCTGCGGGTTTCTACCCAATAATCTCCGCAACAGAGCCGGCCGCGAGACGCCGGCGACAACAGCGGAGGTTCGAATGTCGGGTTCTCTCACCAGGGTCAGTGTGTCCGCCGCGACCATTTCGGCGGCGCTGCTGCTCGCATCCGGCGCTCACGCCCAGTCGGTCGAGAGCTTCTACAAGGGCAAGACGATCTCGGTCACGATCAGCTCGGGCGAGGGCGGCACGAACGACGCCTACGCCCGCCTGATCGCCAACTTCATCGGCCGCTACATTCCCGGCGCTCCGCAGGTGATCCCGCGCAACATGCCGGGCGCGGGCGGGCTGCGCGCGGCGAACTTCATCTACGACGTCGCGCCCAAGGACGGCACCGCGATGGGCGTGGTGCAGCGCGCCGTCATGATTCAGCCGCTGGTCGACATCCAGTCGGCGACCTACGACCCCTCGAAGATGAACTGGATCGGCAGCACCGCGCGCGAGGTCTCGGTCGGCGTGGTGTGGACGGCGTCCACCGACGTACGCACGATCCAGGACGCGATGAAGAAGGAGGTCATCGTCGGCTCCAGCGGAGTCGGCAACGACACCGGCGCGTTCCCGCTGGTGCTCAACCGCTTCCTCGGCACGAGGTTCAAGCCGATCCACGGCTACAAGAGCGGCTCCGAGATCACCATGGCGTTCGAGCGCGGCGAAGTGCAGGGCCGCGTCGGCTGGTCGTGGGGCAGCGTCAAGAGCCGCGGCCAGGAGTGGCTGCGCGACGGCAAGATCAAGATTCTCGTCCAGATGGGCATCGACAAGGCCGACGATCTCCCCGATGTCCCGCTGGTGCTCGATCTGGCGAAGTCGCAGGAAGACCGCGAGGCGATGATGATGATCTTCTCGCCGACCTACGTCGGCTGGCCCACCGTGATGCCGCCGAACGTGCCGGCCGACCGGCTGCAGGCGGTGCGGCGCGCCTACGACCAGGCGATGAAGGATCCCGAGCTCGTGGCGATGGCGGCCAAGCAGGATCTCGAGCTCGATCCGATGCCGGGCGAGGAGATCCAGAAGGTGGTGACGCAGCTCTACAAGCTCTCGCCGGCGGTGGTGGACCGCGCCCGCGCGGCGATGACCGCCACGGGCGGGAACTGAGGCCGGACGGGGCGCGGGCCCGGGACGCGGCCGTCGGGCGCTGAGTGGCCTCCCTGGACCCCCGCTTGCGCGGGGTGACGAACAGTGGTGGCCTACGCGCCCGCCGCATCGCCGCTCACGCCGTCGGCACCGCCTCCTCGGCGGCGGCGGCGAACTGCAGCGCGTGCAGCCGGGCGTAGAGCCCGCCCTTCGCCAGCAGCTCGTCGTGGCGACCCGATTCGACGACGCGGCCGCGGTCGAAGACGTGGATCACGTCGGCGTGCATGATCGTCGACAGCCGGTGGGCGATGACGATCGACGTGCGGCCCTTCATCAGCCCGGCGAGCGCGGTCTGGATCGCGCGCTCGGATTCGGTGTCGAGCGCGCTGGTCGCCTCGTCGAGCAGCAGGATCGGCGCGTCCTTGAGGATCGCGCGGGCGATGGCGATGCGCTGGCGCTGGCCGCCGGAGAGGCGCAGGCCATGCTCGCCCACCATCGTGTCGTAGCCCTCGGGCAGACGCTCGATGAACTCGGCCGCCGCCGCGGCACTCGCCGCCGCGCGCACCTCGGCGTCGCTCGCATCGAGCCGGCCGCAGCGGATGTTGTTGGCGACGGTGTCGTCGAACAGCACCACTTCCTGGCTGACCATGGCGAGCGCGTCGCGCAGGCTCGCGAACGTGACCGTGCGCACGTCGCAGCCGTTGACGCTGACGCGCCCGGAGTCGGGGTCGTAGAAGCGCGGGATCAGGTTGAAGACGGTGCTCTTGCCGGCGCCCGACGGGCCGACCAGTGCGGTGATGCCGCCCGCCGGCGCCTCGAAGCTGACGCCGTCGAGTGCGGGCTCGTCGCCGGTATACGAAAACCGCACGTTGTCGAACGTCACCGCGCCGGAGCCACGGGGCAGGGCGCGCGCGTTGGCCGCCTCCGACAGCGCGGGCTTCTTGTCCAGGAGAGCGAACACGCGCTCGGCGGCGGCGAGGCCCTGCTGCAGCGTGACGTTCACCTTGCTGAGCGAGCGCATCGGCTGATAGGCCATCAGCACCGCGCCGATGAACGAGAAGAACGCGCCCGGCGTCGTGGCGCCGTCGATCACCCGCGCGCCGCCGTAGACGATCACCGCCGCGACGGCGATGCCGCCGAAGGTGTCGATCAGCGGCTGAACCGCCGCCTGCAGGCGCGCGGCGCGGATCGACAGCTTGCACAGCATGTTCACGGTGCCGCTGACGCGCCGCTCCTCGAAGGATTCGAGGCGGTACGCCTTGATCAGCCGGATGCCCTGGAACACCTGGGCGAGGCTCGCGTTGAGCGTCCCCATCTCGCTCTGGGTCTGGGTCGAGACGCGGCGCATCCGCTTCGAGAGCTTCTGGAGCGGCACGATGGTGAGCGGCGCGATGACGAGGCTGATCGTCGCCAGCAGCCAGTCCTGATAGAAGACGACGCCCATCAGGAACACGACCGACAGCAGGTCGCGGCCGATGCCGACCAGCGTGTTCGACACCGCGGCGCGCATCATGTTGATGTCGTAGGTGAAATGCGACACCAGCGTCCCCGAGGCGTGGGCCTGGAACGTCGCCACGTCGTCGCGCACGAGATGGCCGAAGAGCCGGTTCTGGATGTCGGAGACGACGTGCTGGCCGACGTACGCGAGCAGCACCTCCTGGGCGTAGCTCGCGGCGCTCTTCACCGCGAACACGCCGAACACCGCGGCGCCGATCACCATCAGCAGGTCGCGGTTGCGCTCGACGAACACCTTGTTGACGACGGGATCGAGCAGCCACGCGGTGCCGGCGTTGGCCGCGGCGACCAGGCCCATGCACAGCACCGCCGCCGCGAGCGCGCCCGAGTAGGGCGTCACCGAGCCCACCAGCCGCCTCATCAGGGGCAGCGTCCGGGTGTCGGGGAGCGAGGCCTTGCCGTCGTTGGCGCGGAGATCGGTCATCGCGGAGCCTGGGGCCCGGACCTTTGTGGTCGGTGGTTGCACCAGCTTGATACACCAGCGCGAATCGGCGGGCCAGCGGCGGTTCCGGCCGCCTGCCGCGGGCGGTGCTTGGCCGCCCCGTTTGTGGTACCCCTTTGCCGCCGCGCCCGGCGCCCCTATGTAGACGCCGAGCCGCCGTTTGGAGTGAACCGTTGCCTGTCGACCTGCCGAGCCTCGCCCCGCCTTTGCCGGACCTCAGCCGGTGGGAGCGGACCCGCGCCGTCCTCGACTCGTTCCTGATCGACCACGGGTTCATCCGCGCGGTCTACTGGAACTGCCACCGGATCGCGCCCGGGGTGTGGCGCGGCGCGCAGCCCTCGAAGCGCCACCTGCGCTGGGCCAAGCGCCAGGGCATCAAGACGGTGGTCAACCTGCGCGGCCGCCGCGACGACTGCGGCTCATACATCCTCGAGCGCGAGGCGTGCCGCGAGCTCGGTCTCACGCTGATCGACTTCCCGATCCGCTCGCGTAGTCCGCTCGATCGCCCGACCATCCTCGCCGCCATCAAGCTGTTCGACGACATCGAGTACCCGGTGCTGATGCACTGCAAGTCGGGCGCCGACCGCGCCGGCTTCATGTCGACCCTCTACATGTTCCTCAAGGGCGGCATGCCGCTGCGTGCGGCGATGAAGAAGCACCTGTCGCTCGCCTACGGCCATCTGCGGCAGGCGAAGACCGGAGTCATCGACTTCTTCTTCGAGAGCTATCTCGCGCATGAGGCGAAGACACGGATGCCGTTCGCGCAGTGGGTCGAGACGGTCTACGACCGCGACAAGCTCCGGGCCGACTTCCACGAGAGCTGGCTCGCCGGGATCATCGTCGACCGCATCCTGCGGCGCGAATAGCGCGGCGGGCCGGGCATCCACGAGTTTTGTTTTCGTCACCCCCGCGAAAGCGGGGGTCCAGGAGATGTCGGACTCCGTGGCTCTGGATTCCTGCTTTCGCAGGAATGACGAAGAGACGTTGTATCGCATCGCTATCGGCTCTTTCGCGACGCCCGCGTTTCTCCACAGCCCTTCTCCGAACCGGCCCAGACTTTCCACAGCCCCCTTGTGCCGGTTTTCGCGTGCGCGCATGGTGATCGCGTCGCTCCGGCCCACTGGTCCGGAACCGCGGACCCGGAGCGACACCCCAGCCGGAAAGGAGGTGTCGGATGAAGCGGAATCGAACGATGACCAATCGCGCGGTCTCGCGTCGGCCGACGCCCGCCCTCTCCGGCCGCATGAGAAAGAGCACGGC
>JBLNCI010000007.1:0-170608 GCA_050260515.1 Gemmatimonas sp.
TCGTCTTCCGATATTGATTCATTCGACACCTCCTTTCCGGTTGCGGTGTCGCTCCGTGGGCCAATCGCTGCAGTCGACGGACCGCACGAAGCGACGCGGATCAATCTGCGCGCGCGCAAAAACCGGCACAAGGGTGTTTATATACTTTGCGAAGGTACCCGCTAAGTATAGTGTGGGCAGGCATTGCGAACGCGATACCAACCCCAGCGCCCTTGTGGACCTAGGAGTGTGAAATGAGGTGGAAAACGAGAAGCTAGACGAGATTGAGGTTACGCCCGAGATGATCGAGACGGGCGAGCGCGCGGTGCTGAGCCGCGTTGGCGGTGCTGACCTTGGTGGGCACTTTTCTGCCCGCGATTTGGCAGTTTTGGTCTACCGGGCCATGGAGCGCCGTCGTGTGTCAGGGCGTGATCTAGACGACTAGCGTAGTCCCGCAGGACCAACACTGCGGCCCGGCACCAGCGGAACTCAAATAGAAGATCCTTAAGCGCCATCCTGAGCGCTCGCGGGTTGTTATAGAGCGTGTGCGAGATTACGTCCGGCACCTGTAACCCGCGAGCTCTGGCCGCTTCTACGATGCCACCGCCCGCGATCAGAAGAAGAGGCGAATGGACGGCGTTATTCCTCGCCTCTTCTAGTTCCGTGGCGCGATCAAGAAGCCATGTGATGTCGGCTTGCGCCTTGGGGCGGCGCTGTTTCTCCTCATTGGTCCAATGTACGAGCATGCCGCGCAGCATGTCTCTCTTAGGCCTATCAAACTTGGCGGAATGCCAAATCGCGAGCGGCTTCGCGATCCAGCTTCCGCCATAAAGAGTGCAAAAGAGTTCCGACAGGACTTCGTGTAGATCATTCCACGCCAAGGCGACTTGACCTATCGCTGTGGCATACGGAAGGAACTTCTTTTCCGTGAAGCGCTGCCCGTGAATATGCCATGCTCGTCGCGCGGATTTTGCCATGATAGTGTTTCCCCGATGGGCGAATCAAAGCGCGACCAATACAGCGACAAGGAGGCGACGAAGCGTATGGAAAATGCGCTGCGCGTCGCCCTTAACACGCCCCCGAAGCCGCACAGTGAAATGACGGCTAAGGGGAAGCGTGCCAAGGCTCGCTCACGGAGTCGAGTCAAGAAGGGCTAGTAAAAACCGCAGTTTGGCGCGGGCCAGTTCGCGCCTGCGGCGACCACGCTCAACGAGGGTGTTGATAGGTCAGCCGCTTGCCCATGCCGCCCTGAATGGCCCGGACGGTACGCTCCATGTCATTGACGCCGACCTTCTCGCGGTTGCTGTAGCGGAAATCGAACTCCCGCAGGTACCGCTGCAAATGGCGCTCCGAGCAGTGCTGATAAACGCCCTTCATCCCCCGCTTGAAGATCGAGAAGAAGCCTTCAACGGTGTTCGTGGTGACGTTGCCGCGCACGTACTCATCGGCACCGTGCGTCACGAACTGATGGCTGGCGTATGTCTCGCCAAGGCGGCCGTAGGGATGCGCCTCATCGGTCATGATGTGCGTGTCCTGCATCACGTGCTTGTAGACGTAGGGCAGGAGTTCCTTGGCGCTGGTGCCGTTCACGTGGAATGACCGCGCCTTGCCGCCGCGCGTAACGAGCGTAAGAACGACGTTCTTGTGCGCGCCGCCCTTGCCCTTCTTGGTGCCCGGCTTCCGACCGACGTAGGTTTCGTCAATCTCGACCACATCACCGTTGCCGCCCATCGGCTCCGGATTGCCCTCGCTCATCGCCTCGCGGATGCGATGCGCCATGAACCACGCCGACTTGTACGTGATCCCGAGCGACCGATGCAGTTGATTGGCGCTAAAGCCCTTCTTTGAGCCCGCGTAGAGGCGGAAGCCCATGGCCCATTTGGTCAGCGGGATATGGCTGGACTCCATCACCGAGCCCGTGGTGACGGTGAACTGGCCATTGCATCTATTGCAGTGGAAAAGGCCGGGGCGGTGCGACTTGCCCTCAAGCCGGTAGACGCGCTTCACCTCGCCGCAGTGCGGGCAATTCGGGCCTTCCGGCCAGCGGATCGACTCGAAGTATTCCCGGGCCTTGGTTTCGTCGGTGAAGATCGGATCGGTGAGGTTCATGGCAGCGTCCTTTTCTGCCACCGAAACTAGGCTTTGTGGTCGCCTTTGTCAAGTATATAAACGCCGGCACAAGGGGGCTGTGGAGAAATCAAGGCAGCGCGCGCGGGGGCTGTTGAAAGTCGCCGGAGGCGTTGCGATTCAACGCCCTTCGTCGTCGGTCGGGCTACCGCCGCTCCCTGAAGAACCCGCGCAGCAGCTCGGCCGCTTCGCGCTCGCCGATGCCGCCCATCACCTCGGGCGCGTGATGGCAGGTCGGCTGGGCGAAGAAGCGCGGCCCGTGGACCACGCCACCGCCCTTGGGGTCCTCGGCGCCGAAGTAGACGCGGCGGATGCGGGCGAAGGCGATCGCCGCCGCGCACATCGCGCACGGCTCGAGCGTCACGTAAAGATCGCAGTCGGGCAGCCTCGGGCTCTGCGCCTGGGCCGCCGCCATGCGCAGCGCGAGGATCTCGGCGTGGGCGGTCGGATCGTTCAGCTCCTCGGTGCGGTTCGCGGACGCCGCCAGCACCGCGCCGGTCGTGCCGTCGACGACCACCGCGCCGACCGGCACCTCGCCGCGCTCGGCCGCTTCGCGGGCGAGCGCCAGCGCCTGGGCCATGTAGTCGTTCGACTTCCATTCGGTCATGCGCATTCCGGCATGCGGCACTCGGTCATCGCGCGCACGGTGGCGGGCAGGCGCGAGCGCGTCAAGCACGAGAGACCAAGCTCCCCCTCACCCTCCTCTTTTCCCAACGGGGAGAGGGGAAATTCATCGCAGTGACCGGCGATTCTCTTTCCGCTCTCCTTCCCCTACACTCCGCGCCATGGCCAGGCACACATCCCGTCCCCTCATCGGCATAACCATGGATTCGGAGAAGCCGGGCGGCTACTCGAAGTTCCCGTGGTACGCGCTGCGCGACAACTACTGCGACGCGGTGGCCAAGGCCGGCGGCCTGCCGTTCGCGCTGCCGCACGAGCCGGCCATCGTCGACGAGTACCTCGCCACCATCGACGGGCTCGTCATCACCGGCGGCGCGTTCGACGTCGACCCGGCGCTGTTCGGCGCCGGCGTCCGCCACGCCACGGTCACCACCAAGGACAAGCGCACCGAGTTCGAGCTCGCCATCGTCAAGGGCGCGCTCGCGCGCGACCTGCCGATCCTCGGCATCTGCGGCGGCGAGCAGCTCCTCAACGTCGCGCTCGGCGGCACGCTGATCCAGCACATCCCCGACGAGATCGACGGCGCGCTCGCCCACGAGCAGCCGAACCCGCGCGACGAGCCGGGCCACGATGTCGACATCGTGCCGGGGACGATGCTGGCGAAGATCACCGGCGCGAAGACGCTCGCGGTCAACAGCGCGCACCATCAGGCGGTAAAGGACCTGGGGCCCGGAGTCGTCGTCAACGCCCGCGCCTCCGACGGCGTCATCGAGGGCATCGAGGAGCCGAAGCGCCGCTTCTGCCTCGGCCTCGAATGGCACCCAGAGTTCTTCATCACCAGGGGCGACGAGGCGATCTTCCGCGCGTTCATCGAGGCGAGTCGGTAGGACGCTGCGGCCCCTCACTGGCCCCCTCACCCAGCTCCGGGTAAGGCTCGGCTTTCGCCTCGCGGGGCTTTTTTCGTCCCACGATAAACCCACCGCCCGCTTGCAGAACCCAGTATGTTCCCGGCCATGAGCGAAGACCCCGAAGACACCAACGACGAAGCGACAGCGGCCGCCGCGCCCGCCGACCGCGAGCGCATCGCCAAGCGCATCGCCCGCGCCGGCCTCGGCTCGCGCCGCGACGCCGAGCACATGATCGCCGAAGGCCGCGTCGCGGTGAACGGCACCGTCATCACCTCGCCCGCGCTCGACGTCTCGGCCAACGACGCGGTGACGGTCGACGGCACGCCCTTGCCCAAGCCCGAGCGGACGCGGCTGTGGCGCTACCACAAGCCCGCCGGGCGGCTGGTGAGCCACGGCGATCCGCACGGGCGGCCGACGATCTACGCCGACCTGCCGGCGGACCTGCAGCGGCTGATCTCGGTCGGCCGCCTCGACTTCAACTCCGAGGGCCTGCTGCTGCTCACCAACGACGGCGACCTGTCGCGCCGGCTCGAGCTGCCGGCCACCGGCCTGACACGGCGCTATCGGGCGCGCGCGTTCGGCCATATCGACCAGAAGGCGCTCGACCGGCTGGCGGACGGCATCACCGTCGACGGCGTGCACTACGGTCCGATCCGCGCGACCCTCGAGGAGGCGCGCGGCGCCAACGCCTGGATCGCGCTGTCGCTGACCGAGGGCAAGAACCGCGAGGTGCGCAACGTGCTCGCGGCGCTCGGGCTCCAGGTCAACCGGCTGATCCGCACCCACTATGGGCCGTTCGCGCTCGGCGACCTGCCGGAAGGCGCGGTCGCGGAGGTGCCGGCGGCGTCGCTGATGCGCGAGCTCGGCCTGTCGACCGAGCGACCCAAGGGCTGGGCCAAAGCCAAGCCCTCCACCAACCCGATGAAGACGCGCAAGAACCAGCGGCCCGGCCGCAACGCGCGGATGGCGAAGCGGGCGGAAAGCGGCGCCGAGCGTCACGAAGGCCGCGACCAGCGCGAGCATCGTCCGGGCGATCGGCGCCCGAGCGGCGCGGTGCAGCGCGAGCGGCGGCCCGAGCGCTTCGGGCACACACGCAGCGAAGACCAGCGGGGCGAGCGGCCGCAGGGCGAGCGCGGCGAGCGGCGCTTCGAAAATCGGCCGCCGCGTCGCGATGAAGGGCAGCGCGGCGAGCGTCCGTTCCGGCCCCGCGGCGAACGGCCGCAGGGTGAACGCGGCGAACGCCGATTCGAAAATCGGCCGCCGCGTCGCGATGAAGGGCAGCGCGGCGAGCGTCCGTTCCGCCCGCGTGGCGAACGGCCGCAGGGCGAGCGCGGTGAGCGTCCGTTCCGTCCCCGTGGGGAACGACCGCAAGGCGAGCGCGGCGAGCGTCCCTTCCGTCCCCGTGGCGAACGACCGCAGGGCGAGCGTGGTGAGCGTCGATTCGAAAATCGTCCCCGTCGCGACGAGCGTCCGCGCGAGGACCATCCGCGTGGCGAACGGCCGCAAGGCGAGCGCGGCGAGCGTCCGTTCCGTCCCCGTGGCGAACGCCCCCAGGGCGAGCTTGGCGAGCGTCGATTCGAAAATCGTCCCCGTCGCGACGAGCGTCCGCGCGAGGACCGGCCGCGTGGCGAACGGCCGCAGGGTGAACGCGGCGAGCGTCCGTTCCGGCCGCGTGGCGAACGGCCACAGGGCGAGCGCGGCGAGCGCCGATTCGAAAATCGTCCGCAGGGCGAGCGCGGTGAGCGTCCGTTCCGTCCCCGTAGCGAACGACCGCAGGGCGAACGCGGCGAGCGCCGCTTCGAAAATCGTCCCCGTCGCGACGAGCGTCCGCGCGAGGACCGGCCGCGTGGCGAACGGCCGCAGGGCGAGCGTGGTGAGCGTCCGTTCCGTCCGCGTGGCGAACGACCGCAAGGTGAACGCGGCGAGCGCCGATTCGAAAATCGTCCGCAGGGCGAGCGCGGTGAGCGTCCGTTCCGTGCGCGTGGCGAACGGCCAGAGGGCCAGCGCAGTGAGCGTCCGTTCCGTCCGCGTGGCGAACGGCCAGAGGGCCAGCGCGGCGAGCGCCGCTTCGAGAAGCGGCCTTTCGACAAGGCGCGCTCCGAGCAGCGCGGGGCCGGCGGCGAAAATCGTGGCCCGAATCGCGGTGGCCCGAATCGCGGTGGCCCCAACCGTGGCCCGCGCGGACCGCGCAAGGGACCGAATGCGGATCGTCGCCGGTAGGCATCGCGGCCGGGTGCTGGCGGCGCCGAAGGGCCGCGACACGCGGCCGACCGCGGCCCGCGCCCGCGAGGCGCTGTTCAACATCCTCGCCCACGGCGACTTCGGCGACCGCGCGCCGCTCGACGAGGCGATCGTGCTCGACGCCTTCGCCGGGACCGGCGCGTTCGCGTTCGAGGCGCTGTCGCGGGGTGCCGCGTTCGCGACGCTGCTCGACACCGACCGCGCGGCGCTCGCGGCGGCGAAGAGCAACGCGATCGCGCTCAAGGAAACCGCCAACGTCGCCATCGAGCCGCGCGACGCGATCCGGCCCGGCCGCGCGACCCGAGCGCACACGCTCGTGTTCCTCGATCCGCCCTACGGCAAGGACCTCGCCGCGCCGACGCTGGGCGCGCTCGCCAACAACGGGTGGATCGCCGGAGGCGCGCTGGTCATCGCCGAGATCGGCGCCAAGGAAGACCTCGCGCCGCCCGACGGATTCACGGCGCTCGACGAGCGCATCTACGGCGCCGCCAAGTTCGTTCTGATGCGATACCGCGGCTGACGCCGCCATTCCGTCGTCCTGCCCGCGCCCGTCTTTTTAGAACCGGCGGGGTGCAGAGGCGGGCATCCACGTTCTCGATAGCGCGGCTCTTCATTGAAGAGTGGGGCGGGTGCAACCCGCCCGAGGTCCGGCCATGACGAACAAAAGCTACCGCCGTCCGAACAGCTTCTCGATGTCGGCCTTTTTGAGCTCGACGAAGGTCGGGCGGTGGTGGATGTCGTGGGCTGCGAGCTGGGTCGCCTCCATCTCGCGCAGGAGCGCGTTCATCTCGGCGACGGTGAGGCGACGGCCGGCGCGCACGCTGCCGTGGCAGGCCATTGTCGCGCAGACGCGCTCGAGGCGGTCGGCGAGCGCGGTACCGGCGCCGTACTCGGCGATCTCGTCGGCGAGATCGATCAGGAGACCGCGAAGGTCGGCGACGCCGAGCGGCGCCGGAGTCTCGCGCACGACGACGGCGCCGTTGCCGAACGGCTCGAGCGCGAGGCCGAGTTTCGCCAGTTCGTCGGCGCGATCCACGAGCCGGCGGGCCGCCGCCGGTTCCATCTCGACGACCTCGGGGATCAGCAGCATCTGGCGCGGGACGCCCGCGCCCGCGAGCGCCGCCTTGATGCGCTCGAATACCAGCCGCTCGTGGGCCGCGTGCTGATCGACGACCACGAGACCGTCGGCGGTCTCGGCGACAATGTAGGTCTCGTGGAGCTGGGCACGGGCGACGCCGAGCGGATAGTCGCACTCGGTCGCGTCCTCGGCGACGTCCTCGACGCGCGCCGAGGGCGGCAGGTCGGCGATGGTCGCCTGAGCGTCCTCGGCGACCCCCGACATGGTCGGCGCGAACGCGTCGGCGACGGCGCCATAGACGTCGCGATCGCCCGCGGGCCGACCGGCGTAGACCGACGGCAACGGCCGCTGCGAAGCGCCGGACGGAAAGCCGCCGGGGCGGAACGCGCCGAGCGCCGCCTGCGACGCGGTGGTGTCGGTGCGGTGGCCGGCGGCGGCGAGCGCGTGGCGCAGCGCGCCGACGATCAGCCCGCGCACGAGGCCGGCGTCGCGGAAGCGGACTTCGGCCTTAGCTGGATGGACGTTGACGTCGACCGTCTCGGCCGGAACATCGAGGAACAGCGCCGCCATCGGGTGACGGTCGCGGGCGAGCACGTCCTGATAGGCGCCGCGCAGCGCGCCCTGCAGCAGGCGGTCGCGCACCGGGCGGCCGTTGACGAACAGGTACTGCGCCTGCGCGGTCGCGCGGTTCAGTGTCGGCAGCGCCGCGAAGCCGGCGAGCGTGAAGCCTTCGCGCGCGGCGTCGATCGCGAGCGCGTTGTCGGCGAACTCGCGCCCCATGACGCGGGCGAGGCGGGCGAGCCGCGCCGAGAACAGGTCGGCGCCCTCGGCGTCGAGCCGGAGCTTCGACTGGCCGTCGACCGTCAGCGTGAACGCAACGTCCGGATGGGCCATGGCGAGGCGCGTGACGACGTCGGCGACATGGTCGGCCTCGGTGCGCACCGACTTCATGAACTTGAGGCGCGCGGGCGTCGCATAGAACAGGTCGCGCACCGAGACCCGCGTGCCGGCGGCGAGTGCCGCGGGCCGCACCGGCGCGACGCGGCCGCCCTCGACCTCGATCGCATGGGCGTCGCTGGCGCCGCGGGCGCGGGATTCGATGGTGAGGCGCGACACCGCGCCGATCGACGGCAGCGCCTCGCCGCGGAAGCCCAGGAACCGGATGTCGACGAGGTCGTCGCCGGCGAGCTTCGAGGTCGCGTGGCGCTCGATGGCGAGCGCGAGATCCGAAGGCCCCATGCCCGCGCCGTCGTCGGTGACGACGATCTCGGCGAGGCCGCCGTCGCGGATCGCGACGTCGACGCGCGTCGCCCCGGCGTCGAGCGCGTTCTCGACCAGCTCCTTGACGCAGGCCGACGGCCGCTCGATCACCTCGCCGGCGGCGATGCGGTTGACGAGGCCTTCAGGGAGGCGGCGGATCGGCACGGAAAGGTCCGGGGCGGTTGAGGTGCGCGCGCGCGGCGCCCCCTCAGCCTACCCTCTCCCCCGTACGCGCGGGAGAGGAGAAAACAGAAAGCCTCTCCCGAGGAGATCCGGGGCAGTGGACGTTGGATGCAGAACGTTTGTTTTCTCGTCACCCCCGCGAAAGCGGGGGTCCAGCTCTTCTATTTTTCTATTTTCCCTGAAAAGAAACGCCTGGATTCCCGCTTGCGCGGGAATGACGAACGAAGGCGTTCCGCCCGCGCTACCCCATCTTCGCGAGGTAGCGCCGGGCGAGGACCTTGCCCTCCTCCACCGCCGGCTGGTCGTAGGGATCGACCCTGAGCAGCGCCGCGGCCAGGATCGTCTCCAGCATGTAGTGCATCATCAAGGCACCCATCGTCTCCTCGTCGGGCTCATTGATGCGGATCATGCGGACGGGCCGGTCGTGCTTGGCGAGCGTGTCGGCGGTGGCCTGCGCCTCGGCCGCGATGAGATCGCCCATGGCGTGGCCGACGAGGTAGTCGAACTCGGGCTCAAGGCCGCGCTCGCGCCGGATCACCGGGCCGACGCCCTCGGTCTCGGCGGCGATCACGGTGATCAGCTTGTCGGCGGGGCCGTCGAGGTAGAGCTGGAGCTGGCTGTGCTGGTCGACGGCGCCGAGGGCGTTGATCGGGGTCGTGCCCTTGCCGTTCTTGCCGAGGCTCTCGGCCCAGAGCTGGCGGTACCAGAACGCGAACGGCTGCAGCGCGTCGACGTAGGGCATCAGCACGCTCTGGGTGACGCCCTGGCGCTTCTCCAGCGCGATCTTGAGCGCGGCGCCTTCGGCGGGCGCGAAGCCGCGGCCCGAGCGCGCGTTGAGGAGCCCGCGCACGACGGCGCGCGCGCCGCGGCGGATCGCGGCGGGATCGAAGCCGGCGATCGCGGCGGGCAAGAGGCCGACGTTGGTCAGCGCCGAGTAGCGGCCACCGATGCCGGGATCGTGGTCGAGCACCGGGATCGAGTTGCGCTCGGCAAGGCGGCGCATCGGATTGGCTTTTCCGCCCTTGGCGGGCTCGGTGATGACGAGGAACTGGCGGCGGATGCCGCGCTCGCCGGCGGCCGCCTTCACGCTGCGCAGTGCCGCGAGCGTCTGCAGCGCGGTCTCGGCGGTCGAGCCCGACTTCGACACCGCGAGGAAGCCGGTGCGCTTCAGGTCGACGCGGTTGAGGGTGTCCTCGAAGCGGATCGGATCGACGTTGTCGAGGAAATGGAGGCGCGGGCCCTTCTTGCCCATCGCCTGGGCCGCGGTCACCAGCGTCTGGGCGCCCAGCGACGAGCCGCCGGTGCCGAGCACGATCACGTCGGCGAAGCTCATGCGGAAGCGGCGCGCGGCGGCGGCGATGGATTCGAGATCGTCGCGGCGGGCGGCGACGCGCAGCAGCGGCAGCGAGCCGTCGTCGTGCTGCGCCTTGAGCTTCTTCAGCGCGGCCGGGAGCGAATCGAGCGCCTTGCGGTAGGCGGGCTTGCAGGCGCCGACGGCGCGGCGGATGTCGTGGGTGTAGGGCAATCTGGCCATGGCGGAATATCCGGGGGAGAGGAATGCGGGGACTGAAATCGGCAAGGGAAGCGCGACGGTGCGCGCGCGCAAAGACTAGCAGCGGCGCGCCGTGACAGGCTACGGGCAAACCGTGACGCGAAAATGCAACGTGACGTGAACGAATGGTCCGCCGGCGGGCGCGCCTCGCGGCCAGCGGAGCCTTGGATCAGCGCGAGGCACCCTCGATCGGCGGCGCCGGCATCGTCGCCTCGACGCCCTTCGGCCGGCCGACGACGACGAACACCAGCGCGTCGGGCTTGAGCCACTTCTTCGCGACGCGGTTGACGTCGGCGAGCGTCACCTTCTCGATCAGGCCGTTGCGGGTCTCGAGGTAGTCGATCGGCCGGCCGTCGAGGCGGTAACTGAGGAGCACGCCCGCGAGCGCCGACGACGAGCCGATGCCGGTGAGGTACGAGCCGGTGAGGAAGCTCTTCGCATCCTTGACCTCGTTGGCGGTGGCGCCCTTGTCGCGCATCTTCGCCCACTCCTCGCGGATGAGATCGAGCGATTCGCCGACGCGCTGGTTCTCGGTGCCGACCGAGCCGACGATCATCCCGGCGTGGTCGTAGGCGGCGAGCGAGCTCCCGACCGAGTAGGCGAGGCCGCGCTTGTCGCGCACCTCGTTGGTCAGCCGCGACGAGAACCCGCCGCCGCCGAGGATGTAGTTCATCACCAGCATGGCGTAGATGTCGGGATCGTCGCGGCGCGGTCCTTCCTGGCCGAAGTTGACCGTGCTCTGCGGGATGTCCTTGTCGATCACGACCACCTGGCCGTTGTCGTGGATCGTGGCCTCCGCCACGTCGACCGAACCGCCGGTCGCGGGAAGCTGCCCGAAGGTCCGGTCCAGCAACGCGCCGAGCGCCTGCTCCTCGATGTCGCCGACCACGGTGACGACGAGGTGATCGCGGGTGAGCCGCGACTTGGCGAGGCCGACGAGATCGTCGCGGGTGATCGCCTGGATGCCGGGGATGGTGCCTTCGGTGCGGCGCGAATACGGGTGATCGGCGAACAGAACCTTGCTGAAGGTCTCGCGCACCAGCCGGCGCGGGTTTTCCTGGGCGCGCGACAGATCGGCGACGATCTGCGCCTTGACGCGCGCGATCGCCTCGTCGGCGAAGCGCGGCTCGGTCAGCGCGACGGACAGCAGCCGCATCGCCTCGTCGCGGCGGTCGGAGTGGACGAAGACGCCGCCCTGCAGGTTGTCGAGCCCGGCGGAGAACGAGAGCTGCGCGCCGAGATCCTGCACCGCGCCGTGGAAGTCCTGTGAGTCCATGTCGCCCGCGCCTTCGTCGAGCAGGTCGACGGTGAGCTCGGCGAGGCCCTCCTTGCCGGCGGGATCGAGCGCGCTGCCGCCCTTGAAGGCGAACTGCAGCGCGAACACCGGCACGGTGCGGTCCTGCACCAGCCAGGCCTCGATGCCCATCGGCGAGACGACGCGCTTCACCGACACCGCGGCGTCGGCGGGCACGACGTCGAGCAGCAGCGGCGTGACCGCCGCCGCGATGCCCAGAAGCAGCGGCCGGAACGGCTTCAGCAGGTTCATCGCACGATCCCCCGCGACACGTCGTCGACCGGACCGCCGGGTCGGCGGCCGTTGGCGAGCGGCTCCGGCCCTTCGCCGTGGAGCAGCACGCCGGTGACCGAGCGCTCGGGCTTGAGGACCGCGCGGGCCGCCGCCATCACGTCGGCGGTGGTGACCGCCTGGATGCGTTCGGGCCAGTTCTCGACGTCCTCGATCGAGCGCCCGGTGGTGAGGGCGAGGCCGAAGGCGTAGGCGCCGCGGCGCAGCGAATCGCGGGCGATCGCCGCACTGTCGAGGAGGTGGTGCTTGGCGCGCTCGACCTCGGCGTCGGTGACGCCGTCCTTCACCAGCCGCGCGATCTCCGCGTCGAGGCCCTGCTCCACCTTCTCGACGTCGGTGCCCGGCACCGGCTGCGCCGAGACGGTGAGGGTCGCGTACTTCATCGCGTCGCCGTCGTAGTTGGCGCCGGCGCCGACCGCGATCTTGTCCTCGAACACCAGCTTCTTGTAGAGCCGCCCGGTCGCGCCTCCGGACAGGATGTCCTCGAGCACCTGGAGCGCGAGCCCCGGCGTTCCCGAGTCGGCCGCAGGTGCCAGATACGCGCGCAGGATCTGCGGCTCGCGCACGCGCGGCGAGGTCAGCACGACGCGGCGCGCGGCCAGCGGCTCGGGCTCGACCAGGCGTTGGCGCGGCGCGATGTCGCGGCGCTTCACCGCGCCGTAGTACTTCTCGGCGAGCGGCTTCAGCTCCTTCATCGAGATGTCGCCGGCGACGATCAGGATCGCGTTGTTCGGGCCGTAGTGGCGGCGATAGAACGCGAGCGCGTCGTCGCGGGTCAGCGTCTCCATCTCGGGCAGCCAGCCGATCGTCGGCGTGCCGTACTCGTTGCGGGTGAACAGCGCGGCGCCGATCTGCTCGTTGAGCTGCGCCGCCGGGCTGTTGTCGATGCGCATGCGGCGCTCCTCGATGATCACCGCGCGCTCCGAATCGACCTGCTCGGGGGCGATGACGAGGTTCACCATGCGGTCGGCCTCGAGCTTCATCACCATCTCGAGGCGGTCGCGCGCCACCGTCTGGAAATAGGCGGTGGTGTCCTCCATCGTGAAGGCGTTCTCGCGGCCGCCGTTCTGGGCGACGATGTGCGAGAACTCGCCCGCGGGGACCTGCTTGGTGCCCTTGAACATCAGGTGCTCGAGGAAGTGGGCGAGGCCCGACTTGCCGACGGGATCGTCGGCGGCGCCGACCCGGTACCACACCATGTGGTGGACCACGGGGAGCCGGTGATTGGGGATCACCACCACCAGCATGCCGTTCGGCAGCGTGAAGCTCTCGGAATTGTACATCGCCGCGCGTACGGGCTCCGCGGTGGTCAGGACGAGCGTGACCACGGCGGCCCACGACAGCAGGCGGCGGCGCGACGGGGAAAACGGGAAACGCACGAAAAGCCCCCTGCCGAGCGGCCTGGTTGTCGGGCTGAATGGCGGTCAGCTTACCGCGAAATATGGCGCAACGAAGGCATCCGCCGGCGCGACAGCGGCGTGTCAAAAACCGCCGTGCGGCGCACGGGCGGCCCGGGAACTACTCAGGAGATCAGAAGACGAAGAGCGCGGTCCGCTTCTTCTTGATGCTCGGCGTCTCGCCTTGCGACAGCGGACGGTTGAGCGCCGCATTCTCGCGCAGCCGTGCCGATTCCTTCTCGGCATCGACGACCTCGCCCGGCTCCGGCGCGGTCTTCCAGAACAGCAGGCTGTCGATCCAGCGGCGATCCGCTTGGGCGAGCGAGCTGGTCTCGCGGTCGACCTCGCGGCGGATGTTCGGATCGGCGGCGCCGGCCTGGCGCAACAGCGCGCTCTCGGACGGCGACAGCCCGGCGATGGTCGGCGCGGAATCCAGGCCGCCCTGGCGATCGATGACGATCTGGCGCGCACGATCGGTCGCCGACGTCTCCTGCGGCCGCTGCGCACCGGGTTCCGGCGCGCGCAGGCCGAAGTCGGGCGGGATCGACAGCGGCGCCCGCGACACGACCTGGAACTCGTCGGGAGTCGCCGACTTGTCGAGGCCGGCGACGGAGCGGAGCGACGAGCAGCCGCTCGCCGCCACGGCGACGAGGGCGAGCGCGGCGAGGCCGCGGACGATCGGGAACAGCGTGGGGCGGGACGAACGAGCCATGGCTAGAGTTTAGTCATTCCTTCGCCCCAGACAAGGCGTCGCCCTTCAAGGCATCGAGAGCGAGCAGCGCCACCGCGACGCAGATCGCCGAATCGGCGACGTTGAACGCCCACCAATGCCAGCCCGCGACGTGAAAATCGATGAAATCGACGACGGCACCGAAGCGTAGCCGGTCCGCCATGTTGCCGAGCGCGCCGCCGAGCACGGCCCCGATCGCGGCCGCGACCCACCAGCGGCGGACCTGCCTCAGCCACACCAGCAGCACCGCGACGATCACGAGCGCCACCGCCGTGAAAACGATCGGCTGGGCGGAGCCGTCGGTGTTGAACAGGCCGAAGGTGATGCCGCGGTTCCACACCGGGACGAAGTCGAGGAACGGCGCCAGCGTGATGCGCCGCGGCGGCTCGAAGATATTGGCGAGCATCCAGCGCTTGGTCGCCTGGTCGGCGGCGACGATGATCGCCGCGGTGACAAGCGCCGTGACGTAACTCGCGGCGGGGCGCCTCGATGCGTTCACGCGCGCACCGCCTCGACCGCGTCGGCGCAGCGGCCGCAGATGTCGGGATGGTCGGCATCGCGTCCGACCTCCTCGAGCACGCGCCAGCAGCGCTGGCACTTGCTGCCGCCGGCGCGGAGCGGAATCACCGCCACGCCGGGGACGTCGGGAAGCTGGAACGCGCCGTCGACCGGGGCATAGGGCGCCAGCATCACCTCGGAGGCGATGGCGATCTCGGCGAGGTCGAGGCCGTTGAGCGCCTGGTGGTACTCGCGCTCGGCGTAGACGGTGGGCGCCGCCTGCAAGGACGAGCCGATGGCGCCCTTGGCGCGCTCGAGCTCGATCGCGCCGGTCACGACACGGCGCAGCGCGCGGATCTTCTCCCACTTCGCCGCAAGCTCGTCGGCGCGCCACTCGGCGGGGATCGCCGGGAACTCGGCGAGGTGCACGCTGCCCTCGGCCGCAGCACCGTCCTTCGCATGGCGCGCAAGCCAGGCTTCCTCGGCGGTGAACACCAGCACCGGCGCGAGCCACGCGACCAGGCACTCGAACAGGTGATTGAGGACCGTCCGCACCGACCGGCGGCGCAAGCTGTCGGGCCGGTCGCAGTAAAGCGAGTCCTTGCGGATATCGAAGTAGAACGCCGACAGGTCCGAGGCGCAGAACGCGTGTAAGGCCGTGTAGAACTTGTGGAACTCGTAGGACTCGATGGCGCGCTTCAGCGCCGCGTCGAGCTCCCACAGCTTGTGCAGCACGAAGCGCTCGAGCTCCGGCATGTCCTTGTGGGCGACCGCCTCGGCCGGCGTGAAGCCGTCGAGCGCGCCCAACAGATAACGCAGCGTGTTGCGCAGCCGGCGGTAGGCCTCGGTCTGATGCTTGAGGATGTCGGGACCGATGCGCAGGTCCTCGGAGTAGTCGGAGGCCATGACCCAGAGCCGCAGCACATCGGCACCGAGGGAGTCCATCACCTCCTGGGGCGCAACGACGTTACCGAGCGACTTCGACATCTTGCGGCCCTGCTCGTCGAGCACGAAGCCGTGGGTCAGCACCGCGTCGTAGGGCGCGCGGCCGCGGGTGCCGCAGGACTCGAGCAGCGACGACTGGAACCAACCGCGATGCTGGTCCGACCCTTCGAGATAGAGCGATGCGGGCCATTTCAGCTCGGGGCGGTTCTCCAGCACGAAGGCGTGGGTCGAGCCCGAGTCGAACCACACGTCGAGGATGTCGCGGACCGGCTCCCACTCGCTCGCCTTGAACTCGGTGCCGAGGAAGGTCTGCGGGTCGGCGGAGAACCACACGTCGGTGCCGCCCTTGCGCACCGCATCGACGATGCGCTGCATGACGCCCGCGTCACGCAGCACCGCGCCGGTGTCCTTGTTGACGAAGACGGTGATCGGCACGCCCCAGGCGCGCTGGCGCGACACGCACCAGTCGGGCCGCTGCTCGACCATCGAGCGGATGCGGTTGCGCCCCATCTCGGGGAAGAACCGGGTCGCGGCGATGGCGTCGAGCGCCTTCGCCCGCAGGCCGTTGGTCTCCATCGAGATGAACCACTGCGGCGTCGCGCGGTAGATCAGCGGCGCCTTGGAGCGCCACGAATGCGGATAGGCGTGGACCAGCTTGCCGCGCGCCAGAAGCGCGCCGCGCTCGACCAGCTTGTCGCAGACAGGCCCATCGGCCTTGAACACGTGGAGGCCTTTGAACAGCGGCACCTGGCCCGTGTAGAGGCCGTCGGGGCCCACCGTCTCCGGGACTTCGAGGCCGTGCTGCTGGCCGAGCACGAAGTCGTCGGGACCGTGGCTCGGCGCGATGTGGACGAAGCCGGTGCCCTGATCCGTGGTGACGTGGGAGCCCGCGAGCAGCGGCACGTCGAAGCCATAGCCGACATCGGCGCCGCGCAGCGGGTGCGCGCACACGCTGCCGGCGAGCTTCTCGCCATCGATCTCGGCGACGATCTTGTAATCGGCAATGCCCGCGTCCTTGGCGACCTCGGGCAGCAGCGCCTTGGCAACGACGATCCGTTCGCCGGCGCGCGCGAGGCTGTTGTCCATCGTTGCGAGGATCTCGACGACCGCGTAGGCGAACTCCTCGCCGTAGGCGATCGCGCGGTTGGCGGGCAGCGTCCACGGCGTCGTGGTCCAGATCACGACCGCCGCGCCCTCGAGTTGCGGCACCGACGCCTTCACCACCGGGAATTTGACCCACACCGTGGTCGAGGTGTGGTCGAGGTACTCGACCTCCGCCTCGGCGAGCGCGGTCTTCTCGACCACCGACCACATCACCGGCTTCACGCCCTTGTAGAGGCCGCCGTTGAGCAGGAACTTGCCGAGCTCGGCGACGATCGCGGCCTCGGCCTCCGGCTCCATCGTCGTGTAGGGATGCCGCCAGTCGCCGACGACGCCGAGGCGCTTGAACTCCTCGGCCTGGATCTTCACCCAGCGCGCGGCGAACGCTCGGCACTCGTCGCGGAAGACGTTGATCGGGACCTGGTCCTTGTCCTTGCCTTTGGCACGGTACGCCTCCTCGATCTTCCACTCGATGGGAAGGCCGTGGCAGTCCCAGCCCGGCACGTAAGCGACGTCGTAGCCCTGCATGGCGCGGGCGCGGTTGATGACGTCCTTGAGGATCTTGTTGAGCGCATGGCCGATGTGGATGTTGCCGTTGGCGTACGGCGGGCCGTCGTGGAGGACGAACTTCTCGCGCCCGTTGCCCTTCGCCCGCAACTTGCCGTGGAGGTCGATCTTCTCCCAGCGCGCCAGAAGCTCGGGCTCGAGCTTCGGCAGCCCGGCCTTCATCGGGAAGCCGGTCTTGGGGAGGAACACCGTGGACTTGTAATCGGCCATGATCGACTTTCCAGCGCCTAATGCCCGCCGCTGCGCGCGGGTCGGCTGTCCTTATTACTATGACTCGCGCCCGCGGACACGCGGGCGAGGACGACGCGGGCGTCGCGCTCGTCCTCCTGCATCTTGCGGACGAGCGCGTCGAGTCCGTCGAGAACGAGCTCGTCGCGGAGGTAGGCAACCGGGCGCACGCGCAGGTTGCGGCCGTAGAGATCGCCCGCGAAATCGAACAGGTGCACCTCGAAGCGGAGATCGCGGCCGCCCACGGTCGGGCGGTAGCCGAGTGACGCGACGCCGCCGCGCCAGGCGCTCTCGCCGTCGATGAGCGCCTCGACGACGTAGACGCCGACGCGTGGCCGGAGCATGTCGCCGAGATCGAGATTGGCGGTGGGATAGCCCAGCGTGCGGCCGAGCTTGTCGCCGTGCACGACCGCGCCTTCCATCTGCCAGCGGCGGCCGAGCAGGCGGGCGGCGGCGTCGAGATCGCCGCGGGCGAGATGCTCGCGGATGCGGCGCGACGAGACCTGGACGCCGTCAAGGCTCACGGGCGGTGCGCGCACCACGCGGACACCATGGGCCGGGGCCTCGCGCTCGAGGAAGGTGAGATTGCCTTCACGGCCGCGCCCGAAGTGGAAATCGTCGCCGACGACGGCCGCGGTCGCGGCGAGGTCGCGGGCGAGCACACCGGCGACGAAGTCGGACGCGGTGCGCATCGCGAAGTCGCGGTCGAAGGCGATTTCGTACAGATGCTCGACGCCGAGCGCGGCGAGCTCGCGCGCCTTGGCCGCCGCCGGCGTGAGCCGGAACGGCGGGGTCGCTGGCTGGAAGAAGGCGCGGGGATGCGGCTCGAACGTCATCACCGCGAGCGGCGCCTTGGCGGCCGCCGCCTCGGCCCGGGCATGGCCGATCACCGCCTGGTGGCCGAGATGGACGCCGTCGAAGTTGCCGATGGCAACCACGGCGCCTCGGGCCGACGGCGGCAGACGGTCGATCTGGCGATGGATGTCCATGGTACGCCTGGGGACACGCTCGGGCGGGGCTCGGCGGCGGCCCGTCCTGGCCGCCGGAGCGTCTGGCTATAGACCACCCGTCCGCCGTTGGCCAGCCGGGAATCCGGCCGTTCGGGGCCGCTCGGCGGGTCCGCCGACCGCAACCGCCGCGGCCTCAGCGCCCGGCGCGCGTCTCCGCCGAGAGCGCCTTGCGCA
This sequence comes from Gemmatimonas sp., assembly GCA_050260515.1. Classification (GTDB taxonomy): domain Bacteria; phylum Pseudomonadota; class Alphaproteobacteria; order SMXQ01; family SMXQ01; genus DATJIG01. The sequence continues at coordinate 18,185 of JBLNCI010000007.1, forward strand.
CTCGTTCGATCGTCGGCGGCGGCACCTCGTACAGCTCCGCCACCAGCTTCGCCACCTGATCTCCGGTGAGCGACTCGATCTCGAGCTCCGCCTTGTCGGCGTCGGCCCGGAACGCGGGGTCCTTCATCGTCGCGTCGAAGGCGTCCCGCAGCGCCTTCAACCGGTCCGCCGGCAGGCCGGGCGGCCCGACGTAGGGCCGCCCCATCTCCTGACGCGAGAACACGAGGTTGAGCGCCTTGCGGTCCGCCTCGTTCTGCACGTAGTCCCAGATCAACGGCACGTCGGGGAGCTCGGGGTGCTTGGTCGCGCCGTACTGGGCGGTGATGATGATCTTCCTGTCCCGCAGCAAATCGGCGTCGCGAGCCTTGGTCGAGTTCCAGGTCGTCGCGGCGAGGCCCTGCACCTCGCCGCGCTCCATCGCGAGCTCGACGTCCTTGGTGCTCTTGTAGCCCGGGATCAGCTTGAACTTGAACCCGAGGATCTCGCGCAGGACCGCCGGGAAATCGTCGGTGGCGGCGCCGGGACCGGTGCCGCCGATGATCAACTCGTGAGTCTCAAGCTGCTCGATCGACGTCACCGGCGAGGTATGCCAGACGATGTCGATCTGCGTCTCCTTGGCGGCGCTGCCGATCCAGCTCAGCTTGCGGGAGTCGAACTTCGCTTTTTCCGGGTTCACCAGCGGCGCGGCCGGGATGCCGGAGGCGATCGACGCGAACACGGTGCCGTCGTGCGGCGCGACCTGGGCGATGTGGTTGGCCGCCGTGAGGCTGCCGGCACCCGGCATGTTCTGCGCCACCACCTGCGCGGTTCCTCCCGGGAGATGGCTTCCCATGTGGCGGGCAACGAGCCGCGCGATCAGGTCGTAGCCGCCGCCGGCGCCGAAGCCGATGACGAGGCCGACCTGCCGGTTCTTGTAGAAGCTGGCGAGATCGTCGGCGCGTGCCGCGCCCGCGCCCATCGTCACGACCAGAGCCAACGCCACGCACGCGCGCACGAGGATCGTCATGGATCCCTCCCCGCCGTGAAAGCCGCGAGCCCGTTTTGATCGTGTCGGGCTTCGTTCCCTGTGGAAGCGACTCTACGCGGCGGGCGCGGGGCGCGCCAGTGTCAGGCCCGAATCCGGCCGGACGCGGCCGATCAGGCCTCGGTGATCGACGCGCCGCCGTCGACGAACAGCATGTCGCCGTAGACGAAATCCGATTCGTCGCTGGCCATGAACAGAACGGCGCGGGCGAGGTCGATCGGCTGGCCATGGCGGCCGGCGACGTTGTTGACCGGGCGCGTCGGATCGAACTCGTCCTTGCCCACCGGCGAGCCGATCTTGTTCGGGATGACGGCATTGACGCGGATCTTGTGGGGCGCGAGCTGCACCGCCATCGTCCGCGTCAGGTTCGCAAGGCCGCCCTTGGCGGCGGTGTAGGCAACCGCGCGGGTACGGCCGCGGAAGCCCGAGGTCGAGCCGATGTTGACGATCTTGCCGCCGGAGCCCTGGGCGATCATCTGCTTCGCCGCGTACTTGCCGCACAGGAACGGCGCGGTCAGCGTCACACCGAGCACGCGGTCCCACTCCTCCTTGGTGATGTCGAGGATGTGCTTGTTGTCGGAGATCGCCACGTTGTTGACGAGGATGTCGATGCGGCCGAACGCCTTCACCCCGTCGGCGATCATCTTCTGGACCGAGTCTTCCTTCGACACGTCGGCGACCGCCGCGACTGCCTGACCGCCCTTGCCTTTGATCATCTGCGCGGTGTGATCGGCGCGGCCCTGGTCGAGGTCGACGACGACGACCTTGGCGCCCTCCTCTGCGAACAGCACGGCGATCGCCTCGCCGATGTTGCGGCCGGCGCCGGTGACGATCGCGACCTTGTCCTTCAGTCTCATGGCGGGACACCTTTGTTGGGCGGTTTGGGCGGTGACGGGGCGCACATTCAACAGGGCCGAGCGGGCAGCGTCAATTCGTGCGACGCCACTTCGCGGCTTTACTGTCGGGCAGGCGACCGTGACACCGCCGCGAGCGCCGCGCTATGCTGGCCCACCACCCGGGGGCCACCATGACCACGATGCCGAAGATCCCGAAGATCCGCCAGCGCGCGGACATCGTGCTCGCCGACGGCACCACTCTCAGCGGGTTCGTGTTCGTCGAGGCGACCATGCGGATCCAGGACCTCCTCAATGCCCCGACCGACTTCTTCCCGTTCGTCGACGGCGAGGAGGTCGTGCACCTGATCAACAAGCGTCACGTCGCCCACGTCCGGCCGCGCGAATAGCCGGACCGTCACCCAGTCGCCACACCCCGTCACACGAGTCGCCATGCCCTCTCCCCTGACCCTGACGATCGCCCTCGAGCGCTACGACCGCCACATGCCGTTCTTCGACGGCACGGTGGAGCTGCCGGCCGGGCTCGCGCTGAAGGCGCTGCAGGTGGCGCAGGTCGGTCGCTACCGCGACGGCGGCGATCGCCACGAGCGGATGATCCACGACCGCGCCTTCGACGTCGCCGAGTTCTCGATGTCGACCTATCTCATGGCCAAGAACCGCGGCGTGCCGCTCACCGCCGTCCCCGTGTTCCCGCGGCGGCTGTTCTCGGCGAGCCAGATGTTCGTCCACCCGCTGTCGAACCTCTGGGAGCCCAAGGACCTCGTCGGCAAGAAGGTGGCGCTGTCGTCGTTCCAGACGACGCTGTCGCTGCTCGCGAAGGGCGACCTCAAGTTCGAGTACGGGGTGCCGTGGGAGGACATCCACTGGTTCGTCACGACCGGCGAAAAGGTGGCGTTCCAACCGAAACCGGGCGTGCGCATCGAGCAACTGCCGAAGGGCGCCGATCTCGGCGAGCTGCTCGCCGACCGCGCGATCGACGCGTTCTTCCTGCCGCATCCGCCGCACTCGGTGATGTCGGGCAAGACCAAGGCGCGCCGACTGTTCGCCGACACGCAACAGGAAGAGCTCCGTTACTTCCACAAGTACGGCTGGTTCCCGATCATGCATGTGCTCGCGATCCAGGAGGACGTCGTCAAGCGCGAGCCGTGGGTCGCCAGGGCGCTGATGGACGCCTACCGCAGCGCGCAGAGGATCGCCGACGGCTACTACGAGGATCCCAACTGGTCGCGGCTGGTGTGGGGGCGCCACTACTACGAGCGGGAACGCGAACTCCTGCCGGGGGACCCCTGGCCGATCGGCTTCAAGGCCAACCGCGACAACATCGAGCAGTTCATCCGCTACTCGCACGACCAGGGCCTGATCAGCGAGGCGTACGCGCCGGAGCGGCTGTTCGCGCCGGAGACACTCGACACATGAGGCCCGGCGCCTGACCATCACCGACGGCGACCCGGCGCCGCCACAGAACAATCCGGGAGCCGCAACGCACGGCAACAGGAGGCATGAATGACTGGGACGTACCGGGCGCGCCTGATGGGCGGGCTCATCGCCGCCGCCACGTCGCTTGCGGCGGGCACCGCCGCGGCCGACGAGCTCGCCGACTTCTACAAGGGCAAGCAGATGCGGATGATCATCCGCTCCGGGCCGGGCGGCGGGTACGACCAGTACGCGCGCATGCTCGGCCGCCACATCGGCAAGCACATCCCCGGCAACCCGACGGTGCTGCCGGTCAACATGCCGGGCGGCGGCGGCATCACCGCCGCGAACCACGTCGCCGTGATCGCGCCGCACGACGGCACCATTTTGACGATCATCAGCCAGGGCCTGCCCATCGATCAGGCGCTCGGCCTCAATCCGTCGTTCAAGGCGGACCTCCGGACGTTCGGCTGGGTCGGCAACATGTCGGACTCGAACCAGGTGCTGGTGACCTGGCACACCTCGCCGACCAAGACGCTCGACGACGCGTTCGCGCGCGAGACCACCATCGGCGTGACGGGTGCGGGATCGATCTCGACGATGATCCCGGCGGCGATGAACACCGTGATCGGCACCAGGTTCCGGATCATCGCCGGCTATCCCGACGGGCCCGACGTCAACCTCGCGATGGAGCGCGGCGAGGTCGAGGGGCGCGGCACCAATCCTTACGCGAGCTACGTCGCGATCACGCCGCAATGGGTCAGGGACAAGAAGATCAATATGCTGGTCCAGGTCGGATTGAAGAAGGACCCGGCGATCCCCGACGTGCCGCTGCTGCTCGACTACGCCAGGACCGACGAGCAGCGCCAGATCATCACGTTCTTCTCGAAGGCGACGGCCGTCGGCCGGCCGATCGCGACCACACCCGAGGTGCCCAAGGAGCGCCTGACGGCGCTGCGCCGCGCGTTCGACGCGACGCTCAAGGACCCAGAGTTCATGGCCGATGCGCAGAAGCAGAACGCGGAGATCTCGCCGATGACCGGGGAGGAGCTGCAGCAGCTCATCGACGACATGATCGGCGCGCCGGCCGACGTGCTGCAGAAGGTGAAGGCCGCGATCCAGGCCAAGAAAGGCCTCGAGATGAAGCCCGGCGCCAAGGAAGGCGGCGAATAGGGCGAACGGCGGCGCGAGCGCCGGCGGCGACGCTCGACAGGGAGGCGTGATGGCGCGGGGTGGGGCGTTCCGTCGTCGAGTCCCATGGCTGGTGGCGGGCCTCGCGCTTGCCGCGGCCGCCGCGGCGCACGCGCGCACCGTCGCCGACGTGGCACAGCTCGCCGCCCCCGACCGCCAGCGCGTGCTCGAGGACGGCGCGCGGACCGAGGGCCGGGTCCTGCTCTACACCTCGCTGGTGGTGCAGCAGGCGGCGGAGCCGCTCAAGGCCGCGTTCGAGAAACGCTACCCGTTCGTGAAGCTCGATTTCCTGCGCGCCAACAGCGCGCAGTTGCTGCAACGCATCCTCGCCGAGAACCGCGCCGGCGGGAACCGCAGCGACGTCGTCATCGCCGGCGCGGGACCGGCGATCGCCGCGACCGGCTTCGCCCAGCCGTTCCGCTCGCCGCCGCTCGCGGCCTATCCGCCCGACCACATCGGCCCCGACGGGGTCTACGCGGCGACCCGGTTCAGCTACCAGGGTATCGCCTACAACACGCGCCTGGTGCGCCCCGAGGAGGCGCCGCAGACCTACGAGGACCTCGCCGATCCGAAGTGGCGCGGCAGGATGGTGTGGAGCACCAGCCCCGAAACCGGTGCGCCGTTCTTCATCACCCAGGTGCGGCAGTTCATGGGCGAGGACCGGGCCGTCGCCTATCTCGAGGCGCTCGCACGCCAGAACATCGCCACCCAGAGCGCGAGTCTCCGCGCCGTGCTCGACCAGGTGATCGCCGGCGAGTACGCGATCGGCATCTCGATGGCGCTCCATCACATCGCCATCAGCGAGGCGAAGGGCGCGCCGGTGGGCGGCACGATGCCGGATCCGGTGATGGCGCGCGCCGAGGACATCCTGCTGCTCAAGGCCGCCCCTCATCCCCACGCGGCGATGCTGCTGATCGACTTCGTGCTGTCGGAGGACGGCCAGCGGATGTTCGCCGAGGCGCAGTACTTCCCCGCCCATCCCGGCGTGCCGCCGCTCCCCGAGATGCGCGCGTTCGTGCCGGCCACCGCGGGCCGGCGCGAGAGCATCATCGACGACGCGACGATGGAGCGTGAGCGTCCGCGCTCGAACGCGCTGTTCCAGCAACTCTTCAAGTGACCGGAGCGAGCCCATGATCGTTCGCGTCGCCGTTCTCGCGTTCGCAGTCCTCGCCGCGGCGGATGCCGCGCTCGCCGAGGACGCCGCCGCGTTCTACAAGGACCGCCAGGTGCGGTTCGTCATCGCGACGGCGGCCGGCGGCGACTACGACCTGTGGGGCCGCGCGATCGGCCGTCACCTCGGCGACCACCTGTTCGGCGCCACCATCGTGCCGCAGAACATGCCGGGCGCCGGCGGCATCACCGCCGCCAACCACCTGTTCAACGTGGCGCCGAAGGACGGCTCGACCATCGGCATGATCGGCCGCAATCTGCCCAACCAGGCCGTCCTCAAGCTGCCCACCGTGAAGTTCGACCCGGCGCGGTTCAACTGGATCGGCAGCCCGGAGTACGTGAACCGCGTCTGCGTCGCGATGGACACCGCGCCGGTCAAGACCGCGAACGACCTCCTCGGGACCGACCTCGTCGTCGGCGGCGCGGGCGCCGGCACCGCGGTCAGCACGGTGCCGCTGCTGCTGCGCAACCTGCTCGGGCTGCGCTTCAACGTGGTCGAGGGCTACGGCAGCTCGACCGCCGTGGTGCTGGCGATGGAGCGCGGCGAGGTCCACGGCATCTGCCAGACCGTCAACGCGCTGCGCACCTCGCGGCCGGGCTGGATCGAATCGGGCCGGCTCAGGGTGCTGTTCAACGTCGAGCGCGATCCCGTGCCGGCGCTCGGCGCGCCGTCGGTGTACGAGTTCGCCAAGACCGACGAGCAGCGGCAGATCCTCGACTTCTACTCGTCGAGCGTCGAGCTCGGGCGGCCGATGGTGGCGCCGCCCGACGTCCCCGCCGACCGCGTCGCGGCGCTGCGCCGCGCCTTCGACGCGACGATGACGGACCCGGCGTTCCTCGACGAGGCCCGCAGGCTCGGCGTCGAGATCAACGCGCGTTCGGGCGAGCGCCTCGCCGCCATCGTCGCCGACCTGATGAAGACGCCGCTCGCCGTCACCGAGAAGACCGAGGCGATGACCCAGCGCTGAGCCGGTCACGCCCCATACTCACCTCGCAACATCGGAGCTGCCACGACATGCGCATCCTGTTCCTCAACCAGGCGCCGAAGGGCCCGAACAACAACAAGGCGCACTACGACGTCGAGGAAATCGAGAAGCTCCTCAACAGCTACGCGTCCCCGGGCACCAAGGTCGAAGTGGGATTCCCCGACAACTTCGACGGCGCGCACATCCTCGATGCGATCGGCGCCCAAAGCGCGCTCAACGGCCTCCACCACATGATCGAGACGCCGGCGATCGTGCGGAAGATCTTCTGGGCGGCGCACAACGGCTACGACGCGGTGATCCAGAGCAACACGTTCGATCCCGGCGTCGACGGCGGCCGGCTCGCCGTCAACATCCCGGTGATCGGCCTGATGCGCACGGCGATGCACTTCGGCCTCAACCTCGCCGACCGCATCGGCATCACCGTGCCGCTCGCGCCGCACGTTCCCTACACCTGGCGGATTCTCAGAAGCTACGGCCTCGATCGCTTCGTCACCGACATCAAGCCGATCGGCATCTACGGCACCAACCTCAAGGCGCGCAAGGCCGAGATCTTCGACATCACGAGTACGCTGATCAAATCCCTGGTCAAGGACACCGGCGCCGAGATCGTGCTGCCGCTCGGCGGCGCGATCATCCCGTACGTGGTCGACACCGCCGACCTGCAGGCGGCGTGCGACGTCCAGGTGCTGAACACCAAGTCGATCGGCATCCGCTTCGCCGAGAGTTGCGTGAGCCTCGGCTACACCCAGAGCCCGATCACCTACCCGCGCCCGAAGCTCACCTACGAGGACTTCACCAAGCGGGCGTAGCTCAGGCGGCGAGGCGCTTGACCGCCGGCCAGTCGACGAGCGCGGCAAAGCCCGCGCCGTCGGGGAGCGTCAGCGCGCCGCCGGCGACGACCAGCGGCTCGGCGAACAGCCGCTCGGGGACCTGCAGGAAGTAGCTCGACTCGCACGGAAGCCAGGTCTCGCCGAGTGCCGCCGCCAGGCTCGCCGCGGCGAGCGCGCCGAGCTCGGCCTCGGCCAGCATGCCGACGTGGACCCGCGCGCCCTGTCGCGTGGCGATGCCGGCGATGGCGAGCGATTCGGCAATGCCGCTCTTGCCCACCTTGACCGACAGCGCCTCGGCGCCGGCCTCGAGGAACAGCCGCGCCGACGCGAGATCGCGGCACGGGCCGTCGACCAGCAGCGGGACCTGCGACTGCTCTTTGGTTCGCGCGAACGCACGGTCGGGCGCGAGCGCGCAGGGATCCTCGGCGCAGACGACGTCGCGCTCGGCGAACACGGCGGTCACCGCGGCAACATCCTCGGGCGGATAGGCGCGGTTCGAATCGGCGTAGAGCGCGACATCGGCTCCCACCGCGGCGCGGATCGCGTCGAGGGCGGCGGCATCGCGCGCCAATCCCTGACCGGTCTTGATCTTCAGCGTCGCAAAGCCGTGGCGCGCGACGGCGGCGGCGGCATCGCGGGCCATCGCCGCGGGCTCGCCGCGCGTCACCGTGTACGAGAGCGGCACCCGGTTCGACACCGCGCCCAGCATGCCCCACAGCGGCCGGCCGGACGCGGCGGCGCGGAGGTCGAGCACCGCCGCGTCGATCATCGCCCGGGCGAGGCGATGCTCACGGACCGGCGCCAGCGCCTGGGCGATGGCGCGGTCGTCGGCGGCGTCGACGCCCTTCAGCCGCGGCGCGAAGATGTCGTCGAAGGCGCACGCGAGCGTCCTCAGCGTCTCGCCGGCGAACGTGAGCTTCACGGTGCCCTCGGCGACGCCGCGCACGCCCGCCGCGCGGAGCTCGAGGATCATGTAGTCGGCGTGGGTCTCGGACGACGACGCCCACGCCACCGTCCGGCCCAACGGTATCCGGACCGGGTGCAGCGCGACGCCGTCGATCCGAAGCGCCGTCATCGCCTCAGCCCTTCGCCGAAGCCTGGGCCGCCGCGCGCGGATCGTCGGTGCTCGCCACCTTGAAGGCGCAGTACCCGCCGTCGATCAGGAGATCGGCCCCGGTCATGAACGAGGAGTCGTCGGAGGCGAGGAACAGCGCGCCCGAGGCGATCTCGTCAACCTGGCCGACGCGGCCCAGGATGTAGAGCGGCCCGCGCGCCTTGCTCGCCGCCTCGCGGGTGCCGTAGCGGCGGAGACTGCGCGCGGTGTCGATCGCGCCCGGCGACAGCGACACGACGCGGATGTTGTCCTTGGCGTGGTCCATCGCCATCACCTTCGAGAGGTGGATCAGCGCCGCCTTCGAGCTGCAATAGGGCGCGCGGCCCGGCACGCCCATTTGCCCGAGTTGCGAAGCGATGTTGATGATGACGCCGCCACCCGCCTTGCGGATCAGCGGCACGGCGTGCTTGGCCATCAGGAACGGGCCGGTGAGATTCACCGCGAGCGCCCTGTTCCAGTCGTCGAGCGACAGCGACTCGCAGGTGCCGTCGGGCGTCACCGCTGCCGCGACGTTGACCAGCGTCGTCAGCTTGCCGAAGGCCTCGGTGGCCTTCGCGGCGGCGCGTGCGGCGTGCTCGGGCTTCGAGACGTCGGTCTCCTGCGCGACCGCGGCGCCGCCGGCGGCGCGGATGTCGGTCGCGGTCTTCTCCGCGGTGGCCGCGTTTATGTCGGCGACGACGACGCTCGCCCCCTCGGCGGCGAACCGCCTCGCGATGGCGCCGCCGATCTCGCCGCCGGCCCCCGTGATCAGCGCCACGCGTCCCGCGAGCTTTCCGGTGGTGGTCATGACGGCTTCCCCTCCTGTCGTTCCGTTCTGCAGGCGCACGAGTCTGCTCCCCTCCCCGCTCGCCAGCAAGGGCAGCCATTTGCGCGGGCAGCGCGCGCCGGTATCATCGCCGCCGACCTTTGCCATGGGAGCCGCGATGACCAGAGCTGTCGTGTACGTAGGCATTCTTCGTCCCGACGTTCGCGCCGTGTTCGACGCATTCCCGGCCATCGCGCCCACGTTCGTGCCGCGCAACGACGAAGGAGCGCTTGCCGCGGCCCTTCCCGGAGCCGAGATCCTCGTGGTGTCGAACCGCGTCTACACGCCGGCCGTCGGCAAGATCGTCCGCGAGCAGGGCACGGCGCTCAAATGGATCCAGTTCTCGACGGCGGGGTTCGACAACGCGCTCAACGCCGGCCTGCAACCCGGCCTGGTCATCACCAATTGCGGCGGGGTGCGCGCGCACTCGGTCGCCGAGCAGGCGTTCACGCTGCTGCTGTCGCTCGTCCGCCAGACGCGCGCGATCGAAGCGGCCAACAACCGGCACCGCTGGATCCGTGACGAGATCTCGCCCTCGCTGCACAACCTCGCCGGACGGCGCATGCTGATCGTCGGCATGGGGCCTGTGGGCCAGGCGATCACGCGCCGCGCCCGCGCCTTCGACATGACGGTCGCGGGCGTGAGCCGCACGCCCGAGCCCCCGCCGGGCGTCGACCGGGTCTTTCCCCGCGAGCGCTTCATCGAGGCGTGCCGCGAAAGCGACGTCCTGGTGCTGGCGACCAACCTCGACGACGACACGACCCGGATCATCAACCGCGAGTCCCTCGCCGCATTGCCGAAGGGCGCCTACGTCATCAACATCGGCCGCGGTCTCATGGTGGACGAGGCGGCGCTGGTCGAGGCGTTACGCTCGGGGCATCTCGGCGGCGCCGGTCTCGACGTCACCGAAGTCGAGCCGACGCCCGCCGACAGTCCGCTCTGGGACCTCCCCAATGTCGTTCTGTCGCCCCACGTCGCCGGCGCTGGCGATCCGACCGAAGCCGGCGTCGGCGCGGTGATCGCCGCGAATCTGAAGACGTGGCTCGCAGGCAAACCGTTCCCGCGCGCCCACAGGACCTGAGGGCCGAGCCCAACGCAAGTCACCGGGTCCCGGCTTGACCCGATAGCGACGAAGGGGGTTAGCTAGCCCGCATAGAGAAGGGCGGCACACGCCTGGTCGGGAGAGCGTCCATGACGTTACGAGTTGCGTTGTCGGTCGCCGCCTCTGTCGCATTCGCGAGCACACTTGCGTCCACGGCCAAAGCCGACGGCGTCGCCGACTTCTATAAAGGCAAGCAGGTCAGCGTATACATCGGCTTCACCGCCGGCGGCGGCTACGACGCCTACGCCCGCCTCGTCGCCAAGCACATGGGCAATCACATTCCCGGGAATCCCGTGCTGATCCCGAAGAACATGGCGGGCGCCGGCAGCCGCAAGGCGACCGGTTTCATCTATTCGGTGGCGCCGAAGGACGGGACCGCGCTCGCGACCGCCGACCAGTCGCAGCCGCTCCAGCAGGCCATGGACGACCCCACAGTCCAGTTCGACGTGCGGCGGCTGACGTGGATCGGCAATCCCAACCGCGACGTCAACACGCTGGCGGTGTGGCACACCTCCGGAATCAGGACCCTCGACGATGCCAAACAGCGCGAGGTCGTCGTCGGCGCCACCGGCGCCAACACCTCGGCCCAGTACCCGCAGGCGCTCAACTACTTCGTCGGAACCAAATTCCGCATCATCAACGGCTATCCCGGCGGCAACGACATCAATCTCGCCATGGAACGCGAGGAGGTGGCGGGGCGCGGCTCCAACGCGTGGGCGTCGTGGAAGGGCACGCGGCCGGACTGGCTGCGCGACAGGAAGATCGTGATCCTCGTCCAGATCGGGCTGTCGAAGGCCCCGGATCTCCCGGACGTGCCGCTGCTGATGGATCTCGGCGGGAACGCCGAGGATAGGGCGGCGTTGAAGCTTCTGTCGGCGGGAACCGAGATCGGCCGCCCGATCTTCTCGACCCCGGACGTGCCGAAAGATCGCGTCGCGGCATTGCGCAAGGCGTTCGACGACACGATGAAGGACCCGAAGTTCCTCGCCGACGCCGAGCAAGCGAAGCTCGACCTGGACCCGGTTTCGGGCGCGCGTCTGGAGCAGGTGGCGAACGAGATGCTCGCGACGCCGAAGCCGATCGTGCAGCGACTGGTCGAGGCGCTCGCCGAGGATCGCGACGTGGTGAAGAACCTCGCACCCGCCAAGGTCAATCCGTAGGCGGGGCGGCGCCAAGACAAGGAGGCGGTCATCATGATGCGCTCCGCGCTCACCGCGACCATCGGGAGGCTCGCGGCGCGCGCGGTTCCCATCGTCGCGGCGCTTGTCGTCCTCGCCACGACATCCGCCGTCGCCCAGAACGCGCCGCAGGCGTCCGGCAATGTCGATGTCGACCTGGAGCTGGTGCTCGCGGTCGACGCCTCCCTCAGCATCGATGCCGAGGAGGCCCAGCTCCAGCGTCAGGGGTATTACCAGGCGCTCACCGATCCCAAGGTGATCCAGGCGATCCGGTCCGGCGTCAATCAGCGGATCGCGGTGTTCTATTTCGAGTGGGCAAGCGAGTTCTACCAACGGGTGATCGTCGACTGGACGGTGATCCAGGACGAAGCATCGGCGCGCGCGGTGGCCGAGAAGATCGCGACCTCGCCCTATCGCGCCGAGCGACGGACGTCGATCTCGGGCGCGCTGCGCTATGCGATGGGCCAGTTCGGTCGCGGCTTCACCGGCGAGCGCCGGGTGATCGACGTTTCCGGAGACGGCTGCAACAACTCGGGGCCGTCGATCGAGACCACCCGCGAGGAGGTGCTGGCCAAGGGGATCGTCATCAACGGTCTGCCGATCCTCAACGACACGCCCAACGCCGGCTTCGGCGGCTACGGCGGGTTCCGCGGCTACGGCGGCTACGGCTGCGAGCCGGTGACCGTGCCGCTCGACCGCTACTACCAGGATTACGTGGTGGGCGGACCGGGAGCGTTCTCGATCCCGGCCGAGGACTTCGAGACGTTCGACCGCGCCATTCTCGCGAAGCTGATCCGGGAGATCTCAGGCAACGGAACAGGTCGCCGCTTCGCCGAAGCGCGCTAGCAGATCACATCTCGCGCAGGACGCCGTCGCGCGCGCGGAAGAACATCTTCACTTCGTTCGCCACCATCTGGTAGTCGGTGCCGGCCTGAAGCTGGATCGCCTCGCTGTGCACGATCGTGACGTTGTTGTTGGTGGCGATCACCCGCACCTGAGCGCCGTGGCCGATCCCGGTGAACTCCGAGAAGCGGCGCTCGGTCGGCACCGAGATGTAGACGGTCGGATGCCCGTCGGCATCGAGCACGGCGCCGTCCAGCACCTCGGCGTAATGGCGCGCGCGGCGGTCGACGAAGTCGACCTCGTAGAACTTCTTGCCGTCGCAGCGCAGCGTCAGGAGGACGCCGGGTGACAGGAAGCGCCCCTCGCGGCACTCGTAGAGGTCGGATGACTGCGGGATGTAGATGCGGCGCTGGGCGTTGCCGCCGGTGAGCGTCAGCGTCTGGCCGGGGCTGTAGTCGGCCGGCGCGAGTGCCGGCGTGACGATGGCGCCGTCGCTGGGAGCCGCCAGCGCGAGCACCTCGTCGCTCGGAACCCGCACTGGGGTGCGGCCGTCGGTGACCATGACGGCGGACTCGCCGGTTTCGATCGCGCGGTTGTCCCACATCAGCGGGATCGCGCCGTGGCCCCCGGGATTCTGGGCCGCGCGCTGGGTGCGGAAATAGGTGTTCCCGGAGACGAAGATTCCGGAAACCTCGGCGCGCGGATGGAAGGTGTAGGCGAGCGGCGCGGCGAAGCGCAGGTTCTTCTCCACCGCCGGCCCGGATGAGCCGATGAAGTTGTCGGAGACGACGAGCGAGCGGAGCCGAGCACCCTCCTCGCAGCCGAGCGCGATGCCGATCCCGCCGGCGCGGTTCTGGCGCAGGATGGTGTTGTTGCGCACCGTGACGCCGCTGATCACACGGGCACCGTCCTTGCCGGGGCCGATCGCGATCGCCGCGTCGGCCTGCTGTTCGTAACCGCAGTCGACGATCGAATTGTCGACGATGAACGTCGGGCCGCTCTCCAGATTGAGCAGCACTGCCGCGTTCCGGCACTCGGTGAAGGTGTTCCCCGAGATCACCGTCGGCGCAGCGGCGTCCCACGGACCCTGGATCGAGACGCCGATCCGCGCATCGTAGAGGCGGTTGTTGACGTAGCGCCCGGGTTTGCCGGGGTGAAGGTTCTCGATGCACGCGTGGGCGCAGTCGTGCACACGGGTGTCGCGCACCTCCTGCGTCGCCGCCAGCGCGATGCCGTCGCCGTTCGTCGAGTGGATGTCACAGCGCTCGACGACCACGTCGTCGATCGCTCCGCCGGAGCCGTGGACGATCTCGCCGCGGAAATTGTGGAGGTACAGATCGGCGAATCGCAGGCGCCGGTACGCGCGGTCGCCGACGAGACGGATGCCGCGGTGGGTCACGTCCCACCCGGCGCCCGTTTCCGGCGCCACCGGGCGCATGCGATCTCCGGTGTTTCCGGGATAGGCGCCGCCGTCGATCTCGAGGTTCTCGATGACGATGTCGTGGCGCGGCTGATCGATGGTCGTGGTGCCCTCGATCGCGATGGCGCTGCCGCGCCATGCCGTGGCGTGGCCGTCGCGATAGACGATGTCGAACGAGTCGGAGGGATCGCGGTTGCCCGCGACGCGGAACACCAGCCGGGTCACCGCCGGGCCGTCGCCGGTGATGCGGACGTTGTCGCCGCGGATGCGCAGCGCGTCGACCTCGGGGCCGAGCGCAGGGTCGCGCTGCGGCATGATGCGGTACACGCCGGCGGGCACGTAGACCGTTCCGCCGCCCTGGCCGACAACGTGATCGATCGCTGCCTGAATCGCGCGGGTGTCGTCGGCCGCACCGTCGCCCTTGGCGCCGAAGCCCTGCACGTTCGCCACCGGCCCCATCAGGTGCCGCCGGAGAAGCTCCTTGCGGACCGCCTCGCCGGGTGGGAACAGGTCGTTCATCCCCGTCATCGCATCACTCCGCGAAATCGGAGCCGTCGGAGAAGAACGGACCGTAATAGGTGGGCTCGTCGGTATCGCGCCGCAGCGGCGCGCAACGGGTGAGAAGCAGCGCCGGCAATCCGCTCGCGAGAGCGAGAAACCGTCGCCGGGAGAAGGCGAACGCGGCCCGAGATGTCATGACGGGATAGACGGGAGCTCCGGTGTGCAGCGGCTGATCGCAGCCGCCGGTCGCTGCGGGCGGGCATTCCCGCTGCCGCGCGGCCGGCGACCGTTGGTTGTAATGGCAGACGGCCGCCGAGACAAGCTGCGCCGCCGGTTTCCGCGGCCACGCGGGCCATGGTAGCTTGCCGCCGGAGCCTTCACGGAATGGTGTACCGCTCGGGCGCGACGTTAACATTTGCCACACGTCGAACCCACACCCGCGCCGGCCGCGTTTGCCCCAAACTTCCCACAATGTTCTGCGCCAATTGGCACTCCATGACGGCGACCCTCCGCATCCTCCCTCGTCCATGAAACTCCTCGTCACCGGCGGCTTCGGCTTCATCGGCTCGGCCCTCGTGCGCTTCCTCCTGCGCTCGACCGATGCCCACATCGTCAACCTCGACAAGCTCACCTACGCGGCGAGCCCCGAGGCTCTCGAAGAGGCGCTCGGCCATCCGCGCCACGTCCACGAGAAGGTCGACATCGTCGACGGCCCGGCGGTGAGCGCCGCGATCGCCCGTCATCGGCCCGACGCGATCATGCACCTCGCCGCCGAGAGCCACGTCGATCGCTCCATCGACAAACCGGCGGCGTTCATCGAGACCAACATCGTCGGCACCTACACGATGCTCGAGGCGGCGCGCGCCTACTGGCAGACGCTGGACGCCGACCGCAAGGCGCGCTTCCGTTTCCATCACATCTCGACCGACGAGGTGTTCGGCTCTCTCGGCGAGACCGGCCTGTTCGACGAGGAGACCGCCTACCACCCGAACTCGCCGTACGCCGCGAGCAAGGCATCCTCGGATCACCTCGCCCGCGCATGGCACCACACGTTTGGCCTTCCGGTTCTGGTGACGAACTGCACCAACAACTACGGCCCGTGGCAATTCCCCGAGAAGCTGATCCCGCTGATCATCCTCAACGCGCTCGAGGGCAAGGAACTGCCCGTGTACGGCGAGGGCCGCAACGTCCGCGACTGGCTGTTCGTCGAGGATCACGCCGAGGCGCTGTGGCTCGCGCTGAACCGCGCCGCACCCGGCTCGACCTACGGCATCGGCGGCAACGCGGAGCGCCGCAACCTCGAGGTGGTCGAGACGATCTGCGACATCATCGACGGCATCGCGCCCGACCAGCGCATCGGCGCCCGCCGCAAGCTCATCCGCTTCGTCCCCGACCGCCCCGGTCACGATTTCCGCTACGCCATGGACGTCGCGCGCATCGGCCGCGATCTCGGCTGGAAGCCGCGGCTCGATTTCCGCGCCGGGATCGAGAAGACGGTGCGCTGGTACCTCGACCACCGGACGTGGTGGGAGCCGATCCGCAGCGCGCGCTACGCGGGCGAGCGGCTCGGCCTCGCGACCGACAAGACAGCGACGGGTGGCACGCGATGAAGGGAATCGTTCTCGCCGGGGGCAAGGGCACCCGGCTCTATCCGATCACGCATTCGGTGTCGAAGCAGCTCCTGCCGGTCTACGACAAGCCGATGGTGTATTACCCGCTGTCGACGCTGATGCTGGCGGGCATCCGCGAGATCCTGCTGATCTCGACTCCGGAGGACCTGCCGCAGTTCCAGCGCCTGCTCGGCGATGGCGACCAATGGGGCATCGAAATCTCGTACGCGGCCCAGCCAAAGCCCGAGGGCATCCCCCAGGCATTCCTGATCGGCCGCGACTTCATCGGCAAGGATGCCTGCGCGCTCGCCCTCGGCGACAACATCATCTACGGCGACGGCCTGTCGCAATTGATGCGCCAGGCCGCGGCGCGCACCCGCGGCGCCACCAACTTCGCCTACTGGGTGAAGGACCCCGAGCGCTACGGCGTCATCGAGTTCGACGACAAGAACCGCCCGACCCGGATCGTCGAGAAGCCGAAGGAGCCGAAGTCCAACTACGCGGTGATCGGGCTCTACTTCTACGACAACCGCGTCGTGGCGCTCACCGAGAAGCTGAAGCCGTCGCCGCGCGGCGAGCTCGAGATCACCGATCTCAACGTGCTCTACCTCGAGGAGGGGACCCTCGAGGTCGAGCGGCTGGGGCGCGGCTACGCCTGGCTCGACGCCGGCACGCCGGCGTCGCTGCTCCACGCCGGCAACTTCGTCTACACCGTCGAGGAACGTCAGGGCCTCAAGATCGCCTGCCTCGAGGAGATCGCCTACCGAACCGGATTCATCGACCGCGACCGTCTGGCGGTGCTGGCGCAGCGCTACAAGAACACGACGCTCGGGCCGTACCTCGACGACATCGTCCGCACCGGCGGCTCGCCGGCGTGACCATGGCAGCGGCTGCACCGTCCGCGAGCGCGTCCTGGGCCGGCCGCAAGGTGCTGGTCACCGGCGGCGCGGGCTTCCTCGGCTCCAACCTGGTGCATGCGCTGAGCGGCGCCGGGGCGGACGTGATCGCGGTCGACAACTTCATCGCCGAAGGCGGCGCCAATCGCGCCAATCTCGAAGGCGTCGCGGTGCGGCTGATCGAGGCCGACATCGCCAACACCCGGACGATGATGCCGCTGCTCGCCGACTGTTCGGTGGTGTTCAACCTCGCGGGCCGCACCGGGCATCTCGATTCGATGACCGATCCGATGGGCGATCTCGGCGCCAACGCCGCGGCGCAACTCGCTTTCCTCGAGGCATGCCGCGCGGCGAACCCGCAGCTCCGGATCGTCTTCACCTCGACCCGACAGGTCTACGGCCGGCCGCAGCGGCTGCCGGTCGACGAAAGCCATCCGCTCGAGCCGCCCGACATCAACGCGGTGCACAAGATCGCGGCCGAGCAGTACCACCTGCTCTACCACCGCGTGCACGGGCTCAAATCCGTCGCGCTGCGGCTCACCAACTGCTTCGGGCCGGCGATGCGGGTGAAGGACGCGCGCCAGACCTTCGTCGGGGTGTGGATCCGCCGCGCGCTGGAAGGCGGCACCGTCGAGGTGTGGGGCGGCGAGCAGCGCCGCGACCTCCTGTTCGCGCCCGAATGCGCGGCGGCGATGATGGCTGCGGCCGACTGCGAGGCCGCCATGGGCCGCGTTTTCAACATTGCCGGTTCGACCCCGCTGCCCTTGAGCGAGCTCGCGCAGATCGTCGTCGCCGCCGCAGGCGGCGGGAAAATCGAGCGGCGCGAGTTTCCGGCCGAGCGCAAGGCCATCGACATCGGAGATTTTCTCCTCGACGACCGCCCCTTCCGCACCGTAACCGGGTGGGCGCCGGCGGTCCCGCTCAAGGACGCGCTGGAGCGGACGATCGCCTATTACCGGGATCGCCTGCCGAAATACCTCTGACTGTTCGCGTGGAGGAGCTTGTCGTGGCCGCTATCCGTATTCCGCAGACCGACCCGAAAGCCGGGTACCTCGCCCAGCGCGCCGACATCGACGCGGCGATCGCGCGCGCGCTGGAAGGCGGTCGCTACATCCTCGGCGAGGAGGTCGCGAGCTTCGAGCGCGAGTTCGCGGCCTTCGCCAAGGCGGCGCACGGCGTGTCGGTCGCCAACGGCACCGACGCGCTCGAAGTCAGCCTGCGGGCGCTCGACCTGCCGCCGGGATCGGGCGTCGTCACCGTAAGCCATACCGCCGTCGCGACGGTCGCGGCGATCGAGCGGGCCGGCCTCACGCCGATACTCGCCGACATCGATCCGGGGACCTACACGATGGCGCCCGATGCGCTGCGCCGCGCCGTCTCCGGCGACGTTCGCGGCGGCGCGGGCGCGCGTCCGACGGTCCGGGCCGCGATCCCCGTCCACCTCTACGGGCAGATGGCGGCGATGGAGGACATCGCCGAGATCGCCCGCTCCGAAGGCCTGCGCATGATCGAGGATTGCGCGCAGGCGCATGGGGCGTCGCTCGGCGGCAAGCCGGTCGGCGCGTTCGGCGACGCCGCAGCCTACAGCTTCTATCCGACCAAGAACCTCGGCGCGATCGGCGACGGTGGGTTCGTCACCACCAACGACGCCGGGCTCGCCGAACGCCTGCGCATGGTGCGGGAGTACGGGTGGAAGAGCCGCTACGTCAGCGACATCAAGGGACTGAACAGCCGCCTCGACGAGCTGCAGGCGGCGATCCTCCGGGTCAAGCTGACGCGCCTCGCCGCGGCCAACGCGCGCCGGCGCGAGATCGCGCTCCTCTACGACGAGGGCCTCAACGGCGTGGTGCCGACACCCGCGACGCGCGCCGGCGCGGTGCACGTCTTCCATCAGTACGTGATCCGCGTCCCCTCCGAGCGCCGCGAGGCGATCCGCACCGTGATGGCCGAACGCGGCGTCGGCACCCTGATCCACTATCCCGTGCCGGTGCATCTCCAGCCCGCCTACAAGGGCCGGATCTGGCTCGCGGGCGGGGCGCTGCCCGCCACCGAGCGCGCGGCCGACGAGGTCCTCAGCCTGCCGATGTATCCGGAGCTGACCGACTCTGCGGCCGCTGAGGTGATCGAGGCGGTGAAGGCCGCGATCTAAGCCCAGCGTGCAGCAGCACGACTAAACCGCGTGCAACAGCACGACGCCGGTGACGATCAGGCCGATCCCGGCGAGATGCGCCATCCCGAGCGGCTCGCCGAACCACACGTTGCCGAGCAGCGCGACGACGACGTAAGACAGCGCCACCGACGGAAACGCCACCGAGATCGGAATCGTCCGCAGCGCGACGATGTAGAAGAACGCCGCCATCGCGTAGAGGCCGAGACCGGCGATGGTGTGGATGCGGAACAGTTGCGCGACGATGCCGCCCTCGCCCGTGGCCCCTATTTTCAGCAGGAGCTGGGCTGCGACGCCGATCAGGATGCCGAGCGCCAGGGCCACGTGGTGAATGGTCATCGGCCCTCTCCGTCGCGCGTCCGGGTCGCGTCGCGGACCACGTATTGCGGCTTGCGGTTGGCGGTGAGGAACACGCGGCCGACGTACTCGCCGACGATGCCGAGCAGCATCAGTTGCACGCCCGAGAGCAGCAGCACGGCGACCATCAGCGACGCCCAGCCTTCCGGCGGACGCCCGCGCACCGCCTCGATAATGGTGAAGACCGCCCAGGCGATGCCGATGATGCTGGTGATGAATCCCATCAAGGCGCTGAACCGCAGCGGGATGATGGAGAAATTGACGAACATGTTGAGCCACAGCCGCACCAGGCGCCTGAGCGTGTAGTTCGAGCGTCCCTCGGCGCGCGGCAGGTGCTGCACCTCGAGGGAGCCGACCCGGCGCGTCACCTGGAGGATCAGGCCGTCGACGTAGGGATACGGCCCCTGGTAGCGCAGCACGTTCTCGACCACGAACGCGGACACGCAGCGGAAGCTCGACAGATAGAGGTCCTTCGGCTTCTCGAGCACGAGGTTGGCGGCCCAGTTTGCGAAGCGGCTGCCTAGATTGCGCCAAGCCGCATGCTGCTTGGTCTTGTAGCGCGTGTACACGACGTCGAGGTTGTTGGCGCGGGCGTGCTCGAGCAGCCGCGCGACCTCCTCGGGCGGGTTCTGCAGGTCGTCATCCATGGTGATGACGTAGTCGCCGCGGGCGTAGCTCAATCCCGCCATCACCGCGTTGTGCTCCCCGAAGTTGCGGGCGAGGTTGACGAAGGTCACCGGGATGTCGGATCGCTTCGCGATCTCGCGACACACCGCCTCGGAATCGTCGGGGCTGCCGTCGTTGACCAGAACGATCTCGTGGCCGCCGCGGATCGCGATGCCAGCCAGCGCATCGACGAGCGCGCCGACGGTGCGCGCGCCGTTGTAGACGGGGACGACGATCGAGAGAGCGTAGGGTCGCGTCATGCCTTCACCGCAACTGCGAAGATGGAGCCGCCGAACGGAAAACGCACGCCGAGCGCCAGCAGCGCGCGCTCGGCGAAAAGGATCGACCGGAACAGCCATTCGAGCGGCGCCGGGAACGGACGGACGTCGCTCGCCTCGTCGCGCGCGAGCTTGCGCTTGAGCACCATCAGCGGGAACAGGAACGTGTTCCAGTAGCTCGTCCACACCCGGGCGAACCCGGCCCGCGTCAACATCGCGCGGACCTCGGTGCGCGTGTACCGCCGGACGTTGTGCACGCGCTCGTCGTGGCCCGACAGCATCCAACGGTACGCTGGAAGATTGACGATCAGCACGCCGCCGGGCGCGAGGCAGCGATGGGCCTCCGCCAACGCCCGATCCTCGTCCACGCCGCGGTGGCACAACACGTCCATGCTGAAGATCGCCGCGAAGGCTCCGTCGCGGTACGGCAAGGCGTTGACCGTCCCGACCGCGACGCCGCGGCCGCTCTTCGCGCGCGCCGTCGCCGCCGCCGCGGGCACGTACTCGACGCCGAACAGCAGCGCATCGGGCGCTGCGGCGGCGACCCGCGTCAGCAATCCGCCGGTGCCGCAGCCGGCGTCGAGGGCGGGAAGACGCGGCGTCGACGGGCGCCCGGCGAGATAGCGGTCGACCGCGAGGGCGTGGAGGCCGCGGTACCACCACATGCGGTCTTCGACCGCCGCCATGAGCTCGTATTCGGCCTTCTCCATCGCCCCGCCTTCACCTCTCGCCAAGCCGCCATCTATCGGAAATCGCGCGACTTTCCCGTCTTTCTTGCGGGGCGGAGGCCGTTGGTCGTATACGTCATTTCCGCCGCGCCGTCCAACGACCGCAGAATAACCACAGTTGGGCAGGAACGTCCCTGCCCGACGCCCGGCACGACCGCACGGCTCCCTTGCACCAAGTCGTTCTCCCGTCCCGATGGCCACATCCCAGACGTCGACCACCGCCGGCCACGCCAAGGCTCCTCCGTCGGCCGGTGGTGAACTGCTGACGGCGCTCGTCCCGGCGCTGTTCTGGTTCCTGCCGCTGATCTGGGCAGCGGTCTACCTGCTGCCGCCGGTCAACTTCGATGTCTCGCTGGTCCTCTCGGTCTCGCAGCGCTGGCTCGAGGGCGAGCGCCTCTATGTCGATCTCATCGACGTCAATCCGCCGCTGATCTTCGTCATCAACCTGATCCCGGCGGCGATCTCGAAGGTGACGGGCTTTCCGGCGCCGCAGACGCTGATCCTCTGCATCCTCGCGCTGATCGGCGCGTGCGTGTGGCTCTCGGTGAAGATCCTGCCGGCCGCGCTCTACAACGGCGACGGCACCGTGCGGATGATCCTGCCGCCGCTGATCCTGTTCGCGCTGGTGATCTTCCCCGGCGAGATGTTCGGCCAGCGCGAGCACCTCATGCTCGCAACGCTATTCCCCTACACGCTGCTGGCGGCGGCGCGGGCGGCGAATCGCCCGGTGCCGCCGGGCCGACGGGTTGCCGTCGCCGTGCTCGCGGCGATCGGCTTCGCCTTGAAACCGCACTTCCTTGCGGTCCCGGCGCTGATCGAGCTGTTCGTGCTGTCGCAACGCGGCTTCCGTGTCTGGATCCGCGGCCTCGTGCCGTGGACGATGGCGATCTTCCAGATCGCCTACGCTCTCGCGGCGTGGTTCGGCACGCCCGAGTACTTCAACACCGTGCTGCCGCTCGTCGTTTCCGCCTACTCCAAGGTCGGCGGCGCGACGCCGATGACGGTGATCCTCGGCAACCAGCTCGGGCCCGCGCTGCTGATCATGATCCCGCTCGGCATCGCCGCCTACCTCGCGCGGGTGCCCGCGCTCATCCGCATGCTGTTTCTCGCCGGCATCGGCGCGGCGGCGAGTGGCGTGCTCCAGGACAAGGGCTGGCCCTACCACCTGCTGCCGGCGTTCGCGCTCTCGTTCGTGATCGCCGGCGCGATGGTGGCCTCGGCGCTCGACCGCCTCGTCGCCCAGGGCGGCCGCGATCCGCACGGACCGCCGCCGCCCGCCGCGCGCGCGGTGATCGGCGCCGTGCTGCTGACCTTCATCGCCGTGACGATCAACATCCGCAACACGTTCTACGATCAATGGGGTTTCAGCCAGTCGCCGTCGGGCCAGCTCCTCGCCGCGATCAAGCCGGTGGCCGAGGGCGTCCCTGTGCTGATCCTCTCGCCGGGCGTCTATCCGCACTGGCCGATGCTGAACTACGCGCATGACAAGCTCGCGCTGCGGTTCCAGACGATCTGGCCGCTCCAGGGCGCGTACGAGGACTGCGGACCCGACGACCCGCGCTACCACAGCCGCCGGCAGATGCCGGAAGCCGAGCGCGTGTTCGACCAGGCGGTGGTCGAGGATCTCGTCAAGTACAAGCCGCCGGTGGTGATCATCGACAAGGTGCCCGGGATCAAGTACTGCGGCGGCCGCGACTTCGATCTCATCGAGTACTTCGTCCGGCAGCCGGGCTTCGCCGAGGAGTTCGAGAAGTACGACCTGCTGATGCAGCTCGACCGCTACATCATCTACAAGCGCCGTCCCGAAGGCGAGACCGCTCCCGACGAGTGACGCGCGTTCTTCCGCCACCATCGTGCCGATGATAGGTTCCCCGCAAACATGAACGCGGGCGCGGCCCGCCGAGGAGACGGATCATGGCAATGAAAACCGCGCTGGGCGCGGCGACAGCCATCGCACTCGTGGGCTGCGCCGCGGGGACCGCGGCCGCAGACGCGATCGACGACTTCTACCGCGGCAAGACCATCACGGTGATCTCGACGGGGAGCGTCGGATCGATCTACGACCTGTCGTCCCGACTGACCGTGAAGTACATGGCGAAGCACCTGCCGGGCGACCCGCAGACGGTCGCGAAGGTGATGACCGGCGCCGGACACCTCGTTGGCACCAATCACCTCTACAACATCGCGCCGCGCGACGGCACGACGCTCGGCGCCGTCGGCGAGACCATTCCGCTGATCCAGGTGCTGCAGCCCGAGAAGGCGAAGTACGACGTCCGCAAGTTCAACTGGCTCGGCAATCCGGTCATCAACAATCTCACCATCGTCGCGTGGCACACCAGCGGCGTCACCTCGATCCAGCAGGTGTTCGAGAAGGAGCTGATCATCGGCACCGGCGGCCCCGGCTCGACCTCGACCCAGAACCCGCGGGCGCTGAACAACATCCTCGGTACCAAGTTCAAGATCGTCTCTGGGTTCCCAGGCGCCGAGATCGATCTCGCGATGGAGCGCGGCGAGGTCAACGGCCGCGGCGGCGCGATCTGGAGCTGGTGGCAGACGTCGAAGCCGCAATGGCTCGCCGAGAAGAAGATCCACATCCTGCTGCAGATCGGCCCGCGGCGCGCCAAGGGTCTCGAAGACGTGCCGCTGATGACCGAGCTTGCGCGCAATGAGGCCGAGCGCCGCGTGCTCGCGCTGCTGTCGTCCTCCGTCAACGTCGGACGTCCGATTCTCACGCCGCCCGAGGTTCCGTCGGACCGCGTCGCCGCGCTGCGCGCCGCGTTCCGGGCGACGATGAGCGATCCCGAGTACATCGCCGAGGCGAAGAAGCTCAACCTCGACATCGAGCCGACCTACGGCGAGGACCTGCAGGAGTATGTGGCCGAGATCGCGTCGACGCCGCCCGATCTCGCCAAGATCGCCGGTTCGGCCATCGTCGAGGGGCACATCTTCAACTGCAAGGAGCAGGTGAAGGACGCGAAGCTCTGCGAGGGAACCGGGGAATAAAGACGCGGCGGCGCTGCCGACGCGATTGCGACCGCGCCGCCGACGGACCTAGGATGGGCTGTCGGATACTATCCGCACAGGGACTCATGCGATCCGCGCATTTCCACCGCTCCCATTCCGTCGACGCGCTGCGCCACGAGCACGTCTTTCTCGGCGCAACGCACGCGCGCAACGAGCGGCGCACCTGGATCGTGGTATGGCTCACCGTCGCGATGATGGTGGGCGAAATCGCCGCCGGGCACCTGTTCGGCTCGATGGCGCTGCTGGCGGACGGCTGGCACATGGCGACCCATGCCGCCGCGCTGGCGATCGCCGGATTTGCCTACCGCTACGCCCGTCGCCACGCCCATGATCCGCGCTTCGCGTTCGGCACCGGGAAGGTCGGCGAGCTCGCCGCCTTCACAAGCGGCATCGGCCTAATCCTCGCCGGCGCCTTCATCGCCTACGAGTCGGTCGAACGGCTCGTCGCGCCCCGTCCGATCGCGATCGCAGAGGCGATGGCCGTCGCAGTCCTCGGGCTCGTCGTCAACCTGGTCAGCGCGTGGATTCTGTTCGACCGCAGTCATCATCCGGCCCGCGGCCATGCTCACCTCCATGCCGGTGACCATGGCCACAGTCACGGTCACAGCCATGGCCACGGCGACACCAATCTCAAGGCCGCCTATTTCCATGTGCTCACCGACGCCGCGACATCGATCCTGGCCATCATCGCGCTCGCCGGTGCGTGGCTCCGGGGCTGGACCGCCCTCGACCCGGTGATGGGCCTGGTCGGCGCTGCGGTCATCCTGCAATGGTCGGTGGGTTTCATCCGCGATGCCGCGGCGGTCCTGGTCGATGCCGTGCCCGATCCCCGGGTCGCGGAACTGATCCGGACCAAGCTCGAGACCGAGGCGGATCGGATCACCGATCTGCACCTGTGGCAGCTCGGGCCGGGGCACTGGGCGGCGGTGGTGTCGGTGGTGTCGTCAGACCCGCAGGCGCCCGACGTCTACAAGCGCCGGGTGGCGGGAATCGAGGAGGTATCGCACCTCACCGTCGAGGTGCAGCCGTGCGAGACCTGCTCCGAGGGGCCGGCGGCGTCCGCCGGCGGCAGGTAGCGCGGGGCGGCTCCGCCAGTCCGGCCGAGCCGCCGCCGCCGAAAACAGATCGCCTCAGACCGCTTCCTTGAGGTCCTTCGCGACGCGGAAGGCCACCTTCTTGCTGGCCTTAATCTTGATCGCCTCGCCGGTCGCCGGGTTGCGGCCCATGCGCGCCGGGCGATGGCGGACCTGAAGGATGCCGAAGCCGCTGATGCGGATACGGTTGCCCTTCTTCAGGTGCTTGGTGATAGCCGTGATCAGATCGTTGAGGACTGCCTCAGCCTGCTTCTTAGCGATCCCATGCTGCTCGGCGAGCTGAGCCGCCAGATGCTTCAGGGTGATGGTGTTCTGTTTTTCCGCCATGGTGAATGGGTTCCTGATGAACGATGGGAGACCCCACAGAATCACAACCCCTAGCGAAAAACAAGCATTTCTACGGACAATTGGATCTATCTATAGCGGTCTGTCGGCCTCCTCCGAGGGCGTCCGGGACGTGCACCGGCGGTCGACCGCACGGTTCCCGGACGCACGAAAACGGCCGGAGCCTGCGGGCGTCCGGCCGGCAAGGGATGCGGGTTCGGATCAGCCGAGCGGGATCGAACCGCGTCGCGTCATCGTCTGCATGCGCAGCGCCGCCGATGCCGCGCCCGCCTGCGGCGCGACCTTCATCGAGAAGTAGTCGATCGTCGCGCGCAGTCCCTTCTCGAGCGCAATCTGCGGCCGCCACCCGAGCAGGCCCATTGCGCGCGCGATCACCGGCTTGCGCCGCTTCGGATCATCCTGCGGTAGCGCGCGAAACTCGATCTTCGACCGCGATTTGGTCTGTTCGAGAATCAGGTGCGCGATCTCCTTCACCGGAACCTCATGCGGATTGCCGAGATTGCACGGGCCGGTGATGTCGTCGGCGCTCTCCATCAACAGTTCGAGCCCGGCGACGAGATCGTCGACGTAGCAGAACGAACGTGTCTGCGAGCCGTCGCCGTAGACCGTGATCGGCTGATTGCGGAGCGCCTGCACGATGAAGTTGGAAATGACGCGGCCGTCGTTCTCGAGCATGCGCGGACCGTACGTGTTGAAAATCCGCGCGACCTTGATCGGCACCCTGTGCATGCGGTGATAGTCGAAGAACAGCGTCTCGGCGCAGCGCTTTCCCTCGTCGTAGCAGGCGCGAATTCCGATCGGGTTCACGTGACCGATGTAGGTCTCGGGCTGCGGATGGATCTCGGGATCGCCGTAGACCTCGCTGGTGGAGGCCTGCAGGACGCGCGCGCCCTTCTGGCGCGCGAGCTCGAGGACGTTGTACGCGCCGATCACGCAGGTGCGCAGAGTCGCGACCGGATCGCGCTGGTAATGCCGCGGCGACGCCGGGCAGGCCAGATTGTAGATGCGGTCGATCGATCCGCGGATCGTCAGCGGCTCGCGAACGTCGTGCTGGATGAACTGGAAGCGCGGATGATTGACGAGCGGCTGGATGTTGTCGAAGTCACCCGTGTAGAGATTGTCGACGCAGATGACCTTGTGGCCCTTCTGCACGAGTCGGTCGCAAAGATTGGAACCGATAAAGCCTGCACCGCCCGTCACCAGAACCGTCTTCTTCAGGGTGCCGGCCATCGCGTCCATCTCCTTGTGGGTCCCGCCGCTGCGACATCCGCGACGGAGAGCCTCGCCGGCCTCCATCAGCGTCGCGACACGATCGTATAAACAATCCTTTCGCGGCCGGGTTCCGCTCCCCTTCGGACGCATCTGTGACCATGCGGGGGCGAATTGCGCACGGGCCGCCGCGACGGCGGCTTTTCAGGCGAGCGAACGACCGAGCGCGCGGGACTCCTGAGCATCGCCGCTGCTGGCGGCGGCGTCGGCCATTACCTCGCGGTAATAGCCCTCGAGCTCGGCCGCACGGTGGTCCGCGGTGTGATGCTGGAGAACCCGTCGGCGCGCCGCCTGCGCGACGTCGCGGCGCCGCTCGTCCGGCATCTCCTCGAGGATCCGCACGACGTCGCGCGCGGTCTTGGCGATCAGGATTTCGCGGCCGGGCGCGAGGATCGTCTCGATCCCCGCCCACGAATCGCTGATCACCGGCACTCCGCACGCCGCCGCCTCGAACAGGCGCACGCTCGGCGAGTACCCGACGGCGACCATGTCCGCCCGCGTGACGTTCAGGGTGTATCTCTGTCCGCAGTAGAACGCACGGTGGTCGGCCGGCGAGAGATGATCGATCCGCTCGACGTTGCGCGGCCACGCGATGGTCGACGGATACTGCGGGCCGGCGACGGCGAATCGCCGTTCGGCGAGGGCGCGCGCGGGCGCGATCAGCAGGCGCCCCAGCGCGGGCTGCCGGTCGGCGCTGTAGGTGCCGAGGTAGCCGAGCTCCCACCGCGGCGCGGCTTCGAGCGGCGCGTGCAGATCGGGATCGACCGCGCAGTAGAGCGCGCGCGCGCGCGGACTCCCGTATGCGTCCTCGATCTCGGCCAGCACCGGGCCGCCGGTGAACGACAGGTAGAGATCGAAGCGGGGAATCATGGCGGGGCTGATGTACTCGGCGTTCCCCTGCTTGAGCCGGGCGAGCGTCACCGGCGTGTCGATGTCGTAGAACGCAGTCACCCCACGCGCCGTTCGGGTGAGCCAGTCAGCGAGGATGGCTCCATCGGGAACGTACGAGCCGAGGATCACCAGGTCCGCGGCCGCCACCTGCGCCCCGAAGCGCGCCGGGACGCTCTTGAGGTCGTCGTAGAGTTCGATCGTGCAGTAGGGTGCTCGGGCGAAGTCGCGGTTATCGCGGTACCACGGCACATCCCGCTCGAGGAACGTCACGTTGTGCCCTCGCGCCGCGAGCGCCTTGGTGAGTGCCCGGTACGTCGTCGCGTGGCCGTTGCCCCACGACGACGTGATCGACAGGCCGAAGACGACGATGTTGAGATTCATTCCACCGCCTCGGTCGTCACGGCGCTCATCAGCTTCGCGAACTGGCGAGCGCGATGGGCATAGGTGTGGTGCGCGAGGATGCGGGCCTGGCCCGCGGTCCCGATGCGCCGCGCCGTCTCGGGTGTCAGCCGATCGAGGATATCCGCCACCGCCGCACCATCGGCCGCGACCAGAATCTCCGTGTCGGGATCGAGGAAGACCTCGATGCCTTCCCACTCGTCCGTAATCAAGCAGGCCCCCGCGCCGGCGGCCTCGAACACCCGCGTCGGCGGCGAGAAGCCGTAGCGCGCCATGCTGTCGCGGTTAATGTTCAGCGTCGCCATCGCCGAGCAAAAGAACGCGTTGTGGGTATCGCTGCCGACGTGACCCATGACGCGCACGTTGCTCGTCACCGCCTTATCGCCCCAGCCGGACCCGCCCATCAGAAAGCTGCGGTCCGGCAGCAGCGCCGCGGGACGGAGAAAGAACTCCTCGACTCGGCGCTCGCGGTCGGGAAGCCGATTGCCGAGAAAACTCAGATCGCACGCGAGCTCCGGTCGCCGCGGTACGGGATGATGGGTTTCCGGATCGACGGCGTTGTAGATCGGGACGCACGTCCGGGCACCCGCCTTCTGGTACGCGCGCACCACCGGATCGCCGCCGCCGTACGTCAGCACCAGGTCGTAGCGCGGGACCATGCGGCGCAGGTGATGGCGCGGATCGGAGGCGATCGCGTCGAGCGTGGCGGGGGCATCGACATCCCAGTAGACAGTGATCGTTCCCGGTCGAGCCGCCTCCGGAACCGCGATCTCGAGCTCGGCATCGAACACGCCGACGCCGCTCGCCTTCGCGATTAGATCGGCGCTTTTCACCGCCTCGTCGAGGGCGCGGCGCCATCCGTCGTCAGTCGCCGGATACACGACGACCCTCGCCCACGGCGGATCGGCGATATCCCGGTGCTTCTGCCGATCGAATGCGTCGGGCTCGTAGAACGTGACGTCATGGCCGAGCGCGGCAATGGCCTTCAGCAAGCCGCGGTAGTAAGTCGCGGCACCGTTCCAGTAGGACGAGACGAGGCTCGATCCGAAGAAGGCGATCCTCACGACGCGATCCTCTGGCGGTGCGGGTGAAGGGGAGCTTCCGGACGGCGGCCATGGAGGCGATCGATGATCGCCATCAGCTCGCCGACGCGGTGCAGGCAGGTATGACGGGTGCGGATCGCATGGAGCCCGGCCTGCGCCAGGTTCGCCGCGAACGGCGGGTCGCGTCGCAATAGCCGCATCGCGGCCTTCATCTCCACGCCGTTGCGCACCATCATGTAGCTGCCGGCCGGGAACAGGTTCTCCGCGTCCGACCACGGCGCGCTGATCAGCGGGATACCGCAGGCCAGCGCCTCGAACATGCGGATCGTCGGGATTCCGGGCAGCGCCTCGACATAGGGGCGGCGCGGCACGTGGACGGTCATGCGCGATCGTGCGAACGCGGTCGGCGCGCGGTGATTCGGAAGCCATCCCTCGTACGAGATGCCGAAGGCGCCCAGGACCGCGCGCACGTCCTCGGGATAGCGGACACCGTGAATTCTCGCCTGCAGGTCGAGGTCGGCGATCGGCTCGATCAGGTACTCGTGGAGCTCGTCGCTGCGCTCGCCATCGCCCCAATTGCCGATCCACACCAGGTCGGTGTCCTTGGCGACGTCGGCCTGCGGCGTGAAGAGCGCTGCGTCCGCCGCTTCATGCCACACGAACACGTTCCGACCCCAGCCCCGCTTGCGGTACACCTCGGCGAGGATCTCGCCGAACGCGAGCACGGCATCGTAACCGTTGAGATCCAGGCGCTCGAGGTCGCTCGGCGCGGTGATCGCGCGATGATGGGTGTCGTGGAAGAACAGCCGGAACCGTCCGCCGGCGATGCGCCGTTCGCCCAACTGGGCGACCAGATCCGGATGGTTCCATTCGTGCACGAGGACGACGTCGGCGCCGTCGAGCGCCTCGTCCAGATCGAGCGTCGGCAAGTCGTAGGTGTGCAGGTCGACGCCGGGGACCAAGCGGGCGGCCTCGTCGAGCGCCTTCGCCCCGCCGTCCTGCAGCGCATTGGTGCGGCTCCAGCCGTCCTCCGGCTCATACACCGCCACCTCGTGCCCGGCGCGGACGAGCTCGCGGGCGATGCCGCGCAGGAAATGCGCATTACCGTGGTTCCAGCACGAAACGAACGAGTGATAGAACAGAACGAACTTCATGCATGTGCCTCTAGCGGGGGAAATGACGCGGCCTGGGCCTCGACCGGCGGCGCGGACGTCTTCATCAGCGTGATGTACGCGCCCTGGTACGCCTCGATCATCTTCGACAGGGAATAGCGGCGCGCCCGCAGCGCCGCCCGCCGCTGCAGATCCTTGCGCATGGCCGCATTCTGGATGAGCTGCGTCAGCGCGCTGCGCACCGCGGTGCCGTCGCGTGGATCGACGAACAGCGCGGCCCCGTCCCAGAGCTCGCGGAAACTCGGAATGTCGCCGAGAACGAGCGCGCAGCCTCCGGCAGCCGCCTCCAGCACCGTGAGACCGAATGGCTCGTACAGCGCGGGGGCGATGAAGATCGCCGCCGACCGCAGCAGCTCGAGCAGGTCGGCGCGCGGCAGCTCGCCGAGCGCCTCGAGATTCGGAACGTCGCGAGGCGCGTCGGGCGCGACCTTGCCGGCGACGCGGACCGGCCATTCGAGATCGGGGGCGATCGCAGCCAGCAGGCTCAGGTTCTTGGCTTCGTCCCACATCCGCCCGGCGGCGACGACGAACGGCTCCTTCGGCGCCGGCCGCGGGAAACGCTCGAGACCGTTCCAGATCACGCGACCGGGGGTGGGCGGCGCGTACAGGGCCTTGACGGCGCTCCGCTGCGTGGCGCTCGGCGCGATCCACATGTTTGCCGCGAGCAGGCCCGCCGCGACGTTGGCGGCGTAGCGCTGCCACTGGGGCTCGGTCGGGTCGTCGCCGCGGCAGGCGCGCCACCAGGAACGGACGCACGAGTGGGCGGCCACGATCACCGGCACCGACCAGTCGCCGCGTGCCTCGCGATAGCTGTTGAGGTGGACGAGATCGGGCCTGATCCGGCGCTCGATGTCGCGGAGCCGATCGAGCGCCCGCGGCATGTCGTCGCCGGCGGGATCCATCCACTCGAGCTTGAGATCGGTGATTTCGAGGTCGAGCCCGGGAACGTCCCGCAGCGGCGCGAGTTGATCGCTGCGCGGAGGCGGACCCTGCGTCACCAGCGTCACACCGAATCCGCGACGGGTCAGCTCGCGGGCGAGCGTCGTCGCATATACCCAGACTCCCCCGACGGTGTCGGTGGTCATCATCAGCCGGTGCGCGGGTGGGCTCAAGAATCGCTCCTCTGCTACAGCTCCAGTTCGTGCAAGTGCCTCGGACGCCCCTCCTGGACGTCGCTGAACGTCGAGAACTGGGCGAGGTAGTGCTCGTGGGCGCGTTCCCACGCGTAATCGTCGGGCAGTCCCCACAACCGGCGATAGTCCGGCGACCCCGGGTACGGGAACAGCGGCACGGGGTCGTTCGCCCACACCCCGGCGTCGCGCATCCGCGCGCGCCAACGCTGCACCTGTTCGTCGTTGTCGTGCGGCATCTCGATGAGATTCGCCTGCACGAACGGAATGTGGCGCTTGGCAACGGTGAGGCGATCGGCGAGCTCGTCGGTCGACAGCTTGCAGCGCTTGTCGAGCGCCTGACGGCCCTCGGGCGACAGACTCTCGATCCCCGCCTCGACCGACACGCACCCCGCACGGCCGAGCAGCTCGAGCATGTCGGGCTTCCACAGATCGATCCGCGTCTGCACCCCGAACGTGACCCCGCGGCCGACGAGCCCTTCGAGCAGCGCGACGTTGGGGAGGAAGATCTCGTCGATGAAGTAGACGTACTCCGCGCCCTGGCGCTGCACCCCGGCGATCTCCTGGAGGACGCTGTCGGCTGGGCGCCGCCGGTACACGTCGCGGAAGTTCTCCTTCGCGCAGAACGTGCAGTGGTAGGGGCAGCCGCGCGACGACTCGACCTCGGCGCCGGGCCCTTTCGGCTCGGCATCGAAGCGGTGATGATGATGGCGGTGGCGCGCCACCATCTCGGCCGGCCACGCGAGCGGCTTCTGGTCGACGAACCGCGCGGCCTGCGGCCCGCCGATCACCCGGATATCCGCACCCTCGCGATAGCAGATGCCGGGCACGTCGCGGCGCTCGCCGGCGGCGAGCCGCACGAGCGTCTCCTCGCATTCGCCCATCACGACGACATCGGCGGGGATCTTGCGCAGCGCCGCACGCGGGGTCGTCGAGCCGTGCGGGCCCACGACCACGAGGTACGGCGCGAGGTCGCGCACGTGGAACGCCAGCTCCTGCGGGACCCGCAGCTCGGGCGGCGCGCAGCGCCAGAACAGGTAGCTCGGCGCGGTCGTGATGACGACGATGTCGGGGCCGAAGGTGCGCAACTCGGCGGCGATGTCGGACAGCGACAGGTCGAACATCTGGCCGTCGATGAGGCGCACGCTGTGACCGGCATCCTCCAGCATCTGCTGCGAGACGCCGAACTCGATCGGCAGATGCGGCGAGCGGCACCCGAAGTAGATGCTGCCGTCGAAGCCCCAGTTGGGATTGATGAGCGCGACCTTCATACCCGCGCCTCCTCGCGCTGACCCGAGGGCGTCGCGGAGGCGGACTCGCGATCGCTCAGCCAGCGCTCGAGCTTGCGCACGCCGTCGCGCAGCGACGTCTTCGGACGCCAGTCGAGCGCGTCCGAGATCGCGCGGATGTTGGAGACATACCAAGGCTGGTCGCCGGGCCGCCACGCGCCGTAGCGCACGTCCGGCGCCTGCCCGCGCAAATCCTCGATGAGCGTCATCATCTCGCGGAGGCTGGTGGCGTTCTCGGGGCCGCCGCCGAGGTTGAAGATGCGCCCCTTCACCATGTCGACGCGGTCGAGGGCACCCAACCATGCGCTGACGGCGTCCTCGACATAGAGCGCGTCGCGGACCTGATAGCCGTCGCCGTAGATCGTGATCGGCTTGCCCTGGATCGCCTGAATCAGGAAGTGGGCGATCCAGCCCTGATCCTCGTTGCCGAACTGGCGCGGCCCGTAGATGCAGCTCATCCGGAGGACGACGGTCCGCAATCCGAACACCCGGCCGTAGTCCCGCACGTACTGATCCGCGGTGCCTTTCGAGCAGCCGTACGGCGAATAGAAGTCGAGCGGCGCGTTCTCGGCTACGCCGTTGGCGAGCCGCAGCTCGGTCGGCACGTAACGCTCCTCGCACAACTTGATCGCCCAGTCGTCGAGCAGCTTGCCGTAGACCTTGTTGGTCGAGGCGAGGATCACCGGCGCATCGGAATTGATCTGGCGGACCGCCTCGAGCACGCCGAGCGTGCCGCCGCCGTTGATGTCGAAGTCCTCGCGCGGGTTGTCGAGACTCGTGGTGACGGCGACCTGTGCGGCGAGATGGAGGACCGCAGTCGACTCCTTGACGAGGCGCCGGACGATCTTCTCGTCGCGGACGTCGCCGATTTCGATCGCGATGCGGTTGCCGTGGCGGTTGCGGAGCCACTCGGCGTTCTGTTCGGTGCCACGCCGCGACAGGTTGTCGAGGATGAACACCTGATCTCCGCGCGCCGCCAGCGCGTCGGCGATGTTGCAGCCGATGAACCCGCAGCCCCCCGTCACCAGAACGCGGTTTTCGCCGGCTTGCCCGGTCGACAGTGGGGGCGTCATCCGACCAGCCCCCGGCTCGCCAGCTCGGCGGTGGCGCGATCGACCGTGTCGACCGCGACCTGGCCCGAAAGCCAGCCGGCGAGCTCCTCGAGGCCTTCGCGGAAATCGACCTCGGGCACGAAACCGAGTTCGGCCCGGCTCCGCGATATGTCGGCGAAGCAATGGCGGATGTCGCCGGCGCGGTACTTGCCCGTGATTTCGGGCGCGATCCGCTTCAGGTTCATGACGTCGGCGAGGTCTTCCCCGACCGACAGGATCGAACGGCTCTGACCGGAGCCGACGTTGTAGACGTTGCCGACCCCGCGCTCGGTCTCGAGGGCGAGCAAGCAGGCGCGCGCCACGTCGGTGACGTGGACGAAGTCACGACGCTGGCGGCCGTCCTCGAACACCAGCGGGGAACGCCCGTTGAGGAGTCGCGCTGCGAAGATCGCGAGAACGCCGGTGTAGGGGTTCGACAGCGCCTGGCGTGGTCCGAAGACGTTGAAGAAACGAAGCGCGACCGTGGGCATGCCGTAGGCCTTGCCGACGATCAGGCACATCCGCTCCTGATTGTACTTGTGGAGGGCGTAGACGGAGCTCAGCGCCGGCGGCTTCGATTCCGGGGTCGGGAGCGGAATAAGGGACGCGTTGCCGCTGTCCTGAAGCTCCCAGATCCCGCGCTTGAGCTGCTCGAGCGGGCGCTCCTCCGGGACGACGATCTCGCCGCTCTGCCGTTTGGCGAGGCCTTCGCCGTAGATGCTCATCGACGAGGCGACGACCAGGCGCTCCACCGGGTTTCGCGCCAGCGCTTCGAGAAGAACGGCGGTGCCGAGTTCGTTGGTCTGCGTGTACGAGACGATCTCGTACATGCTCTGGCCGACGCCGACGGCGGCCGCGAGATGAATCACCGCATCGACGCCGACGATCGCGCGCGCGACCGCATCGGCATCGCGCACGTCGCCGACCATGAACTCGGCATCCTTGCTGAGGTACTCGGGGGTTGAGCGGTCGCCGTGAACCTGGGGAGAGAGATTGTCGAGGACCCGGACGCGGTATCCGGAAGCGAGGAGCAGGTCAGTGACGTGCGACCCGATGAAACCGGCCCCTCCGGTGACGAGCACTAGCTTGGACATTCGAATTCCCTGAAGTGTCGTCACAGAACGCGGGGGGCGCGGCTTGGTTCCGCTGCGGCATCAAAGCGATAGGTGGGACGGCCGGGGCGTTGCGCCGCTCAGAAAGCCGACCCGGCGCTGCCATGCGGCATACCGAGCCGAGCCCGCACGGCGGCGGCGACATCGGCGAAGCTCGCCCGTAGGCCGAGCGGCCCGCCGTTGTCGCCCGCGGCGACGGCCAGGATCGGAATACGCTCGCGGGTATGGTCGGTGCCGCGCCACGTCGGGTCGCACCCGTGGTCGGCCGAGATCACAAGAAAGTCACCGGGCCGCATCAGGGCTTCGAGTTCCGGCAGGCGCGCGTCGAAGGCCTCGAGTGCCGCAGCGTAGCCGGCCACGTCACGGCGATGGCCGTACGCGGTGTCGAAGTCGACGAAGTTGGCGAACAGCAGCCCGCCGCCAGCGAGCGAAGCGAAGCCCTCGACCGTGCGATCGAACAAGGCGTCGTTGCCGTCGCCCGTAAGCACCCGACCGGTCCCGGAGTGGGCGAAGATGTCGTCGATCTTGCCGATGCTCACGACGTCGCGCCCGTCGGCTATCGCGGCATCGAGCAACGTCGGCTCGGGTGGCGGCACGGCGTAGTCATGGCGGCGGGCGGTACGCCGGAAATCGGCCCGCGACGCGCCGATGAACGGCCGTGCGATGACGCGGCCGATGCGCAGCGGATCCACCAGCTCGCGGGCGATGGCGCAGAGGCCGTAAAGACGCTCGATGCCGAAGGATTCCTCGTGGGCCGCGATCTGGAACACACTGTCGGCCGACGTATAGCAGATCGGCTTTCCGGTCCTGAGGTGCTCCTCGCCGAGCTCGGCGATGATCTCGGTCCCGGACGCATGGCTGTTGCCGAGGATGCCGGGGAGATCGCCGCGACGGCACAGGGCGT
The DNA here is from genome assembly GCA_050260515.1 of Gemmatimonas sp. Classification (GTDB taxonomy): domain Bacteria; phylum Pseudomonadota; class Alphaproteobacteria; order SMXQ01; family SMXQ01; genus DATJIG01. The sequence continues at coordinate 54,081 of JBLNCI010000007.1, forward strand.
CGATCAAATCCTCCGGGAAGCACGGGACAGTGCGCGGGAAGTATCCCCAGTCGAACGGCACCGGCACCCCCGCCAACTCCCAGTGGCCAGAGGGTGTGTCCTTGCCCGACGAGACTTCATCGGCACAGCCGAAGCGCGCCTGCGGCGAAGGTGCACCTTCCAGGCCGGGCGGGACCCGACCGGTCGCGGCGCGGCACGCTTCGCCCAATCCGAAGCGGACGAGATTCGGAAGTCGGAGCGGCCCTTCGCGCAGGCCGTCTCGATCGGCCCGCCCGGCGGCGCACGCCTCGGCGATGTGGCCGATCGTGTCGGCGCCGGCGTCGCCGTAGCGCGCCGCATCGCGCGCCGCCCCGACACCGGCCGAATCCATGACGAGTATCGCGGCGCGCGGCAAAGCTGTCTCCCGGATCCTGGAACGGACATAAACTCCAGGACGCCGCGACGCGTTCCGCTTAAGAGCGTGCCATCAGAAAGGCGGCTCCGTCCCACAAGGTGAACTCGCGCGTGCCGTTGCAGAGGAGCGCCAGCCCCGCGTCGCCCGCCGCTGCGGCAACGTCTCGGCGATCGAGGACAGCATCGCCGCGGTAGGAGTAGTTGAGGATCAGCAGCCGTCCACCGGGCCTCAACACCCGTGCCGCATCGCGGATGTGGGCCGCTGCGATATCGCCTCCGAGCTGGACGAGGTACGGAAACGTATCGACCGAATAGACGAGATCGAAGGTACCGTCGCGGAACGCGGATAGGTCGCGGCCGGAGCTGCGGACGAAAGCCGCCGAGGGCAGATGCGCGCACCGCCGCCGCGCCGTGTCGATCATCCGTTGCGACACATCGATACCGACGGCGAGCCACGCTGATCGCGCGAGCCGGGCGATGAAGCGACCGATCCCGCAGCCGATCTCCAGCACCGCGCCATCGTCGGCGAGCAGCCCGCGCCCGTGCATCCAGTCGACCACCTCCGTAGTCGCGGCGTCGAGGAGATCGGGATTGCCGAGCGAATACAGCGCGACGCTCGCCTCCGGCGATACCTCCGCCGCGCGATCGAACACCGACGCCCAATGTGCGATGCCCTCCTCCGCGGTCCCGGCCCGGGTGGGCGCGTCGGCGATGCGGAGGATGTCGGTCATGGTTCCGAACGCCGCCGGAGTCCGCCGCCACAGGTCGAGCGCGCGGCGAAGCCGGCGCGCCGCGGCGGCGTCGCGCCGCTGCACGCGCGCGCACGCGTCGCTGAGCGCCCGCTCGACGTCGGTCGCGTCTCTGGCCTCCCGAGCCATGTGCATCAGCGCCACGTTGGGTGAGATGTCGCCACGCGCGCAGCGCAGGATCGGCAGATCGAGCGACCTCGGCGCGGCGTTACGATGCGCGGGCACGGCTCGCGGTCCTCGTCAGCGTTCGCCGATAGTTCCAGCGATCGACGGCTCCCCACCGGTACTTGTAGCCTTCGCGTCCGCGGAGGAAGTGGAACTCGGTGACGCGTTCGCGCACCGATTCTTCGATTGCATGCGCGATGAGGATCGTCCCGGGGCTCTCGTGGTCGAACGCCGGATCGAACCCGCACAGATACGCGTACGCCCGGTCGGGATCGGCGAGGCCGTAGTAGACGCCCGCCACGGTGCCTCCGATCTCGAGCGTGTAGAGCCGGGCGAGCCCCGCCTCGACCAGCTTCGGCACCGCCTCGCCGTGGAAGCGGTGAAGTCTGGGATCGGCAAGGACTCCGGGCTGGCCGCGGTTCTCCCATCGCGCGCGATGGAGCCGGAACAGGTTCTCCACGGCGCCGCCCGCCGAGTTTCCGTCGGCGCGTGCGATCGCGATTCCGCCCCGCCGCTCGGCGCGGTGGCGCGCCATCCGTATGTCCCGCCGCTTCCGCGGCGGAACGGCGAGTTCGAACGCGTTGTCGTCGTCAGCGAGTGCGAGCACCGGACAGGCGCTCGAACGCGTCACGGACTCGTCGCATCCGGCGGGACACGGCAGACGCAGGGCGAGCGCATCGCCGGGCAGATCGGGAAGCTCGCAGACGTTCCACAGCGTCGGGCACGTGGCGAGGAACGAGCCGAGCGCCTCCAGGACGGCGCGCTCCCACGCGCCATCCGCGAGGATGTCGACGTAGTCGCTGATCGAGATACCGAGCGGCAGGAGACGCATGTTCCCGAACGCGGCGTCGACGTACAACGGAGCGAGTCCGAGCAAGCGTCCCTTGTGCCAAACGACCACGACGAACAACTCGCCCGGTGCAAACGCACGCCACCATGGGATCAGCCACGCCGGAGACTGGAACGGAGTCGCGACGCGCGAACGATGCCACAGCGACCACCACGCCGGCTCCACCGTTACCAGCGTCCGGATATCGGTGACGACATCAACGGTCAGATGCGGGCTCATGCGACGCCGACGGACTCCCTGTCGTCCTCCGTGTCGCCGCGCTGGTGCGCTTCGGCGGCGAGCCTGCGATAGACGGCGAGGTACTGTGCCGTCATCCGATCGACCGAGAAGCGCCGGCGCGCCGTATCGCGGCACAGCTCGGGGGAAATCGTGCCGCACCGTCCGAGCGCTCTCGCCATTTCCATCTCGTCGTGCACGAGGAAGCCGGTCTGGCCGTCGTCGATGGTCGAGCGCAGCGCCCCGCGGGCAAAGGCAACGACGGGGGTTCCGGCCGCGAGGGCTTCGCGCGCGGCGAGCGAACTGGTTTCGGGTACCAGCGACGGGACCAACAGGCATCGTGCCGCCCCGAGCAGCCGGCGCTTCCGCGCGAAGCCCACCGGTCCGATAAAGCGACGCCCGCGGTCGAGCCGCGGGAGCACCTCCTCCATGAAGTAACGGCGGTGCTCGGGATACGGGAACAGCGCTCCGGCGATGATCAAAGGCACGCCGGCCCGCTTCGCGGCCTCGATAGCGATATGGATGCCTTTCTCCGGGCAGATCCGGGCCAGCATGAGCGCGAAGCGCCGCTTGGCGTGACGGCCCGCGAACGCCGCAACGGGGACGCCGTTCTCGATCGGCGGCAGCAATCTCGGGTTGTCGCCGCAGATCTCGTGTTGGGCCTGAGAGACGCATTGCAGCCACGTATTCGGGCGGTTCGTCTGGACGGCCGACGACGCGTACCAGCTCGAGGGCAGATGCAGGGTCGCGAGCACCGGAGGCCCCGCCGGCGGCAGGTAAGCCTGGAAGTCGACACCGTGCAGGTGAACCACGTCGACCTCCCGTTCAGCGATCACCGACGTGATCACGCGCAGGTGCCGGGCCCGCGCCGCCTCGACGCGGTCGGGATCGAGCGGACCGTCGACCGATGGCACCGGCACCAGGGTGCCCGCGACCTTGGACCCTGCGCAGGCGATCACGATCGAGCGGTGGCCGCCCGCGACGAGCGCGCCGTCGAGGGCGCTCAGTATCTGCTCCGCGCCGCCGACCGCATCGACGCCGACCGGAGCCAACGGATAGGCGACGTTGAGCACAGTGAGGGTCATGACGGCGCCTCCACCCCGAGTTCCCGGGTAGCCGCGCCCGCCAGCACAAGCCATTCGTCGCCGGTCAAACCCCAGGCGTCGCCGCGGTACCAGACGGTGCCGTCGCGCGGCGGCTGAGTGAAGTCATGACCGGAGCAGAGGCGAAACCGCTCCGCGTCCACGGCGAACGCAGCGAGGGTCCGACGCTGCGAGGCATGCGCGGCGAACATTTGCCGCTTCAGCGCCTGCTCGCGCGCCGCAAGCGGCACGGTCGCGTCGACGGTGGCTGGACACGGCGTGAACCGCTGCACCACGAACCCTTCAGGCGACGCGTAGTACAGCGGCATCTCTACGATCGCGAGGTGCCGCCTCGTCCGTCGCCGGACGAGAATCGCCGCGGCGTGGACAGCGAACGCGACCGCGTCGTGATCGGGATGGCCGCCCTCGTAGGCATGCGTCAGCGCGAACCGGATGTCGCGGTCGATGAACAGATCGGTGAGCCGGCGCGCGAGATCGGCGAGACCGCGCGCCGCCCGTTGATCGGGAACGCCGAGGCGCAGGATCGCCGCTTCGGGAATGCGCGCGAGCGACATCGCCGCGCGGAGCTCGGCGTCGCGCAGCGCTCCGTACTGTGCCGCGGTGGCACAACCGTTCGCGCGGGCGTCGGCGAGGTCACGCGGGGCGCCATCGGTGACGACGACGAGGGTGCTCCCCGCGAGTCGCGGAAGCTGGGCACCGCACCCGATCGTCTCGTCGTCGGGATGCGCGACGACCACGGCGACGTTGCCGCCGTCGAGCCGAGCCCGTCGGGGATCGGCGAGGCTGCGGAGAAAAGCCTCGTCGTCGCCGCCGGCCGCGTGCCGAACGGCTGTCACAACACCGTCGCGCGACATCAGGCGACCACGGACGCCGGCTTGGCACTCACGCTGGCGCCGGCGTAGCGCCGGACCATGGAGGCGCAGAAATCGGCGAACTCCTCCTTCACCAGCGGAGCGCTGGTGTGATGAGGCGCAATGCCGCGATGCTCCGGCGTGAAGCAGAACGTCACCGTGACGTCGAAATCGGCGAGCGCCTCCATCTGACGATCGAACCACTGCAGCGCGTTGGGGCGGAAACTGTCGGCCCAGGACAATCCGGTGCGCAGGTAGCGAACGCCGAGCCGCTTCATCCACGCGACCGCATCGTCGAGCCGGTGGTCCTCGAAGTGAAACCACTGGCAAAGTCCGACCTCCGGCGTGAACTTCGGCAGGATGTCGGCCGCCGGCTTCGGCGTGCCGTCCTCGCGCAGCACCCCCATGTAGAAGTGGCGGTAATACGACGAGCCCTCGGCCTCGCGGTGGCGCGTCGTCGCGCTCCAGGCACGCGGCAGGTCGTAGAGGCTGTACCAATGGATGCGCGGGGCACGGCCGATCAGGAGCTCCGCCGTCCGCGCGAGCCCCCAGGCCTGCACCTCCTCGGCGCCGAAGCTCGAAACCCCGACCTCGGTCACCCAGATCGGCAGCTTGGTCACCGCGCGGATCTCGTCGATCTTCGCGGGCCACTCCTGGATCTGCCAGAGGTTCCAGTCGAGCGGAAAGCCGTGCACCGCGACCACGTCGATCTCATCGAGGACGCCCTTCGCGGCGAGATTGGAGATGAACGCGGAGTCGATGGGCGAGATGCCTCCGAGCACGCGCGGCAGGTTGGGATTGGCGGCCTTGATCGCCCTGCCGGCGGCCACCGCCATGTCGGCGAACAGCGACCAGCCCGGATCGACCTCCGGATCCCAGTGCGACTTGTTGTTCGGCTCGTTCCAGATCATCGCCGCTTCGATCATTCACGACGCTCCTTCGTGGCGATCTTCGGGTACACCGCGCCGGCGCCTTCGGGCGCGGCGACGCGACGGCAGATGTAGACCTCGTCCTCCGGGTGATCGACGATCGCGAAACCGGCACTGCGCAGCATCGCCTCCATGCACGCGGTGTTCGGGACCCACCAGTTCGTCGGATCGTTCGCGTAGCGATGCTCGATGAAATGCAGCTTCGGGTAGTCGCGACGGTCAAACTGCTCGGTCACCCAGAAGTCGTAGTCGCGATCGACCGGAGCCACCTCTTTGCTTCCGCGCAGCATCGACTGGAACACCAGCATGTCCCGAGCGACGTGCTCGTGGATGAGGTCGAGGGCGAGCAAGGGATGGCGCAAGTGGTAGAGCACGCCCATGAACAGGACGATGTCGAACCGCTCGCCGATGGCGCCCACGTCGTAGACCGACAGCTTCTGGAACTCGATGTCGAGCCCGCTCACCTCCGCGGCAAATCGCGCCTGCGCCAGGTACTCGTCGTCGAAGTCGATGCCGAGGACGCGCGTGGCCCCGCGACGCTTCATCTCGATCGAGTAGAAGCCGGCATTGCAGCCGATATCGAGGACGGTGCGGCCGGTCAGGTCCACCGGGATCGCGCCGGCGAAGCGGCGCCATTTCACCGCCGGGTAGTCGCCGAGGAAATGGCCGGGCGCAGTGTTGATGCCCTCGAGGTTGAGGTTGTGGAACCAGGGTCCGAGCGCCTCGACGCGCTCACGGATCTGGTCCGTCGACATGTGCCCGCTCATCGCGACTGCTCCTCCATCTCCGCCTGGACCGCTTCGCGGGACGGCCCCTGCGGAGCGCCGGCCGGAACCTCCCGACCGTCGCCGCCCAGCAGGCGGATCGCCGCGCGATAGCCGTTCAACGTGCCGACGTCGACGTACGAGCGACCGCCCTTGACGCCTACGGCACGGCCGCCGGCCGCGAGATACGCGTTCACCAGCGTGCCGAAGTATTCGTCGCCGCGATCGGGTGCGCGCCACAGGCGGTGCAGGTCGTGGAACACGGAGCCCGGCATCTTGAACGCGCCCCAGATCCAGTTGGAGCGCGCCATCGGGCTCTTCACCTGGATTTCCGACACGCGCCCGTCGTCGTCGACGACGACCGCGTCGAAGAACTCCGGACGATCCACCGGGAACAGCAGGAACGAGAGGAGGTCGTCGGGGAGTTGCGCGAGCCCCGATTCAGGGAACCACACGGTGTCGGGCAGTCCCACGACCACCGGCTCGCTCCCGATCAGCGCCGCCGCCTGGAAGATCGCGTCGCAGAGCCCGGCCGGCTGCTGCTGGACGACGTAGGCGATGCGCGCGCCGCGATACGCGGCGCCGAAATATTCGAGGATGTCCGACTTTCCCGGAGAGATGATGAAGCAGATCTTGTCGGCACCGCCGAGGATCATCCGCTCGACGAGGTACTCGCTGACGGCGCATGGACGCTCCGCGCCGCTCTGATCGGTGCGGCTGCCGACCGGCAACAGTTCCTTCGAGAACGCGAGCGGCTGGATTCGGGTGCCGCGTCCGGCGGCGGGTACGATGCCCCACATGTCACGCCTCCGCGGGCTCGGTGGTGGAGGCGCCGGCGCTGTCGAGGATTTGCACCAGCTCACGCGCCCGGCACTCCGACGTGTGCTCCGCCAGCGTCCGGTCGCGCGCAGCCTTGGCGATCCGCCGCACCTCCGCGCCCTCGAGATCGAGCGCGGCCAGCGCATCCTCGGTGTCGCGCGCGACGAGGATCTCGCTGCCCGGCCGGAAGAAGGCGTCGAGGCCGTCCCAGGCGTCGCTCAGGATCGCGGTGCCGCAGGCCGCCGCCTCGAACAGGCGCCCCGAGGGACACCAGCCCATCTCCGCCATCGGGCCGCGCGTGACGTTGAGCGTGAGACAGCTCGAGGAGTAAAACGCCGCGTGCTCGGTCGGCGGCAGGTGGCGCACGAAATAGATGTTGGGCGCCCACGGAAAGTCCCGCGGGTACTGCGCTCCGCCGATCAGGAACCGCAGGCGCTGTCGCCGCCGCGCCGGAGCGACGAACAGCGCGTCGAGTGCCGCCTGGCGGTCGGCGGAATAGGTGCCGAGGTACGACAGGTCCGCCCGGTAGTGCCCCACTGTCGTCACCGGCCGGTGCACCTCGGGGTCGACGTGGCCATAGAGCGGCGCGACGCGGCGGGCGCCGAGACGCTCGCGCAGCGCATCGAGCGCAGCGCCGCCGGTGTAGCTCAGCACGATGTCGAAGCCGGCGAGACCGCCGGGGCCGATGTAGCTCACCGTCTCGCCGCGCTCGAGAGCCGCGAGCGTCACCGGCGTGTCGAGATCGTAGAACACGCGGAGCGCCCGGCCCGCGAGCACCGTCTCGGTGGCGGCGATGCCGTCGGGACAGTAGGAGGTCACCATCGCGACATCCGCATCGGCGGCCTGACGCCTGGCGTCGGCGGCCACGTCGTCCCACTCCTTGTAGAGGACGAGCTCGCCGCCCGGCACCTCGAACAGGTCGCGGTTGCCGGCGTAGAACGGCTGATCGCGCTCGAAGAACACGACGCGGTGGCCTTGCCGGGCCAGCGCGCGGCACAGACCGCGCCAGAGCGTCGCGTGGCCGTTGCCCCACGATGAACTGATGGTCAGGCCGAACACCACGATCTTCATACGGCGACCACCTCGTTCACGCCCCTGGACTCCGCCCTGACCGACGCCGACGACGCTCCTCACTCGCCGTCGGCGACGAACCGCAGCGTGCGCTCACGCGCCTCATGGTCGGTGAACTGCTGCGGCGGGGATTTCATGAAGTAGCTGGACGGACCGACCAGCGCTCCGCCGATGCCGCGGTCGAGCGCGAGCTTGGCGCAGCGCACCGCGTCGATGACGACGCCGGCCGAGTTCGGCGAATCCCACACCTCGAGCTTCAGCTCGAGATTGAGCGGCACCCCGCCGAAGGTCGTTCCTTCCATGCGGATGTAGCACCACTTGCGATCGGTGAGCCACGGCACGTGGTCGCTCGGGCCGACGTGGATGTCGTCGGCGGGCAGCGGCATGTCGAGCTGGCTGACGACCGACTGCGTCTTCGAGATCTTCTTCGATTCGAGCCGCTCGCGCTCCAGCATGTTCTTGAAGTCGGCATTGCCGCCGAAGTTGAGCTGGTAGGTGCGGTCGAGGCGCACGCCACGTTCGCGGAACAGGTTCGCGAGCGCCCGGTGCACGATGGTCGCGCCGACCTGGCTCTTGATGTCGTCGCCGATCAACGGCAGCCCGCGTTCCTCGAACTTGCGGCGCCAGTCGGCGTTGGACGCGATGAACACCGGGATGCAGTTGACGAACGCGCAGCCCGCCTCCAGCGCGCGCGAGGCGTACCACTCCGTCGCCTGCTGCGATCCGACGGGAAGATAGGACACCAGCACGTCGGTGCGGCTGCGGGCGAGCACCTCGGCCACGTCCGCCGCCGGACGATCGGATTCCTCCACTTCGTCGCGCATGTAGCGACCGAGGCCGTCGAGCGTCGGTCCGCGATCGACCGTCACGCCGGTCGGCGGAACGTCGGCGAAGCGATGTGTGTTGTTCGGCTTGGCGTAGATCGCCTCGGCCACGTCGCGGCCGACCTTCGAGGCGTTGATGTCGAACGCCGCCGAGACTCGCACGTCGCCGATGTGATAGCCGCCGAGATCGGCGTTCATCAGCCCCGGCACGGGCTCGTTCGCCCGCGCTTGCGAGTAATAGGTGAGGCCCTGAACAAAGGATGAGGCGCAGTTTCCGACGCCAACGATTCCGACACGAACCGTATTCGAGTGGAGAGCGGCTGCGTCCATCTTTCTTCCTGTTGCGCGACCGGGACCGGCGGGGCGCTTCGGGGCAGCCCTTCTGCCCACCGCCCCTCAAGAACGCAGCGGTCCGCCGTTTGTTCCGTGTCGCTTCGGCTTCGGCCAAGTTCGGCTCGCTCACGGCAGCGGAACGGAACCGCGCACGGCGCGTTGGACCGAACGGACGGCAGCGCTCCCGCGCTTGCCCCGTTGCACCGTGGCGGCCCGAGCGGAGTCGTGGTGCGGTGTTCCGGACGGCGGCCAATGGCTCACTCGCTGAAACGCGCTGGGCGCCTGCACCAGGCGATCCGCTTCGCTCTCCCGCAGCGCAAGGCGATCATTGCGATCCTCGCGCTCACGCTGGCGATGGGAGCGGCCAACGCCGCCGAGCCGCTCGCCCTCAAATACGTCTTCGACGAGCTCGCCGGCGAGCGCGTGATCGCCAACCTGCTCCGCGGCTTCGCGATCCTCGCCGCGCTCGCGGTCCTCCGCGAGATCGCGCACGCGCTGTCCGACTGGCTGATGTGGCGCACGCGCATCGGCCTGCAGTACGCGCTGCTCGAGCAGACCGTCGGCAAGCTGCATCAGATGCCGCTCAGGGCCCAGCGCAGCGAAGGGGTCGGCGCGATCATGACCCGGCTCGATCGCAGCATTCAGGGCTTCGTCGGCGCGGTGACGCAGATCCTGTTCAACATCCTGCCGGCGATCGTCTTCCTCGCGATCTCGGTCACCATCATGATCCGCCTCGACTGGCGCCTTGCCCTGCTGGTGCTCCTGTTCGCGCCGATCCCGGCCATCATCGCCGTGTGGGCGGCCCCCGAGCAGACCCGGCGCGAGCGCACGCTGCTCGACCAGTGGGCCAAGATCTATTCGCGCTTCAACGAGGTGCTGTCGGGAATCCTCATCGTCCGCAGCTTCGCCATGGAGGACGCGGAGAAGAACCGCTTCCTGCGCGACGTCGCGACGGCCAACCAGGTGGTGGTGCGCGGGGTCGCCGTCGACGCGGGCTACGGCGCGACCAGCAACCTCGTCATCGCGCTCGCGCGGCTGTCCGCCATCGGACTCGGCGGCTATCTCGCCTATCTCGGCGAGATCACCATCGGGACGGTCATCGCCTTCCTCGGCTACGTCGGCGGACTGTTCGGGCCGGTGCAGGGCCTGAGCGGCATCTATCAGGTGGCGAGCCGCGCCTCCGTCTCGCTCGACGAGATCTTCCGCATCCTCGACATCCAGGAGTACCTCGGCGATTCGCCGCACGCCCAGGACCTGCCGCACGTGCGCGGCGACGTCACCTTCGACAACGTCCATTTCCGCTACGAGCAGGGCGGCCGTCCGCTCCTCAACGGCATCGACCTCGACGTCGCGGCCGGCGAGACGGTCGCCATCGTCGGGCCGAGCGGCTCGGGCAAGACGACGCTGATGGCGCTGCTGATGCGGTTCTACGACCCCGAGCGCGGAGCGGTCTGCATCGACGGACGCGATCTCCGGACACTGCGGCAGAGCGCGATCCGCCGCCACATCGGCGTCGTGCTGCAGGACCCGCTGCTGTTCAACGACAGCATCCGCGCCAACATCGCCTACGGCCGGCCCAACGCCGCCATGGCCGAGATCGAGGCGGCGGCGCGGTCGGCCTACGCCCACGACTTTATCTCGCGGCTGCCCAACGGCTACGAGACCGAGGTCGGCGAGCGCGGGTCCCTGCTGTCGGTCGGCGAGCGCCAGCGCATCACCATCGCCCGCGCCATCCTCAAGGACCCGAGCATCCTCGTGCTCGACGAGGCGACCTCGGCGCTCGACGCCGAATCCGAGGAGGCCGTGCAGAGCGCGATCGAAACGCTGATGCGCGGGCGGACGACCTTCGTCATCGCCCACCGGCTCTCGACCGTGGTCAACGCCGACCGCATCATCGTGCTCAAGGAAGGCCGCATCATCGAAAGCGGAACCCACCGCGAGCTGCTCGCCCAGGGCGGCTACTACGCCTCGCTGGTTCAGCGCCAGCGTCGCGGCCTCATCGCCAACGACGTCGTCGAGTCCGCGCGGATGGCGGGGTAGGCGCCGGCGCATCGGCACAGGTCCGCTAGAAGTGACACGGCCCGACACCGCTCCGTCGCGGCTCGTGGCGGGAACCTGCCATTCCCCATCCCGTTCTTTCGGGGAGGACCATCATGGAGGACGAAATGACCCTACGACTCGTCACCATAGTCATCGGTTCGGTCGCCGCCCTCGGACTTTCGGCGTGCGGTGAGACGAAGCAGGACCGTGCGTTGAGCGGGGCCGCCATCGGCGCCGGCACCGGCGCCGCCGTCGGCGGATTGACCGGCGGCAGCGTGCTTGGCGGCGCGGCCTTGGGCGGCGCGGCCGGCGCGGCCGGTGGCTACTTCACCGACAAGAACGACGTGAACCTCGGCAAACCGGTCTGGAAGCGCTAAAGCGGTTCCAGAACGAAAGCGGCGGGACTGCCTTCGCGGCGGCCCGCCGTTTTCATGTCCGCGTGTCGGGATAGGTCGACCGACATCCTCGGCGCGCCCGCCAGGTGTCCCACGCGCGTTCCGCGCCGCGCGCTCCGTGGGACAGCAAATCCCGCGGAACTCCGCCAAAAAGTGCGAACTGTCCCACTGTCCCACACTGGGCATTTGGGACACCTGGGACAGTTGGGACACTTTTGCACAGGCGGTGCCGGACGGCGCCGACCCGGCACTGCGGTTGCACGCGTCGACGACGGGTTTCGCGTCGCGCGGGCCCGCGCAGAGCGACGCCCGCTCCTTTGCCGCCCGCGCCTTTGCCGCCGCGCTGCGTGCCGTCTAGACTGCGCCGCCGCTTCGGACGAGCCCGATCGGCGAGAGCGCCAGGAACCGGTCAATGCCCGCGGTCAGCATCATCACGCCCACCTTCGCGCGCGCGAAGTTCCACGAGCGCATCGCCGCGTGCGTGCGGGCACAGTCGTTCCGCGACATCGAGTGGCTGGTGCTGGACGACAGCCCCGAGCCGTCGCCGGTGCTGCGGAACGCGGGCGGCATCGTGAAGTACCGCCACACCACCGAGAAGCTGTCGGTCGGCGAGAAGCGCAACCGCCTCGTCGCCGAGGCCGCGGGCGACATCGTCGTCCACTTCGACGACGACGACTTCTACGCGCCGCACTACGTCGAGACCGTGGTCTCGGCGCTCGCCAACGAATCGCTCGACCTCCTGAACCTGCGCGGATTCTTCGTGCTCGACGAGCGCGCCGGATTCCTCGGCTACTGGAACCTGCTGCACAAGGGCGGGCTCCACTTCAAATGCAGCCCGCAGGGCGTCGAGCTGGTGAGCTTCTCGGAGGGCGCGCTCGACAAGAACCATCTCGGCTGGGGCTTCGGCTTCGCCTACCGCAAGGCGGTGTGGGACGCGATCAAGTTCCCGCACGTCAACTGGAACGAGGACGGCCAGTTCTCGCTCGCCGCCCAGGACCGCTTCCGCTGCGACGGCATCGTCGACGTGAGCGGCCTCGCGCTCCACGTCGTGCACCGGCAGAACTCGAGCACGTGCTTCGCCCAGTTCAACCTGCCGCCGTTCATGCTCGGCATGGTGTTCCCCGGCTACCGGTCGGTGGAGTAGCGGGCAGCAATGCGCGCCGGCGCGACGGGCGGTTATTGGCGCACCGTCTCCGCCGCTACGCACCGGAATTGGATTTCCGCCGATGCATATTGGGCCGGTGCGCCGTCTTGCGCCGTGCTACTCAGCGGAACGAGGACTTTGTTCCGATCAGAGCAAAACTGCGCCCCTTCTTTGTACAGTTGGGCTTTAACCGCGCTCCCGGAAAAGTCCATAGCGCCGCCAAGGCGACCGATCATGTAAGTATCGGGGCCAATCTGGACGACGCCGTTCGTCCCGGTATTCCCACACCCACTCAGAAGAAGGAAACCGAGCACACACGTCAGTGTGGCTGCACCCCGCATTATCTCCCCCTGCGCCATTCCCTGCGCCGTTTCTTCTCATTGGTGCCCCTGGCCGGAATCGAACCAGCACGCCCGTGAGGGCAACAGATTTTGAGTCTGCCGCGTCTACCAGTTCCGCCACAGGGGCACCGGGGAAACAGGCCGCGCGATGATAGAGGGCGCGCCTGCGGGGTCAAGAGAATGGGTCGAGGGCGCGGGGCGCTCGTCGCGCGCGGCGATCGCCGCAGGTGCAGTTGACGGGATTCGGGGCCGCCCCCATCATGGCGCCCTCTTCCGCGGCGGCATCCCCGCGGCACGCAGACAGCACGAAGACAACCGAGACAACACACATGGGAGAAACGGAATGCGCACTCACCTTCTCGCCACGCTGGCGGCAGCCGTGATCGGCGCCGGCGTCGTCGGCGGTCAGCCCGCGATGGCCCAGACCCACCTCGACATGATCGGGTTCGGCGGCGCGTCGAACCTGCCGATCTGGGTCGCCAAGGACAAGGGCCTGTTCGCGAAGGAAGGCCTCGACGTGAAGCTCGATCGCACGCCCGGCTCGGTCGCGCAGATGCAGAACCTGATGGCCGGCAAGTATCAGGTCGCCTCCACCTCGATCGACAACATCGTCGCCTATCACGAGGGTCAGGGCGACGTGAAGATCGACAACTTCGACGTCGTCGCCGTCGCCGGCGTCCACTCCGGCCTCAACAGCGTCGTCGCCCGTCCCGAGATCAAGTCCTACAAGGACATCAAGGGGAAGGCCGTCGCCGTCGACGCGATGGGCACCGGCTACGCCTTCGTGCTGTTCAAGATCCTCGAGAAGAACGGCCTCAAGCTCAACCAGGATTACTCGGCCGTCGCGGTCGGCGGCGGGCCCGAGCGTCTCGAGGCGCTGAAGTCGAACAAGGCGGTCGCGGCGGTGATGAGCGCGCCGAACGACATCGAAGCCAAGAACATGGGCTACAACATCCTGGCCGACGCCGCGGCCGAGCTCGGCGGCTACCAGGGATCGGCGTACGCGGTGCGTCGCGCGTGGGCGAAGGACCACGAGAAGGAAGTGGTGGCCTGGCTGCGCGCGCTGGCCAACGCCCACGACTGGGTCTACGCCAACAAGGCCGGTTCGCTCGAGGTGCTGAAGTCGAACATCAAGGGCCTCAACGACGCGGACGCCGAGATCATCTACGCAAGCCTGACCACCGGCGCCGGCGGCCTCAACAAGAAGGCCGAGATCAACATGGCCGGCATGAAGACGGTTCTGGCGCTGCGCGGCGAGTACGCCGAGCCGAAGAAGACCCTCACCGACCCGAGCAAGTACATGGACCTGTCCTACCACCAGAAGGCGGTCGCCGGGACGAAGTAGAGCGGCGACGCCGCGCCGACGGGCGCGGCCTGCCGAGAGCGACGCGAGGCCCGGGGGTGTCCCGGGCCTCTTTTTTGTGAGCGGAAGCGGCCCGAGCCCCCTGTTTCTCACGCGTTTTTGCGCTGCGGGGGCGCGGTCGGGTCCCTATACTCCGCTCCCCGTGACCCAATCCCGAACCGCCCAGCCGCCGAAGCAGACCGTCATCCGTCGCGTCTACGACTGGACGATCGCGCTGTCCGGCAAGAGGCACGCGGAGCAGGCGCTGTTCTGGGTCGCGTTCGCCGAAAGCTCGTTCTTCCCGCTGCCGCCGGACCTGCTCCTCGTGCCGATGACGCTGGCGGCGCGGCACCGCGCGTGGCGCTACGCGACGATCTGCACGCTCGCGTCCGTGCTGGGCGGGATCGTCGGCTGGGGCATCGGCTATTTCCTGCTCGAGGCGATCGGGCGGCCGATCCTCCGCTTCTATGCCGCGCTCGATCAGTACGAGGAGCTGCGCCACCTGTTCGACCACTGGGGCTTCTGGATCATCCTCATCAAGGGGATGACGCCGGTGCCGTACAAGCTGGTGACGATCACCGCCGGCGCGCTGCACTTCAATCTCGTGCTGTTCGTCATCGCCTCGATCGGCTCGCGCGCGATGCGCTTCTTCCTCGTCGCCGGTCTGCTCTGGCGCTACGGCGCGCCTGTGCAGGCGTTCGTCGAGAAGCGTCTCGAGGTGGTGACCTTCGGATTCCTCGCCGTCGTCGTGGGCGGCTTTGTGGTCTTCCGGTATCTCGTCTAGAGTTCGGCCGGATCTCTCACCACTCCGCGCTCCGACCACCCGGACCATGACCTCCGCGCTTCCCGATCCGGCCCAGAACCCGGCCGCAACCTTCCTCGCGTTCCTGCTGGCGAGCGTCGCGGCGCTCGCCGGGGTGTTCGTGTTCCAGTTCGGAGTGGGATTGATCCCGTGCGAGCTGTGCCTGTGGCAGCGGCTGCCGCATGCGCTCGCCATCCTGCTCGCCGGGGTGGCCGCCGGCCAGGCGCGCGCGGCGCAGAGGATGATCTTCCCCGACCGGGCGATGCCGTGGGGCACGCTCTCCGCCATCGCCGCCCTGCTCGCGCTCGATCATCTTGCCGGAGCGGGGCTCGCCGCGTTCCACATCGGCGTCGAGCAGCACTGGTGGGCGGGGACCGAGGCCTGCACCGGCGCGGCCCCGGCGGGGCTCAGCGTCGAGGAGCTGCGCGCCCGCCTCCTCGACACGCCGCCTGCGCGCTGCGACCAGGTCGCGTGGTCGCTGTTCGGGATCTCGCTCGCGGGATTCAACTTCCTGCTGTCGGTCGCGCTCTCGGCGGCCGCGGCCTGGAGTTTCCTTCGGTTGCGTCGCCGTTCCGCGGAGCGCCGGCCATGAGCGCGCCGCGGCTTCCCGGCGATCCCACGCCCGAACAGCTCGCCGAGCGCGTGCTGCGCGTCGACCACGCGGGCGAGGTCGGCGCGGTGCGGATCTACGAGGGCCAGCTCGCGATCCTCGGCAGCGCGCCCTCGGGCGACACGCTCCGGGCGATGAAGGCCAAGGAAGAGGCCCACCGCGACGAGCTCGCGGGCCTGCTCGCCGCGCGCGGCGTGCGGCCGACCGCGCTCGCGCCGCTGTGGGACGTCGCCGGATTCGCGCTCGGCGCGGCGACGGCGCTGCTCGGCCCCAAGGCGGCGATGGCGGCGACGGTCGCCGTCGAGGAAGTGATCGAGGAGCACTACCGCAGCCAGCGCGAGGCGCTCGTCGCCGCCGGCACCGAGCCCGAGCTCGCGTCGCTGGTCGAGCGCTTCGGCGCCGACGAGAGCGCGCACAAGGACGAGGCGCTCGCGCACGGCGCGCGCGAGGCGCCGGGGTACGAGCTGCTGACCTCGGCGATCAAGGCTGGATCAAGGCTCGCGATCTGGCTCTCGACGCGCATCTGACCCGCGCGCCGGGAAGGCGCGTCACAGGCGCGCCCCATGCTTCCCACATTCGTGTCGCTCCGCTGCAACGCCATTGTGTGAGAGTTTCCGTGCGCATCAGAGCCACGGAGGCAACCATGAAGAAGACGAACACGAGGCTGCCCGCCCGGAGCGTTGGGACATGCGCCACGACCGCGGTCTACGACGCCGCAGGTGTCGAGCCCTCGCTCGCCGAGGTGCTCGCCGAGCCGATCGTGCGCACGTTGATGAAGCGCGATTCGGTGACGGAGGAAGCGCTGGCCGCGGTCATTGCCGACGCGCGCGCCCAGCTCGCCGAGCGGGCGTTCGCGTAAGCCCCGGCGTCACGCCGGATCGAGCTCGCTGTCCCAGTAGAGGAAGTCGCGCCAACTGTGATGGAGATGGTTGGGCGGGTACGCCCGGCCATTCTCCTGCAGTTGCCGCACGCTCGGCGCAAACGGCCGGGTGCGCGGATGCATGCCGCACGCCTCGGGCAGCGCGCCGCCCTTGCGCAGGTTGCACGGCTCGCAGGCGGCGACGACGTTCTCCCACATCGTGAGCCCGCCCATCGACTTGGGGACGACGTGGTCGAACGTCAGGTCCTCGGCGGAGGCATGCGTCCCGCAGTACTGACAGGTGAAGCGGTCGCGGAGGAAGACGTTGAACCGGGTGAAGGCCGGACGGCGGGCGGCCGGGATGTAGGACTTGAGAGAGACGACCGACGGAAGCCGCATCGCGAACGACGGCGAGCGGACGACGCGGTCGTAGTGGGAGACGATGTTGACGCGCCCCATGAAGACCGCCTTGACCGTCTCCTGCCACGGCCAGACCGACAGCGGGAAATACGACAACGGCCGGAAGTCGGCGTTGAGCACGAGCGCGGGGCAGCTCTCCGGAGTGGCGGCGCGAAAGGACGTCTGTTCCTTGGCACTTCTCCCGAACGCGGTACAGGACAGAACCGTTTACGCACCCGAACAATAAGGTCAGTGCGGCGCGAAGGTAAAGCCCCAGGTGGCGGTCCCGCGCGGTCGCTCGCCGTGTCCTACACCGGACCCGCGACGGCTCCGAGACTGCGCGCGAGCATGGCCTGGGCGGCGTCCAGCCCGCCCTGGTCGATGCCGTGGGCCAATCCGGGCCGCGCCAGCGCCTCGACCGGCACCCCGGCGGCCGACAGCGCCGCGCGGGCGTGACGGAACGACGACCACGGCACCACCTCGTCGTCCTCGCCGTGGACGAGCAGCACGGGCGGATAGCCGTCGGGCCCCGGCGGCGGCACCTCGTCGATGAGCGCGCCCGAGAACGCGAGGATGCAGGCCGGGGGAATGCGGCGGCGCAGCCCGGCGTGGAGCGCCATCATCGCGCCCTGCGAGAACCCGACCAGCGCGAGCGCGCCGGGCGGAAGTCCGAGCGCGGCGAGTTGCGCGTCGAGGAAGCCGTTGAGAATGGGCGCCGCCATGGCGATGCCGTTCACGAGCAGCGACGGCGAGCGGTCGGCGAGGCTGAACCATTGGCGCCCGAGCGGCGGCATCTCGCACGGGAACGGCGCGCTCGGCGCGAGGAACAGCGCCCGCGGCAGCGATCGCGCGAGCACCGGCGCGAGCGGAATGAGATCGTGCCCGTCGGTGCCGAGCCCGTGCAGCAGCACGATCAGCGCGGTCGGCTTGCCGCCGGCGGCGGGCCCGAACGACGGACCGCTGAGCGTGGGCGCGGCGACGCTCATGGCGCGAGTCGCGGGCGGTGCAGCCCTTCGACGAGGGCGAGGAAGTCGCCGTCGTCGGCGGCGATCAGGCCGTTGCGGATCAGGAAGTCGATGATCACGAGATTGCAGTTGAACTTGAAATCGAAGGTGTCGCGGACGCGCTCGGCGACCTGTTCGATGGGCCACAGCATGTATTCGGCGATCTCGCCGTCGCACGGTCGGGGGCGGAAGTCCGGCGGCAGCTCGAGATCGTAGACGAACAGCACGTCCGGTCGCAGCCCGCCGTCGCCCTCGCAGCAATAGCGGATCGCCGACACCGGCCGCGCGCGCGACGCGACCTCCGCCGGGATCGATGCCTCCTCGCCGGCTTCCTTGATCAACGTCTCGCGCACGCCCATGCCGAAGGCGATGGCGCCGGCGCACAGATTGTCGAGCATGTTGGGATAGTTCGGCTTGTTCGGACTCCGGCGACCGACCCACATCGACAGACCCCGGCCATCGCGCACGATGCCGTTGACGTGGACGCCGTACGACGTCACGCCGAACAGCGGGGCTCCGGCGCGTTCCATCTTCAGCAGCGGCTCCGCGGCGAACCCGCCGCTGACGCGGAACATTTCGTCGCGCCATCCGCCGATCCGGCGTTCGGCGCGCAGCTCGTCGAGCACGCGCGTCATCGCCTCGGTGCGCGCGTCGAACGTCGTGAGCCCGTCGCTCATCGCAAGCGACACGCCATCGTCGTCGAACACGCCCGAGAACGCGCGGAGCCGCGGAACGAGTTCGTGGGCGACCGCGCCGACGGTTTCGCCCGCCACGCGGAAGGGGCGGAATCGTGCGGGATCGAACGCGTTGCAGGCTTCGATGTGATCGAGGTACGCCACGAATGCTCCAACTTCGTTCCGGCGGGCGCCGGGCCACCAAAGTGGCAAAGCCAGGCTGCTTGACGCAAGCCCGTTCGCGGCGTCAGAGTGCCCGTCTTCGCCGCACTTCCTAAGCCAAATTCCCTCCGGTTGTCTTGAGTCATGAGCAACGGTCTATCCTCCACCGCTCCCGCGTCGGACGCGCGCGACGGCGTGCTGCTGTTCGGCACCGATCTCGCGCCGTTCCAACGCGCGCTCGCCGCCGCCGAGGCTTACGCCGAGGCCGGTCGCCGCGCGGTGGCGGCGCGGGTCGCCGACGGCGACCAGGCGCTCGAGCGCGAGCAGTACGCGGCCCACGCGCTCGCCTGGACCTTCACCTACGTCGCGGCGCTGCGCCAGATGCTGTCGTGGGCGGAGCGACTGAACGCGCGCGCGGCGCTCGGCGAGCTCGAGCAACTCATGCTCCAGTCCGCGTTCGGCGAGTACATCGCGCAGCTCGCGGGCGGCATTCCGCTGTCCCAGGGAGAGTTCGCGCGCCACGGCGACCTCGGCCTCGGCCATGAGGCGCTCAAGACGCTGTTCGTTCCCGACGCGGCGCTGCTCGCGCGCGAGGGCAACTCGGCGCGCGTCCGCCGGCGCATCCACGAGCTGATCGCCGACGGCCACTTCGGCGACGACGGCCTCGACGACGAATCGCTGTCGCTGATCCGCGAGCAGTTCCGGGCGTTCGGCGCCGAGAAGATCGCGCCGTTCGCCCACGAATGGCATCTCCGCAACGAGCTGATCCCGATGGCGCTGATCGACGAGCTCTCCGAGCTCGGCGTGTTCGGGCTCACCGTGCCCGAGGAATACGGCGGGCTGGGCATGGGACGGACGGCGATGTGCGTCGTCACCGAGGAGCTGTCGCGCGCGTTCCTGGGCGTGGGCTCGCTGTCGACCCGCTCGGAGATCGCCGCCGAGCTGATCCGCCTCGGCGGCACCGAGGAGCAGAAGAAGAAGTATCTGCCGGCGATCGCCTCGGGCGCGCTGATCCCCACCGCGGTGTTCACCGAGCCCAACACCGGCTCCGATCTCGGCTCGCTCAAGACCCGCGCGGTGCGCGACGGCGACGCGTGGCGGCTCACCGGTGCCAAGACCTGGATCACCCACGCCGCCCGCGCCGATCTCATGACGGTGCTCGCGCGCACCGACGCGGGCGAGAAGGGCTATCGCGGCCTCTCCATGTTCCTCGCGGAGAAGCCGCGCGGGAGCGATGCCGATCCGTTTCCCGTCGCCCGGCTCTCCGGCTCGGAGATCGAGGTGCTCGGCTACCGCGGCATGAAGGAGTACGAGCTCGCCTTCGACGGCTTCGCGGTCCCCGCCGAGAACCTGCTCGGCGGCGTCGAAGGCCAGGGATTCAAGCAGCTCATGCAGACGTTCGAGTCGGCGCGCATCCAGACCGCGGCGCGCGCGGTCGGCGTCGCCCAGAGCGCGCTCGAGCTCGCCCTCACGTACGCCCACGAACGCAGCCAGTTCGGCAAGCCGATCGCCGCGTTCGATCGCGTCGGCGGCAAGATCGCGTGGATGGCCGTCGAGACGATGATCGCGCGGCAACTTGCGTACTTCGCCGCGCGCGAGAAGGACTCGGGGCGGCGCTGCGACATGGAGGCGGGGATGGCGAAGCTGCTCGGCGCCCGTGTCGCGTGGGCGGCCGCCGACAACGCCGTGCAGGTCCACGGCGGCAACGGCTACGCGCTCGAGTATCCGGTCAGCCGCGTGCTGTGCGACGCGCGCATCCTCAATATCTTCGAGGGCGCGGCCGAGATCCAGGCCACCGTGATCGCGCGCGGCCTGCTCGCGCCGCGGAACGGCTAGGTCGTGGCCGAGATCGCCGCCTACGCGATTCCGTTCCTGATGGCCGCCGTGCTGATCGTGCTGATCACCGGCATCGTCAACTTCTCGCGCAAGTCCCATTCGCCGCGCACGTCGAACAAGCTGATGCAGGCGCGCGTCATCCTGCAGGGCGCCGCGATCCTGCTGTTCCTGCTGCTGATGCTGCTGTCGAGACACTGACCGGACACCAGGACGAGACCAGATGGTGAAGCTCACGCGCATCTACACGCGCGGCGGCGACAAGGGCGAGACCTCGCTCGGCGACGGCGCGCGGATCTCGAAGGCCGATCTGCGCGTCGAGGCGATCGGGACCGTCGACGAGACCAATGCCGCGATCGGCCTCGCGCGCCTCCATGCCGACGGCGACGTCGACGCGATGCTCGGACGCATCCAGAACGATCTCTTCGATCTCGGCGCCGACCTGTGCGTGCCGCACGGGGAGGGCGAGCGGCTGCGGATCGCCGCGTCGCAGGTCGCGCGGCTCGAACGCGAGATCGACGCCCTCAACGCCGATCTCGCCGAGCTCAACTCGTTCGTGCTGCCGGGCGGCGTGCCGGCGGCGGCGGCGCTGCACTTCGCACGCACCGTGGCGCGCCGCGCCGAGCGCCTGATCGTGGCGCTGGCGGCGCGGGAGACGCTCAATCCGCAGGCGATCGCCTACATCAACCGGCTGTCGGATCACCTGTTCGTGCTGGCGCGGCACCTCAACGACCGCGGCGCGCGCGACGTGCTGTGGAAGCCCGGCGCGACGCGCTGAGCCAAGCCGCGATGGGAGGGTTGCGCGGCGCGGTCGGGGCGGCGCACAATGCCCGCCGGCCGCGGTTCGCGGCCCGCCATCCGCCCACCCACCGCAGCGCACCCATCCGATGAAAGTCCTCGTCGCCGTCAAGCGCGTCATCGACGCCAACGTCAAAGTCCGCGTCCGCTCCGACAAGACCGGGGTCGAGACCGCCAACGTCAAGATGGCGATGAACCCGTTCTGCGAGATCGCCGTCGAGGAGGCGCTGCGGATCAAGGAGCGCGGCCAGGCGACCGAGATCGTCGTCGTCTCGGCCGGCCCGCAGCCGACCCAGGAGACCATCCGCCAGGCGCTCGCCATGGGCGCCGACCGCGGCATCCACATCGCCCACGACCAGCCGCTCGAGCCGCTCGCCGTCGCCAAGCTGCTCGCCGCCGTCGTCAAGCGCGAGTCGCCCGGCCTCGTGATCCTCGGCAAGCAGGCGATCGACGACGACTGCAACCAGACGGGCCAGATGCTCGCCGCGCTGCTCGGCTGGCCCCAGGGCACCTTCGCCTCGAACATCGAGCTCGCCGACGGCGCCGTCAACGTGACGCGCGAGGTCGACGGCGGACTCGAGACGGTGGCGCTCGCGCTCCCGGCAGTCGTCACCACCGACCTCCGCCTCAACGAGCCGCGCTACGCGTCGCTGCCCAACATCATGAAGGCGAAGAAGAAGCCGATCGACGCTCTGACGCCGGGGGCGCTCGGCGTGGACGTCGCCCCGCGCCTCACCGTGCTCAAGGTCGAGGAGCCCGCGAAGCGCAAGGCGGGCGTGAAGCTCGCCGACGCGACGGAGCTGGTGGCGCGGCTCAAGAGCGAGGCGGGAGTCATCTGATGAGCGTCCTCGTCGTCGCCGAACACGACAACCGCGTGATCGCGCCCGCCACCCTCAACACCGTTACCGCCGCCGGCCGGATCGGCGGCGAGATCTCCATCCTCGTCGCCGGCAAGGACTGCGGCGCGGCCGCAGAGGCCGCGGCGAAGATCGCCGGCGTCGCGCGGGTGTTCGTCTGCGACGCCGACGCGTATGCGCATCCGCTCGCCGAGCCGCTCGCGGCGCTCATCATCTCGCTCGCCGATCGCGTCCGGCACATCCTGTTCCCGGCGACGACGTTCGGGAAGAACGTCGCGCCCCGCGTCGCCGCGCTGCGCGACGTCAGCCAGATCTCCGACATCGTCGAGGTAATCGACGCCGAGACCTTCGTGCGTCCGATCTATGCCGGCAACGCGCTGGCCACCGTGCGCTCGAGCGATCTCCTGAAGATCGTCACCGTCCGCGCCACCGCGTTCCCGAAGGCGGCGGCCGAGGGCGGCGCGGCGACGATCGAGACCATCCGGCCGTGCACCGACCCGGGCGGCTCGCGGTTCGTCAGCGCGGCACTCACCCGCTCCGAGCGTCCGGAGCTCACCGCCGCACGCGTCATCATCTCGGGCGGTCGCGGCATGCAGTCGGGCGACAACTTCCGGCTGCTCGACGCCATCGCCGACCGGCTCAACGCCGCGGTCGGCGCGTCGCGCGCCGCGGTCGACGCGGGCTTCGCCCCCAACGACTTCCAGGTCGGCCAGACCGGCAAGATCGTCGCACCGGAGCTGTACATCGCGGTGGGAATCTCGGGGGCGATCCAGCACCTCGCCGGAATGAAAGATTCCAAGGTGATCGTCGCCATCAACAAGGACGAGGAGGCGCCCATCTTCCAGGTGGCGGATTACGGCCTCGTCGGCGACCTCTTTAAGATACTGCCGGAGCTGGCGGCCGCCCTCGACAAGGCCAAGGGCCAGGGCTAGGCTCCGCCCCCCATGTTCACCAACATCGGCATCGTCGGCGCCGGCCAGATGGGCACCGGCATCGCCCAGGTCGTCGCGGCCGCGGGCGTCAACGTCGTCCTCGTCGACAAGGATCCCAAGGCGCTCGCCAAGGCGCTCGAGGCGATCCGTCAGGGACTGTCGCACCAGGCGAAGAAGGGACGCATCAAGGAAACCGAGGTCGAGGCGGACATCGCCCACATCCACGCGACCGAGAAGGTCGCCGACCTCGCGCCCTGCGATCTCGTCATCGAGGCGGTCAACGAGAACGAGGCGATCAAGCGCAGCGTCTACTCGGCGATCGGCCCGGTGCTCAAGCCCGAGACGATCATCGCGACGAACACATCGTCGATCCCCATCACCCGCCTCGCGTCGGCATCCGACCGTCCGGAGCGCTTCGTCGGGCTCCACTTCATGAAGCCGGTCCCGGTGATGAAGCTGGTCGAGATCGTCCGCGGCCTCGCCACCGACCAGGCGACGTTCGACGCAGTCAACGGGTTCGCGCTGAAGCTCGGCAAGACGGTGGTCGAGGCCAGGGACATGTCGGCCTTCATCGTCAATCGCATCCTGATCCCGATGATCAACGAGGCGATCTACGCGCTCTACGAGGGCGTCGGCACGATCGCCGCCATCGACACCGCCATGCACCTCGGCGCCAACCATCCCATGGGCCCGCTCGAGCTCGCCGACTTCATCGGGCTCGACACCTGCCTGTCGATCATGCAGGTGCTGCACGAGGGCTTCGCCGATCAGAAGTACCGCCCCTGCCCGCTGCTCGTGAAGTACGTCGAGGCGGGCTGGCTCGGCCGCAAGACCGGCAAGGGCTTCTACGACTACTCGGGGCCGACGCCGGTCCCGACCTCGCGCTAGCCCGTCTCCGCCACTGCCCAGCGCACCAGCGCCTCGGCCGCTCGGGAATCCCACTCCGCGGCGCCCTTGAGCACGCCGACGATCCGGCCCTCGCGGTCCAGCAGGATGCTGACCGGAAGCTCGATCGACGACGTGCCGAGTGCGCTGCGAAACGCGAACGGCGCCCGCGACTGCGGATCGAGCCAGATCCTGAGGTGCTCGATCCCGTTGTCGCGGAACCATGGCTCGACGGCGGCGCGGCCGGGGCGGTCGATCGACACCGCGACGACGGCGAAGTCGTCGCCGCCGAGGCGGCCCGCGAGACGGTCGAGCGACGGCATCTCCTTGAGGCACGGGACGCACCACGTCGCCCAGAAGTTCAGCAGCACGACGCGGCCGCGGAAATCCGCGATGCTGACGTCCTTGCCGTCGGCGTCCTGGAACGTCGCGGGCGGCGCTGGCAGGCGGGGATTCGACAAGCTAAAGTGCGCCACCGTTCCGGCCAGCGGCGGCGCGCCGCCTGGATTCCCGGAAGGTCGAGTCAACACAGCCGTCAATGCGCCCGCGAAGGCGATGGCCGCAATGGCCGCGACGGCGATCAAAGGGCTGGGAAACCGGCGAGCCATGGCTACCCGGAAAGCGACAGGAACGACGAAGAAGACCCGCGGAGGCGCGAAAAAGCAAGCGCAGCGCGCCAATCCGCTGTGGGGCGGGCGCTTCACCGCGGCGCCGTCGGCGGTGATGGAGCGCATCAACGCCTCGATCGGCTTCGACAGGAAGCTCTACGCCCAGGACATCCGCGCGAGCCAGGCCCACGCGCTGATGCTCGCGCGCAAGGGCATCATCGCGCGCAGCGACGCCGCGCGCATCCGCAAGGGTCTCGACGCGATCCGCCGCGACATCGACGCCGGGCGGTTCCCGTTCTCGACCGCGCTCGAGGACATCCATATGAACGTCGAGGCGCGGCTGACGTCGCGCATCGGTGACGCCGGCCGGCGGCTCCACACCGCGCGGTCGCGCAACGACCAGGTCGCGACCGACTTCCGCCTGTGGGTGCGCGACGCGCTCGATTCCATCGGGCGCGCGATGACGGCGCTGCAAGGCGCGCTGCTCGCCAAGGCCGAGCGCCACGCCGATACCATCATGCCCGGCTTCACCCACCTCCAGAACGCGCAGCCGGTAACGTTCGGGCATCATCTCCTCGCCTACGTCGAGATGGTGGGCCGCGACCGCTCGCGCGCGGCCGACGCGCGACGCCGGCTGAACGAGAGTCCCCTCGGCGCCGCGGCGCTCGCCGGTACGCCGTACCCGATCGACCGCCGCATCACCGCGCGCGAGCTCGGCTTCGACCGGCCGATGGCGAACTCCATGGATGCCGTGTCGGACCGCGACTTCGCGCTCGAGTTCCTGTCGCTCGCCGCGATCGCCGCCGTGCACCTGTCGCGGCTCGCCGAGGAGCTGGTGATCTGGGCATCGCCGCAGTTCGGCTTCGTGAAGCTCTCCGACGCCTTCACCACCGGCTCGTCGATCATGCCGCAGAAGCGCAATCCCGACGCCGCCGAGCTGATCCGCGCCAAGGCCGGACGGGTGATCGGCGCGCTCGTCACGCTGCTCGTCGTCATGAAGGGCCTGCCGCTCGCCTACTCGAAGGACATGCAGGAGGACAAGGAGCCGGTGTTCGACGCCGCCGAGACCCTGCTGCTCGCGCTGCACGCGATGACCGGCATGGTCGCCGACCTCAAGGCCGACGCGAAGCGGATGGCCGCGGCCGCGGAGATCGGCCACACGACGGCGACGGATCTTGCTGACTGGCTGGTGCGCAACGCCGGGCTCACGTTCCGCGCCGCGCACCACGTCGCCGGCCGCCTCGTGCGCCTCGCCGAAGACAAGGGCGTGCGCCTGCGCGACCTGTCGCTCGCCGAGATGCGGGCGGTCGAGCCGAAGCTCACCCGCGCGGTGTATCGCGTGCTCGACGTCGCCGCATCGGCGGCGAGCCGCCGCTCGGAAGGCGGCACCGCGCCGGAGCGGGTGCGCGCCGCGATCGGCGACGCGCGCCGCCGGTTCGGGCTATGATCCGCCGCATGCTTCGTCCCTCCGTGCTCGTCATTCTCGTCGCGATCGCGGCGACGGGCCTCGCCGGCTGCGGCAAGAAGGGCTCGCCCCGTCCGCCGGGCGCGAGCGACTTCCCGCGCGCGTATCCGAACCCGGCGAAGTATCCGAATCCGGGCGCTCCGGTCGGCTCGTCGCAGCGCACGGGCGCGCCCGAGCAGCAGCCGTCGACGACGATCGAGCAGAACGAGGACGATCTCGGCTTCAATCCGGGGCGGATGACTCGATGACGGCGTTCGTGCGCCGCGCCGGCCGGCTGGCCTGCGAAGGCGTCTCCCTCTCAGCGATCGCCGAAGCGGTCGGCACGCCGGTGTACGTCTACTCGCAGACGGCGATGGAGAGCGCCTACCGCGCGCTGCGCGACGGCTTCCGGACGGCGCGGCCGCCGCGCGGCTTCGAGATCTGCTACGCGGTGAAGGCCAACCCCAACGTCGCGGTCATCCGCACCTTCGCGCGGCTGGGGGCGGGCGCCGACGTGGTGTCCGAAGGAGAGCTTCGGCGCGCGCTCGCGGCCGGCGTGCCGCCCGAGCGCATCGTCTTCTCGGGCGTCGGGAAAAGCCGCGAGGAGATCGCGTTCGCGCTGCGGTCGCGCATCGGCCAGATCAATGTCGAATCGGCGCCGGAGCTCGACGCGATCAACGAGGTCGCGACCCGGCTGCGGCGGACGGCGACGGTGGTGCTGCGCGTCAATCCCGACGTCGACGCGAAGACCCACGCCAAGATCACCACGGGCCGCGAGGAGAACAAGTTCGGCATCGACTTCCGCGAGGCACAGGCGCTCTACGATCGCGCGGCGGCGCTGCCGCGGGTCGATCCGGTCGGCCTCGCCGTGCACATCGGATCGCAGATCACCTCGCTCGGACCGTTCAGCGCCGCCTATCGTCGCCTCGGCACGCTCGTGGCGAGTCTCCGCGCGCGCGGTCACACGGTCGAGAAGCTCGATCTCGGCGGCGGCCTCGGCATCCGCTACCGCGATGAGGCCCCGCCGCGTCCGGCCGACTACGCACGGCTGGTCAGCGAGGTTGCGGCGAAGCTCGATGTCCGCGTGGTCGTCGAGCCCGGGCGGTTTCTGGTGGGAAACGCGGGCGCGCTGGTGACGCGCGTGCTGTACATCAAGGAGGGGCGGCGCCATCGCTTCACCATCACCGATGCGGCGATGAACGACCTCATGCGGCCGGCCTTGTACGAGTCGTGGCACGACATCGTGCCGGTCGGGGCTCCCCGGAGACATACATTTGTTACTGATGTCGTCGGACCGGTTTGCGAAACCACGGATATTTTCGCCCGCGGACGACGTTTGCCTGTGTTAGCATCGGGCGATCTGGTGGCGGTTCTCTCGGCCGGCGCCTACGGCGCGGCCATGGCGTCCGACTACAACAGCCGCCCGCTGGTGCCCGAGGTCCTGGTGAAGGGCCGGCGTTTCTCCGTCATTCGGCCGCGCCAGACGTTCGAGGCGATGTTGTCCCGCGACAAACAGCCGCCGTGGTTCAGCCCCTCTCGCTCGCGACAGCGGAGTTGAGCCCATCGGCCTAGGTCGGGGACCAGGACGAGGGCATGAATCCGTCCCCCATCGATCCGCAGCGGGGCACTCCCGATCCGAGGAATCGGCGCGCGTCGCACGCCTCGCGCTGGCGCGCGGGTGAGCTGCGCGTCGAGCAGACGCTCGCACGCGCGCGCCTCGCGCTGTTCTGGGAACGTCTGTGGCCGCGGCTCGCTCCGGCGACGGTCGTTGCCGCGCTGTTCGCCGCCGTTGTGTACTTCGACATCCTGCCGGCTCTGCCGATGTGGCTGCACGTCGCGGTGCTCGCCGCCTTCGCGCTGCTGTTTCTCGGTGCTCTCGCGCGCATGCCGCTCGGCCTGCGCTGGCCGACGTCCGCCGAGGGCCGACGCCGCGTCGAGGTCGCGAGCGATCTGCGCCACCGCCCGCTCGAGACGCTGACGGAGCCGATCGCCGTCGGTGCCGACGATCCGCAGTCGCGCGCGCTGTGGGCCGCGCACCAGGCACGCGCCAAGGCGGCCCTTGATGCGCTCAGGGCCGGAATCGCCGCGCCCGGGCTTGCGCGCCGCGACCCCTACGCGATCCGCTTCGCCGTCCTGCTGCTGTTGGCGATCGGACTATTCGTCGGCGTCGGCGACGGCGAGAAGCGGCTTGCCCGCGCCCTCGATCCCATTACGGAGCTGCTCAAGCCCGAGCCGGTGCACATCGGCGCGTGGATCACGCCGCCCGGGTATACCGGACTGCCGCCGATCGTACTCGCGTTCGGCGACAGGGACGGAAAGGACGGCGCGTCCAAGACGCGCGCGCCGGGACCGATCACCGTGCCCGAGGGTTCCGCATTGCTGGTCGAGGTCGACGGCGGCAAGAACGCGCCGACGCTCCGCCTCGGCAGCGACAAGCAGGCGATGGACACGGTCGGCGAGCGCGCGTTCCGGGTCGAGACGCTGATCGGCTCAGGCAACTCGATCGTCGTCGAGCGCCGCGGCTCGAAGCTCGCGGAATGGCCGATCAACGTCGTCACCGACCAGGAGCCGACGGTCGCCTTCGTCGAACCGCCGGCGCCCAACGAGCGCGGTCAGATCAAGCTGTCGCTCGAGGCGGAGGACGATTACGGCATCGCCTCGCTCGTCGCCTACGTGCGCTTCGCCGAGCGCGGGATCGACGACCCGCCGATGGAGATTCAGCTCCCCTTGCCCGGCGATCGCACCCGCTTCAAGCAGACGACGTTCCAGGATCTGAGCTCAAGCCCGTGGGCCGGCCTCGACGTGACGATCCAGGTGATGGCGCGCGACGCCGTCGACCAGGTCGGCGTGACCGAGGCGGTGACGCTGACGCTGCCCGAGCGCGCGTTCCGCAACCCGCTGGCGCGCGCGCTCGTCGCCCTGCGCAAGGAGCTGGTGCGCAACCCCGCCGCCCGCGTGCCGGCGCGCAACGCGCTCGATGGCCTGCTGCGCACGCCCGAGCGGTTGCCGGACGATTCGGTCGTGCGGCTCGCGCTGAGCGCCGCGGCCGGGCGGCTCCGCTACGACGACACGCGCCGCGGGGTGCTCGCGGTCGCGCAGATCCTGTGGGAGACGGCGCTCCGGCTCGAGGACGGCGCGATCGCCGCGGCGCAGCGCGAGCTGACCGCGAAGCAGCGCGAGCTGATGGACCGCCTCAACGACAAGGTCGGCGACGCCGAGATCGACAAGTTGTTCGACGAGGTCCGCGATGCGCTCGCCAAGGCGCTCGAGGAAGCGATGAAGAACATGGCCAACATGCCGCCGTGGGACATGCCGCTTCCGCCCGACGCCCAGGTGATGAGCGCCGACGATCTATTCCGGCAGCTCGAGGAGGCGCGCGATCTCGCCAAGAGCGGCGCGCGCGACGCCGCGCGCGAGCGGCTCCAGCAGATGCTGTCGATGCTGGATGCGCTGCGCAACGGCGGGCTTGCCCAGATGTCGCCCGAGCAGATGCAGCAGATGCGTGAGTCGAGCGAGATGTCCAAGAAGCTCAACGATCTGGCGCAGCGCCAGAAGCAGCTCATGGACCAGACCTTCCAGCAGTCGCAGCGCGGTCAGCGCGGCCGGAACGGCGCCCCCCAGGACCAGAGCGGGACCGCCGAGCAGCAAGACCAGATCCGCCGCGAACTCGACGAGCTGATGCAGCGGCTCGGCGAGATGATGGGCCAGGTGCCCGACAATCTCGGCAGCGCCGAGAAGGCGATGCGCGAATCCGCCGAGGCTCTCGGGCAGGGCAATCCCGGCGCCGCGCTCGACCCGCAGGGCCGCGCGCTGCAGGCTCTGCAGCAGGGCGCCGGTCAGATGGCGCAGATGATGGCCCAGGCCATGGGACTGCGCGGCTTCATGCCGGGCGGCACCCAGACGCCGCGCGCCGGCGACGGCCGCAACACCGATCCGTTCGGACGGCCGATGCCGGCGGTCGGATCGTCGAACGGCGACGAGGTGAAGATCCCCGACGCCTCCGAGCGCGCGCGGGCGCGCGAGATCCTCGACGAGCTGCGCCGGCGCAGCTCGGAGCCCGATCGCCCGCGCATCGAGCACGACTACATCGAGAGACTTCTGCGCCGCTTCTGATCGGCCGCTAGGGCTTCGGCGCGGCGAGCGACTCGTCCACGACCCGGATCAGTTCCTGGAGCGTGAACGGCTTCGGGATCACCCGCTGGATCAGGACGTCGAGATTGTGGGCGCGCTGCCGCTCGGCGGCATAGCCCGACATCAGCAGCACACGCAACCCGGGATAGTCCTTCGCCACCTTGAGCGCGAGGGCGATGCCGTCCATCCCCGGCATGACGATGTCGGTCAGCAGCAGCTCGAACGCGTCGTTCGTCTCCAGCGCGTGCAGCGCCTGCAGGCCGTCCTCGACGACCACGACCTCGTGGCCGTGGTGGGCGAGCGCCCGGCGGACGAATTCCGCCACCGCCCGATCGTCGTCGGCCACCAGGATGCGTGCCATCGTTCGCTCCGCCCTCAGGTGCCGTCGGCGAATCGCAGCTTGATGTCGGTCGCCTCTTCCGCCGGCTCGTCGGTGCGAGTGACGAAACGGGCCGACTCGCCCGGCAGCAGCCGCGACTGGGTCGCCTCGAACGTCCAGTGCGTCAGCTCATGGTCGTCGGAGGTGAGCGCGGCGCGGAGCGGCGGCACCTGACGATCGCGATTGGAGACGTTCACCACCTCGCCCTCGATCACCACGACCTCGCGGTCGGATTCGAGACGGCGCGCGGTGGTCACGTTGCGGAACTCGAGGCCGCTGCCGGGCGGCTCGGCGGCGAGGCCGACCGCGGCGTAGAGACGCCCCGCCGGAGGCCACGCGGTGACGATCGCGTCGCGCGCCACCACCGCCGCGCCGACCAGCAACAGAAGGGCGAGCGCCAGCGCCGACCATGCGATGGCGGCGCCCGGCTGACGCGCGCGGCGCGGGAAACCCGGGAGATTCGCGCTCGAGTCGCGCGCGCCGCGACCAAGCGGCGCCGCCGGCGGCGGCTCCGGCTCGATCATCTGCGGAAAGTCGATCGGCGGCCGCTGGTGCCATTGGTGGCCGCAGTTGGCGCACCGCACCGTGCGGCCCTCGGGACCGAGAAGCGCAGGATCCACGACGTAACGCGTGGAGCAAGCCGAGCAGGAGAGAATCATTCAGCGGGCCCGTGGGCGCGGCAAAGGCCGGGTGTTGTCGTTATAGGGGCCGCGTCCGACACTGGCAAGCGCGGGGCTAGCCGTGGCCGATGCGTAGAGCGCCACGTCGGAGCGCGCGGCGGCTTGCCTTTACGCGCCGCGTCGCTTGTGCGATTTTTGGCCGCGATTCGCCGCCGCGTTTCACGGATTCCTTTCACGGATAGTTTACCGCACACACATGCGCGAAAGCGTCGTCCGGTTCGAGAACGTCGGCATGCGGTACGGCCTCGGCACCGAGGTTCTCCATGACGTGGGCTTCGAGCTCGCGCCCGGCTCGTTTCACTTCCTCACCGGGCCGAGCGGCGCGGGCAAGTCGTCGCTCCTGCGCCTCGTCTATCTCGCCCATCGCCCGTCGCGCGGGCTGATCCACATCTTCGGCCACGACATCGCGACGGCGCCGCGCGACCGCCTGCCGCCGCTGCGCCGCCGCATCGGCGTCGTGTTCCAGGAGTTCCGGCTGCTCGATTCGCTGACCGTGCTCGAAAACGTCGCGCTGCCGCTGCGCATCGCCGGCGCCGATCCCGACGAGACCGAGAAGCACGCGCGCGAGCTTCTCGAGTGGGTCGGCCTCGGCGCGTTCGTCCGCGCCAAGCCGTCGACGCTGTCCGGCGGACAGAAGCAGCGCGTCGCCATCGCCCGCGCGGTCATCAACCGCCCGAGCCTGCTCGTCGCCGACGAGCCGACCGGCAACGTCGACGACGAGATCGCGGTGCGCCTCCTCTACCTGTTCGAGGAGCTGAACCGGCTCGGCACGACGATCCTGATCGCGACCCACAACGATTCGCTGGTCGCGCGCTTCAACCATCCCGAGCTGCACCTCGCCGGTGGCGAGCTGGTGACTCCGCCGCCGCGTCAGCATCACCCCGGCGCGCGCGAGGCGCCGGCCGCCTTCCCGGTGCGGGAGACGCCATGAGGTTCCGCCCACGCAAGGCCCCACGCCCGCAGCCGCTGCCGTTCGCCGCCGATCCCGGCCGCCGCTTCGTGCCGTGGCTGATCGCGCTCGTGGTGTTCCTCGCCGCACTCGCGCTCGCCGGGCTGATGGTGTTCGCCGACACCGCAGTGCGATGGGATCGCGGCCTGGTCGGCACGCTGACGGTGCAGGTGCCGGACACCGGCAGCGCCGACGCGCGCGGGCGCGCGCAGCAGCAGCGCCGCGTCGCCGCCGTCGTCAAGGCGCTGCAGGGCACCCAGGGCGTCGAATCGGTGCGCGCGCTCGAGACCCGCGAGACCGCCGCGCTGCTCGAGCCGTGGCTCGGCGCGGGCGACTTCGTCGCCTCGCTGCCGCTGCCGACCATCGTCGACGTGCGGCTCCAGGCGGGGGCGCGCATCAACGTCGCCGGGCTCACCGAGATGCTCGCGTCCGAGGTGCCGGGCACGACGGTCGACGACCACCGCCGCTGGACCGACCGTCTGGTGACGATCCTGCGCGCGATCGAGGCGCTGGCCGCGGCGGTCGTCGCGCTCGTCATCCTCGCCGCCGTCGGCATGATCGTGTTCGCGACCCGCAGCGCGCTCGCGGTCCACGCCGAGACCATCGAGCTCCTGCACATCATGGGCGCGACCGACGGCGTCATCGCATCGTCGTTCGCGCGTCAGGCGCTGCTGCTCGGCCTCAAGGGCGGCCTGATCGGCCTCGGCGCGGCCATCGCGGCCGGGGGCGGAATCGCCGCCGCGTTCGCGCGGCTTCCCGCCGGGCTGCTGCCGAAGGTCGCGCTGTCGCCTGTCGAAGGCGTGGTCCTCGTCCTGGTGCCGGTCGCCGTCGCCTCGATCGCCGCGCTCACCGCCCGCCGCACCGTGCTGTCGGCCCTCAAAAGGATGCTGTGATGGCGCTCCGTCGCCGACGCGGACACCCGCTGCGGATCGCCTTCGAGGCGGCGCTGCTGATCGCGGCGCTGTGGCTCATCGGGCTCGTCTGGTACGCCCACGACATCTCGAAGCTGACCAAGACCTCGACCGCGGAGACCGCGAACGCCGACGCCGTCGTGGTGCTGACCGGCTCGCCCGACCGCCTGACGCTGGGCTTCGAGCTGCTCGCCGCCGGCCGCGCGCAGCGGCTCTTCATCTCCGGCGTCTATCGCGGCGTCGACGTGCAGCAGATCCTGCGGGCGCTGCGGCGCTCGCCCCACGAGGCCGAGAACGCCATCGCGCTCGGCTACGGCGCCGACGACACCGTCGGCAACGCCGAGGAGACCGCGGTGTGGATGGCCAAGGGCGGCTACACCTCGCTGATCCTGGTGACGTCGAACTTCCACATGCCCCGCGCGCTGGTCGAGTTCCGGGCCGCGATGCCGAAGGTGACCATCGTCCCCCACGCCACCGCCGCGGCCTCGTTCAAGATCGACGACTGGTGGCGCTGGCCGGGCACCATCCGCCTGATCGCGAGCGAGTGGACCAAGTATCTCGCCGCCCGGACGACGCTCGCGCTCGGGCTGCGGGTGCCGCCGCGCGAGCTGGTCAGTCCGGCGCCGATGGAGCCGCTCGCGCTGCCCGACGCGATGCCGCTGGTGCCGGAAGCGCGGCCTCCGGCGGCGGCACCCGAAGCGCCAAAGCCACCGCCGGCCGCGACCGCCCCGGCGCCGCGGCCCTCCCCCGCCGCGCCGACGACGACGCCAGCGCCGCAGCCTGAGCCGCAGATGGACGGCGCCGACGACGATAATCCCGACGAGACGCCGGAGCCGACGCCGCTCCCCGGCGCCGACGCCCCCGAGACCATTCCCGATCAGAGGCCGACGGCGACGGAGCCGCGCCCGTGACGCTGCTGCGCGCGGCCGTCTTCAACGCGCTGTTCCTGGTCACCACGGCGCTCCTCGCGATCCTGTTCCTGCCGCTGCTGCTCGCGCCGCCGCTGACGATGGAGGCCGCCGCGCGGTACTGGATCCGCTTCGAGCTCTGGCTGCTCGCGCGCATCGTCGGTCTCGATCACCGCGTGCTCGGCAACCTGCCCGACGGGCCGTTCATCCTCGCCGCCAAGCACCAGTCGGCATGGGAGACGTTCGCCTTCAACGTGCTGCTGAAGGATCCCGTGTTCGTCATCAAGCGCGAGCTGTTCTGGGTCCCGTTCTACGGCTGGTACGCGAAGCACGCGGGCATGATCGGCATCGACCGCAAGGGCCGCGCCGCCACCCTGCGCAAGATGGTGACGGAGGCGCGCGCGGCGCTCGCCGCCAACCGGCCGATCGTCATCTTCCCCGAAGGCACGCGCACCGCGCCGGGCACCCCGCCGCGCTATCAGCCGGGGATCGCCGCGCTCTATCAGGCGCTCGCGGTGCCGGTCGTGCCGTGCGCGCTGAATTCCGGGCTGACCTGGGGCCGCCGCGCGTTCCTGAAGAAGCCCGGCACCATCACCGTCGAATACCTGCCGGCGATCCCGCCCGGGCTCCCGCGCGAGACGTTCATGCGCCGCCTCGAGGACGCGATCGAGACCGCGACCGCCTCGCTCGCCACTCCGGCGCCGTAGCGAACTGTCCCACCGCGTTCGCCGCCGGCCCCCGGCGTGGGACAGCAATTGCCGCGGAAGTCCGCCAAAAACCCCCAAGTGTCCCACTGTCCCACACTGGCCATTTGGGACACCTGGGACAGTTGGGACACTTTTCAACAGGCGCCCGTTCTCCACACCCTCCCGCAGACTTTCCACAGCCCCCTGCCGGGGTTTCCGGAAATCGGCTAGTCTCCGCATGAAGAGTCGGACTCCGCCCGGAGCTCCGGCTCTTTTCTCTTCCACCACCGCCGAGACTCCCATGACCGCCATTGACGACGCGCGGCAGCGCGAACGCGCGCGCCTCGCACGCGTGTACGCACACGTGCACGACAGCGTGCTTTTCGACGCCTATCGCGTTTCCCTGCAGCCTGACGGACGATGGAAAAGCGACCCCGCGGGGTTTCTCGTCGACCTGTTGTTCGTGCCGGGCCCAAAAGGGCCCGAAGACCCGGAGGATGCGGTCGCGTGGGAACCCGCTCGGCCCGGCGCATGGTGGCGCCGCACGGGAGTCGCGACGCTTCTTGGCTCCGACAACATCGCGCGCGCCGGCACGGCGCCGCTCGCCGTGCATGCGACACCCGAGCGCTGGCTCGCCGCCGGCGGCCGTGGCATCTGCGTGCTCGACTGGTCGGCCGATCTCCGTGCGCTGCTCGGAGAGGCGCAGCTCGTGACCGACAGCGCGCCGCTCGCCCGCCGTCTCGACCGGGCGCTGGGGCGCTGGGGCGCGACGACGGTCGTCCCATCGGCCTCGGTGAGGGACAGCATCCCGTTCGATCTGCCGACCGTCGGCACGCAGACGATGCCGACCGATGCATCGCAGGCGGCACTGCGCGCCGAACCGGTCGGCGCGTTTCTCGACGCCGAGCTGCTCGAGCGCGAGATGGTGCTCGCCCCGATCATCCCCACCCAGGGGCTCGCGATGCTCTATTCGTGGCGCGGCATCGGCAAGACGCACCTCGCGCTCGGCATGGCCTACGCGGTCGCCTGCGGCGGCGGCTTCCTGCGCTGGCGCGCGCCGCGCCGGCGCCGCGTCCTCTATCTCGACGGCGAGATGCCGGGCCGGCTGATGCAGGAGCGGCTGACCGCGCTCGCCAAGGCCGACGGCGGCGCGCCCGCCAACAACCTCATCGTGCTGAACGGCGAGCGCCAGGAGCCGGGCGCGATGCCCAACCTGTCGACGCCCGAGGGCCAACGGCGCATCGAATCGCTGATCGCGCGCGAGGGAATCCAGTTCGTGGTCATCGACAACATCGGCACGCTGTGCACCGTCGCCAAGGACAACGACGTCGCCTCGTGGCTGCCGATGCAGTCGTGGCTTCTCGACCTCCGACGGCGCGGCGTGTCGGTGCTCCTCGTCCATCACGCGGGCAAGGGCGGCGCCCAGCGCGGCACCTCGAGTCGCGAGGACATCCTCGACACCTCGATCCGCCTCGTGCGCCCGGCCGACTACCAGGCGAGCGAAGGCTGCCGGCTGGAGGTGCGGTTCGAGAAGACCCGCGGGCTGTTCGGCAAGGACGTCGCGCCGTTCGAGGCCAGGCTCGACACCGTCGACGGCCGCGCGGTGTGGACGATGCGCGACGTCGACGACCTCGCCTTCGCCCGGGAGCTGTTCGGCAAGGGCACCAGCGTGCGCGACGCGGCGGACGCGCTCGGCATCAGCAAGTCGGCCGCGCACCGGCTCAAGCATCAGGTCGACGCCGAGCGGGTGGCAGACGCCGCAGCGGCGCCGCAGTGACGGGAACGCGGGCGGGCTCCGGCCGTTATGTTAACCGGATGACATACGCCCCCGACGGCAAGGCGACGACGTGCCCAACACCTCGAACCGACTCCTTGCGGCGCTGCCCGATGCCGAGTACCGGCTGCTCCAGCCGCACATCGAAGTGATGACGCTGCCGCAGCACCAGGTTCTGTTCGGCGAGGGTATGCCGGTCAGGCGCGGCTACTTTCCCCTGCGCGGCTTCATCTCCTATGTCGCAATGCTCGACGACGGGCCGATCGTCGAAACCGCGAGCATCGGTCCCGAGGGCGTTGCCGGAGCGCCGCTGTTCTCGCCAAGCGGCACCGCGCCGATCACCGCGATCGCGCAAATGCCCTGCCAGTGCGCGACGATCCCGGCGCGCACTCTCGACGACGTGATGCAGGACACTCCGGTGCTTGCTGCGCTGGCCCGCCGCTACTTCGAGGCGCTGCTCGCGCAGGCGTTCCAGAACGTCGCGTGCAACAGCGCGCATTCCATCGAGCAGCGCACCGCGAAATGGCTGCTGCTGTCAGCGGACCGCGCGCAGTCGGACGAGTTCCCGCTGACACAGGAATTCCTCGGACAGATGCTCGGCGTGTCGCGGCAGACGGTGGCGCGCGCCGCCGCGGCATTCGAGGATGGGGGGATCATCACCTACCGCCGCGGCCGGGTGACGATCACCAGCCGCGACAATCTGATGGGCGTATCGTGCTCCTGCTACGTGGCGATCCGAGACCGCTACGAGGCGGTGATGCGGTGCGCCGGCTAGTCGCCACCCCTAGGCGTCGCGGCTTTCGAGAAGCTCCGCCAGGCGCTCGCAGTGGTCGGCGAGGGAACGGAGCACACGGCGGCGCGCGTCGCTGACCTCGAGGCTCAACGCCGCCTCGCGCAGATAGCCGCACTCGACGACCCAGAATTCCGACGCCGCGCCGCGGCGCGGCATGCGGTCGGCCCCGGTCGGCGGGTCGGAGTCGGTCGTCGCTCCGCGCGCGTGCAGCAGATCGACGAGCTCGGTCTCAAGCTCGACCGCGTACGCGAGCAGCGCGTCACGCAGGGCCGTGTCGTCGCGGAACTCCGCGGCGAGCGCCCGTGCGTATCGAATGCTGTTGCGGAGCCTCTCGACCGTGAGCACTCGTTCCTCGGGGCGCGTCGAACCGGCCTCAGCGAACACCACGCGCAGCCGCCGCGACAATGTTACCTATGTAACATTATCACGTCCGGTGCCGGCGCGACGGCGCGAGCGCCCGAACGCACCGACTCCGTCAGCGCCGCGGCGTCGTGAGCGTGGCGAGGCGGGCGCACTCATCCGCGAGGATCTGGAGCAATCTGCGGTTCTCGTCCATCTCCGCGAGCGCCTCGATGCGGAGGCGCTCGCTCTCGCGCAGCCAGTACGAAGGCTCGACGTTCCCGCCGCCGTGGTCGGCGTGCTCCGCGTGGCGGGCGCTGAGTCGCTCCCGCACTTCCTGCTCGACCTCGAGCGCGTAGGCGATGAGCGCACGCGCGGTGGTCGGGTCGGAAATGGAGTCCGCCGCCATCTCGCGGGCGCGGCGCGCCTTCCTGAGAAGCCCCTGAAGCGTGCGCACGCCACATCCCCCACAGTCCGCGCGCGGTCACGCGGATGCGCCTTGGTACGCGCAACAGCGGACCGACCTCAAGTGTTATGTCGGCTATTTAACATATGTACGTTACCGGTACGGCAGACAGCCCGGCGAATTCTGGCCAAGTTCAACGACTTACCACCCCGGCGCACCGGCCGCCGCGGTTGGCCCCGTCGAACAACACGCCGTCGTCCCATGCCGAACCGCGACAATCGACTCCTGGGCGCATTGCCCGCCGACGAGCACCGGCGCCTGGACCCCTATCTCGAGCACGTCGTGTTGTCGCCGCGCCAGGTCCTGTTCGAGGACGGGGCCCCGGTGAAGCGCAGCTACTTCCCGCTGCGGGGCTTCATCTCCTACGTCGCCGTGCTCGAGGATGGACCGGTGGTCGAGACCGCGACGGTGGGACCCGAGGGAGTCGCGGGCGCGCCGCTGTTCATCGAGGACAACGCGGCGCCGACGACCGCCGTCGCCCAGGTCGCGTGCGAGTGCCTGACCTTGCCCGCGCGCAGCTTGAAGCGGCTCATGCCGGACTGTCCGACGCTGACCGCGCTGATGCGCGGCTACGGCCAGGCGCTGTTCGCGCAGACGCTGCAGAATGTCGCCTGCAACACCGTCCACACCGTCGCCGAGCGCATGGCCAAGTGGCTGCTGCTCTCCGCCGACCGCTCGCTCGCGACGGAGTTCCAGCTCACCCAGGAGTTCCTCGGCCAGATGCTGGGGGTCACGCGGCAGACCGTCGCGCGCTTCGCCGCGGCGTTCCAGGACGCCGGGATCATCGACTACCGCCGCGGCAAGGTGGCGATCCGCAGCCGCAAGCGCCTCGCCGAGGCGGCGTGCTCTTGCTACGACACCATGCGTCGCCGCTACGAGAGCCTTCTGCCGAACGCCCGCAACTGACCGCTTGGCCGCGTCAGGTCCGGAAGCGGGAGCCGAGCACCGGGCGCAGCCGCCGTACCGCCGCGGTCACGTCGTCCACCGAGTGGATGAGGTACTCGACCTCGCCGTTGTCGTCGAGCACCGGCGCGTTGACCGGGCTCCAGTGACGCTCGACGAACTCGCCGTTGCGATCGCGGACGTCGTAGCGCTGCCAGTGCATCTTGTCGATGCGCTTACCCGACACGACGCGGTCGAACGAAGCCGCGAGCTTCGCCACACCGTCGGCCTCGGGATCCGCGGGGTTGTCGGGGAACACGTCGAACATCTGCCGTCCGAGGATGGCCTCGGGATCGGTCATCGTGAGACGCGCGTACATCGGATTGACGTCGACGATCCTGAAGCCGCGGTCGAGCAGCAGATAGCCGTGCGGCGCCGCCTCGAACCAGCGTTGATCGGCGCGGACCGGTGTCCACCCGTTACGGCTCGCCTGCAAATTCCACGATGCGTCCGACATCCCTAGACCATCGATCCCTGACAGCGACACAGGCCTAAACACTACGGGTGACTCTGGAAGGGCCGCAACCGGCAAACGCCGCATCTTGAGCCCCCTCCCTTGCAGACGGCCGGCGCGCGGCGGGTCGGGAACGGGGCACGGCGGGGCATCGCGCGCCCAATTGGCTACAGCGCCGCTCCGCCCGGAGCGACGTTGCTGTCCCGAGGGGCCCTCGGAGGGCTCACGGAGGCACGATGTCGCGAGCGGATCCGATCTTCCTCGAACGCGCGCAGATCCTGCGCCGCCGCGCCCGTCAGGCCCGCCGGCTGGCCGCAGGGATGCTGGGTCACGCCGTGGCCCGCGATCTCGAGAGCTTCGCCGCCGAGATGGACGACGAGGCGGCGATGCTCGAAATGCGTGGAGGCATCCTCGGCGACACCGCGACGGTCCGCGGGCTGCTCGAGGACCTCCGCCCGCGGCTCCCGCGCCTCGCGCCGCCGAAGGTCGGGTGACGCACCGCCCGCAGATGTCCGCTCGTTGACACTCTCACGGGGGCTCGGGCGCCGCCATCCTCAAGAGCCGTCCGGCGGAGAGATCCGATGCCCGCGCTTGCATTCGCCGACGCCCTGATCGCCACCACGCGCCGCTGGGGCCACCTCAAGCGGTACGCGGCGGCGACGGCGCTGGTCGCCACCGCCGGAATCCTGCGGGCGGTCTTCGACCCGCTCCTCGACGGCTACAACTACTTCCTGTTCGAGTGCGCCGTCGCGCTCGCGGCGCTGTTCCTGAACCATGCGTCGAGCCTCGTCGCGACGGCGCTGAGCGTTCTCGTCATCGTCTTCCTGTTCACGGATCCGCCGTTCTCGCTGGTCGAGAACCGGGAGGACCTCGGCGCACTGGGGATCTTCGTCCTCGTGTGCCTGCTGATCGGCGTCGCCGGCGAATCGCTGCGCAAGCTCGCCGACCGCCTCGACGAGCAGCGGGCCGAGAAGGAGACGCTCTATCGCGAGCTGAGCCACCGCACCGCCAACAACCTCCAGATCATCGGCGCGACCATCGCGATGGAGGCAACGCGCACGACGAACCCGGAGACCCGCGAGCGCCTGCGTTCGATCGCCGACCGCATCGGCGGCATCACCCGCGTCGATCGCCTGCTCGCGTTGCGCGAGCCCCAGGGCGAGATCGACGCGGGCGACTATCTGCAGCACCTGTGCAACTCGATCGGGACCACCCTGATCGGCCAGCGTCCGATCACCATCGTCGCCGAAGCCGAACCGGTGCTGGTGTCCCACGACCTCGCCGAGACGCTCGGCATCGCCGCGAACGAGCTGGTGACCAACTCCGTCAAGCATGCGTTCCCGCACGGCGCGCCCGGGACGATCACCGTGCGCCTCAACCGTACCGGCGACGGCTTACGCCTCGTCGTCGAGGACGACGGCCGGGGGTGCGCCACCGACGCCCGCAGCGGGACGGGGTGGAAGCTGATCACGTCGCTGATCGGCAAGTACAAGGGAACGCTGACCAACGAAGGC
This sequence comes from Gemmatimonas sp., assembly GCA_050260515.1. Classification (GTDB taxonomy): domain Bacteria; phylum Pseudomonadota; class Alphaproteobacteria; order SMXQ01; family SMXQ01; genus DATJIG01. Next base: position 95,203 of record JBLNCI010000007.1, read on the forward strand.
GCCTCGCCGGGCTGCCGCATGACCCTCACGATCCCGCAGCTGCCGAAGCCCAGGCGAACCTGAGCCGCGTTCACGCAAACGTCAGCGAGACGTCGCCGTGGATGTCACAGCGACTTTGATCCAGCGCACGCGGAAAGCGGCTCGCAACTCTAGAACCGGTCGGGCCAACACACATCCCGACCGAGAGAACCGCAATGCACGTCACGCCCCTGATCCTCGAGACCGTCAAGCTCCGTTCCGCTGCCGCGACCGCCCGCGACCTTGCCCGCGCCGCCCTGGCGCCGGCGGAAATAAACAGGCTGGCCGCGTATGCCTCCGCGCTCGAGACGCGCGCCGACGAGATCGAGGTCATCACCACCGGAATCGTCGACGAGTGGATCGTCGCCCACGCGAGCTGATCGCGGCGCGACGATCACCCCGTCAATTGTCGCGCCCGTCAGTTGTCGCGTGGGCGCGATCCGCCGGTCCAGGCGGCGAGCGTACCGCGACGCGCGTGGCGCTCCGCCTCCATGCGGTCGTAGCCCTCCGCGAGATCAAGCAGCAGTTTGCGCGAACCCTCGTCCCGCATGCCTTCGGCGATCATGCGCAATTCGTCGGCGCGGTCGCCGAAACGGTCTGACAGTCGGTCGAACATCGGAACTCCGGCCCAGCAATGAACACGCGGCTTTGAACGCCGCCTGAGATACGCGAACTCAGCTCCTCGACGGAAATGTCTTGTTTGGGTTCGCTCGTGGCAACGCGTCACGCCGACACGACCGAAATCCGGCGAGGTCGCCACCCAGAAGCTGCAGCCGGTCTGACCGGAACGCGGAGCTGCGATTCGCGTTGGGCAGTCGCAGACCTTCGCCCACCACATTGGGAGACGCGCCATGGCTGAACGGGAAACCTCGTCCATCATCTCCGCCGACAAGGTGGAGGGCACCGCGGTCTACGACCGCTCCGGCAATCGCCTCGGCACCGTCGAGGACGTCATGCTCGACAAGGTGAGCGGCAAGGCGCTCTACGCGATCATGTCGTTCGGCGGCTTTCTCGGCATGGGAGAGAACCACTATCCGCTGCCGTGGTCGTCGCTGACCTACGACACCGGCCAGGGCGGCTACGTCGTCGACCTGAAGAAGGAGCAGCTCCAGAACGCGCCGACCTACGACCCGAGCAACGCCGGCGCCTGGACCTCCGAGTACGGCCGCGACATCGACCAGTACTGGAACCGCTCGCGCACGATGCCCTGACGCGACCTGCGGCCGGGCCCTGCCGCCGCTCCGGCGCGCTCGCGCCGGAGCGCGCGTGCTGCCGTCTGCAACCGACGTCCGCCTGCCTGTGGAGAAGCCGGTGGATAGCGGCCGGCCGTTCGCTGTGGAACGCGGGTACCGTCCCGAATTCGCCCGCCGAATCAACGGCCAAGCCCGCCCGGCACCTGTGGGTACAAAAAGAGAACAACCCGCTTGACCGCCTCCGGGCCCATTCCTAGAATGAGCGCCGCTCCCCGGTTGCCGAAGTTCTGACGTATTTTCAATGCGTTAGGCGTTCCCCGCGCGTTTGCCGCAACGCACCGCGCGCGCTTTGGCGCCGCCGTTGTATGGTCGAGTTATCCACAAGAGGTTCCGTCCATGGCCAGCGTCGCCGCGATCTCCCAGCAGATCTGGGACATGAAGTACCGCCTCAAGGACGCCAAGGGCGCCCCTGTGGACAAGGCGATGGACGACACCTGGCGCCGCGTCGCCCGCGCGCTGGCGGAGCCCGAGCGCGACCGCGCGCTGTGGGAGGACCGCTTCTTCGAAGCGCTCAAGGATTTCGAGTTCCTGCCGGCGGGCCGCATCATCGCGGGCTCGGGCACCGGGCGGAACGTCACGCTGTTCAACTGCTTCGTCATGGGGACGATCCCCGACAGCATGGGCGGCATCTTCGAGAACCTGAAGGAAGCCGCGCTCACGATGCAGCAGGGCGGCGGCATCGGCTACGACTTCTCGACGCTGCGCCCGCGCGGGGCACCGGTGAAGGGCGTCGGCGCCGACGCCTCCGGGCCGCTCTCGTTCATGGACGTGTGGGACGCGATGTGCCGCACCATCATGAGCGCGGGCTCGCGCCGCGGCGCGATGATGGCGACGATGCGCTGCGACCATCCCGACATCGAGGCGTTCATCGAGGCCAAGCGCGAGCCCGGCCGCTTGCGCATGTTCAACCTCTCGGTGCTGGTCACCGACGCGTTCATGGACGCGGTCAAAGAGGACGCGCCGTGGAACCTGGTGTTCGACGGCACGATCGTGAAGACGGTGCAGGCCCGCGCGCTGTGGGACCAGATCATGCGCGCGACCTACGCCTACGCCGAGCCGGGCGTGATCTTCATCGACCGCATCAACCGCCAGAACAACCTCTGGTACTGCGAGACGATCAGCGCGACGAATCCGTGCGGCGAGCAGCCGCTGCCGCCCTACGGCGCGTGCGATCTCGGCTCGATCAACCTCGCCCGGCTGGTGAAGAACCCGTTCGAGGCCGACGCGCACCTCGACCTCGACCGGCTGCGGACCATCGTGCCGCTCGCCGTCCGCATGCTCGACAACGTCATCGACATCTCGCGCTTCCCGCTCAGCCAGCAGGAGCACGAGGCGAAGGCGAAGCGCCGCGTCGGCCTCGGCGTCACCGGATTGGCCGACGCGCTGATCCAGTGCGGGCTCCGCTACGGCACGCAGGCCGCGGTGCAAACGACCGAAGCGTGGATGCGCGAGATCCGCCGCGCGGCCTACCTCGCCTCGACCGAGATCGCCGCCGAAAAAGGCGCATTCCCGCTCTACGACCGCGACCAGTACCTCAAGGGCGAAACCATCAAGAACCTCGAGCCCGAGATCCAGGACGCGATCGCGAAGCATGGCATCCGCAACGCGCTGCTGACCTCGATCGCGCCGACCGGGACGATCTCGCTCCTGGCCGACAACGTGTCGTCGGGTCTCGAGCCGGTGTTCAGCTTCACCTACACCCGCCACATCCTCATGCCCGACGGCACGCGCAAGGACGAGGAGGTGTCGGACTTCGCCTACCGCCTCTACAAGCGCGTGAAGGGCGAGACCGCGCCGCTCACCGACGCCTTCGTCGACGCCCAGCGCCTCACGCCCAACGAGCACGTCGTCATGCAGGCGGCGGTGCAGAAGTACATCGACTCGTCGATCTCGAAGACGATCAACGTGCCCGAGGACATCGCCTTCGACGCGTTCAAGGACATCTACCTCGAGGCCTACGAGACCGGCTGCAAGGGCTGCACGACGTACCGGCCGAACTCGATCACCGGCGCGGTGCTGGAGGTCGCGAAGCCGACCGCCGACGCCGAGCCCGAGCTGCCGCTCGATGAGCCGCCGTCGCGGCCGGCCGACGCGTTCGAGGCCGGCGGCGTCGTCTACATGACGAAGCCGCTCGACCGTCCCGAGGCGCTGCCCGGCAAGACCTACAAGGTCCGCTGGCCCGAGTCCGACCACGCCATCTACATCACCATCAACGACGTGATCCAGGACGGCCGCCGCCGCCCGTTCGAGATCTTCATCAACTCGAAGAACATGGACCACTACGCCTGGACCGTCGCGCTGACGCGGATGATCTCGGCGGTGTTCCGCCGGGGCGGCGATCTGTCGTTCGTCGTCGAGGAGCTCAAGGCGGTGTTCGATCCGCGCGGCGGCCAGTGGATGGGTGGCCGTTATGTGCCGTCGCTGCTCGCCGCCATCGGCGAGGTGATCGAGGAGCACATGATCGACATCGGCTTCATGCCGAACACCAAGCAGCGCCGCGAGGGCAAGATCGAGCCCGCGGAGCTGCGCCAGGTGGTGAACGCCGAGGCCCGCATGCGCCAGTGCCCGAAGTGCGGCGAGGCGTCGCTCGTCCGCCAGGAAGGCTGCGACGTGTGCGTCTCCTGCGCGTACTCGAAGTGTGGGTGAGAGTCACTCCGTTGGCATGAAGGTGGCGCTCGTCGCGCGCGCCGCGATCGCGGTCGCGGCGCTGATCGCGACGCTGACCGGCGTAAGCGCCCTCGCCCAGCCGGCGACCATCGCCGGCGTGTGGTGGACGCCGGAGCGCGACGGCAAGATCGAGATCGTCATCGACGACGCGGCCACCGCGAACGGACGCCTGATCGCGATCGCCCCCGACGCGGCCGATCGCGACACCAAGAATCCCAACCTCGCGTTGCGCGACCGACCGGTGCTCGGGCTGACGATCCTGCGGGACTTTCGCCAGGAGCGCGACGGGAGCTGGAGCGGCGGCACGGTCTACGACCCCGAGACCGGCAGCACCTATCGCGGCACACTGTCCCTCGACGGCTCCGACCGCCTCCGCATGCGCGGCTACATCGGGATATCGCTGTTCGGGCGCACCGAGATCCTCGATCGCGTCAGGGGTCCCTCGCCGGCGGCGCAACAGCCGGGCGAGCCCGAGCTCGTGTACACGCCGCGCTGAGCGACCGGTGAGGCCAAGGTGGCCGTCGGCGATCTCCGCCGCGAGCTCGGCTCAGCGCGCGTCCGGCGCCGGAGCGACGACCGGCTTCGCCGGAAGGAGCGGCGTGGGCGCCGCGACCGGAGTGGCTTCGGCAACCGCCGGCACGTCGCTCGCTGCCGGCACGTCGGCCGGCACCGTCGCCGCGGCGGGCTGCACCGGCCGGTCGGCATCCTTCGCGACGCGGTCGGCCGGCTGGACGGGACCCGGCTTCTGCGCCAGCGCCTGACCGAGCGACAGCAACAGCACCATCGCCATCGCGCCGTTCTCGGCTTGCAGCGAATCGAGCGACAGAGCGGGGCGCGGCGCGGCAAGCATGCCGACGAGAAGCACCGAGGCCATGGTCCAGCGCACCACGCGGACGTGGCCGACTGCGGCCAGGGCGCCGGCGCCAGAGCCCGCACCAGTGTAGCGGCGACGAATGTCCATCGAACGTCTCCCGACGATCTTCCGATGGACAAGCAACGTCGGCCGCGCTCATCGGTGCCATCGGCAATTGAGCCAAGACGTTGGCGGACAACGGCAAATCCGCTCGCGCGCCCTTTTTCGCCCGACTGCGCTCATGGCGTGCGAGCGCCGTGCGCTGGCGGCGGCGAACCCATGCAGGTGCAAACATCGACGGCATGCGGGTTTCCGCAGGGCGGCGATGCCGGCGCGCGACGAACCGACCGCGACGCCGGCACATCGCGACGCGCCCGCGCCCGCGATTCGATTCCGATTTGCTCTCAGCGCGCCCGGGTCAGACGCCGCACGCGGTCGCGCAGCGCATGCAACGGGCCTTCCGGAATACCCATCTCGTCGAGGTGACGGACGGTGTTCTCGAGGTACTCGGGATTCGTCCCGCCCTTGCCCTCGCTCGCGGCGATGATCCCGGCCGCGCGCGGCATCGGCAGCTTGCGCGCGTACTGATGATGCCGGCGGTCGACGACGTAGCCCCACGCGGGAACGGTGTCGCCCGAGGTGAGCTTCACCGTGAGTCGCCGACGCAGGTACACGTTGGTCACCCGTTCGCGCTCGTCGAGGTAGGCGAGGACCTTTGCCTCGTCGCTTTCATCCACCGCGAACGCGATTCCCTTGCACGCGCCGCCGCGATCGAGACCGAGCACCAGCCCCGGCCGCTCGGGGGTGCCGCGCCAGACGTGGGAGTAGACGCAGAACGCGCGATGCCACCCGCGCACCAGGCCATATTCCATGTGGCGATGGATGAACCCCGGATTCCACATCAGCGACCCATAGCCGAACACCCACACGAGCTTTTCCGTGGGCCGGGGCGCGGCGCCGTGACTGGATGGGGCACGGGCCGTGACACGCCGCCGCTTCGCTGCCGCGCGCGACCCGAATTTCGCCTTGGTCGCGGCCTTTTTTGTCCGGGAAGATCGTCGCATCCGCTTCGCGCGCGCTGGGCCGCCGCCTCGACGGCCGGTTGTCCGGCACTATACAGTCGTTCGCGCCGGCGGACGAAGTGCGCCGGGTGAAGCGGCCCGGGGCGGCCGGACGTCAATGAACTGCGCGTGCGGGTGTCCCGCGCCGGAGTATCGAGTGGAAGACCGAGGATCCCACATGTCGCTCCCGACCGACCGCCGCTATTCCGGCCCTGCCGACCTCGAGCTCGAGCCCGAGGTCATCCCGTACGTTCCGGCGCCGCGTCGCCGCGGCCGCACGGTGTTCTCGGCGGTGGTCTCGGCCCTGTTCATCGGCATCGCGGCGCTGGTCGCCGGCTGGTGGATCGTCGGCAGCCGCATCGAGGACCAGATCGACGGCATGGCGGCGCGCATCGCCGCCGATGGCGGCTCGCTCGCCGCCGAGAAGAGAAGCCGCGGCGGATTTCCGTTCCGTCCGACCGTCATCCTGACCAAGCCCTCGGTGACGATGCCGGCGGGCGCTCCCGGCCCATGGGCATGGGAGGGCGACCGGGCACTGATCCGCGTATCGCTGTTCTCGCCGCGCTCGATCGAGATCGTGCTCGACGGCACCAGCCACCTCACCATGGCGCCGCTGGGACGGGCGGTCGATCTCGCGCTCCAGGCTGGCGTCGCCAACGCCCGGTTCGGCCGCGCGCCCGGCCGGGAGACGATGACGATCCGCCTCGCGAACGTGACGGCGGCGATGCCGTCCGGCGACACCGTGCAGCTCGATTCCGCCACCGTCGATCTCGCCCGCTCGGCGGTGCCGCCGATCGACGAACGCACCGAAGCCTACAGCGCCCGCCTGCAGGTCTACGGGCTCAACCTGCCGCCGAGCGCCGCGACGCCCATGGGACGCAAGGTGGCAACGCTGCTGTTCGACACCCAGGTCCTGGGCCCGCTCGCCCCGGCGCTCGACACCGAGGCGTTCCGGGCGTGGCGCGACACCGGTGGCGTCGTGCAGATGCCGCGGCTGATGGCGCGCTTCGGCCCGCTCACGCTCGCCGCCGAGGGCACCTTCGCGCTCGACGGCGAGATGCAGCCGATGGGCGCCGGCACGGGCCGTATCCAGGGCTTCGCTCCGGCCCTCGACGCGCTCGCCGCCTCGCAGGTGATCAAGCTCAACGACGCGGACACGGCGAAGAAGTTTCTGATGATGCTGGCGCGGCCGCCGACGCCGGGTGCCGAGCCCGAGCTTGCAGCGCCGCTCACGATCCAGAACGGGAAACTGCTGATGGGGCCCGTCGCGCTGATGCAGATGCCGCGCATCGTATGGCCCGGGGCTACGCCGGAGATTCCGCCGCCGCCCGCCGCGGCGAGCCCCGCGGCCGACGACGACGCGCCGATCGCGGCTCCGGCGCCGCACGTCGACATGCCGGAGGGCCGCTAACGCGTGGAGCCCCGGCGCGATCGAGCGTCATCGCGCGGACAGCGCATCTCGGACGTGCTGCGCCGCCTCGGCGACGGCCTCGACGGCGCCACGATCTCGGTCGGGCACATCGCCGACCGCCTCGGTCCGCGCGCGTTCGGGCTGCTGATCCTCGTCGCATCGCTGCCGATGCTGATCCCCAATCTGCCGGGCGTCTCGACAGTGTTCGGAATTCTCATTCTCGTCCCCGCGCTCCAGATCGCCATCGGGCGGCGGCGGATCCGCCTGCCGCGCAGGCTGCGGCGCGTCACCGTCCCGACCAGGACGATGCGCACGGTGATCGAGAAGAGCGTGCCCTACGTCGAGAAGGCGGAGCGGCTGCTGCGCCCGCGTCTTCGCGCCCTGACCCGCGGCGCCGGACTCAATGCCGCGGGCGTGCTGATGGTGCTGCTCGGCATCGTCATGGCGCTGCCGATTCCGTTCGGCAATTCGCCGCCGGCGGCGGCGTGCGCGTTGATCGCGGTCGGCGTGCTGTCGCGCGATGGCCTGTTCGTCGCGCTGGGCGCCGTCGTCGGCATCGCCGCGCTCGCGTTCGCGGGCAGTATCGTCTACGGATTCTTCTTCGTCACGGCCGCGGTCGTCGGCTAGGCCTGCCCCGCCTCGATGATCGAGCGGCGGATGCCGCGCGCCCGCCGCAGGATCTCCTCGATCTTGTCGCCCTCGCCCCAGCGGATCATGCGCTGGAGCGCGGCGAGGTCCTCGGCGAGGCGCCCGGCCATCTCGAGCAGCGCATCGCGATTCGTGAGGAAGATATCGCGCCACATGATCGGGTCCGACGCGGCGATACGGGTGAAGTCGCGGAAGCCGCCGGCGGCGAACTTGATCACCTCGCCCTTCAAGTGCTCTTCGAGGTCGGTCGCGGTGCCGACGATGCAGTAGGCGATCAGATGCGGCAGGTGGGAGGTGATCGCCAGCACCTTGTCGTGGTGAGCCGGGTCCATCACGTCGACGTGGCTGCCGGTGAGACGCCACAGCTCGGCGAGCTTCTTCACCGCCGTCTCGTCGGTGCCGGCGGGCGGCGTCAGGATGCACCAGCGGCCGCGGAACAGATCGGCGAAGCCCGCTTCCGGGCCGGAGTGCTCAGTGCCGGCGACCGGATGCGCGGGAACGAAATGCACGCCCTCCGGAATATGCGGCCCCATGTCGCGGACGACGGCGGCCTTGACCGAGCCGACGTCGGTGACGATCGCGCCGTGGGCGAGATGGGGACCGATCGCCTGGGCGATGGCACCGCAGGCGCCGACCGGCGTCGCGACGACGACAAGGTCGGCGCCGCGCACGGCATCCTCGGGCGTCGCGGCGGCGCGGTCGATGAAGCCGAGCTCCAGCGACTTCTTCATCGTCGCCTCGGTGCGGGCATGGCCGACGATGGTCTGCGCCAGCCCCTCGCGCTTGAGGAAGCGCGCCAGCGACGAGCCGATCAGGCCGAGGCCGATGACGGCGACTCGCCGGAACAGCGGTGTCTTCACCGCGCGCGCCCGTGCCCGGCCGCGGCCTTCGGCGCGCGGCGGACGGCGCGTCGGCCGGGCGGCGCGTTTGCGACGCACCGGCGCCGCAGGTCGCAGCGCTGTCGGCCGTTTCACCTTGCCCGTCTTGGCGCCGCCTTTGCCCCGGGTCGGGCCACGGCCCGCAGCTCGCGTCTTCTTCTTTTTCGCCATCGCCGTTCCTACTCGCCCGTTGCTAGCCGGCCATGAACTTCTGCAGGGCCTCGGCCACGGCGCGGGTCTCGCCGGCGCGGCCGATGGTGATCCGGAGGCAGTTCGGAAGACCATACTTGCCGATCTGCCGCACGATGATTCCCCGGCTGTTGAGGTAGGCGTCGGCCGCCGCCATCGCGTGGGGCCCGGCTGCCGGAAACTCGACCGTCACGAAGTTGGCCACCGACGGATGCACCGTGAGCCCGAGTGCTGTCAGCCGGGTGGCGAGCCACTCGCGCCATTTGATCGTGTGCGCGACGGCGCGCCGGGTGTGAGCCTTGTCGGCCAGCGCGGCGATGCCGGCGGCCTGCGCGGCGGCCGAGACGTTGAACGGCATCCGGATGCGATTGAAGAGGTCGGTTACCGACCGCGGCGCGTAGGCCCATCCCAGACGCAGGCCGCCGAGGCCGAACACCTTCGAGAACGTCCGCGTCATGATGACGTTGTCGTCGCCGAGCTGACGCGCGAGATCGACCATCGCGACGCCCGGCTCGTAATCCTTCGCGGTGACAAACTCGGCATAGGCCGCATCGACGACCAGCACCACTTCGCGCGGCAGAGCCGCCCGCAGGCGCTTCATCTCGCTCGCCGGGAGGTAGCTGCCGGTCGGATTGTTCGGGTTGGCGATGTAGACGATCTTGGTCCGCGCGGTGACCTTCGACAGGATTGCGTCCACGTCAGCGGTGAGATTCTTTTCCGGCGCCTTCACCGGGATAGCTCCGAGCGACTTGGCGATGATCGGATAGATCAGGAATCCATGCTCGGTGTAGATCACCTCGTCGCCTGGACCGGCGAAGGCGCGGCCGACGAGTCCGAGAAGCTCGTCGGACCCCGCGCCGCAGGTGATGAGATCGCCGTCGAGGTTGAAGCGCTTGGCGATCGCCTCGCGCAGCGCAATCGATCCGCCGTCGGGATACCGGTGAAGTGTCTTCGCCGCAGCCCGGAAGGCGGCGACGGCCTTCGGGCTCGGGCCGAGCGCACCTTCGTTCGACGACAGCTTGATGACGCGATTCTGCCCTTTGAGCTTCGACTTGCCGCCCTCATAGGGCTCGATGTCGAGAATGCCGGGGCGGACTTGCCACGCCGCTTCGGTCACAATTGATCTCCACGCGGACGGAAAGGACAGGCGTAGGCGCCGAGGACGCGGACGGACTTCGCGCCGAGCGACAAGGCCAACGGTCGAAGCGAAGGAGCGCTGTCGGAGAGGAACCCTGAGACGTCGATCAGCGACACTCCCGCGTGACCAACGACGAGGCCTCCCTCGAGGCCCGCGGCATCGAGCGCGCGACCGAGCTTCGGGCGGGTGAGCGCCCGCGGCGTGCTCACGGCGACGAACGTACGATCATCGCCGCTCGGCTCCGGGGCAGCGGCAGCGACGACGACCGCTTGCGGACCGACGCCGACCACCGGCAAGGCGGCGACGACGCGAGGAGCGCCGGACTTCAACAGCGCACGCCACCATTCACCGTCGCCCTTGGCGGCGGGCCATGGCACCACGGCGGCGGTGGCGCGGCCGTGAGCGACGGCGCGCACCGCGCCGACGGGTCCGCTGCGCCGCACCAGCGTCGCGCCGCTGCCGAAATGCTCGCGCGCAATCTCGACGAGTGCGCCCGTGCCCGCGGCAAAGGTCAGCGGCGCCTGGAGGCCGAGCAGGGCGCTCATCATCTCGCGCCAGATCCGCACGAGGGCGGCAGCAGGGAACGCGCCGCGATGGCGGGCGAGGATGCGGCGGATCACGGCGGCCTCGCGGCCCGGACGGAAGAACGCGCCGCCCGCACCGGGAGCGGCGCTCTTTAGCCGCGCGATGTCGGCGGCGAGCCCGGCCCGGCGCATCAGAAGGTCGTGGAGCGACTCGTCGATCGCGTCGATCTCGGCGCGAAGGTCCTCGAGGGTCGCTCGTCTCAGGGTGCGGACGGCCGTGCTCATTTGGCGGGATCAGGATTTGGGCCAGTCATAGTGCCTAAGCCCCGCAAAATCAAAGTAAACATTGACACATGACGGGGCTGGACCTAGCTATCCTGTCCCCCGCTGGATGACCCCCGTCTGGGGTATCCTGCGGCGACTTCGACGTGTGCAAGGACGCTTCCGACGCCATGAGCGCCACCACCCCAGCCGACGCCGTTGCCCCCGCTTTGGGGCAGACGGTGACACTTGGCGCGGTGACGCCGCTCAAGCTCGACTCCGGGGTCGAACTCGGCCCCTTCACCGTCGCCTATCAGACGTACGGCCGCCTCAATGCCGACCGGTCGAACGCGATCCTCGTCTGCCACGCGCTCTCGGGCGACCAGTTCCTAGCCGGGCCGCACCCGGTGACCGGCCGTCGCGGCTGGTGGGACAACATGGTCGGTCCCGGGCGGCCGCTCGACACCGATCGGTATTTCCTCATCTGCTCGAACATCCTCGGCGGCTGCATGGGGACGGCGGGTCCGAAGGAGATCAACCCCGCGACGGGCAAGCCCTACGGGGTGTCGTTCCCGGTCATCACCATCGGCGACATGGTGAAGGCGCAGAAGTTGCTGATCGACCACCTCGGCATCGAACGGCTGTTCTGCGTGATCGGCGGCTCGATGGGCGGCATGCAGGTGCTCGATTGGGCCGTCCGCTACCCTGAAAAAGTGTTCGCCGCGGTGCCGATCGCGTCCGCGCTCCGCTGCTCCGCGCAGAACATCGCGTTCCACGAGGTCGGCCGCCAGGCGATCATGAGCGATCTCGACTGGTGCGACGGCGACTATCTGGCGCAAGGGAAGCGGCCGGAGCGCGGGCTCGCGGTGGCACGCATGAGCGCGCACATCACGTATCTCTCGGAGACGGCGCTGCACCGCAAGTTCGGCCGCCGCCTCCAGGACCGGTCCAAGGTGTCTTTCGGCTTCGACGCCGACTTCCAGGTGGAGAGCTACCTGCGCCACCAGGGCACGTCGTTCGTCGAACGCTTCGACGCGAACTCGTATCTCTACATCTCGCGCGCGATCGACTACTTCGACCTCGCCGCCGAGCACGGCGGGAACGCCGCCGAGGCGTTCCGCGGCACGAAAACCCGGTTCTGCGTGGTCTCGTTCTCCAGCGACTGGATGTTCCCGACCTCCGAGAGCCGCGCCATCGTCCACACGCTCAACGCCGTCGCCGCGAACGTCAGCTTCTGCGAGATCGAGACCGACCAGGGTCACGACTCGTTCCTGCTCGAGATCCCCGACTACCACAACGTGCTGACCGGGTTCCTCAACGGCGCCGCGGAGCATCGAGGGCTCGGCCGCGCATGAACGGAGCCCAGAACGGCGCCGCGGTCACCCGCGGCATCCGCCTCGACCTGCAGAAGATCGCCGAGCTGGTGCAGCCCGGATCGCGCGTGCTCGACGTCGGCTGCGGCGACGGGGCACTGCTCTATCACCTCACCCACACCAAGCAGGTCGACGGCCGCGGCATCGAGATCAGCCAGGACGGCGTCAATGCGTGCGTGCGCCAGGGCCTCGCGGTGATCCAGGGCGACGCCGAAACCGACCTCAAGGATTATCCGGCCGAAGCCTTCGATTACGTGATCCTGAGCCAGACGCTGCAGGCGATGCGCGAGCCCCGGACGGTGCTGTCGCACATGCTGCGCATCGGCGAGCGGGCCATCGTGTCGTTCCCGAACTTCGGCTACTGGAAGCTGCGGCTCGAGCTGCTCGTCACCGGCCGCATGCCATCGTCGGCGGCGCTTCCGTATCGCTGGTACGACACGCCCAACGTGCATCTGTGCACGATCCACGACTTCGTCGCGCTGTGCGAGGAGCTGGGCGTCAAGATCGAGCGCTGCTATACGCTCGGTGCCGCCGGGCGCATCCGCGAGACGTCGCCTAGGAGCTCCGCGGCGAATCTGTTCGGCGTCGAGGCGGTGTTCCTGCTGCGCTGAGCGCGGCGTCGCCGAGCGACCGGTTGTTGCCGGCGCCGCCGCCGGCCGTCACGTAGAGCGGCCGCTTCACCCGCTCCCGGACAACCGGGGCCGGCGCATAGATCTGCTTCGTCGCCTCGATCATCACCACACCGCCGAAACGCTGAAACCAGCGGGTGCCCACGCGTTCCCACGCCGGTGCCGCGGCAACGTTGAGCCGGCGGAAGATCGGCGGCACGAACAGGGCCATCGTGGTCGAGAGCGGCGTGAACATGTTGTCGCGCAACAGCCGCGAGAGCTGGGCCGCCGTGTACGGCTGCCCGTGACCGAATGGGGTCGCCTCGATCCGCGCCCAGATTCCCTGCCGGTTGGGCACGATGACGATCATCCGCCCACCATCGGCCAGGAGCCGCCATGCCTCGCGCAGGAGGGGCCGCAGCGCCTCGGTGCGCTCGACCGAGTGGACGAGGAGGACGCGATCGAAGCACACGTCGGGCAGCGGCAGCTCGGCTTCGTCGGCCAGCACCGCGAGGTTGGGCCCGGTCGCGGGCCAGCGCAGCACGCCGTGGGTCGCCGGCATCACCGCGACGACCCGCTCCGCCTCTTCCTGGAACAGGCGGAGATACGGCGTCGCGTACCCGATTCCGACGATGCGCTCGCGCTTGCAGTCGGGCCAGATCGCCCGGAGGTGCTTGCGCAGGATTCGCCCGGTCATGTGGCCGAGCGAGGTGCCGTAGAAGTCCCGTATGTCGACGACATCGGTGCCCATGGGCAAAGGGTAGCACACCCGGCCGCGGCGGCGGTGCGTGCCGCGTGTGGCGAACCCGAGGCGCCCGGTGCTATGAGTCGCTCATGCCGCTCACCGTGCATCGCATCCCCGCCCTGAAGGACAACTATCTCTGGCTCGCCGTCGAGCCCGAGGCGGCCGCGGTCGCCATCGTCGATCCGGCCGAGGCGGCGCCCGTGCGCGAGGCGCTCGACGGGCTCGGGCTGCGGCTGACCCACATCCTCAACACCCACCACCACCGCGATCACACCGGCGCCAACCTCGAACTCAAGGACGAGTTCGGCCTTACCGTCATCGGCCCGCGTGCCGATCGCGATCGCATCCCGGGCATCGACATCGCGGTCGGCGACGGCGATCGGATCCGTCTCGGACGCTGCGAGGCGCAGGTGTTCGACGTCCCGGGGCACACGCGCGGGCACATCGCCTACTGGTTCGCCGATTCGGACGCGCTGTTCTGCGGCGACACGCTGTTCGCGCTCGGCTGCGGGCGCCTGTTCGAGGGAACGCCGCAGCAGATGTGGTCGTCGCTGTCCAAGTTCCGCGCCCTGCCGGATTCCACCCGCGTCTATTGTGCGCACGAGTACACGCTGTCGAACGCCCGCTTCGCGCTCACCGTCGACGGCGGCAACGCCGCCTTGCAGGCGCGCGCCGCGGCGGTCGCGAAGGCGCGAGAGGCGAACCAGCCGACCGTGCCCTCGACGCTCGGCGAGGAGCGCGCGACGAATCCGTTCCTGCGCGCCGACCGTCCCGAGCTCGCCTCCGCGGTGGGACTGTCGGGGGCCGATCCGGCGACCGTCTTCGGCGCGATCCGCGCCCGCAAGGATTCGTTCGCCTGAACGCCCGCTTCGCCTATCCTCATCCATAAGCCACAGGCCAATCCGGGGAGATCACCGTGAAGCTCTACAATACGCCCACGTCGCCGTACGGTCGCAAGGTGCTGATCACTTCCATCGAGAAGGGCCTCGACAAGAAGATGGAGGTGCTGCCGGCACGGACGCCGGAGGCCGAGCTCCACAAGAAGAACCCGCTCGACAAGCTCCCGGTGCTCGTCACCGACGAGGGCGAGGTGATCATCGAGTCGTCGCTGATCTGCGAATACCTCGACGAGATCGGCAGCGGCGCCAAGCTGATCCCCGACGAGAAGCGCATGCGCCGCCGCATCATCCAGGCCCAGGCGGTCGCTCAGGGCGTGCTCGATGCCGTCGTGCTGCTGCGCATGGAGGACCGACGCACCCCCGAGCTGCGGTCGAAGGAATGGATCGAGCGCCAGCAGAAGAAGGTCGATCGCGGCGTGCCGTTCCTCGAGGGTCTCCTGCAGAACATCGGCGCGGGGCCGACTCTCGCCCACATCACGTTCGCGTGCTGCCTGTGGTTCATGGAGAAGCACGGCATCGGCGCGGGCTGGCGCACGACCGCGCCGCGGCTCGCCGCCTGGTACGACGAGTTCAAGAAGCGCCCGTCGTTCGCCGCCACCGAGCCCGCGTGACCCGGCGGCGCTGGGCTTCAAACCGGAGCTTCAGCGCGCATCGAGGAAGCGTCGCCACATCTCACGGTAGGCGGCCTCGAGCCCGCGCGTGAACCGCGCCCCGTCGAGCAACGTCGTCGCCGCAAGCCGTGCGCGCATGCCGCCGCGCAATTCCTGGAGTCGAGCCCGGTCGCCCGCCAGCCGTTCAGCGATACGCACGAATTCGTCCGCGGTGCCCGCGACCAGATCGCCGAGGCCGGCGCGCGCGAGCAAGCTCGCTCCCACCCGCGCGGAATGACGGTCACCGCGCAGGGTCACGACCGGACATCCCATCCACAGCGCCTCCATCGTCGTCGTCGTGCCGTTGTAGGGAAACGGATCGAGCGCGATGTCGACGCCGCCATACGTCGCAAGATGGCTGGCTGGGTCCGGCACGAAACCGATCAGGTCGAGACGGTCCGCGCCGACCCCGTGCCGCGCGAAGGCGTTCGCGATGCGCTGGCGCACGGCTGGATCGTCGAGCGCCTCCGCCTTGAGAAGCAGCCGCGATCCCGGGACGGTGAGTAGCACCCGCGACCACAGCGCGATCGTATCGGACGAGATCTTCGCCAGCACATTGAACGAGGCGAACGTGACCGGGCCCGCCGACGGCTGCGTCGTGATCGCCGGAGCGTCGTCGGGCGGCCGATAGCAGAGGAACCCTTCGGGCAGGCGGAACAACGCTTCCGGCCCGCGGTCCTCGGTGCCCGCCGGATCAGCGACGGCGTCGGTGAGCCGCCAGTCAATCGTCGGCAGGCCGGTGATGCCGGGATAGCCGATCCAGCTCACCTGGATTGGCGCGGGCGTGCGCGCGAGCACCGGGAGACGGTTCCCCGACGTGTGACCCGACAGGTCGACGAGGATGTCGATGCGGTCGTCCTCGATCATCCGCGCGACGACGTCATCCCCGACACGATGGATGTTGCGCCAGCGATGGGCCGTCGTGCGGATGCGGTCCGTGACGGCGTCGGGGCGGCGCACGTCCGCGTAGCACGTCACCTCCACCGCACCGCGATCATGGGCCGCGATCACCGGCTCGATGAAGTACGCGACCGAATGCCGGCGGAAATCCGCCGAGATGTACCCGATCCTGAGGCGGCGGTCGGCGTCACGGGTGTTGAGGAATGGGGCCGTCCGCCTCGGCACCATTGCGATGGCGCTCCGCCCCCAGGCCCGGTGGGCCTCGTCGATCTCGGCGGCGGATACCCGCGGGTCGTAATGCATCACCATGAGCGCATTCGACGCCGCCGACGGATCCGCCGGGTCGAGCCGCAGCGCGGCACGATAGTGCGCCGCCGCCTCGTCGACCTCGCCGAGCGCGAGCAGCGCGTTGCCGATTCCGTTCTCGGCGGGCGCGTAGCCCGGATCGGCCGCCAGCGCGTTCCCGAACAGCGCCAGCGCGTCGCGAGGACGGCGCTCGGCCATCGCCAGCGTCCCGAGTGCCTGCCACGCGATCGGGTAGTCCGGCCGCACCTCGGTCGCGCGGCGGTAGGCCGCAGCGGCGCCGGAGCGATCGCCAGTTTCGTCGAGCGCGTTGCCGAGATTGTTGTGGTACGCCGGATTGTGCGGAAAGCGCTCGATCGCGCGGCGGATCAGCGCGATCCCCTCCATGCTTCGGCCCTGGAAATGAAGCGCGATCCCGAGGAGGTGCAGCGCATCGGGGTGATCGGGGATCAACGCGAGCACTCGACGGAACGCCGCCTCGGCATCGGCGCCGCGCCCCTCGCGATGCGCGGCGATGCCCGACTCGAAGGCGGCGCGGACCTCCGCTTCGAGGTTCGGGGACGGGGTCATGGGGCCGGAAGCGAACTGCTCGTTGTCGTCGACATGAACTCGGCGGCGGGCGCGGCGTTCACATTTCCGCGCACTCTATCATCGGCGCAACGGCAACCGAAGCCCGCGTCGCAGCCACTCACTGAGATGGCATGGCGATCTCGGAAGTTAAGGTTAACAGCGATTTGCCGGTGAATGAGGATGCGCGTCTGCCTTGCCGAAATCGGACTCGACTCCGCGGGGCGAATGTTCAAAGTTTCGTAAAATTTTAGGCTTTAGAAGAACATGTCCCCGCGTGAGGGGACGAGCGGGGCATCGTTGGCATCTTCATCGATCATGATCGTCGTACCGGCGCCGGAGCGGGCCGCCTACGGGGCGCCGCGCGCCGCCGAGACTCGCACGCGGCACGACGACCTCAAGACCGCGGCCGCCAACGCGGTGCGGCCGTCGTCCGACCGCCCCGGCGAGACCGCGGCCAGTTCGCGGAAAGCGACCGGCCATCCGTTCGAGACGGGCGATGGCTCGCCGCGGATCGTCCTCGCCGAGCCCAAGAGCACGCTTCCGTTCCTCGCCCAAGTCCTCGCGCAGCAGGGCAGCGCCGACAGCCATGGCGCGGACGTGGATAGCCCCGATGCCCCGCCATCGGTACGTATAACCGCGCTGCGCGCCTACGGCGCCGCCCGTGAGTCGACCGTCGAGTTCCTGTCGCCGACGCCGTTCTACGACGTCCGGATCTGACGCGAATCGGCGGCTACGGACCCGAGCAGGGCGCCCGTAAGCCACAGCGTCGACAGCCACCACGACTGCCAGAAGCCGTAGCCGAGCAAGGAGATGGTCAGCGCCGCGACGGCGTACGCAGTCGCGGTCGACAATCCGTCGCGTGAGCGCAGGGCGGCAACCCGGAGCAGCAGGGCGGCGACGGCGGCAAGGCCGAGGACGGCCCCGACGGCGCCGAGTTCGACCCACCATTGCAGGAAGGCGTTGTGCGGGTGGAGCGGCAGCGCCTCGGCGTTATCCGGGACCACCGCGCGCGACAGGGTGTCGGTCAGCTTCGTGTGACCGCCGGGGAGTTCCCGCGACGCGTCCATGCCCCACCCGAGAAGCGGACGCTCGGCGACGCGCTCCGACGCGAAGCGCCAGATCAGGAGCCGGTGGAGCCCGGAGAATTTGATCCACGGCGCGCGGTCGCTCAGGGCCACCACGGACTCGTTGGTGGGCAGGAGATGCGGCATCGCGACCGGCAGCACGAGCCCGAACGCCATGGCGCCGATCAGCACCAGGCGCGGGACGACTCGCGGCGCCGCGATGGCAGTCAGCGCCGCGACGCCACCGGCGGCGAAGGCGAGCCGGTTCGCGCTGCTCGGGATGATGATGAGCGCGACCACCGTCGCCACGGCCAGGACGGCGAGAAAGCCGATCCGGCGCGCGCGCAAGAGCCCGAGCGCGATCGGCCAGAACAGGAGGCCGATCACCGTCGTGCCGCGGTCGAAGCGCTCGAGATAGATCAGCCGGTCCGGCGAGGCGCCGATCGCGAAGCGCAGGACCGGCAGGCCGAGGGCCATATCGATCGCCAGCGCCGCGACCGTGATCGCGATGCTGATTGCCGTCCAATGGACGATCCGATCGCGGTGCGGCGGCTCAAGACTAGCGACAGCGCCGACCGCGAGCAGCCCGGAGATGCTCAACGTGAGGAAACGCACACCTTCGAGCAGGCTGTGCGTCGGCAGGATCGACCACGTCGCCGATGCGATGCCCAGCAGGGCAACGGCGGTGAGCGCGGCGGCAACGACGCCCTGCCCCCGAATCCACCCCCACACCTGGCCCGGACGGAGCGCGACGAGACCGAGGGCGCCGACGGCCAGCAACGGCGCGATGCCGAGGGCGGCATAGACGCCGATCGGCGGCATCAGCACGAAAATGAAGAGCAGCCAGAGGTCGAGCCCCCGGCGCGCCGGCGGCATCATCGCCCTACCGCGCGGCGGCCGACCGCACACCAGTACGGCACGCGGTCGGAGAAGCGGATATCGACCAGTCCGGCGGCGGCCATCATCGCGGCGATCTGGGTCCGCGTGAAACGCTGCTCGAGACGGGTGCCGAAGCGGTCGAGCGCGTCCGTCCGCATGCTGTAAAAACTGCGACGGCGGTAGGCGCTGAGCGGAAACGCATCGACCCCGAGCCCGAGCGCCTCCAGCACCCCCGCCAGCCGCGCGAGCGGCCAGTAGACGGTGAGCGCAAGCAGGTCGGTGATTCGCGATTTGATGCCGAACGGCAGCGGCGCCAGCACGCGACGCACGGAGTCGCTCGCGCGCCACAGCAGGCGGAACCACGCCGGACGGTTATCGAAGGCGTAATAGAGATAGACCAGGAAAGGCGCGCCGGGCTTGAGCTTGGCGACGCACGCGGCGAGGCCGCCGGCGGTGTCGGGCATGTGGTGCAGCACGCCCAGGCTGTAGCCGAAGTCCATGCTGCCGTCGGCGAACGGCATGGCGTCGATCGAGGCGTGATGCAACGTCACGTTCGGCGCCGATGCGAGCCGCCAACGCGCGACCCCCAACGCCTCCTGTGCCGCGTCGACGCAGTGCAGATGGCCGACGCGCGGCGCGACCATCGCGGCCCACCGGCCGGTGCCGCAACCGGCGTCGAACCCCACTGCTCCGGCCGGCAGCTCGCCCCATGGGAAGACCGCGAAATATCCGTCGAACATCGCGTGCATCTCGTCGGGCGAGGTGCCGCTCTGATCGAACCGCGCCCATTCCCGACCGAAATCGTCGACCGTTCGCTTATCGAGATTCTCGGGGAGCGGATTGTGCACGGGGATCCCTGCAAAGGGCGGATCGGGCCGCTTTTAGCATGCGCGGCAAGCGAATAAAAGCGACGCACGGTGTTCGACCGGATCGCGGTTTTCTGGCAATTTAGCGCCGTGTCCGAGCCGTTCCGTCCGTCATGAAGATCATGCACCTCATCACCGGCCTGCGCCGCGCGGGAGCCGAAGGCATGCTGCTGAAGCTGCTGCAGCGCCGGGATCGGGAGCGCGTGGAGGCGGTCGTGGTCGTGCTCAGCGGCGAGGACGCGCTGGCCGACGCGATCCGCGCCACGGGGGTCCCGGTGCATATCCTCGGCATCGGCCGGACCCGCAGCGCGATCGCCGGCGCCGCTTGTCTCATCCGCCTCGTCAGGCGCGAGCGTCCCGATCTCGTTCAGACCTGGCTCTATCAGGCCGATTTGGCGGGGCTTCTGCTGTCGTTCGTGTTCCCCGGCGTGAAGCTCGTGTGGAACGTGCGCAGCACCGCGATCACCGGCGGGGATTTCCCGCTGCGGACGCGCATGCTCCCCCACATCCTCGCGCGCGCGTCGCGGCGGCCCGACGCCGTCATCGTGAACAGCGAGGCCGGCAAGCGCGACCACGTCGCCCTCGGCTACGCGCCCCGGCGCTGGGTCGTCCTCCCCAACGGCTTCGACCTCGAGCGCTTCCGCCCGGATCCCCAACGACGGCGCATCCAGCGCGAACGCTTGCATGCATCGGAAAGTGACCTGCTCGTCGGGATGATCGCGCGCGTCGATCCGATGAAAAACCACCCAGGGTTCCTGCGCGCCGCAGCCGAAGTCGCCGCGGCGGTCCCCGACGCGCGCTTCGTCCTGATCGGCCGCGACACCGAGATGCTGCCCATTCCCGGCGCGCTGTCCGGGCGGGTTGAAGCGCTCGGCGAGCGCGACGACGTGGCCGACATCCTCACCGCGCTCGACCTCGTCGTGCTGCCGTCGCGCTATGCAGAAGGTTTCCCGAACGCGCTTGGCGAGGCCATGGCGTCCGGCGTGCCGTGCGTTGCCACCGATGTCGGCGACTCGGCGAGCATCGTCGGAGACACCGGAGCGCTCGTGCCGCCCGGCGACGACCGGGCGCTGGCTGCGGCGATGACGCGCCTCCTCAACCAGCCGCCCGAGGCACGCGCGCGCGCCGGCGACGCAGCACGACGACGCGTCGCCGCCGATTTCTCGATCGACGCGATCGCCCGCCGGTACGAGAATCTCTACCGGACCATCACGGCGGATCCCGCCGCCAAGGCCGCCTGATGTGTGGAATTGCGGGGTTCGTCGGCCTGTCCGGTCGCGCCGAAGCGGAGCTCGCGCGGCTCGCCGAGCGCATGGCCGCCGCCCTGCCCTACCGAGGCCCCGATGACTGGGGGACATGGGCCGATGCCGCCGCCGGCGTCGGCCTCGGCCATCGGCGGCTGTCGATCGTCGACCTGTCGCCCGCCGGACACCAGCCGATGGCCTCTCGCGACGAGAGCGGGGTGATCTCCTACAACGGCGAGGTCTACAACGCCGAAGAGATCCGGGCGGAGCTGGTCCGCGTGGGCGCCGGCCCGTTCCGCGGACATTCCGACACCGAGGTTCTGGCCGAGGCGTGCGCGCGGTGGGGTGCGGCCGAAACCGCATCGCGCCTGATCGGGATGTTCGCGTTTGCCTGGTGGGACAAGCGCACGCGCACCCTGTCGCTCGTGCGCGATCGTCTCGGCATCAAGCCGCTCTACTGGGCACGGATCGGTCGCAGCGTCGCGTTCGCCTCCGAGTTGAAGGCGTTCTTCGCCTTACCCGAGTTCGTGCCGGAGCTCCACCGAGGAGCCGCGGCCGCGTTCCTGCGCATGGCCTACGTGCCCGCGCCGCGCGCGATCTACCGCAATGTCTTCAAGCTCGAGCCCGGGACCGTGCTGACGGTGCGCTCGGATGGCGAGCCATCGGCGCGAAAATTCTGGGACGCGCGCGCCGTCGCAATGCAGGAGAAGCCGCCGCGGGACGCGGTCGAAGCGGAGGCCGCGCTTCATGACCTCCTCAAGGATGCGGTGACGCGGCGCATGGTCGCCGACGTTCCGCTCGGCGCGTTCCTGTCGGGGGGCGTCGACTCGTCGACCGTCGTCGCCCTGATGCAAGCCGCGTCGCCGCGGCCGGTCCGCACCTTCACCATCGGGTTCAACGAAGCGGCGTTCGACGAGGCGCCGCACGCGCGCGCCGTCGCGAGGCACCTCGGCACCGATCACACCGAGCTGATCCTCGATCCGGCACGCGCCCGGGATGTCATCCCGAAGCTGCCCGACCTCTACGACGAGCCGTTCGCCGATGTCTCGGCGATCCCCACGTTCCTCGTCTCGGAGCTGACCCGCCGCCATGTCACCGTGGCGCTGTCGGGCGACGGCGGCGACGAACTGTTCGCCGGCTACAACCGCTACGTGTGGGCCGAGCGCATCTGGCGGACGCTGGGCCCGATTCCCCGACCGCTCCGCGCCGGAGTCGGTCGCGTCATGGAGTCGCTGCCGGTCGGGTTCTGGGACGCCCTGTTTTCGGTCGTGCCCCGCGGCAAGCGCCCGGCCCAGGCCGGCGACAAGGTAAAGAAGCTCGCCGCCATTCTCGGGCGCGCGCGGCCGGAGGACATCTACCGCCGGCTTGTCAGCTTCTGGGAGGAGCCCGAGACGCTGCTCGGCCCCGCGGACGAGCCGGCGAGCCCGATCGACGATCCCGCGCTCGCGCGCGAAGTTCCCGAATTCGTCGCGCGCATGCGGTACCTCGACCTCGTCACCTACCTGCCCGACGACATCCTGACCAAAGTCGACCGCGCCAGCATGGCCGTATCCCTGGAAGCCCGCGTCCCCCTGCTCGACCACCGCGTCGTCGAGTTCGTGTGGGCCCTACCGCCGGATCTGCTGATCCGCGACGGCAGCACCAAGTGGCTGCTCCGCCGGGTGCTCGACCGCTACGTCCCGCGAGCGCTCATCGAGCGGCCGAAGACCGGCTTCGGCGTGCCAATCGGCGACTGGATGCGCGGCCCGCTGCGGGACTGGGCCGAAGATCTCCTCTCCGAGAAAAGCCTGCGCGATGCCGCCATCGTGGATCCGGCGCCGGTCCGGGTGAAGTGGCGGCAGCACCTCGGCGGTCAGCGGAGTTGGTCGTACGAGTTGTGGACGGCGCTGATGTGGGTGGCCTGGTACCGGCGATGGCTCGGCAGACGGTGAGGCCATGAAGACGCCCCAGCCGCGCCGCATCGTCTATCTCGTCACCGAAGACTGGGTGTTCGTCAGCCATCGCCTGCCCGTCGCGCGCGCCGCGCGCGACGCCGGCTACGCCGTGACGGTTGCGACCCGCGTCTCCGATCACGGCCGCGCCATCGCCGACGAAGGTTTCACGCTGGTTCCGCTGTCATGGGCCCGCCGCAGCCTCAATCCGCTCGCGGAGCTTGCGACTCTTTTACGGCTTGTCGCGCTGTATCGGCGGGTTCGCCCGACCATCGTGCACCATGTGGCGGTGAAGCCCGCCCTGGTCGGATCGCTCGCGGCCTGGCTTGCCCGCGTGCCGCGGGTCGTCAACGCGATCACCGGTCTTGGTTTTGTCTTCTCGTCGACCACGGCTCGTGCACGCCTGCTGCGCCCGTTCGTACGGTCCGGATTTCGTTTTCTGCTGCGGCGGCCCGGCAGCAGCATCATCGTCCAGAACCCTGACGATGCCGAGGTGCTGGTCCGCGAGTGCGCGATCGAGCGTGACCGCATCCACCTCATCCGCGGCTCGGGCGTCGATCTCGCCCGATTCCAGGCGACTCCCGAACGTGATGCTGACCCGATCATCGCCACGCTCGCCTCGCGCATGATCTGGGACAAGGGCATAGGCGACCTCGTCGCAGCCGCGCGCATCCTCAAGGAGCAGGGCGCCGACGTGCGGGTGGTGCTCGCCGGGAAGCCCGACCCGGACAATCCGGCGTCCATCCCCGAGCATCAGCTCCGCGCTTGGCATGACGAGGGGATCGTGTCCTGGCGGGGATTCGTCAGCGACATGCCGGCGTTGTGGGCCGAAAGCCACATCGCCGTGCTGCCGTCGTTCTACGGCGAGGGCGTCCCGAAATGCCTGATCGAGGCCGCAGCGTGCGGGCGGCCGATCGTCGCCGCCGATGGCCCCGGGCTCCGCGAGATCGTGCGCGAGGGCGACAACGGCCTGCTCGTTCCAGCGCACGATCCGGCAGCGCTCGCGTCCGCCATCGCCCGTCTCGCCATCGACGGCGCGACACGGCGTCGCATGGGAGCCGCCGGCCGCGCTCTCGTCGAGGCGGGATTCGGCGACCGCCAGGTCGCGGCGGAGACGCTCGCCTTATACAACCGGTCCGCCCGCCCCTGATCGCCTGCGGTATGTCGGGGTCGGGGTTGGCGGCCTGGCCCGCGTTGGGGCAAGCCCTTGCCGGAGGCCGTCCGGCGCGACTACAACGGTTGAGCGCCCGCCTTTGATCGCCTGTCACCCATGATCCGACCCGCCGAAGAAGCGGACATTCCAGCTCTGGTGCGCATCGAAAACCGGTCGTTCCGTACCGACCGGCTGTCGCCACGCAGCTTCCGCTACATGATCTCGCGCGCGAAGGGCGCCACGCTGGTCGACGTCGACCGGCGCGGCACGATTCGCGGCTATGTCCTGGTGCTGTTCAGCCGCGGTACGCCGCTCGCGAGGCTCTACTCGATCGCCGTCGATCCCAGCCATCGCCGGCACGGCATCGGCCGTGCCCTGCTCGCAGCCGCGGAACAGGCCGCCCGGAAAAGCCAGGCCGCATACATGCGGCTCGAGGTCCGCGCCGAGGACAAACGGACGCAGTCGCTGTACTACCGCGCCGGGTACCGGAGATTCGGCTTCCATGAGGCCTACTACGAGGATCGTGCCGACGCGGTGCGGATGCAGAAGGCGATCGCGCCCGGCCCGGCCCCCACCGCGGCCAAGATCCCCTACTGGCCGCAGAGTCTCGACTTCACCTGCGGTCCGGCGGCGCTGATGATGGCGATGCGCGGCCTCGACAACGCTGCCGAGGTCAGCGCCAACGAGGAGCTCCGTATCTGGCGCGAGGCGACGACGGTGTTCATGACGTCGGGGCTCGGCGGCTGCTCGGCCTACGGGCTTGCCCTCGCCGCGATCAGGCGCGGATACGACGCCGAGCTCTACGTCACGGACCGAGGTGTGCCGTTCGAGAATTCCGTCCGCGATCCGCGCAAGAAGGAGGTCATCCGCCTCGTTCACAAGGATTTCATCAATCAAATCCGCGCCGCGGGCGTGCCGGTCCACAAGCGGGCATTGCCGGTCGGCGCGCTCCGTGAGAAATTCGACGCAGGCGCAATACCGGTGGTGCTGATCTCCGCATACCTGCTCACCGGCGAGAAGCAGCCGCACTGGGTGGTGGTGACCGGCTTCGACGACACCTACGTCTACCTGCACGATCCGTACGTCGACGGCGTGCACGCGCACACGGCGACAGACCGTATGCATCTACCGGTGCCCCTGAGGAACTTCGATCGCATGGCGCGCTACGGCCAGACCCACCAGCGGGCGACGCTGCTGCTGCGGCGCGGTCACGGCCGCGCCGGGATTTCCTGAATGGCCCTTCACCTCATCGTCGTCGACCGCGAGGACGACTTCAAATGGCCGGCGCCGGACCGCGTCGTCGTCGCCGCGAAGGACTTCGCCGTCAGCGATCCAGCGAAGCGCTTCTCGGCCTCCAGTCGCGTGATCAATCTTTGCCGCGACTACAGCTACCTGTCGCTCGGCTACTACGCATCGCTGATCGCCGAGGCGCGCGGCCAGCGCGTCGTTCCCTCGGTCGAAACCCTGCTCGACCTCAACTGGAAGCGCATCTATCAGACCGAGCTTCCCGACATCAACGCGCTGGTGCGCAAGACATTCGTCGCCGAACCGGGCGATCCCGTCGCCTTCACGATCCGTCTCTTCTTCGGAGCGCCGGACGACCCTCGCTTCGCCGAGGTCGGGCGGCACATCTTCGAGCGCTTCCGCTCCCCCATGCTCGCGATTGATCTCCGCCACCGCAAGGAAGGGCTCGAGGTGATGGCGATCCGTCCGATGGCTTTGCGCGACCTCACGCCCGCGCAGGAGCCGCTGTTCGAGCAGGCGCTCGACCGCTACACCCATGCCGCGTGGCGGCGAACCCGCGCCGCGCAGTCGGCGGTGTACTACATCGCGATGCTCCACAATCCGGCGGAACGGATTCCGCCGTCGAACGAGCGCGCCCTGAAGAAGTTCATCCGCGTCGGCGAATCGCTCGGAGTGGAGCTCGAGCTGATCACGCGCAAGGACTACGGGCGGCTGCCGGAATTCGACGCGCTGTTCATCCGCGAAACCACCGACATCGACGACCACACGTACCGGTTCGCCAAGAAGGCCGAGGCCGAAGGCATGCCAGTGATCGACAGCCCGCAGTCGATCCTCAAGTGCGCCAACAAGATCTACCTGGCCGAGCTGATGCAGGCGAACGGCGTGCCGACGCCGAAGACGCTTGCGGTGGATCGTCGCCAGCTCGCGCGTGTCGAGACCGAGCTCGGCTATCCGATCGTGCTCAAGATCCCCGACGGCGCGTTCTCGCGCGGCGTCCACAAGGCGAACAACCGCACGGAACTCGAGAGCATCGCCGATCGGCTGTTCGAGGAATCGGACCTGATCCTCGCCCAGGAGTTCATGCAGACCGAGTTCGACTGGCGCGTCGGGGTGCTCAACGGCAAGCCGATCTTCGTCTGCCAGTACTTCATGGCCAAGGATCACTGGCAGGTGGTCAAGTATGCGGAGCCCGGCAGCGACAAGTACATCGAGGGCGGCGACCGGACGTTCGCGGTCGAGGACGCCCCGCCCGAGGTCGTGGCGCTCGGCACCAAGGCGGCGAGCCTGATCGGCGACGGGCTCTACGGCGTCGATCTCAAGCAGACCTCCCGCGGGCTCGTCGTGGTCGAGGTCAACGACAACCCCAACATCGACGCGGGCGTCGAGGACACGGTGCTCAAGGACGAGCTCTACCGGATCGTCATCCTGGACCTCATCCGCCGGCTCGAACAGCGCACCGCCACGCTTCCGCAGGCCGCCCGCCGGCCGCCGCCGACCCGAGCGACCGCCGCCGCTCCGCTGGCGTTCCCTGCCCCGGCCGCGCCGGACGGCGGCGATATCGCAGCCGCCGCCAACGCCAACGGGCGCGTGATATCATCGCGCTGAGCGCGGCTCCGACTTGGGGACGGCAGCCCGCGGCAAAACCAAGGGAGGCACCCCGTGAACGCACTTAGGACCATCATTCTCACCGCGCTCGTTGGCGCGGCCCTGACCGCCGCAACGGTTCCGGTTCTTGCCCAGGCGGCGCCCGACTATGCGGCACTGATGGCCGACCCGGGACGCAGCGAGGCCGACCGCGCCAACGACAAGCGCCGGGATCCGGTCAAGCTGCTCGCGTTCACCGGAGTGCGCCCCGGGATGACGGTGCTCGATATGGGCGCCGGGGGCGGCTACAGCACCGACATCATCGCGCGCGCCGTCGGATCGACCGGCAAGGTGTACGCGCAGAACCCGCCGCAGTTCGCGGAGCGGATGAAGGACCGCCTCGACCAACGCATCGCCACGCTTCCCGCCAAGAACGTGACCCTCGTTGCCCGTCCGACCGACGATCCCGTTCCGCCCGACGTCCGGAACCTCGACCTGATCACGTTCTTCTTCGCCTACCACGACACGACGTTTCAGCAGGTCGACCGGGCGCAGATGAACAAGAAGATGTTCGATGCGCTCAAGCCCGGTGGCAGCCTGGTCATCGCCGACCATGCGGCGAAGGCGGGAGACGGCGCAAACGTCGGCCGCACGCTGCACCGCATCGAGAAGGATACGCTGCGGAAGGAGGTCGAGGCGGCCGGGTTCCGGCTCGTCGACGAAGGGACCTTCCTCGCCCACCCCGAGGACGACCACACCGAGAACGTGAATCAGCGCAAGGTCAACATCGACGAGTTCGTCCTGCGCTTCGAGAAGCGGCGCGCCGAGGGCGCGCGGCACTCGGTTCATGTCGGATTCTCGAGACTGAAGGTCTCGTGCTGGTCGTCGTAGGCGAAGATCTCGCCGTAGCGGCCCCAGCCGATGACGGTCCGCAGCGTGTGCTCGGCGTAGTCCTCGCTCATGTGGTCCTCGAGCTCGTCGCGGAACCGGCTCTTCGGAGCGCGGTGCGTCGGCCGCTCGTCGAGCACGCGGCGGATGTGGGCGGCGAGCGGCACGAAGGCCAGCACCTGACGCGCGAACAGGCGCTTGCGGTCTTCGGTGTCCGCGTCGGCGAAGGTGCGACCGATCGGCGTGAGCCGGATGTCGCCTTCCTCAGCCTCGGCGAGGCGCAGGAGCTGTAGCGCGTCGGCGGCCGGGAACAGGTCGTCGATCTCCATATTGAGCTCCTTGGCGATCTCCGGTAGATCGGCCCGCCCCTCGTAGCCCGCGACCGTCTCGATGAGACCCGCCATCGTGTTCGGTCCCACGCGCGGCAGCAGCAGCGCGATGCCGGTGCCGGGCATGCGGTCGGCGCGCAGCGGGATGCGCGGCTTGCGCGCCGTCATTTCCACGTAAATGCTGTCGACGAGTTCGCGAAACGGCGGGTCCTCGCGGTCGCGCGGGTGCGGCAGGTCGACGCGGATCTCGCGAGCGACGCGGCCGGGATCGGACGAGAATACGAGAATACGGTCGCACATCAGCACCGCCTCCTCGATGTTGTGCGTGACCATCAGCACCGCTTCGATCGGAAGCTGGCCGTCGGACCACAATTCGAGAAAATCGGTGCGCAGGTTCTCCGCCGTCAGCACGTCGAGCGCCGAGAACGCCTCGTCCATCATCATGATCTTGGGATGCACAACGAGCGCCCGGGCGAATCCGACGCGCTGGCGCATGCCGCCCGAGAGCTCCTTCGGGTACGCGGATTCGAAACCGTCGAGGCCGATCAGATCGATGGCCGACAAGGCGCGCTTGCGGATCTCGGTGTCGGGAAGACCGAGGGCTTCGAGTCCTATCGCGACGTTCTCAAGCACGGTCAGCCACGGGAACAGCGCGAAGGTCTGGAACACCATCGCGATGCCCGGCGCCGGTCCGCGAACCGGCTTGCCGTCATAGAAAATGGTGCCGGCGGTCGGCCGCGCCAATCCGGCGATCAGGCGCAGCAAAGTCGACTTTCCCGACCCCGACCGGCCGAGGAGCCCGACGATCTCGCCTTCCCTCAGGGCGAGATTGACGTCGTCGAGCACCAGCAGGTCCTCGCCGGAGCCCTTCGGGAACGACTGCCGTACGTTGCGGACTTCGAGCAGCATCGTGTCGGCGACGGTGGTGTCGGGCATGTCGGACTCCCTCAGGCCAGCCGGAAGCGGCGCTCGGCGTACCGGTACAGCGGGCGCCACAGGATGCGGTTGAATACGATCACGAGGATGCTCATCACGGCGATGCCGAGGACGACGCGCGGCTGGTCGCCGGCCTGAGTCGCGGCCGCGATGTACGAGCCGATACCACGCGCCTCAAGCCGCTGGTCGCCCCAGCTCACGAACTCGGCGACGATGCTCGCGTTCCACGAACCGCCGCTCGCCGTGATCGCGCCTGTCAGATAGTAGGGAAATATCCCGGGCAGCACGACCCTGCGCCACCACAACCAGCCGCGCACACGGAGGTTCGTCGCCGTGTCCCGCAGATCGTTGGGGAATGCCGACGCGCCGGCGATGACATTGAACAGGATGTACCACTGCGTCCCGAGGACGATTAGCGGGCTCAGCCAGATGTCGGGGTTGAGACTGAGGTGAACGATGGCGAACACCGCCACCGGGAACAGCAGATTGGCGGGAAACGCGGCGAGGAACTGGGCGACGGGCTGGACCGCCCGCGCGAGCCGCGGCCGCAGCCCGATCATGACGCCGATCGGCACCCAGAAGAGGCTCGCCAGCAGAATCAGCAGTGCGACCCGCACCAGCGTGAGCAGACCGAGACCGACGGCCGATAGGACGTCGGCCAGGGCGAACCACTGATCGATGAAGCGGGCAAGGCGGATCGCCGCATAGACCCCCGCGGTGAGAAGCGTGGCCAACCACAGACGATCCGCCCAGCGCGAGGCGAGCCAGCGCGCGACGGCCGGTTCCCGGTCGATGCCGAGCGCCGAGCGCCGGAACGTCCACCGCATCGCGCGACGGAACGGCGAGACGGCCGAGCGCACCAGCCCCGATCGCCGCAGCATCGTCAGAAACCACGACTCGGGCTCTTCCTGCCCCGGCGTCTGCTCGAACCGGAAGCGGTCGGCCCATGCCACCAGCGGCCGGAACAGGCACTGGTCGTATACGGCGATGACGACCAGCATCGTCAGGATCGCCCAACCGACGGCACCGAGGTCGCGTTGCTCGATCGCAAGCGCGATGTACGAACCGATTCCCGGCAACGTGATGGTGGTGTTGCCGACCGTGATCGCCTCGGCCGCCACGACGAAGAACCAGCCGCCCGACATCGACATCATCATGTTCCAGATCAGGCCCGGCATCGCGAACGGCACCTCGACCTTCCAGAACCGCATCCAGCCGGAGAGGCGGAACCCGCGCGCCGCCTCGTCGAGATCCTCGGGGAGCGTGCGCAGCGACTGATACAGGCTGAACGTCATGTTCCAGGCCTGGCTCGTGAAGATCGCGAAAATCGCCGCGAATTCGGCGCCCAGCACCCGTCCCGGCGCGAGCGACAGGAACACGACGATGGTGAGCGAGATGAAGCCGAGGATCGGCACCGACTGCAGCACGTCGAGGATCGGGATCAGGATCAGCTCGGCACGGCGGCTTTTCGCGGCGACCGTCGCGTAGACGAACGTGAACACCAGCGACGCGGCGAGCGCGGCGAACATCCGCACGGTGGTCCGTAGCGCGTATTCGGGCAGGTTCAACGGATCGAGCGACACCGGCGTGACGTCGAGCGCCGCGAGCGGACTCAGCATCTGCTGTGCCGCCGTCGCGATCATCGCGAACAATGCGGCCACGATCGCGAACGCCGCCGCATCCCACGCCGAGGGGATGCTGGGCCGCGTCGTCACCGATGTCGGCATGGGCTCGGGTGCCATGGCCGCCGCTCACGATTGCCTGATGGAGCGCCCGCGATCGCGAGCCCGCACGCCCCTTAACATAGGCGCGCGGCCGACGCCATCCGGAGAAAACGAAAACCCCTGGCCGAGGCCAGGGGTTGATCGAATTCGGTGCGACGGGGCGCGGGTGGCTCAGTTCACGATGCGCCACGATCCGTCGGGCTGCAGGCACGCAGTGCCATAGCTCGACCGCGGCACGCCGGCAACCACCGTGGTCGTGGTGTATTCGCGGCAATAGCGGCCGTCGCTGGTGCGATACGGGGCCGAGGCGGGGGTCGCGTCGACCATCGGCGACACGACTGGCGGCGGCGCGTAATACACGGGCGGCGGCGGCACGTAATAAACCGGGGGTGGCGGCGCGTAATAGACGGGCGGCGGGCTCACCACGACAAGGCTGCTATGGTAACGCGGGCCCCAGTACGGGTGATGGTGATAGGGCCGGTAGTGGCCCGAGCCGTAGGAGAAGGCGAAGGAATCGGCGGCGGCCGGAGAGGGCGCGAGGGCAGCGGCCGCGGCGATAAAGGCAAGTCCGCCGCACCACCTGAGGATAGCGACCGGACGGATCATCTGGGGTTCTCCTGCACTACTGGGCCCAGACCTCGGACCCACGCTTCAACGAGACACCACAATTGTGGTTTTCTGAAGGAAATTTTCCAGGCCCGAAAGGGGCTGGAAAGGCCGGGGTTGGCTGGTCCACGGTGGCAGCCGTCGCACCGTCGTCGCGGCTCCAGGCTTCAATCCGCAGCGGCAGACAATCCGGGGCACCGCAATGCCGCGGCCGGATCACAAGGGGGGACAGCGTGCTCAACGTCGGAATCATCGGGCTCGGCCAGTGGGGTCGGCGCCTGGTCGAATCGGTCCAAGGTAAGAGCGACCGGGTCCGGTTCGTTGCCGCGGCAACGGGCACACCGGCAAAGGCGGCGGCATTCGCCGCGCAGCACGGGATCGACCTGAAGTCCGACATCGCCACGCTGCTCGCGGATCCGACGGTCGCGGCGGTGGTCTCGTCGGGACCGGCCGGGCTTCATGCCGCCCACTCCCTCGCCGCGCTGCAGGCGGGCAAACATGTGCTCGCAATCAAGCCGATGGCGGTCCGTCGCGGCGACGCCGAGGCGCTGCGCGATGCCGCAGCGAAATCGGGCAAGCTTCTCGCGCTCGGCTACAACCGCTACTTCTACCCGGCGGTCGGGGAGCTCCGCCGACGCATCGCCGACGGAGAACTCGGGACGCTGCTCCACGCGGAGGGCAACTTCTGCGTCGACCGTTATTTCAAATTCAAGCCGGGTGCCGACTGGAAGACAGACCGCAACCAGGTGCTCGCGGGCGCGCTCGCCGATCACATGCTGTACGCGATGATCGAGATGTTCGGACGGGTTGCCGAAGTCGAGGCCCACGGATCCACCCGGGCACTCGACATCCCCATCACCGACACCACGGCGGTGCTGCTGCGATTCAGGAACGGCGCCAGCGGGCTTCTCACCGCGATGGGCGCGACGGCGACGTATGAGCGCCTCACGGTATTCGGCTCCAAGGCATGGGCGGAGGTGCGGGGCGGCTCGCGCTTCGCCTTCCAGCCCGTGACCGGCGCCGGCACGGAGATCGGCTTTCCCGACTTCGACGCCGAACGCGCCGAGTTGGAGTCCTTCGCCGATGCGGTCGCGGGCGTGAAGCCGTTCCCGGTGCCGGTCGACCACGCGGTGCACAGCGTCGCCGTGCTCGAGGCGATCAACCGCGCCGCATCGACGGCGAAGCCGGTGGCGATCGACTGAGGGGCCGGTGCGCCCTAGAGCCGGTTGTTCTTGCGCCGGATCTCGTGCTCCTCGTCGCTGAGGCCGATCCAGACGCCGCCCTTCCCCTCCTTCGCCGCCTCGACGGGGACACGCTTCGACATCTTCGCGCCGCGCGGATACCCGGCGATCTGGAGGAGATGCGCCTCCTCCTCGCCCACGCTCTCGAACCAGTAACGGCTGTTCTCCGGGAGCAGGATGCCTTCGTGCACGCCGTATTCGCCGAGCACCTTCCGGTCAGGCCCATAGAACCGCACCCGGCCCTTCAGGACCATGTAGATGAGGTCCATGTTGGGGTGGTAGTGCAGGTTGTTCTCGCCACCCTGGTTGAGCACCTGCACC
This sequence comes from Gemmatimonas sp., assembly GCA_050260515.1. Classification (GTDB taxonomy): domain Bacteria; phylum Pseudomonadota; class Alphaproteobacteria; order SMXQ01; family SMXQ01; genus DATJIG01. The sequence continues at coordinate 128,163 of JBLNCI010000007.1, forward strand.
GATGCCCGGCAACTGTCGGTTCCCGCGAGCTTCACGTGCAGCTTCTTCCCGTGCGGAATCGCGACGTCGGGTCGCACGAACCCGAAGCTCTGGATTCCTTCCTCCGCCTTGAGATGGAACGCTTCCTTCTTCGCCTCGCCGAACATGTCGTCCGAGGCGGCCTCGTTGGTCGCCGTCATCTGCGCTCTCCCTGTCCCGCGTTCTTCTTTGCAGAAGTCTAGGCCCGCCGTCGCGGCGGAGGGAAGTGGCGGTTACCGGGCCAGCCGGTTCCTCTTGGGATGCAAGGGGTCGTAGACCGCTACGATGGCACCGTCGGGCCGGGCGACGCGACGGTCCTTGCCCTTGTAATCGAGACGTGACAGCACGTCGCGGATCATCGTAAGGCGCGCCGCCTTCTTGTCGTCCGCGTGCACGACCATCCACGGGGCGACCTCGTGATGCGTGCGCCTGAGCATGGCGTCGCGCGCGCGGCTGTAGTCGCGCCAGTGCTTCTGCGCCGCGGCGTCGATCGGGCTCACCTTCCACTGCGTCAGGGGATTCTTACGCCGATCCATGAGGCGGCGGCGCTGCTCGGCGCGCGAGATGTCGAGGTAGTACTTCAGTATCTCGATATCGGCGTGGACCAGATGCTGCTCCATCAGTGGCACCGTCTGCATGAACTCCTCGTATTCCGATTCGCTGCAGAAGCCCATCACACGCTCGACCCCGGCGCGGTTGTACCAACTTCGGTTGAAGAAGACGACCTCGCCCCCCGCGGGCAGATGCGGCACGTAGCGCTGGAAGTACCACTCGCTCTGTTCGCGGTCCGACGGCTTGGCCAAGGCGACCACTCGCGTTTCGCGGGGGCTCATGTGCGCAACGAAGCGCTTGATCGTTCCGTCCTTTCCCGCGGCATCGCGGCCCTCGAGGATGATGAGCAGCTTGCGGCCGTTCGCGATCACATCCCTCTGCAGTTTGACGAGCTCGATCTGCGCGTCGCGCAAGGCGTGCTTGTAGGTCTTCTTCCCTCGAGCGCCATCGTCGTTCGCCATTTTCGCCTCATAGGTCGAGTCGCGGCCGCGCCGGCGCCACAGGCCGGCAGCCCGGTACGGGCACTCGCATTGATCTATGTCACAGCCATCCGGGCCACCGCCCACGTATTAATTTTGGGGCCACATGGCGCCTTTCGCTGCCGCAGGATCGCGCGGCATAGAGGAGCATGTACCGCGGGTGTGGGACATAGCGGACCGCGCAAGAGCCCGGAGCACCAACCAGGAGAGCCACATGTTCGCTGAAATCAACCACATCGCGATGATCAGCTCCGAGTGGCCCATCCTCGGTCGGTTCTACGAGGCGGTGTTCGGGCTGAAGACCAGCACCGGGAAAAGCCGGCCGCTCAACGGCACGACCGTCGGCGACGGGCGGGTCGGGCTCAACATCAATCCTCGACGCGACCATTTCGCGCCGGGCCTGGATCACTTCGGATTCGTCGTCGAGGACGTCGCGCTCGTCGAGGATCGCCTCAGGCGCAAGTATCCCAAGGCCAGCCTCGTCAGGCGTCCGACCACTCGCCCGTTCGCCGCGTTCAGCGGCGCCGATCCCGACGGCAACATCTTCGATCTGGCGCAGCGGAAGAACGACACCCGCTCGCAGGTCTACGCCGACCAGGCTGCGAACGGGTGGCAGCAGGACCGCTACTTCACCAAGTATGCCATCCGCACCGTCAACGCCGACGATGTGGCCGCGTTCTATGCCGACGTCTTCGACCTCAAGCCGGTCAATACGCCGAAGGTCGCCGGCCATCACCTGACCGACGGCCGCGTCGTGCTCGCGATCCTGCCGTGGTCGCTGCGGGACTTCGAGGGTGGAGCCAATCTCCGCCCCGGCCCCGATCACGTCGGCTTCAAGGTCGAAAGCATCGAGGTACTGAAGAACGACATCGCGCGAATCACCGGTCTCAACTTCCACTTCACGCCGGTTCCGCTCGGCGGCAGCCCCGAGGCCGATCTGCGGAAGGAGCTGTTCGCGAAGAGTGCGACGGGGAAGTTTCAGATGGCCGACCCGGAAGGCAACTGGATCGACGTCACCGACGAGTAGCTCGGCTGCCTCGCGGCGCCACGGCACCGCTCACTTGTTGAGCCACCTGGGGCCGCTCACATACGGGCTGCCGTGCTCGTAGAAGCGCAGCACGCGATGGGTCTCGGTCGAAATGCCGATGCGGACGCTTTCGCCCAGGATCTTGACCGGGCGCAACGCGGTGCCGAGCCACAAGGGCCCAGCGGCGCATAAGTCGGTGCCGTCGAGCGACCGATCGATGCTGAGCGCGGTCGCCAGCCGGCCCGGCCCGCGCGCCAGATCCCGCGGCTTCGCTCCAGGACGCCTCTTCTCCATGAGGGGAATGCCGTCCATCGGCTCGAGAGCCCGCAGCAACGCTCCAGCACCGATACCCGGGACCTCGCCGCACACGTTCAGGGCGTGCCAGCAGCCATAGATGAAGTAGATGTACGCGTGCCCGCGCTCCAGGAACAGCGACCGGTTACGGGGCGTGGGACCGCGGAACCCGTGGCAGCTCGCGTCGCCGATGACGTACGCCTCGGTTTCGACGATACGGCCGGCTATTCGTCCCTCGGGCGTCTCGCGCACAAGGGTCTTGCCAATGAGGAAGCGCGCAAGGGCCTCGGTGTCGATGGGCAGCTCGCGGCGGGCAAGACGCCGCAAGCGCCCTCCGTGTAACGGCTCGGAGGCCGGACGTCTCCGGCTCGGCAGCACTTTCTCGGTATCCATTGCTTCTCTGAAAACACCTAGGCGAAGCGGGGTCCGCGTACCGTCCGCGCCCGTACCCACTTTCTCATTGTTCCTAATGGAAAAACCTGAGGCAAAGCGCAACCTTGCCGCGATTTTGCCCAAATCTGGCAGTACCCGGCTTCACCGGCTCAGGGACTTATGCCGGCCAGACGAAGAAGCTGGAGGTGAATCATCATGCGTCGCACCGTGGTCGCGTTCCTTCTCTCGATGATTTTGGCCATCGGCGCCGCCTCGGCGGCGGACACGCCGGCGCCCAAAGGGCTTTGGCTGGTCACCGACTACCCCGCCGTGACCGTACGGGCCGGCGAGACTGCCAGCATCCGGATGAAACTTCAGAACTCCGGCCTTGCCCCGGAGCGTGCGGCCCTGACGGTTCAGGGGCTGCCCGCCGGCTGGAAGGCACAGCTCATCGGCGGCGGCCAGCCGGTCGAGGCGGCGATGCCGTTCACCAACGACATGGTCAGTCTCGAGCTCCGGCTCGACATCCCGCGCGAGCAGACCTCGGGCACGTACAACCTGACGGTGCAGGCGCGGGGCGCGAACGCCAGCGCGACGCTGCCGCTGCAGGTCACGCTCGGCCAGGAGTTGCCGGCGAAGCTGACCCTCAAACCCAAGCTGCCCTCGCTCAAGGGCACGGTGAAGGCGAGCTTCGACTACGAATTCACCGTGAAGAACGACAGCGGCAAGGCCGTGCTGGTCAACCTGTCGGCCCAGACCCCGCCCAATTTCCAGCGCTCGTTCACCGAGAACTACGGGTCACAGGAGATCAACTCGATCCCGCTCGACGCCGGCCAGAGCAAGGATCTCAAGCTCAAGGTGCAGCTCCCGCCGGATGCCGGCGCGGGCAACTACGACCTCCTGCTGACGGCTTCGGCCGAGGGAGCGACCGCGGAGGTTCCGCTCCAGCTCCAGGCCACCGGTCAGTCGAAGCTGCGGCTCACCGGCAAGGACGAGCGGCTGAGCGCGAAGGCCGATGCCGGTCAGGCGAGCCAGGTCACCCTCGTCGTCGTCAACGACGGCACGGCGCCCGCTGAGAACGTCAGCCTCTCGGCGAGCCCGCCGACCGATTGGAAGGTCGACTTCGACACCAAGACGATCCCCGAGATCGGCCCCAGTCAGCGGCAGGAGGTGACCGCGACCATCACCCCCGCCGCGAAGGCGATCGCCGGCGACTACATGACGACGTTCCGCGCCAATGCTACCGGCGACTCCACCTCCGCGGACTTCCGCGTCGCCGTCACCACCTCGACGTTGTGGGGCGCGTTCGGTATCGCGATCATCGCCATCGCGCTGCTGATCCTGGTCGGCGCCGTCGCGCGCTTCGGCCGGCGATGACCGCGCCGGTCGTCGAGGCGCGCGGGCTCACCAAGGTCTACGGCGCGACGCGCGCAGTGGACGGGATCGATTTTGCGCTCGGCGCCGGTGAGATCGTCGGCCTGCTCGGCCCCAACGGGGCGGGCAAGACGACCACGATCCTGATGCTGCTCGGACTGACGGAACCGACCGGCGGCACGATCTCGATCCTCGGCCACGATCCGTTGCACGACCCGCTCGAGGTCAAGCGGCGCGTCGGCTATCTGCCTGACGCGGTCGGCTTCTACGATCACATGACGGCCCGCGAGAACCTGCTGTACACGGCACGTCTCGCGGGGCTCGGGCGTGGCGAAGCCCAGGAGCGTATCGCCGCCGCTCTCGCGCGCGTCCGGCTCACCGACGTCGCCGATCGGCCGGTCGCCAGCTACTCGCGGGGCATGCGCCAGCGCCTCGGCCTCGCCGAAGTCATCATGAAGCGGGCCGATGTTGCGATCCTCGACGAGCCGACCTCGGGCCTCGATCCGCAGTCGACCTACGAACTCCTGGATATGATCCGCGGCCTCAAGCACGACGGCGTCGCGGTCCTGCTCTCGTCGCACCTGCTCGACCGCGTTCAGAGCGTGTGCGACCGCGTGCTGCTCTTCCAGCAAGGCAAGATCGCGCTTCAGGGCACAGTCGCCGAGCTCGCCCGCCAAGTGCTGGGTGGCGGCTACGCCATTCAGGTGGAAACCCAACGCACCGACGTCTACGCCGCGCTCGACGGCATTCCCGGCATCCGCGAGATTCGGCCCGAAGGCGGCGGACGGTTCCGGGTCATCGCCGAATCGGACCTGCGCTCGGTGATCGCCACCCGCCTCGTCGGCAGCGGCGCCGACCTCCTGCGCCTCAACGTCGTGGAGCCCAGCCTCGATGACATCTATGCACGCCATTTCGCCAGCCGCGCCGCGGCGTAAGGGTTCCCCCTGGACGGGGCTCGGCACTGTCTTCCTCAAGGAGCTGACGGATCACCTCAGCAGTGCGCGCATGCGCATCCTCGCGTTCCTGGTGCTGCTGACCGGCATCGGCGCGGTGTACACCGCGATCCAGGACATCCGGTCCGTCAGCGGCGAGGCGCCGTACCTGTTCCTGCTGCTGTTCACGCATGCGCGGGACCCGATGCCATCGTTCATCGCGCTGCTCGGGTTCCTGATCCCGGTCATCGCCATCGGTCTCGGTTTCGACAGCGTCAACACGGAGTTCACGCGGCGGACGATGAGCCGGCTGCTGGCGCAGCCGATCTACCGCGATGCGCTTCTGCTCGGGAAGTTCCTCGCCGGCCTGGCGACGATCTCGATCGGCCTCACGGCACTGTGGCTGCTGATTCTCGGGCTCGGCCTGCTCCTGCTCGGCATTCCACCGAGCGGGGAGGAAGTCGCGCGGGGCGTGATGTTCCTCGTCGTCGCCATCGCCTATGCCGGGACCTGGCTCGCGGTGGCACTCCTGTTCTCCGTGATCTTCCGTTCGCCGGCGACGTCGGCATTGTGCGCACTGGGCGTTTGGCTGCTGCTCAGCGTGCTGTGGCCGATCATCGCGCCGTTCGCCGCCCAGGCGATCGCCCCCCAAGACCCGGTCGCCGCCATGTTCGGCATCCCGAGCGTCGCCCAGATGCAGTGGGAGCAGGCGATCTCGCGCCTGTCGCCCAATACGCTGTTCGCCGAGGCGACGCTGGCCGTCATGCATCCGGCGACGCGTGCTCTCGGCCCGGTGTTCCAGAGTCAACTGCGGGGCGCGGTAATCGGGGCGCCGCTGCCGCTCGACCAGAGCCTGCTGCTGGTGTGGCCGCAGATCACCGGGCTGGTCGCGGCGGCGATCATCCTGTTCGCCGCCACCTACGTCCTGTTCCAGCGTCAGGAAATCCGCGCCTAGCGCCACGAACGAAAACGGCCCGCGCCAGGCGCGGGCCGTCGTCGGTCGAATATACCGCTTGGTTTACTCGAGACCGCGCGCCTCGCGCGCCTTCTCGCGCACAGCGGGCGAGATCTTCGTCGCGTCCTCGATCGTCTTCTGCAGCTCCTCACCGGTCATCGGGTCGAACTCGGCCTTGGTCTGCTCGATGTCGGCGAGGAACACCGGGTCCTTGGTCATCGCCGTGAAGGCGTCGCGCAGCGCCTTGACGCGCTCGGCCGGGACGCCGGGGGACGTGAAGATCGAGCGGCCGATCACGGCGCCACTGGCGTAGAGGCCGAGGATCTGCTTCTGCTCGTCGGTCTTGCCGAGCTCGACCATGTCGGGGACGTTCGGCAGCTCCTTATGGCGGTAGGGCGTGTACTGGACGATCAGGCTGATCTGCTTGTTCTGAAGCCAGTCCTGCTTCGACGTCTTGATCGTATTCCAGGACGTCGTCGCGCCCTCGACCTCGCCCTTCTCCATCGCAAGCATCCCCTCGTTGGAGCCGGGATAGCCGGTGATCACCTTGAACTTCGTTCCAAGCACCTTGTTGAGGACCTTCGGCATGAACTCGGCGGGCGAGCCCGGACCAGTGCCGGCCACCGGCGTCTCGTACTTGAGCGCGTCCTCGAACGTCTTCACCTTGGAGGTATGCCACGTCAGCATCATGTCGACATTCGACGTGGCGCGGCCGATCCAGTTAAAGGCGGTCGCCTTGTACTGAACGCCGGGCGTGCCGAAGGCGTCCTCGAGCGCGACCGTCTGCGTCACGATGCCGAGGGCCGTCCCGTCCTTCGGAGCCACGTTGTAGACAAAGTTCGCGGCGCGGAGGCTGCCGGCGCCGGGCATGTTCTGCGGCACCACGTTCGGCTGTCCGGGGATATGGCGGCCGAGATGCCTCGCAACGAGGCGGCCGAAGAAGTCGTAGCCGCCGCCCGGGGCGTAGCCGATGTAGAGGTTGACGGTCTTGCCCTTGTAGAACTGCTCGACCGACTGCGCGTGGGCGGACGTCGTCGACGAGGCAATGCCTGCAACCGCAGCGACAGCGCTGAGCAGACGGGTGGCGGCGCGGACGGACATCGGAACTCTCCTCGGCAGGGGTCGGCGGAAGGGCGCCAATCTAGCCACCGTACCCCGCTCGGTCCAGCGCCAAGGCAGACAATAATCCAGGGTTTTGCCGCGCTTTTACGCCGGCACCGTCTCCTCGGCCTCGGCGTGCTTCGAGTGGTCGGCAGCGATCATCATGTACACGGCGGGTACCACGAAGAGCGTGAACAGGGTGCCGATCGACAGCCCGGTGGCGATGACCAGACCCATGCTGAAGCGCGACACGGCACCCGCGCCGCTCGCGAGGATGAGCGGCACGACGCCCATCACCATGGCGGCGGTGGTCATCAGGATGGGCCGCAACCGAATCGCCGCCGCATGCTCGATGGCCTCTCGTTTCGACATGCCGTCGCGCTGCATATTATTCGCGAACTCCACCATCAGGATGCCGTGCTTGCTGATGAGACCCATCAGCGTCACCAGGCCGACCTCGGTGTAGATGTTCAGGGTCGCTCCGCCGACTCCGAGAAAGATGAACAGCAGCGCCCCGGCGATCGACATCGGTACCGAGATCAGGATGATCACGGGATCGCGGAAGCTCTCGAACTGCGCGGACAGCGCGAGAAAGATGATGATCAGCGCAAACGCGAACGTGACAACGAAGCCGCTCGACTCCTGCACGAACTGGCGCGCCTGCCCGGCATAGTCGACCGAGTAGCCGGCAGGCAGGGTGTCGCGGGCGAGCCCATTCAGGTAGTCCAGCGCGGCGCCCAAGGTCACGCCCGGCATCGGCACGCCCTGGATCGTCGCGCTGTTGAGCTGCTGGAAGTGGTTCAGCGACTGCGGGATCGCCTTGGTCTGCAGCGTGGCGACGGTCGACAGCGGCACGGAAGCGCCGCTCGAGGTGCGAATGTAGTAGCTCCGCAGCTGGTCGGCATTGAGGCGCGCGCGGCGCTCGGCCTGCGGGATCACCTGATACGAGCGCCCGGCGAAGTTGAAGTAGTTCACGTAGCCGCCGCCCAGCATCGAGCCGAGCGCCGAGCCGATGTCCTGCATCGAGAGTCCGAGCATCGCCGCCTTCTCGCGGTCGATGACGACCTCGGTCTGCGGGCTGTCGAAGCGAAGGTCGTTGTTGAGCACGATGAACATGCCGGACTTCTGCGCCGCCTGCAGGAACTCCTGCGACACCTCGTTGAGGCGGTCGAAAGAATCGGTGGTCTGGATGACGAACTGGACCGGGAGACCGGTCGCGCCGGGCAAAGGCGGCAACTGGAAAGCGAACACCTGGGCGCCGGCGACCTGATTAAGCTCGTCCTGCACCACCGGCTGGAGCTGGTTCGTCGTCAGCTTGCGTTGATCCCATGGCTTGAGAACCATGCCGGCGACGACCCGCGATGGCGTGTCGAGCTGGAAAACCAGCTTCGTCTCCGGATGGCCGCTCAGGATCTTGTAGATCTGGTCGTCGTAGAGCTGCTTCTGCTGCAGCGTGGCGTTGGCGGGTGGCGTGACGAACGCGATGACGAGGCCCGCGTCCTCCTGCGGCGCGAGCTCGGTCTTCGACCCCGTGAACAGGAAGTAGATCGAGCCGAGGATGATCAGTGCGAAGACACCGGTCACCGCCAGCGTGTCGAGACTCGCGTGCAGCGCCCGCGCGTAGCGCTTGCGGAGGCGATCGAAATTCCGGTCGATGAAGTCGACGGTGCGCATCTCCCAACTGGTCCGGTCGTGGGTGTGCGGCTTGAGCAGCCGGGACGACATCATCGGCGACAGCGTCAAGGCGACGATGCCGGAGATCGTCACGGCGCCGACCAGCGTGAACGCGAACTCGCTGAACAAGGCGCCGGTGAGGCCACCCTGAAACCCGATCGGGATGTAGACCGCCACCAGCACGATGGTCATGGCGACGATCGGTGTCGCCAGCTCTCGGGCAGCGCGAATTGCCGCCGGCACCGGCTTCATGCCCTCCTCGAGGTGGCGATTGACGTTCTCCACGACGATGATCGCGTCATCGACCACCAGTCCGATCGCGAGCACGAGCGCTAGCAGTGTCAGGAGGTTGATCGAGTAGCCGAGGATCAGCATCGCGGTGAATGTGCCGATCAGAGACAACGGAATTGTCACGACCGGGATTAGGACGGATCGCGGCGAGCCGATGAACGCGAACACCACCAAGGTGACGATCAGCACCGCCTCAATCAGCGTGAACACCACCTCGTGGATGGCGCTGTTCACGAATTCGGTTGCGTCGTAGACGATGGTGCCCTGGATGCCCTGCGGCAACTGCTCCTCGATCGCGGGAAAGGCGTCGCGGACGCGCTTCACGACTTCGAGCAGGTTGGCGTTCGGCGCCACCTGGATGCCGATGTAGACGGCTTTCTGGCCGTCGAACGACACCTGCGATTCATAGTCCTGGGCGCCGAGGGTCACGGTCGCGATGTCGCGCAGGCGGACGATGGCGCCGCCCTTCTGCTTCACGACCATGTCGCGGAAGCCTTCGAGCGAGGTGAGGCCGGTGGACGCCGTCAGGCTCATCTGCACCATCTGGCCCTTGGCGTTGCCGATGGCCGAGGTGAAGTTGTTGGCCGCCAGCGCCTGGCGGACGTCAGTGCCCGTAAGCCCGTGGGCCGCCATCTTGTCGGGATCGAGCCATGCGCGCAGGGCGAACTGCTTCTGGCCGATCAACTCGGCGGTCTGCACGCCTTCGAGCGACTGGAGCTTTGGCTGGACCACCCGCAGCAGGTAGTCGGTGATGTTGTTCGACGGCAGCACGTCGCTGCGGAACCCGATGTACATCGAATCGATCGTCTCGCCGATCTTCACCGTCAGCGTCGGCTGCTGCGATCCCTGCGGAAGCTGGTTGAGGACGGCATTGACCTTGGTGTTGATCTCGGTGAGCGCCTCATCGGGGTTGTAGTTGAGGCGCAGATTGGCGGTGATCGTGCTCACGCCCTGGAGGCTCGTCGACGTGATGTAGTCGATGCCGTTGGCCTGGGCGACCGAGTTCTCGAGCGGCGTGGTGATGAACCCGGCGACGACGTCGGGATCGGCGCCCGGGTAGAGCGTCGTGATCGTCACCACCGCGTTCTGGGTTCGCGGGTATTGCAGGACGGGCAGCGTGAACACCGAACGCAGCCCGAGCACCAGGATCAGCAGGCTGACGACCGTCGCCAGCACCGGTCGGCGGATGAAGATGTCGGTGAACTTCATCGGAGCGCCTTACTCGTTCGGCGGGTTCGGCGCGGCGTCGTTCGACGGCTGCACCGAGTTGTTGACGACCACCGGGATTCCGTTGCGCAGCTTGTTCAGGCCCGCGGTCACCACCTCGTCGCCGTCGTTGACGCCGGTGAGGATCGCGACCTGGTCGCCCCGGGTCTCACCAAGGGTGACGAACTTCTGGGCCGCGACGAGCCGCGGCTTGCCCGCCGGGTCGTTGCCCTGGTTCGCGACGACATACACCAGGTTGCCGTACGGGTTGTAGCTGATCGCCGTCTGCGGCAGCGTCACGTAGGGCTGCGGCTCGCCGAAGCGAACGGTGACATTGGCGTACATCCCGGGCAGCAGCTTGTGATCGGGATTGCGGAGGCTCGCCCGCACCTGAACGTTCCGGGTGTCGGGATCGACCTTGGGGTTGATTGCCGAGATCGTGCCTTCGAACGTCAGGCCGGGATAGGTGTCGGTCTCGACCACCACCGCGAGCCCAGGCTGCAAGACGTCGAGCGCCTGCTGCGGCAGGTAGAAGTCGAAGTAGATCGGATCCAGCGCCTGAAGCGTCACGACGGGGGCGCCCGGGCTGACGTACTGGCCGATGTCGACCTGCCGAATGCCGAGGCGGCCGGCGAACGGCGCGCGGATCGACTTGTAGCCGACCAGCGCCTCCTGCTGGGCCACCTGCGCCTCGGCGCTCTTCAGGTTCTGTTCGTCGGCGTCCACGGTCTGCTTGCTGACCGCCTGCGCCTTGTATTGGGCGAGATTGCGGTTGTACGTGATGCGCGCCAGCGCCGCCGATGCCTTGAGTGCGTTGAGCTTGGCGATGTCGTCGGCGGCCAAGAGCTCGACCAGAGGCGTGCCTTCGGCGACATCGGCGCCGGACTCGAAGTGCACCGCGGACACGATGCCGGAGACCTGCGCACTGAGATCCGCGCCGCGGACCGCGCGCAAGGTGCCGACAGCGCGCATCTGCGGCTGCCATTCGGAAATCTCCGCCCTCATCGTCGACACCGTCTGCGGAGGGACACCGCGCGAGGCCATAAAGTTGGCGATCATGCGGTTGACGAAGGCATGCCACCCGAACACGCCCCCGAGCACCACACCGACGGCTATCAGCATGATCGCCATTCGGCGGTTCATGAAGGTCCTGCGCGGCCGCGGCCGCCGGTAATCCTGCCTGTAGTCGTCATGCATCGTCATCGAGACCTACCGTGTCGACTTGCCGGAAGCGGCGTCGCTCCGGTTCCACCACCCCCCACCGAGCGCCTGGAACAGGGCCACCGTGTCAGCGTAACGCGCGGCCTGCGCCTGAACGCGACTGATCCGCGCCTGCTGATAGGTGCGGTCCGCGTTGAGGAGGGTCAGATAGCTGATCGCGCCGCTGTTGAACTGCTCACGCGCAAGCGCGAGGCTGTCCTGTGCCGAGCGCTCGGCCTCCGCCTGCGCCGCAAGCGCGTCGGCGTCGCTCTGCAACGCCCGGAGCGCGTTCGCAACATCCTGGAACGCGGTCAGAACCGCGCTCTGGTACTGCGCCTCGGCTTGGTCGTACGCGGCAATCGCCGCCTGCTTCTCGTGCTCGAGGCGTCCGCCCTCGAAGATGGGCTGCAGCAGGCTGCCGCCGAGACTCCAAACGCGGGAAGCCGGTTTGAACAGACTGCCGGGACGGACCGCGGTCGTGCCGAAGCTCGCATCGAGCGTAAGCTGCGGCAACTGGTTCGCGGTGGCGACGCCGATCTGCGCGCTGGCCGAATGGAGCAGCGCCTCACGGGCGCGGATATCGGGGCGCTGGTCGACGAGCCGCGACGGCAGGCTGACCGGGAGTTCCAGCGGCAGCGTGAGATCCGCGAACCGGAAGCTCTGCTCGACCTCCTCGCTCGGGAAGCGTCCGGCGAGGACCGTAAGCTGGTTGCGTGTCTGTGCGAGCTGCTTGGCGAGACCCGGCAGCGTCGCCCGGGTCTGGGCGACGTTGGCCTCCTGAGCGAGGACGTCCGCGCGCGACACGGCGCCGAGGTCGAACTGCCGCCGCACCACCTCGAGCTGATCGGTCTGCGCCTTCAAGATGTCCTGCGTCGCCGCGACCTGCTCCCGGAGCGACGCCTCCTGAATGGCGAGCCCGACCACGTTCGAGGACAACGTCAAATACGCCGCCTCGAGCTGGTACTGCTGGAATTCGGCTTGCGCCGCCTGTGCCTCGATCAGGCGCCGCTCGCCGCCAAACACATCGAGGCCGTAAGTGACATCGATCGAAGCGCGGTAGAGGTTGAAGGTAGTCGAGCCGGGACGGCCTTGCGCCGCTCCCGAAACGCGCTGCCGCGACGCCGCAACATTCGCATCCACAGTCGGGAGCAGGCCGCCCTGTTCGGCGTAATAGAGCTCGCGCGCTTGACGGAGGGCCGCCTCGGCCGCGCGCACGTCGGGACTGCCCCCGAGTGCCTCCGTCACCAGCCGGTTGAGAGGTTCGGAGCGGAACAGAGTCCACCATTGGTACGGCAGATCGCGTCCGGAAACGAAGGCCTGGGGCTCGCCCGCGACACCCGGAGCGACCATCGTCTTTTCGGGCACGGCATCTTTGGTGTAGGCGGCGACCTCGGGCGCTTTCGGCCGCGCGAAGTCCGGACCGACGGCACAGCCGGCGACCGACAGCGCCAACACTCCCGCCGCCGACGCGACGAGCATCAAGGCGCCGCGGAGCTGCGCGACACCCGCGAACCCGTGCGGGAATTTCGCCTGCCTCGTCACGTCGCCCCTCGTCCGCACCGGTCGAATGCCGAATGGAAATGCCGAATGAAACGCAGAATGGATACGCTGGGTGAAAGAGTCCCCGTTGCGGTCATCGCGCGCTCACGGCGATTTGTCGGGGACTGTCGCAGGGCGACTTCCGTTGCCCTAGCTAGTGGTGTATATCATATACATCGCTTATCAACAAGGGCGGAGCCATGACGCAGGCGAGCAACGAGTGCGATCGCAATCTCGGCTTTCTGATCTGCGATGTAGCGCGCCTCGTGCGCCGCAGCTTCAACAGTCGCGCCAAGAGCACGGGCCTGACCCAGGCGCAGTGGCAAGCGATGTTCGTGATCTCGCGCAACCCGGGAATCGGCCAGGCGAGTCTGGCCGATGAGCTTGAAATTCATCCGATCACGCTGACGCAGCAGGTCGACCGCATGCAGGCGTCCGGTTGGGTCGAACGTCGCCGCAATCCCAACGATCGCCGCGCCACCTGCCTGTTCATCACGCAAAAGGGCCGCGCCGTCCTGGACCGGCTGCGCGAGATTGGTTGCTCTGTGCTGAGCTTCGGCTTCGCCGACATCGATCCCAAGCTCCGCGAGACCATCGTCGATGCACTGAGTCGCGTCCGCACGCGCTTCGTGTCCGCCGAAGCAGCCAAAACGCCGGTGGCCTCGAAGCGTTCCGGCGCGGTGCGCCCGCGCCGTCCCGCCGGGCGCAAATCGGGGCGCGGAACGACATCGAAGCGGCGCGTCGCCTGACGTGGCTCATACCGATCCCGGCACCGAGGCCGTCTCCGACAGGACACCGGCTTCGCTCGGCGCGATCTTCTCGCTGTTCTTCCAGATCGGCGCGATGAGCTTCGGCGGCGGGCTCATGGCGTGGGCCTATCGCGAAGTCGTTGAGAAGCGCCATTGGCTCACCCCGACCGAAGCCATGAGCGGCATCGCTCTCGCCCAGGTGCTGCCGGGCGTCAACATCACGAACTTCGCGGTGTATGTCGGCGAGCGCATGCGCGGCTTCGTCGGCGCGACCGCCGCGGTCACCGGACTGCTGACCGTCCCCTTCTTCGCCATCATCGCCCTTGCGGCGGTGTATGACCGCATCGCCTCGGTGCCCTGGGCCCACCACTTCATGGACGGCGTCGCCGTCACCGCGGTCGGTCTCGTCCTCTCGGTAACCGTCAAGTCGGCGCGCGCAACGGTGCGGGGCCTCGCGCCGGTCGCCGTCATGACGGCGATGCTCGTCACGGTGGGCGTGTTGCGCTGGCCGTTGGTGCCGGCGGTCGCTGCGATCGCCCCGCTCAGCATCGCCATCGCATGGTGGACTCCGCGGCGGGGCCCCGATGCGCGCTGATCTGCTCTGGACCCTGTTCATCATTTTCGTACCGATGTCGCTGCTGGCGGTCGGTGGCGGCGCCAGCATCCTCGCGCCCATCCACCACCAGATCGTGGAACTGCATGGCTGGCTGACGCAGCGCGAATTCATCGACGTGTTCGCGATTTCCCGGGCTGCGCCGGGGCCAGGGTCGATCATGGTCACGTTGATCGGGTGGAAGGTCGCCGGCTGGCCGGGCGCGATCGCGGCAAGTCTCGGCATCTTCGTTCCGTCATCGCTGCTCTGCTACGGCATCGCGAAGGCGTGGAATCGCGCTCGCGGCAGCCGGCTGCACGCAGCCCTCGAGCGAGGCCTCGTGCCCGTCGCCGCGGGACTGATGATGGCCGGCGCGCTCGCGATCCTGCGGGCCTCGGACGCCGGCCCGCTCGGATGGGCTGTGGCAGCCGCATCGACGGCGTTGCTGGTCTGGCGGAGCCTCCATCCGCTGTGGGTACTGTTCGCCGGCGGAGTCCTCTATACGGCAGTCGCGCTCGCCACCGGCATGAGCTAGCCGCGGCCGACGGTCATCCGTCGCGCAGATAGGTCCCAAAGAACTCGAGAATCCGCCGCCGGTAGTCCCTGGCAGCGAAGCGCTCGAAGTCGACGTGCGCCGCGCCGGGAATCTCCCAGATCTGCTTCGGGTCCCGCGCCCGGGCGAAAAGCTCACGCGCCTCGGCGATCGGCGTCCGGGTGTCGCGCTCCCCCGCGATCACGAACACCGGCACGCCAATGTCGGCGATCCGGTCGATCGGCCGCACGTCGGCGTCGTCGATACCCAGGGCAGGCCCGGTGACCGCGAGAAAGGCCGTCGTCACCGGCTCCGCGGCCGGACCGACGTACGCGGCGACGCGATTGGCGACCGCGCGGTGGAGATCGGGGAACACGGACTCGAGCACCAGCGCGTCGGCGGCAAGGCCATCGGGAGCGAGCAGGGCCGCCGCTCCGCCCAACGACACGCCGATCACGCCGATACGCTCGCGCGGAAGAGTCGCCCGCATCCACCTCACCGCGGATTCGGCATCGAGAGCTTCGAGCTTGCCGAAGGTGATGTGGTGCCCCGGGCTTTCGCCATGACCCTGGAAATCGAAAGCGAGCACCGCGTAACCCGCGTCGTAGAGAAAACGCATCCGGCGCAGCATGCTGCGCCGGGTCGAGGTCCATCCGGGCATCAGCACGACGGCGCCGGCGCCAGGGTTCCCAACGAGATACCAACCGGCGAGGATCGTTCCCGAGCGAGACGGGATCGCGACATCCTGCACCGCGAGGTCATCGGGCGAAGCGACGGGATGGTTGGCGGCAGCCGACAGGTACAGCCCAGCGCCCATCAACGCACCGGCCGATGCGAGCGCAAGCACCACCAATACGACGGCGAGGCGGCGGATCGCAGCCATGTCTCCTCCGATATCGGAAGCGACGTTAGCGTGCCAGCCGGAGCGGAAGTTTGACCTTTATCAATTCCAGGACGGCGAGCAGCGCGAGCCCTGCTCCGACGCACAGCGCAAGATCATCCGCGTGGAGCGGCCCCAGCCGGAAAAGGTCCCGTAACGGCGACCACGCGATCACCGCCGCGATGAGCAGTGATGTGAGCGCAAGGCTCCACCACAGTATCGGGTTGCGGCGCGTGATGGCCGTGAGCAGCGAGGCCGAGAACGAGCGGTTCGCGAAGATCAGGGCGACGTTGGCGATTACGAGGGCGACGAAGGCGAGGGCGCGGATTTCGCCCTCCGGCATGCTTTCGCGGACCGCGAAGAGGAACACGCCCGCGGCGGCAGTGAGCGCGAGAGCGCCCTGGAGCAGACTCCAGCCGATCAGCGCCGGCGACAACAGCGGCTCGCCGGGCGAGCGCGGCGGACGTCCCATGACATTCTTCTCCTCCGGCTCCGCCTCCAGCACGATCGAGCACACCGGATCGATGACCATTTCGAGGAGCGCTATCAGCATCGGTGTCAGCACCAGCGGCAGGCCCGTCGCGAGCGGCAGCAGCGCGATCCCGGCGATCGGTACGTGCACGGCGAGGATGTAGCCCATCGCCTTCTTGAGATTGTCGTAAATGCGACGCCCGAGCCGGATCGTCGCGACGATGGACCCGAAGTCGTCGTCGAGCAGCACGATGGACGCGGCCTCACGAGCGACGTCGGTGCCGCGCCCGCCCATGGCGATCCCGATGTCGGCGGCCTTGAGCGACGGCGCGTCGTTGACGCCGTCTCCGGTCATCGCGACAACCTCGCCGTCCGCCTTGAGGGCGTTGACGATCCGCAGCTTCTGTTCCGGCAGGATACGGGCGAACACGGTGGTGCTGCGCACGCGCGTTGCGAGCTCCGCATCATCGAGACGCGCAAGCTCGTCGCCAGTGATGGCATCGCCGCGGGGGAGCCCGGCTAACGCTGCGATGGCCCGCGCCGTCGCGGGGTGGTCACCCGTGATCATGATGACGCGGATGCCAGCGCTCCGGCATTCCTCGATCGCCGCGGGAACCGTGGGCCGTAGCGGATCGGCGAAGCCCACGAGTCCTGCGAACGCGAAGGTAAAGCCGCGAGGGCTGCCCGGCAGCTCGCCTATTGGCGAAACCGCGCGCGCCACCGCGAGAACGCGCATCCCGCTCGCCGCCATGGCCTCGACCCGGTCGTGAATCGCGGCCTTCGCCGCGGCATCGAGGCCGCACAGTTCGGCTATCGCTTCGGGAGCGCCCTTGGCGGCGATGAGCCAGCGCGCGTCGACGTTGCGCCAGACATTCGTCACCGCCAGGAGATCGGGGCCAAGCGGATACGTATGGACCAGCGCATCCGTGTCCAGGGCGGCCACACCGATCCGCTGCGCGAGTTCGTGACAGGCCCGATCCATCGGATCGAACGGCTGCGGCGCACTGGCGAGGAACGTCACCTCGACCATGGGGCGGAACGGCTCCGGGGGAGGAGCGTCGCCCACCGCCTCCCACCGCGCGCCGTCGGTTTCGAGCCGCACGATCGCCATCCGGTTCAGCGTCAGCGTCCCCGTCTTGTCGGTACACAGCACCGTCGCGGCGCCGAGCACCTCGATCGCCGCCGCCTTGCGCGTGAGCACGTTGGCCCGCGAGATCCGCCACGCGCCCATCACCATGAAGACGGTCAGGACGAGCGGGATCTCCTCGGGCAGCATCGACATGCCGAGGGCGATGCCGCCGAGCAGCGCGTCGATCCAGGACCCGCGCAGGATTCCGTACAGGATGACCGCGGCGACGCTGAGCAGCGCGCCCACCATGGCGAAGATGCCGACCAGCCGGCGCGTCTGCGCCTGAAGCCGCGGCTGCGCGGCCTCGATTCCGCCGAGCGCCGCGCCGATGCGGCCGAGCTCGCTGCGCGGGCCCGTCGCGGTGACCACGGCTGTGCCGCTTCCCGCCACCACCAGCGTCCCCGAGTAGACGAACGGAAGATCGTCCCCGCCCGGACGCGGCGCTGTGGCGGAATCATCCGAACGCGCGCTTTTGCGCACCGAGACGGATTCACCGGTGAGCAGCGACTCGTCAACCAGCAGATTACGGACGGCGATCAGACGTCCGTCCGCCGGTATGCGATCGCCCTCCGCCAGGTGCACGACATCGCCGCGCACGACATCGCGCCCCGCGATTCGGCGCTCGCGGCCGTCGCGGACGACGAGCGCGCGCGGGCTGCTGAGGTCGCGCAAGGCTTCCAGGACGCGCTCGCTCCGGGTCTCCTGCACCGCGGCGATCGACACCGAGAGAGTCGCGAACCCGAGGAGGACCAGCGCCTCCTCGAGATCGCCGAGGACGAGGTAGAGCGCGCCGGCGGCGAGCAACAGCCCGAACATCGGCTCGCGCACGACGTCGAGCACGATGCGCAGGACGTTGCGACGCGCTGCGGCGGGGATCTCGTTCGGGCCTTCGCTCCTGAGCCGCGCCGCGGCCTCGGCTTCAGTCAGCCCGTGAATGTCTTCGGTCGGCATCGACGCTGGGTATCATGGTGTCGTCGGATCATCCCTTTGCCACCCGGCAAACGCCAGCAGAATGGATTATCCTGATAGCGATGCTGGATCGCGGCCTGGCACAGACCCTGGCGGACCGGCGCGCGGCGATCGCGGGGCTCACCCGTGGCGACGAGCGCGGGGTGATCGCGTCGCTTCTGCCCGCGGCGAAGGCCACCGCCGCGCAGCGACTCCGCATCGCCTCGCGCGCCGAAACGCTGGTCGGCCGCATCCGCGATCATGCGGCGCGCGGCGTCGGCGTCGAGCAATTCCTGCAGGAATACAGGTTGTCGACCCCCGAAGGCATAACGCTGCTCGGGCTCGCCGAGGCCTTTCTGCGCATTCCCGACGCGACCACCGCGGATGCCTTGATCCGCGACAAGCTCGCGGCGGGGGATTGGCAGGCGCACCGCGGCAGGTCGGCTTCGCCCCTCGTCAACGCGTCGACCATGGCGCTTGCGCTCACCCAGCATCTGATCGGCGAAGGCGAAGGCAGCGGTGTCGTCGCGCGCCTGATGGCGGCGGGCGGCGAACCGCTGCTCCGGGCCGCGGTGGCGACGGCAATGCGGGTGATGGGCGGCCAGTTCGTCCTCGGCCGTACCATCGAGGAAGCGTTGGTGAATGCCCGCGATGCCGAGCAGCACGGATTCCGGCACTCCTTCGACATGCTCGGCGAGGGGGCACGCACCGCCGCCGATGGCGACCGCTACTTCGACGGCTATCAACATGCGATCGCGGCGATCGGTGCCGGCGCCCCCGCCTCCGCCGTCATTCACGACCGGCCGAACATCTCGGTGAAACTGTCGGCCCTGCACCCGCGCTACGAGCCGGCCAAGTCGGCGACCGTCCGCGGCGAGCTGATCGAGCGCCTGCGCGCGCTTTGCGCCGCAGCCCGCGACGCCGGCATTGGACTCACCGTCGATGCCGAGGAGGCCGACCGTTTGGAGCTATCCCTCGAGATCCTCGAGGCGGTTGCGGCAGAGCCCGGCCTCGTGGACTGGGATGGGCTCGGTCTTGCCCTGCAGGCATACCAGAAGCGCGCCCGTGCCGTGATCGACTGGGCCGAGGCGGTGGGCGCGGCAACGCGACGTCGGCTCATGGTCCGACTCGTGAAAGGCGCCTATTGGGACGCGGAGATCAAGCGCGCTCAGGAGCGTGGCCTCGACGGATATCCGGTATTCACCCGCAAGGCGGCGACCGACGTGTCGTACCTCGCCTGCGCGCACGCCCTGCTCGAGTCGAGGCACCTATACCCGGCATTCGCCACCCACAACGCCCTTACGGTCGCGACGCTCATCGAGTGGATCGGCCAGCGCCGCGACAACGAATTTCAGCGCCTGCACGGCATGGGCGAAGGGCTGTACGAGAAGCTCATCCCCAACGAGGGCATTGCCTGCCGCATCTACGCGCCGGTCGGGGTGCACCGTGACCTCCTCGCTTACCTTGTCCGGCGGCTGCTCGAGAATGGCGCGAACAGCTCTTTCGTCCATCGTGTCGCGGATCCCACGGTGCCGATCGCGGGGCTGATCGCCGATCCGGCGGAAGCGATGGAGCGCGTCAGGTGCGAACCGCACCCGCGCATTCCGTTACCACGCGATCTGTACGGACCGGCGCGTCCGAACTCCCGCGGCGTCGACCTCGCGGACAGCGCCACGCGCGCCGAGCTGCTCGAAGGCCTGGCGGCGGCTTGGCGCGACACCTACGCCGCCGCGCCGCTGATCGAGGGACGAGAGGTCGAGCGCGGCGAGGCGCGACCGGTGGTCGATCCCGCCGACCGCCGGCGAACCGTCGGACACGTGACCGAGGCGAGCCCGGCCCTCGTTACCGCCGCCGTCGAATCCGCCGCACGCGCCGCCGACTCCTGGAGCGGTCGCCCGGTCGACGAACGAGCGTCCGCGCTCGACCGCATGGCCGGACTGCTCGATGCGGACCGCATGGCGTTGATGGCGCTGATCGTGCGTGAGGCAGGTAAGACGATCCCCGACGCCATTTCCGAGGTCCGCGAAGCGATCGACTACTGCCGCTACTACGCAGCCGAGGCACGGCGGCGGTTCGGCCTCGAGCCGCTGCCCGGGCCCACCGGCGAGTCGAACCAGTTGCTGCTCGCCGGGCGCGGGGTCTTCGGCTGCATAAGTCCTTGGAACTTCCCGTTGGCGATCTTCCTCGGCCAGATCGCCGCCGCACTGGTGGCAGGCAATGCGGTCGTTGCCAAGCCCGCGCCGCAGACCCCGCTGATCGCCGCCCGCATCGTGCGGCTGCTGCACCGGGCCGGAATCCCGCCCGACGCACTCCACCTCGTGCCGGGCGGAGCCGACGCAGGCGAAGCCCTGGTGGCGGACCGACGGCTCCGTGGAGTCGTCTTCACGGGCTCGACCGCGGCCGCTCGCGCGATCGCGCGCACGCTTGCCGCAAAGGACGGTCCGATCGCACCCTTGATCGCGGAGACCGGCGGCATCAATGCGATGATCGTCGACAGCTCGGCGCTCCCGGAGCGGGTTGTCGACGACGTGCTGACGTCGGCGTTCCAGAGCGCCGGGCAGCGCTGCTCGGCGCTGCGCATCCTGTACCTTCAGGAGGACACCGCCGATGCGGTGCTGGACATGTTGCGGGGAGCGATGGACGAGTTGGTGGTCGGCGATCCCGGGCGCCTCGAATCCGACGTAGGCCCCGTGATCGATGGCAACGCTCGCCAGCGGCTGCAGCAATGGCTGAGTTCGGGCACCGGAACGATTCTGCATTCCCGCCGGTTGCCTCCTGAGTGCGAACACGGCTGGTTCGTGGCGCCTCACCTCATCGGACTGGATCGGCCGGAGCGGCTGCAACAGGAGGTGTTCGGCCCGATCCTGCACGTGGTGCGGTGGCAAGCGGATCGGCTGGATCATGTGATCGATACGATCAACGCCACCGGCTACGGTCTGACGCTCGGCCTCCATACCCGCATCGGCCATACCATCGAGCGCGTCCGTGCCCGAGCCCGGGTCGGCAACCTCTACGTGAACCGGTCAATGATCGGGGCGGTGGTTGGAGTCCAACCGTTCGGCGGCGAAGGGATGTCCGGCACCGGACCGAAGGCCGGCGGCCCTCACTACCTCGCGCGCTTCACCGTCGAGCGCACAGTTTCGATCGACACCACCCTCGCCGGCGGGAACGCCAGTCTTCTCGCCATCGACGATGCGTGCTAGCCCGGCTCACGCCCAGTTGCATCCAAGCCGGTTGTGGATCGCCGTGGCCGCGACGGCGGCCTGTCCCATCGCCACCGAGATCTGATTGAGCCCGACCACGATGTCACCGGCGGCATAGATGCCGTCGATCGAAGTCATCTGGCGGTGATCGACGACCGCGCGACCGTCGCGCGACAATCGGGCGCCGAGTGCCCGGAGCAGATCCGAGCGCGGCACCGTCCCGAGCGCCGAGTACACCGCGTCGAACGCGAGTTCGCGTCCGTCTGCGAGCGTGATGCGGGCGAGCCCCTCCGCCTCGATCTCGACGGCCGATGGCCGTGCCGCAATGACCCGAATGTCGGCCGCGTCCAGCTCGGCGCGTCGACCGTCGCTGAGACGGGCGCGACCGCCGGGGAACAGCGCCGTGACCCGCGGCGTATACGTGCGGAGAAACAGCGCCTCGCCGACCTGCGCCGCCGATGCGCAGATCACCGCGACATTCTTGCCGCGCACTTCGTAGCCGTCGCAGATCGGGCAGTGCCGGATCAGCCCGCGCTGCACGGCATTGAAGAGATTCGGGAGTTCAGGCTCGAGATCGATGACTCCCGTCGCCACCAACACCGTACGCGCCTCGAGCGCGGTGCCATCGGACAATGCGGCGGTAAAGGCGCTGTCACGACCAGTGACGGCATCGACCGTGCCGGCCTTGATGTCGGATCCGTAGCGGCGCGCCTGCGCCTCCATGCGCGCGACAAGATCGCGACCGCCGATTCCGTCGGGGAAGCCCGAGTGATTGTGCGACAGCGGAATCCAGGACGCCCGGCTGTTGCCGGCGTCGACCAGAACGAAGGACCGGCGGAAGCGTGCGAGATAGATGGCGGCGGTCAGACCCGCCGGTCCGCCGCCGATGATGACGCAATCGAGCACGGTGGGGATTCCTCGCCGAAGGACGGCGATTGAACCGCGCCCGGGCAGCGTATGCCTGTCGATTCTTTATGGCGGCTGGCGAGCACCGGAAATCCCGCTACACTCCGCACGCGGCCGACACCGCGCAACCAGGGACGAACAGCATGGTCACGATCTATCACAACCCGCGCTGCACCAAGTCGCGCGAGACCCTCGCCCTTCTCGAGAAAAAGGGCGTCAAGCCGAACGTCATCGAATACCTGAAGACCCCGCCGGACGCGGCCGAGCTGAAGCGCCTGCTGAAGATGCTCGGGAAGTCACCGCGCGAGCTGTTGCGCGCGAAGGAAGCGAAGGAAGCCGGGCTCGACAAGCCTTCGCTCAGCGACGAGCAGGTGATCGCCGGCATGGTCAAGAACCCGATCGTCATCGAACGTCCGATCGTGGTGAACGGGAGCCGTGCCGCTCTCGGCCGTCCGCCGGAATCGGTGCTGAAGATCCTGTAGGCCGCTCCGCCGCCGACCTGCGACAGCACTCGCCGGCTCACCGGGGGCGCAGTCCCGAGACGCAAGCGGACGAGGGCGGATCGCGAACCGCGACCGTCGGCGCCCCGCGCGGCGTGCCACACTCACGAGTCCACCATGGCCGACTTCACCCGACCGACACGCTACCTCGAGGACTTGACGCTCGATGAGCCATTCGAGTGCGGAACGTTCTCTGTCACCGAGGACGAGATCATCGAGTTCGCCGCCAAGTACGACCCGCAGCCTTTCCACCTCGACCGCGCCGCTGCCGCAGCGTCCGCCTTCGGGGGACTCGTCGCATCGTCGGTGCAATCGCTCGCGCTGTCGTGCGGACTGATGGTTCGGGCGATCGACGGCGTCGCAGTGATAGGCGGAATGGGGTGGGAGGACATCCGGCTGATGCGGCCGGTGCGGCCCGGGGTCGCCTTCGCCGTGCGCGCCCGCTGGCTGTCGAAGCGCCCCTCGGCGAGCAAGCCCGACCGCGGCATCGCCAAGATCGCGATCGAGGTGTGGGAGGGCAGCGCCGTCGCGATGAGCTACGGAATTGCGTATCTCGTCCGCCGACACGGGACTGCCCACCTTGGTGACCATTCTGCGTCCCGGCCCTAGGGCGCCGATCCGGGACGCGCCGCCCAGTTTCGGTGCTCGGAAATTCTCCGCGATATCTCACACCCCGGTTATGACGCGGTAACGACAATCTCCGCGCGAACCACCACGCCATAAAAGGAGACGTTCCGATGCACTTTGTGAAAAGCGATTTGCTTGCGACCTGCAGCCGCTTCGCGATCGTTGCCGCTGCGGTGATTCTGCTCGGTGGGACCGCGATGGCCCAGTCGAGCAGCGGCAGCTCGGGGTCCTCGGGCTCCAGCGGCAGCAGCGGAAGCAGCGGCTCGTCGGGTTCGACGGGAGCCACGACGGGCGCAGGTGCTTGCCCGCCCGGATACATGCAGAGCCCCAGCAGCAGCAGCAGCCGCGCGAGCGGCTCCGCCACGAGCGGCAGCAGCGGCGCGATGGACTGCGTCCCGAGCGCGAACGGGTCGAGCGGGGCCTCTGGGTCGTCGAGCGGCACCAGCCGTGGCGGATCGAGCGGCAGCGGCGCGAGCAGCAGCGGCGGCTCGCCGAGCAGCACGCCCGGCAGCAGCGGGAAGTAACCCCGTAGCAGGGAATGGCGCGGCGGGTGTGCCGGCGGACGTTCCGCCGGCACTACCCGCCGTGGTCTTTTTTGCGCACTCGCCAGCGATGCGCGATAATCGCGCATGATTACCCCGACGCCGGCGTAAGACCATGGCCCGCAGAGCAGGCAGTGCCGACCTGCCGCTGCATGGCGGCAGGGTGCCGCAGTGGCTCGCCGACCGCATGACGCGTCTCGGCGCGGTGATGACCGAGGCGATCGTCCATCACTACGGCCGCGACGAGCTTCTTCGGCGGCTCGCAAATCCGTTCTGGTTTCAGTCGTTCGGCGCCGTCATGGGGATGGACTGGCACTCGTCCGGCATCACCACATCCGTTGTCGGCGCGCTGAAGCGTGGCCTCGCCCCGCTCGCGGGCGAACTGGGCATCCACGTCTGCGGCGGCCGCGGCCGTCATTCGCGCAACACGCCACAGGAGCTGGTCGCGATCGGCGAACGGGTCGGAATCGACGGCAACGCCCTGGCGCGCACAAGCCGGCTCGTCGCCAAGGTCGACAGCGCCGCGGTCCAGGATGGCTTCGATCTCTACCTTCATGGCTTCATCGTCACCGATGACGGGCACTGGGTCGTCGTCCAGCAGGGGATGAACGGGGAGCGACGGCAGGCACGTCGGTACCACTGGCTGTCGGAAGGACTGAAGAGCTTCGTCGACGAGCCGCACGCGGCCATCGATGGGCCCGGTCAGGGCGAGATCGTCAACCTGACCGATCGCCGCGCCGAGACGTCGCGACGGATGCAACTCGAACTCCTCGCCACGCTCGGCCCCGACGGCATCGCGCGCGAGCTATCCGCGATCGAAGCTCCTGCCGCCCGTAGCGGGCACCCCGAGCAGCCGACCCTGCCGCATCTTGTGATGCCGGCTCACCATGACGTGCGCCGGACCGACGTCATCGCGCGGCGGCTGCACGGCAACCTCGCCGCGGCCGCCGACCGCGGGCCCGAGGATTTCCCGGACCTGCTGCTCACGCCGGGGGTCGGCGCGCGGACCGTGCGGGCGCTCGCGATGGTGGCCGAGGTGGTGCACGGGGCGCCGTACCGCTTCTCCGACCCGGCGCGATTCTCGATCGCCCACGGCGGCAAGGACCGTCATCCCTTTCCGGTGCCAACCCGCGTCTACGACGAGACGATTCGCGTGCTCAAGTCGGCAGTGCACCGCGCCAAGCTCGGGCGCGACGAGGAGCTCGGCGCGCTGAAACGCCTCGACGAGCAGGCCCGGATGCTCGAGCGTGCGACGACGGGACCCGCGGTGGACGCGGTGATCGCCGACGAGCGGCTGCGGTCCCACGACTATGGTGGGCGCAGCGTCTTCGGCTGGGAGCCGCCGCCCCTGGGCCGTGCGTCAGGCGACTCCTGAGCTGCATCAGCGCGCCGCGCTCTTGCCCCCAGGCGCCGCGAAGTACGCGCTGACCGCAGCGCTCTGGCTCTCCGACAAGGAGGACGCGATCGACGACATCGCGCGAGCCTCCGGCGTTCCCGCACGCGCCCCGGATCGGAACAGCGCGAGCTGCCGGCGCAGATACCACTCCGGCTGTCCGCCGAGATCCGGGATATCCCCGTCGCGCGATGGCTCGCGGTGGCAGGCCTGACAGGGCGGGAACCGTCCCGCCGTGGTGCCGTACCGCGCGATGCGCTCACCTTCGGCATCGGACGACGAGGGTTGCCCCGGAGGCCGGTTCGACGCCGCCGCGAAGTACGCGGCGATCGCCGCGATGTCCCCGTCGCGCAGCGGTGCAGCGACCCGTTCCATCATCCCGCTCGCACGTGTGCCGTCGCGGAACTCGCGCAACGCCCGGGCGAGGTAGGGCTTCGGCAGACCGGCGATCCGCGGAAAAGCGCCGCCACGCCCGCGTCCGTCCGCGCCGTGGCAGGCCGCGCAGGTACGCGACGCCTCGGGTGCGCCGGCGAGGGCCTGCAGTGGCGGCACGGTCGCGGCCGAATCGTCCGACATGCTCCGGTATTGGGGCGGCGACATCTCCGGCAGCAGCACGAGAAATGACACCATGTCCCATACCTCGTCGTCGCGGCCTTGCTCCGGCCATGGCGGCATCGCCGTCAGCTTGACGCCGTGCTTCACGATCCAGAACAGCTCTTCCGGCGACCAGCGTTCGAAGTCGGCATAGATCGGTGGCGTCGGCTCGGCATTGCGCTCGACGGCGGACGGACGCTCGCCCGGCGCTCCGTGGCACGGCGCGCATCCGCCGCGGTAATGGCCCGCGCCCCGCAAGGCCATTCCATCGTCGAAGCCGGGAGCCGACAGGCCGCGGGCGTGCGCCGCGACGGACCGCCGCATGACGCCGTGGAGGAACCACCGTGCGACGGGTCCATGGCGGACCGTCGCCGCGACGTCGACGATGCCGCTCCACACCACCGCGGCGCCGCCCGCAAGCACAAGCGCCGCCTCGACGGCGAGCACGACCGCGACGGTCAGCGCGATGCGGCGCCCGCGCGTCACGGCTTTTGGCCGTTGTGGAACGGCTCGGTGTGGTCCCACGGTTTCGCGGTCTCGAGCTGCGTCGCCGGCACCTGCTCCTTCGTCGGCGATTGCGGATCGCGCGAGATCGTCACGCCGAATTGCTCGGCCTCGGGCGCGTTGCCGATACTCTCGATGTAGGACACAAGCTCCCAGATGACGTTCGGCGGCAACATCCCGCCCCATGCCGGCATCCCGTTCGCCCGCCCTTGCGAGATCGAGAGAAAGATGTTGGCGGGCGTCGAGCGATAGATCCATCTCGCGTTGCTGAGCGCGGGGCCCATGCCTCCGCCGCCGTTGTCGGCGTGGCAGCCAATGCAGTTGAAGGCACGGAAGTGCTTCATTCCGCGCTCGGCGGCGCCGGGATCGTTGGCGAACGGGTTTTTGATGTCGGGAATCTCCGGCGCTCCGCCGGGATAGATGCCGCTGACCGGGACCTGCAGCAGGTCCGAAGCAGTTGCGCTGTATTGCGCCGGCTGCCCCGCACTCGCCGGCCCTTCCCGGCTCTGCGCGCCGGCGGCGCCGCTCCACGCGCAGAGCGCCACAGCGACGAAAAGGGCGACGTACCGACGATCCGAGATCATGGCTCGCGTCCTCTCGTTTCGGCACGCTGGTTGGGTCTGTAGCCGTCGTCGGTGCGTTGCTCGCGCGCCGGCAATGCGAACACCAGGAGCTCGCTGCCGGCGGCGGTATAGGCGGGGAGATCCTGCGTTGCCCCGGCGAACCCTGCCGCGGCGTTGCGCACCCGCGGGTCGATCTCGGCGTTGGCGATCGCCCCCGGCCATCCGCCGACTCCGGCGAGCACGGCGATGTATTGCACGCCATCGCCACCCTGATACGTCACCGGCTGCCCGATGATCCCGGACCCGGCGCGGAACTGCCACAGCACCTTGCCGTCCTTGGCATCCACCGCCTTGAACCAGCGGTCGAGAGTCCCGTAGAAGGCGACGTCGCCGGCAGTGACGAGCGTTCCGCTCCAGACCGGGAAATTCTCCTGGACCGCCCACACCTTCTGCTTCTTCACCGGATCCCAGGCCATGTACTCGCCCCGGTAGCCGCCGGCGCCGGCGTACATGTCGACGCTCGCGCCGATGTACGGCGATCCGGCGATGTAACCCACGTCGCCAACTTTCCAGTCCATGCAGAGATGCTGATGAGGGACGTAGATGAGATTGGTGCGCGGCGACCACGCGGACGGCTGCCAGTCCTTCGCGCCCGGCGCAGGGGGGCAGATTTCGTGGATCGTCTTGTCGGCGACCGGCGCCTTCTCGTCATTGGGAATGATGCGGCCCGTCGCGATGTCGACGCCCTTGTACGCGTTCATCGCGTCGTAGGCATCGGCGGAGATGACCTCGCCAGTCGCGCGGTCGAGCACCCATATGAATCCGTCGCGGCCGATGTGGACGATCGTCTTGCGCGGCTTGCCGTCGATCTCGAGATCGAGCAGCAGGCTTTCGTTGATTTCGTCGTGGTCGAAGGTGTCGTGGGGGTTGAGCTGGTGCGCCCACCGCGCCATCCCGGTCTCGGGCTTGCGCGCGAACAGCGTGGCCGTCCACAGGTTGTCGCCGGGCCGTTGCGCCGAGTTCCACGGCCCCGGGTTTCCGGTGCCGTAGTAGACGAGATCGAGCTCCGGATCGTACTGGAGCCAGCCCCACACCGTGCCGCCGCCGATCTTCCACTGGTCCGTGGGCCAGCTCGAGACGCCGAGATCCTTCTCCTTGAAGCGGTCGTAGAACGGCTGGAATTCATCGCCGATGAGAACGTCCTTGTCGGGACCGGTGGAGTACGCGCGCCAGGCGATCTTGCCCGAAGTCTCGTCGAGCGCCGTGAGCCACCCGCGGACCCCGAACTCGCCGCCGCTGTTGCCCACCAGCACCTTTCCCTTCACCACGAGCGGCGCCATCGTCATGGTCTCGCCTTTCGTGATCTCACCGAGCTTCGCGACCCAAAGCTCCTTGCCCGATCTGGCATCGAGCGCAACGGTGTGGTCGTCGAGGGTGTTGAGGAAGATCTTGCCGTTGTCGTAGGCGAGCCCTCGATTGACCACGTCGCAGCAGGCGACGCCCTGGGAAGACGGATCGGTTCGCGGCTTGTAGATCCATTTGAGATCACCCGTCCCGGCATCGAGGGCGAAAACATTGTCCGGATAGGCGCTGACGACGTACATCGTCCCGTCAATGACGAGCGGCGCCGCTTCCTGCCCCTTGTCGGAGCCGAGCGAGAACGTCCACGCCACCTTCAATTGCCCGACGTTGTCGCGGTTGACCTGGTCGAGCTCGCTGTATCGCGTATTGGCGTAGTCGTGCTGCGCCATCGGCCACTGCTTCGGGTCACGGCTGAGAGCTCCGAGGTCCTGCGCACCAGCATGGACCGGGAAGAAGGCCGATCCGACGAGCGCGGCGACGGCGAGCGCGGCTCGAACGGCGCTGAGGTGATGCGATCGGCGTGTCATGCGTACTCCTCTCGGTCAGCGTGCCAGTGGCGGCGAGGGTGCGGGGTCGCGCTGTCGACGACGGTCGACCCCGGCGAGCAAGAGCCCGCCCGCGAACGCCGCCGCGGGAATGATCGGCGGCACAATATCGAGCTCGAGCACCGCCTGCGCCCACAGCGCGCTCCAGCCGCTTACCGTCATCGCGCAGGCCACGGCGAACAGCGTCTGGTTCTTGAGGGCAGAGAGCGCGATCGTCGCCATGGGGCATCCTTCAGCGCAGCGTGTAGAGGTAAGCGGCGATGTCGCGCGCCTGCTGGTCGTCGAGGCCGAGCGCGGGCATCACGTTTCCGGGAACGATGGCCTGCGGATTCTTCAGCCACGCAATCAGATTCTCGGGCGTGTTCGGCAGCATTCCCGCGACATAGGTCCGACCTCCAAAGGCGGTGAGCGGCGGGCCGACGTTGCCACGCGCGTTGGCGAGCCCGGGGACCATGTGGCAGCCGCCACATCCGATCCGGGCGACCAGTGTTTCGCCGCGCTTGGCATCGCCACCCGGAACCGCGCGTGCGGACGCGGCGCTCTGGTCGCACCCGGCGAGAGCCAGCACCGCGATGGCCACCGCTGTTGCCGCCATCGCGCGACGGCGGGCGAGATCGCGTCGGCGCGCCCGCCGTTCCGCTTCGTCCATCCACCGCCAGAACACCCATGCGGCCAAGGCCACGTACACCAGGCCCATCGGGACCCACATGAGAACTCCGGCGACCTGCTGGTCTGCCAGTGGACTGAGACCACACCGTGCGGCGCCCTCGGCAGACATCGCATAGATCGCGCGTGGCGCGAGCAGCATCAATGCACCGGGTAAGCCGCTCAGCGCGGCAGTCGTGACGACGAACACGAGCGTGGCGCCGTAGGACATCCGCCGCGGCGGCGCTTCCAGCGCGACCGACCAGAACATCAGCGCGGTGACGACGAAGCTCGCGTGCTCGAGCACGTGCACGACGGGATTCGCCGTCGCCCACCGGTACGTGCCGGGCAGGTGCCAGAGCGCGAAGGCGGCGATGAAGCCGATCCATGCCACCGCGGGATGGCGCACCGCCGCGGCGGCGCGACCGAGCCGGACCTGCCGCCACACGCGGAGGACGGCACGGCGGAGACGGACCGGCAGACCCCGGAGCAGCACGGCGGTTGGACGGCTCAGCACCAGCAGCGGCGGTGCAACGAGTATCAGGAAGAGATGCTGCACCATATGGCCGGAGAACAGATCGCTCGCAACGGCCTCGAGCGGCGAATCGAAGGCCAGCACGACCGAGAGCAACGCCAGGGCGAACAAGGCAGCGCGGACCATCGCGCGGGCGCTGCAACGTCGCCGCGTGATCCCGGTCCAGCCGGCCGCGTACAGGACGGAGCCGACTGCAACGACGACGAGCAAACCTGGATGCCAGTGCCAGCCCGACCCATCGGCTGCGGATGCGTGCGCGAGCGCCTCGTGGGGAACCAGCGCGAGCGCGAGCATCAGTGTGGTGACGGTCAGTGGCTGCATAGCGGCACCAGGAGCAGCGCGATGGCGTCGAAGACCATCAGCGCGAAGAACACACCGCTCGTCATCAATCCCCACAGGGCCATGAAGCGCGTGCGGCCCTCGCCGATCTCGGCGGCGTGCCCGGCGTGGCCGTGCGCTTCCTCGCGGCTCGCCGCCCACGCTCGGCGCGCGGCAACGCCGGCGGCTGCGGCAATGACGAGCCCGGCGGCGTAGACGAACAGCAGCGGCGGCGTGACCCACCCGAGCCCGCCGATGCCGGCACGCGGCTCGTGCCCGGGGTAGCAGACGACGGCGGCAACGCTGTACGTCACGACATGGGCGAGCGCCCATGCGAACGGTGCGCCGAGAAGTCCGAACGCAACCACACGGCCGTCGGCACGCGCGCGGCGCGGCGACGGATGGCGGACAGCGGTCGAGGCGTCGGTCGGCATGGCTCACCCGATCCGCGGCGTCACGTAGAAGGTGAAGAAGACGGTGAGCCACACGACGTCGACGAAGTGCCAGTACAGCGCGCCGATCGAAATCGCCGCATGACGCACCGCATTGAAGTAACCGAGCGCCGACCAAGCCAGCATGGCGAGCAGCACGACGAGGCCCACGACCACGTGGGCCATGTGGAATCCGGTGATGGTGTAGTAGAGCGATCCGAACACGCCGCTCGAGAAGCTGAATGTCTTGTTCGACCACTCAAGGCCCTGAATGACCACGAAGGCGACCCCAAGCACGAATGCGATCAGGAGCGCGATCGTCAGTCGCCCTGAGCCGCCGCGCCGGATCCCCTCCTCGCCCCACCACACGGCGACGCTGCTCGCGATGAGGATCACCGTGTTCGGAAGCGCGAGCCGCAGCTCCGGCGGGCCGCCCGGCGGCCACGGCGCAGAGTGCGGCTGGATCGCGAAGAAGTAGTAGCTGAACAGGAGGTAGGCGAAGATCGCGGCCTCCGTCGCCACGATGAAGAGCATCGCCCACCACCCGGTGGCGCGCCGGCCGATGCTGCCGATCGGCAGCCGCTCGCGTTCCATCGCCACGTAGCTCATGACGCCGCCTCCATCGTCTGACCGAGCTCCGGTCGCGGCCACAGCCAAGCGACCGCGAGGGCGGTACCCGCCGCGAGACTGGCGGCCACCAACCACCACATGAACGCCGCAAGCCCGACGAACAGCCCGGCCAGGGCCAGCGAGAGCACAAACGGCAGCACTGAATCGTGGGGCATTTTGAGGATGAGGTCGGGTTCGGCGTCCAGCGCGGTCACGGCGATCGCCTCCTTGTCGTCGGCGAGTTCCGCCCCGGTCGTGATCGAGGACTCACCCGGGCTGTCGTCGAGGCGGCGTTCCCAGAGGGGATGCCGACTGGCGACGGTGGGAATGACGACGAAGTTGTAGGGAGGCGGCGGCGACGGCGTCGCCCACTCGAGTGTCGACGCATCCCAGGGATTCGGACCTGCGACCCGCCCCCGCCTGAGACTCACCGCGACATTGAGGATGAGCAGCGCGACTCCGATCGCGAACACGAAGGCGCCGCCGCTGATGATCAGGTTCGCCGCGTTCCATCCGTAATCGGCGGGATAAGTGTAGATGCGCCGGGGCATTCCGAGCAGGCCGATGAAGTGCATCGGAAAGAACGCGACATTGAAGCCGATGAACATGGTCCAGAAGTTCCAGCGGCCGAGTCGCTCGCTCAGCATCCGTCCGGTCATCTTGGGGAACCAGAAGTAGATCGCGCCGACGACGGGAAAGACGTTGATCCCGATCAGCACGTAGTGCAGATGCGCGACGACGAAATAGGTGTCCGTGAGCTGCCAGTCCGCCGGCACCGAGGCGGTCATGAAGCCCGAGACGCCGCCGATGACGAACAGGACGATGAAGCTCGCGAAGAACCAGAACGCGGTGGTACAAACGATGCGTCCGGTCCAGATGGTCGCCGTCCAGGCGAACACCGATACAGCGCTGGGAATGACAATGACGAACGAGGCGGCGCTGAAGAACGACAGGCCGAGGTTCGGGAGCCCCGTCGCGAACATGTGGTGCACCCACACGCCGAAGCCGATCACCATCGTCACGACGGTCGCCAGCGCGACCGCCGTGTAGCCGACGAGCGGCCGTCGGCAGAACACCGGCAGCCCGTCCGACACCATGCCCATCGCCGGCAGGACGATGGCGTACACCCAGGGGTGGCCGAACATCCAGAACAGGTGTTGCCAGAGCAGCGGCTGTCCCTCCGCCGAGGCATCGAAGAAGTGGGTCCCAAAGCGGCGATCGAGCCAGAGCATGAAGAACGCGAGGCTCACCGAGGGTACCGCGAGCAGATTGCCGGCCGACGCGGTCAGCGTGCCCCACACCATGATGGGCAAACGGTTGATCGACATGCCCGGCGCGCGGGTGCGCAGCGCGGTGACCATGAAGTTGATTCCGCCCACGGTCGTTGAAATCCCGAACAGCACCATCCCGAGCGCATAGATGTCGATGTTCGGCCCGGGGTTGAACGTCGCGGACGCATATGGCGGGTAGCTGAACCAGCCGGCATTCGGTCCGGCGCCGACGACGAAGCCCGCGTACATGAGCAGTCCGGACCAGAGGTAGACCCAGTACGAGAACGCGTTGAGTCTCGGCATCGCCATGTCGCGCGAGCCCAGCAGCAGTGGCCACAGGTAGTTGCTGAACCCCGACAGCACCGGCAGCGCATATAGGAAGATCATCGTGACGCCGTGGGTCGTGAAAAGCTGGTCGTACTGCTCCGGCGTCAGCACGCGTTCGTTCGGCTGCGCGAGTTGCACGCGCATGATCAGCGCCTCGACGCCGCCGACGACGAGAAAGGCGAACGCCGTGACGATGTAGCGGATACCGATCTCCTTGTGATCGACGGTGCTCAACCAACCGATCAGCCCGGGTTTCGTCTCCCACACTCGCTCGAGCTTGCGTGCGAACGCCGACTCGTAATCGTGCGTCGAAACGGTCGGAACGCGTTCGTACTCGGTGATCGACACACGCGCCTCCTCAGTCGAGGGTCTGGAGGTAAGCTCGGATCGCCTCGAGCTCCGGTCCGGGCAATGCGAGGGCCGGCATCTGGTTCCCGGGCTTCGGGCCTTGGGGATCGGCCAGCCACGCCGCGAGATGCCCGGGGGTATTCGGAAGGGTGCCGGCCGCCAGCGCACCGCGGATCATCAGGTGGCTGAGGTCGGGGCCGTAGATGCCGCCGGCCGTGGTGCCACGAACGGCGTGGCACGCGCCGCACCGGGTCTGAAACAGCCGCTGCCCGGCGGCGACGGCACCATCGGTCGGCGGACGCGGGGCCTCCAGCTCATGGTCCCACCATCGCCGAAACTCGTCGGCGGACTGCGCGACGACCGAAAACGCCATGTGCGCGTGCTGCACGCCGCAATACTCGGCGCACTGCCCCGCGTAGGAACCCGCCGTGTCGGCCTGGATCCACGTCTCGTTCGTCTGTCCGGGGATGAGATCCATCTTGCCGCCCAGCGCGGGAACCCAGAACGAGTGGATGACGTCGTCGCTGCGCAGCCTGATACGCACTGGCGTGTCGACCGGGATATGGATCTCGTTGGCGGTGGTGAATACCCGACTCGGCTGTTCGTCGGTGTAGCGGACCTGCCACCACCACTGATGGCCGGTCAGCTCGAGCACGAGGCCCGGCTTCTCCGGCGGCGCGGCGACACGCGCCAGGACCGCCATCGTCCAGATCAGGGACCCCAGCAGCGCGGCGACTGTCGCGACGATTCCGACGACGATCCAGTTGATGCCTCCGGCAGGCCGCTCGACCGGAAAGCGTCCGGATGCGACCGGCGCGATGCGCCCGCTGCGACGGGCGATTCCTAGGACGACGAGGGCCGTCATGATGACCACCACGGCGACCGACAGGGCGAGCAGCCCCCATGTGAGCGCCGTCACCGGATGGGCCCGAACGCCATGACCGGTGAGGTAATTCAGGGGCGCGTCGGCGTACGCCGGCACCGCGGTTGCGGACAACGTCGCCGAAACCAATACCGATCGCGCCATTCTCATCTGCGTTCACCACGTGCGCACCGTCGCACGGTACTGAACGCCCGACAGGCACATAACCGCGAGATCATTGACGCAGTTGAACCAGCCGGGGCGGAACCTTTGCCCTTTGACGCCGTTGTGTTCCGACTCATCCCATCCCGGGGCCGCCGACCCACCTGGCGCGACACCTACATCGAACGAGGCGCGACGTGCCGGATGTTCGCTCCGCGGTTGCGAGCTTTGCGCGTTTCCTCACGTTGACCGAGGACGAGGCAGCGTACCTGGACGGCATCACCGCCGAGCGGCGGACCATACCGGCCCACCGGCAGGTGATCTGCGACGGCCGCTCCTGCAACGAAGTCTTCATCGCCGTGTCCGGCTGGCTTGCGGCCTACAAACAACTCCGCGACGGAGGACGGCAGATTCTCGCGCTGCGACTGAGCGGCGACTTCATCGGTATCGAATGCCTCGCTTATCGGGTCGCGCCGTACTCCGTGGCTACGCTGACGCCCTGTCTCGTCGCGCCGATATCGCGCACCACCATCGACGACATGCTCCGGCGGTTTCCCCGACTGGCCGAGACGCTGATGCTCGCGGCCTCGTACAATACGGCACAGCTGCAGCAATTCGCGGTCAGCCTCGGACGGCGCGATGCATTCTCGCGCATCGCCCACCTTCTCACCGAGTTGACCCTGCGGTTGACCGCGGCGGGCGCGGAGCGGCGGGTGCCGTTGACGCAGCAGGACATCGCCGACTGCACCGGTCTCACCACGCCCTACGTGAACCGCATCCTAAAGCGGATGCGCGAGGCCGGGCTCGTGTGCCTCGACCGCCACGCGCTGACCGTCGTCAGCCTCGAGGCGATGGCGCAGGCCGGCGGCTTCCGGCCCGAGTACCTGCAGGTCGTCAATCACAGGGCATCGCCGCCGATCGCCGGGCACGGCCTGCCCGCGGGCGCCGCCGCCGGCGCCACCTCTCCGACGCCCAGGGCGCTGTTGCACCGCAACATCGACTGACCCACACAGCTCTCCGAATTTCAAAGAGCCCTGGTTCGCTCCGGGTAAGCTGGTGCTAAGCTCGGCACCAATGCCACGCGCAGCGTCTGCGGCCCTGTTCGCGTATACCGACCGCGCCGTCGATCGCCGCGCAAATGAGCAGTACGGAGGCTTTCACGATGGGCTTTGTGCGGGCGCTGATCTTCGCGATCAGCCTCACGGCAGCCGGCGCTGCCGGTGCCGAGGACTTCTACGCCGGCAAGACGATCGAGATCTGGATCGGGGCCGCGACCGGCGGCGGCTACGACGTCAATGCGCGGCTGGTCGCGCGTCATCTGCCGGGCCACATCCCCGGGCAGCCGGCCATCCTGCCGAAAAACATGCCGGGCGGCGGCAGCCTGCGGGCCACCAACATGGTGTACGCCGTGGCGCCCAAGGACGGCACCGTGCTCGGCGCGCCGAGTCGGGCGGTGATCACCATGCCGCTGCTGGGGGTCGAGGCGGCGAAATTCGACGCCAATAAAGTGATCTGGATCGGCAGCGTCGTCAGCGAGGACTCGAGTTGCATCGCCTGGCACGGCTCGGGGGTGAGCACCTGGCAGGACCTGCTCGCGAAAAAACTCATCGTCGGCACATCCGGGCCCGGCACCAGCACGCACACCTACGCGCTGCTGCTGATCAAGCTGTTCGATGCGAAGATGGAGCTCGTGACGGGCTACCCCGGCGGCAAGGAGGTCCAGCTCGCGCTCGAACGCCACGAGGTCGATGGCGCCTGCGGGTCCTACTCCAGCCTCAAGACGCAGAAGCCCGAATGGGTGCGCGACAAGCTGGTGAACTTCCTGGTGCTGATCGGCCAGACCCGCAATCCGGAGATTCCCGACGTGCCGGCGATCACCGAGATCCCGCAAAGCGAGGAGGTGCGGAACATCCTCAAGGTCGTCCTCATCCCGCAGACCGCCGGCCGGCCGCTGTTCGCGCCGCCCGACGTCCCCGCCGAGCGCGTCGCGGTGCTGCGCCGCGCCTTCGACGCGACGATGAAGGACCCCAGGTTCCTCGACGATGCGTCACGGATGGGCCTCGAGGTGCGAGCCGTGTCCGGCGAGGAGGTGCAGCGGCTCGTCGCCGAGGTCTACCGGCTCCCGCCCGACATCGTCGAGAAGGCGCGCGCCTTCGCCGAGCAGTGACGCGCCCGCTCCGCGCTCACCCCGCGCCGATCTGGAATCCGATGCGCTGCCGCGGCTCCTGACGTTTGAGCGAGTGGAGCATCTGCTCGTACTCGCGCTCCATCTCCGGGGTTACCGACGGCCGCGTCTCCTTGAGGGCGCGCTCGAAGTGCGCCGGCGTGACGGTGTCGGCGGTGAGCGACTCGCGAAGCGCGAGAAGCCCCGCGCGTCGCACGACATCCGACAGATCGGCGCCGGTGTAGCGCTCGGTGCGCGCGGCGATCGCGTCGAGATCGACGTTGCCCGCGAGCGGCATCTCGCGGGTCTGGATCCCGAGGATGTGCCGCCGCGCGGCAAGGTCGGGCACAGGCACGTAGACCAGCTCGTCGAAGCGTCCGGGCCGCAGCAAGGCGGGATCGACGAGGTTTGGCCGGTTGGTCGCGCCGATGACGACGACGCCCTGCAGTTCCTCCAGTCCGTCCATCTCGGCGAGGATCGTGTTGACCACGCGCTCCGTCACCGCAGGCTCGCCCAGACCGCCGCCCCGCGCCGGCACCAGCGAGTCGATTTCGTCGATGAAGATGACCGTCGGCGCGACCTGGCGCGCGCGTGCGAACAGCCGCGACACCTGCTGCTCGGATTCGCCGTACCACTTCGACAGCAGGTCCGACGACTTCGTCGCAACGAAGTTCGCCTCGGCCTCGCGGGCGACCGCCTTGGCCATCAGCGTCTTGCCGGTGCCTGGTGGCCCGAACAGCAGGAAGCCCTTGGCGGGGCGGATGCCGAGGCGACGGAACGCCTCCGGATTCTTTAGCGGCAGCTCGATCCCTTCGCGCAGCCGCTGGCGCACGTCGCCCAGCCCGCCGACATCCTCCCACGTGACGTCCGGGACCTGGATCATGATCTCGCGCAGCGCCGACGGCTGGATGCGCTTCATGGCATTGCGGAAGTCGGCGGCCTCGACCTTGAGCTCGTCGATGACCTTCTGGGGGATTCCCTCGCGCAGGTTGATCTGCGGCAGCACCCGACGCACCGCGTCCATGGCGGCCTCGCGGGCGAGCGCCGAGAGGTCGGCACCGACGAAGCCGTAGGTCGTGCGCGCGATCCCGTCGAGGTCGACGCCGTCGCCGAGCGGCATGCCGCGGGTGTGGATGGCGAGAATCTCGCGGCGGCCCGCCTGATCGGGGACGCCGATGACGATCTCGCGGTCGAAGCGGCCGGGACGGCGCAGCGCCTCGTCGATGGCGTCGATGCGGTTGGTCGCGGCGATGACGACGATGTTCTGGCGCGGTTCCAGGCCGTCCATCAGCGTCAGCAGTTGCGCGACGATGCGGCGCTCGACCTCGCCGGTGACGTTCTCGCGCTTCGGCGCGATCGAATCGATCTCGTCGATGAACACGATCGACGGTGCGTTCTGCCGCGCCTCCTGGAAGACGTCTCGCAGCCGCTGCTCGGATTCGCCGACGTGGGCGCCCATGATCTCGGGGCCGGCGATGTGGAAGAACGATGCCTCCGCCTCGTTGGCGACGGCGCGGGCGAGTAGCGTCTTGCCGGTCCCCGGCGGTCCGTACAGCAGCACGCCCTTCGGCGGGTCGATGCCGAGGCGCTGGAACAGCTCGGGATGGCGGAGCGGCAGCTCCACCATCTCGCGCACCTGATCGACGGTCGAGCCGACGCCGCCGATGTCGTCGTAGGTCACGTCGCCGCGGCGCGCCTCCTTCGGCTCCTCGTACTGCGGGCGGAGCTCGATCTCGGTCTCGTCGGTGACGATGACGATTCCGCGCGGGCTGGTCGACACCACCGCGAGGCGGATCTCCTGGAGGCCGTAGGCCGGCAGGTCGAACATCTGCC
This sequence comes from Gemmatimonas sp., assembly GCA_050260515.1. Classification (GTDB taxonomy): domain Bacteria; phylum Pseudomonadota; class Alphaproteobacteria; order SMXQ01; family SMXQ01; genus DATJIG01. The sequence continues at coordinate 166,722 of JBLNCI010000007.1, forward strand.
GCAGCTCGGGGGGCAGGCGCGATTCGCCGCGCGTCCGCTGGTGGACCGAGGTCGACACGATGTCGCCCGCCATCAACGCCCGGCCGGTGAAGGTGCGCCGCAGCGCCTGGCCGGAACCCTGGAGCCGCAGGTTCTTCTGCGCCGGCGCCAGCACGATCCGCGTCGCGGGCTTGGCTTCGGCACGCTGCACTTCGACGTGGTCCCCGCTGCTGACCCCGGCGTTGATGCGCTCGAGCCCGTCGAGGCGGATCAGTTGCAGGCCCTCGTCCTCGGGATACGCGGGAAACGCGATCGCGGCGGTGTGACGCTTGCCGACGATCTCGATCGCCTCGCCGGGACGGATACCCAGCGTGCCGAACACGTTGTTGCCGATCCGGGCGATGCCGTGACCGGATTCGTCGGCGCGGGCGTTCGCCACCTGCAGTCGCGTTGCGCTGGCGGTCGAGGAATTGACGTCGGGCATGGGATCCGCCGGGTCAGGGTCTTTGGCGATCAACGGCCCGGCGGGGCGAGCGTTCCGTGACCGCGCGCGGGATCACGCCTTGAGGCGGTAGCCGGTGCGGAAGATCCACCACACCGTGGCGAGGCACACGGCGAGAAACACCGCGGTCATGGCGAGGCTGACCGCGATCGACACGTCGGCGACGCCGTAGAAGCCCCAGCGGAAGCCGCTGACCAGATACACCGCCGGATTGAACAGCGCGACGGTGTGCCACACCGGCGGCAGCATCTCGATGGTGTAGAAGCTGCCGCCGAGGAACGTCAGCGGCGAGATGATCAGCAGCGGGACGAGCTGCAGCTTCTCGAAGCCATCGGCCCAGATGCCGATGATGAAGCCGAGCAGACTGAACGTTATCGACGTGAGGATCAGGAATCCGATCATCCACACCGGATGCACGACGTGGTAGTCGACGAACAGCCACGCCGTCGCGAGGATGATAATGCCGAGGATCACCGACTTGCTCGCCGCCGCGCCGACGTAGCCGATGACGATCTCGAGCGGCGAGATCGGCGCCGACAGGATCTCGTAGATCGTCCCGGTGAAGCGCGGGAAGTAGATGCCGAACGACGCGTTCGACACGCTCTGGGTCAGGACCGTCAGCATGATCAGGCCCGGCACGATGAACGCGCCGTAGCTCACGCCCTCGACGACGTCGGTCATGCGCGAGCCGATCGCCGCGCCGAACACCACGAAGTAGAGCGAGGTCGAGATCACCGGGGAGACGATGCTCTGGAGCAGAGTCCGCCGGGCGCGCGTCATCTCGAACAGGTAGATCGCGCGGATCGCGTGGAGGTTCATTTGCGGTGCACCAGGCTGATGAAGATCTCCTCGAGCGAGCTTTCGCTGGTCTGGAGGTCCTTGAAGCCGATTCCGAGATCGACGAGCTGGCGCAGCAGGGTGGCGATGCCGCTGCGGCGACTGTGGGCGTCGAAGGTGTAGACGAGCACGGTCCCGTCCTTCGACAGCTCGAGTCCGTACTCGGCGAGCTGCGGCGGCACGCGGTCGAGGCGCTCCTGAAGGTGGAGCATCAACTGGCGCTTGCCGAGCTTCTCCATCAAGGCGTCCTTCTCCTCGACCACGATCAGCTCGCCGTGGCTGATGACGCCGACGCGGTCGGCCATCTCCTCGGCTTCCTCGATGTAATGGGTGGTGAGGATGATAGTGACGCCGGATTCGCGCAGCCGCCGCACCATGTCCCACATGTCGCGACGCAGCTCGACGTCTACTCCCGCGGTCGGCTCGTCGAGGAACAGGATGCGCGGCTCGTGAGACAGCGCCTTGGCGATCATGACGCGGCGCTTCATGCCGCCCGACAGCGTCATGATCTTGCTGTCGCGCTTCTCCCACAACGACAGGTCCTTCAGCACCTTCTCGATGTGGGCGGGGTCGGCGGGCTTGCCGAACAGGCCGCGGCTGAAGGTGACGGTCGCCCACACCGACTCGAAGGCGTCGGTGTGGAGCTCCTGCGGCACGATGCCGATCTTGGCGCGCGCGGCGCGGTAATCGGCGATGACGTCGTGTCCGTCGGCCGTCACGGTGCCTTCGCTCGGGTTGACGATGCCGCAGATGATGCTGATCAGCGTCGTCTTGCCGGCGCCGTTCGGGCCCAACAGCGCGAAGATCTCGCCCGCGTGGATATCGAGGTCGATCCCCTTCAGCGCCTGGAAGCCCGAGGCGTAGGTCTTGGTGAGGTTGCGGACGGAGATGATCGGCTGCATGCGAATCGGCTGACCTATCGAAGCGGAACGGCGATCGCGGCGGGGCTCGAAGTCGTAGCAGGAAACGCCGCCGCGCGCGACCCGCGGTCACCCGGGCGTAATCGGAGGCGCTATCAGCACCGCGCGGATATCGTTGACGTTGGTCCGGGTCGGCCCGGTGCGGACGAGATCGCCGAGCGCGTCGAAGAACGTGTAGCTGTCGTGATCTCCGAGCGCGCGCCGCGCATCGAGGCCGAGCGCGTCGGCGCGGACGAGCGTGTCGGGGGCGACCATCGCTCCCGCCGCATTGTCGGTGCCGTCGATGCCGTCGCTGTCGCACGCCAGGCCCCACACGCCTGGCTCGCCGCGCATCGCCACGGCGAAGCCGAGCATGAACTCGCAATTGGGGCCGCCGCGCCCCGCCGTGGCGCCGAGGGTCACCGTCGTCTCGCCGCCCGACAGCAGCACCGCCGGCGCGCGCACCGGGTATCCATGATCCCGCACGGCGCGGGCGATCCCCGCCATGACGGTGGCCACCTCGCGGCTCTCGCCCTCGATCGCATCGCCGAGGATCAACGGCGCGAGTCCGGCGGCGCGCGCGGCCTCCGCGGCGGCTTCGAGCGCCATCGAAGGCGTCGCAATGAGACGCACGTCCTCGGCGATCTCGCCGCGCTTGGGCGTCTCGGCGCCGGAACCCAGCACGGCAGCGGCGGTGGCGGGCAGCTCGATGTTGCGGCGGGCGAGGATCGCGCGCACGTCGGCGAGCGTTGTCGGATCGGCGACCGTGGGACCCGAGGCGATGGTGGCCGGGTCATCGCCCGGCACGTCGCTGATGGCGAGGGTGACCACGCGCGCAGGTCTCGCGGCCGCCGCGAGCCGTCCGCCCTTGATCGCCGACAGGTGCTTGCGCACCGCATTGATCTCCGCGATGGCCGCGCCGCTCGCGAGCAGCGCGCGATTGACCGCCTGCTTGTCGGCGAGAGTCATGGCGCCGGCGGGCAGCGCCATCAGCGCCGAGCCGCCTCCCGAGATCAACGCGATCACCAGATCGTCGGCGGTGAGCCCGCGCATCGCCTTCAGCATATGCCGTGCCGCTTCCTCGCTGCGCTCGTCCGGCACGGGATGCGACGCCTCCAGCACCGCGATGCGTCCGGCCGGCACCGCGTAGCCGTCACGCGTCACGACGACGCCGCCGAGCGACACGTCGGGCCACGCCGCGTCGAGGGCCGCGGCCATCGCCGCCGACGCCTTGCCCGCGCCGACGACGACGCAGCGGCCGCGCGGCTTGTCCGGCAGGTGGCGCAACACCGCGGGCCCCGGTGCCGCGCTCGCGACCGCGGCATCGAACATCGACCGCAGCGCCGCGCGCGCCCGGCCGTCGGTCCATCGAGCATCGTTTGCCATCGTTTGGTCCGGTCTCTCGTTTGATCCGGTCTCTTTCCTCGTTTCAACCCTCGCCGCCCCTCCACCTCGGAGGTGGAGGAGCGGGCCCTTGAGGCGAGCGTCGATGTCTCTCCGCCGCGGCCGTTGCCAGCCGTGCTTCGGACATACGCGGGCGCCGGCGCCGTTCAGACCGTCGGCGCGCTGTTTTGATCCCTGGAGACGGTGCGCGGCAAGTTGCCTGGGGGGTCAGTGCCAGGGGCGTGCCGAGCCGGGTCTCCGCTCATGGCTGCGACGCAGGCCGTTGG